>CAKSEY010000012.1 GCA_934448295.1 uncultured Oscillospiraceae bacterium
TGCTGGTCAATATTTGACCAATTATGCTAAATGCCTCTATTTGTCTGAAATTTTGTGGGTTTTTAGAGGTTGCCTTATCTCATTCGAGATTATGGTGCTGTTGGTCACTTTGTAATTTATAATTTTCAAAAAATAAATGCCATGATTCCACGAACGGAATCAGGGCAAAACGCTACCCGGAATTATGAACAGCCAAAGACCCCAAGACAGTTCTTACCACGTACTCCCTCTCTTCAGGAGTAAGGTCGCACCTTGATAGTTTCTTCTCAATTATATAAGCATAGAGATCATTAGTCGGGATATTCAACACCCGATTCCAGGCATCGGCTTTTCTTGCAAGAAAACCAGGCACAATGGTACAGCTTGGAAAAGCACATAGTCCGTGTGACGACACCGATTTATTCTACGCTTTTTGACAGGACGCCATCTCAGAAACTTTAACGTCAATAAAGCACGGCGAAATCCGTGAAATCAGTGATGTACTTGAAAATATAAAAGCAGACCCTATAAGCCACGGAAATCAGCTTGACCGTATCAGCAGAAATGTCGGGGAATTCGCAACGCTCATTGAAGAGCTGAACGGCATGAATACCGCGTTTATATGCATAAAGGAACAATTCGACACCTCCACGTCAATGGGCAGGGCTATGATGAATATTGCAGCCGTTTTCGCTCAGCTTGAACGTGAAACTATCGCTGAACGTGTGCGTGGCAATCTGGTGCTTCTGGCACGGACCGACCACTGGCTGGGTGGAGTAACTCCCCTGGGATTTGTCGGGGAAAAGACCGCTGTTACGGACGCCGATGGCAAAAGAGGAATGGATAAAAGCACAGGAAATAATCAACGGCAACGCCGAAAAGAGTTTCTACCGCCCTGTCAGAAATCAGGTTTCGGTATTTTCCGGGCTTGTACGCTGCGTAAGATTCCTTGTCAAGCCTACCAATTTTACCCCTCCTCAAACCGCTTCCGCAGCTTCTCCAGCGCCTTTTTCTCTATCCGCGAAATGTAGCTCCGGGAGATTTTGAGCTGCTTCGCAATTTCCCGCTGGGTCATCGCCTCGCAAACGTATCCCCTGCCGTCCCGGATACCGTAGCGCTTGCAGATTATTTCGCGCTCCCGCTCGTCAAGCTCCTCTTCAATGTATTTGTACAGCTTCTGCGAATTTATCCGCAGCTCCGTTTCCTCCTCGATATTCACATTGCTTGCGAGAATATCCGCTATCGTCAGCGTGTTGCCCTCGCTGTCCGTTTCCAGCGGCTCGTTTATGTACACCTCCGTCTGCTGCCGCTTTATCTTCCGAAAGTGCATTTTTATCTGGTTATCTATACACCTGGAAGCATAGGTAGAAAATCTGCTCCCTTTGCTGTAATCAAACGTTTCTGCGGCGCGGATAAGCCCTATCGTCCCTATCGAAATAAGGTCGTCCGTGTCCTGCTGACCTCCCCGGGAATTGTCCGGATAATTCTTGTTAACGATGTACGCGACCAGCCGCAGATTGTGCTCTATGAGCTTGTTGCGCGCCTCCCTGTCGCCGGCGGCGGCCTTCTCTATACATTCTTCCTCCTCTTTCTGGGAAAGCTGCTTGGGGAACGAGCTTCGCGCGTCCAGATGAAGCCCGATGAACAACAGATTCTGCAGGGCGAATTCCAGCAATGTCAGCATAACAGCACCTCCGTAAGCTATTCTCGTAAATTCTATTTCCACCGGCTTGTATTATATTCCGCCGAGGGTTGATTTTATTTCTGCAATATGGTATCATTATAATAACGGAGGTAAAAATGGAACACATTAATCTTTATTACATAGACTCACCCATGCCCCGGGAGAAATTCTCGCGGCTCTACGAAATCATGGAATACTCGTTCCCGCCGACCGAACGCGGAAGCGAGGCGCTGCATTATTCCGAGCTGTCCCGCCCGGAATTCCGCTGCCTTTGCTACGAGCCGGAAAACCTGCCGCTGGCGTTCCTGAACTACTACGAATTCCCCGAAAACAAAACGATATTCGTTGAGCATTTCGCAGTTTCACAGGAGCTGCGCGGACATGGCACCGGCACCGCGCTGATGGAACAGCTAAAGCTCATGACGGCGCCGTTTCTGATAGTCCTCGAGGTTGAGCCGCCCGAGGGGCCGACCGAACGCAGGCGCGTTGAATTCTACAAACGGCTGGGCTTCCACATCAACGGCGGCGAGTATTTCCAGCCGGAATTCTACGGAAAAACCCCGGCGATACCGCTCAAGCTGATGACCACAAGACCGCTCGGCGAAAAGGAATTTTCCGAGCTTTCAAAATTCATACACAAGCGGGTCTACAAAAAATAAAACCGGAAAAACATACCGCCAGAACAAAAAAATAAACCCGGCAATACTGCACAGAATAATTCCGGGTGATGTTATGAAGCATTTTTTTGAGGGAATGATCTGCGGGCTTCTGAACGGATTTTTCGGAAGCGGCGGCGGGGTCGCGGCGGTGCCGATCCTTGAACACGAAATACGGAAAGGCTCCGGTGAGATCCCGCCGGAGGAAGCGGCGCGCCGCGCCCATGCCAATTCCGTTGCCGTGATTTTCGCGCTCAGCCTTACGGCGGCGGCAGCGTACTTTTTCAGCGGCTCGCTTGATATGAAGTCCGCATGGGGGTACATTCCGGCAGGGGCGGCGGGAGCGCTCGCAGGCTCGCTGTTTCTGCGGAAAATACGCGCGGCATGGCTCCAGCGGCTGTTCGGAGCGCTTATCTGCGCGGCTGCGGTGAGGACGCTCCTGACATGATGGAAACGATCGTCGGCGCCCTGTCCGGAATAATAGCCTCCATGGGACTTGGCGGCGGATTCGTTCTGCTTATCTGGCTGACGCTGTTCCAGAACGTTTCACAGAAAACCGCCCAGGGTATCAATCTCCTGTTTTTCCTGCCTATCGCGCTGATCTCAGTCATACTCCACAGCCGCGCAAAGCTGATAGACAGGAAGCTTGTCCTGAGCCTTATCCCCGGTGGAATAATCGGCGCGATTCTGGGAACCATCGGCTCCCAGTCTCTCAGCAGCGAGCTTCTCCGCAAGCTTTACGCGGTGTTTTTGCTGGCGTTCGGGCTTAGGGAGCTTTTCAGGAAGTCCCCCGCCAAAAGCAACGCTCCAGATGGAAATGATCCCCGCTCGGAATGAACGGGGATCTCGGCTTGTTTAAAAAGTATCTTTCCCTGACTGGGCTGTATTCTTTCGATAACAGCGGACAGGCTGTCACGCATTATTTTCGGCAAAAAGCTGAGTCGTCTGCCGGACAGTCCGGAATATCCCCCGACATCGCAAATAATGTCTTTTCAGCAGTCCGGTATCCCCGATCAACAAAAATTTGTTAAATTTTTATCATGTTTTTGTTAATTTCCCTATATCCCGATATACATACAATTCCCGGAAAATTTACATATTTGATATAAGCGCCGCACACATTTTCCAATGCTAACCTATTTCGTTCGCCAAAACACTATATATTGTGGCTTCCATGATTTAGCATAACTGTACCTACTAAAAAAGTATAAGTAAATTTTTCTCAAAATCAGAAATTACTCTTGACTTTATAGGACGTATATGTTATAATGTTGACAGGTTGGAAGACCAACATAGGGCGTACATCAGGGTCGGTTCCAAAAAAGTGGAATAAACCTGAAAAAACTAGCGGTAGTTTTCCTGCGTTAGTCCATGCTGACCAAATATTGTACCCGCAAAATTTATGGAGGTATTTAGAAAAATGGCGAATTTTGAACAATGGAAAGGCTTCAAAGGCGACATCTGGCGTGAAGAGATCAACACTCGCGACTTCATTCAGAACAACTACACACCTTACGATGGAGACGAGTCCTTCCTTGAAGGCCCGGCAGATTCCACAAACAAGCTCTGGGGCAAGGTTCAGCAGCTCCAGAAGGAAGAGCGCGCTAAGGGCGGCGTTCTTGACATGGATACACATATCGTTTCCGGTATCACTTCCCACGAGCCCGGCTATATCGATCCCGAGATGAAGGATCTCGAAAAGATCGTTGGTCTCCAGACTGATAAGCCCCTCAAGAGAGCGTTCATGCCGTTCGGCGGTATCAAGATGGCTGAGGAGGCTTGCACCACCTACGGCTACACCCCCGATCCCGAGCTCCACAAGATCTTCACAGAATACCACAAGACGCACAACCAGGGCGTATTCGACGCTTACACCCCCGAAATGCGCGCTGTAAGAAAGAACAAGATCATCACCGGTCTCCCTGATACCTACGGCCGCGGCCGTATCGTAGGCGATTACAGAAGGATCGCCCTTTACGGTATCGACAGACTGGTCGAGGCTAAGCAGTACGACCTCGCTAACTGCGGCAACGGCAAGATGAGAGATTCCGTTATCCGTCAGCGTGAGGAGCTGGCTGACCAGATCCGCGCACTCAAGCAGATGAAGGTAATGGCTGCTTCCTATGGCTGCGATATCTCCAAGCCTGCCGCTAACGCACGCGAGGCTGTTCAGTGGACATACTTCGGCTATCTGGCTGCTATCAAGACCCAGAACGGCGCCGCAATGTCCATCGGCCGTATCTCCACATTCCTTGATATCTATATCAAGCGCGACCTCGACAACGGCACTCTTACCGAGGCTGAGGCTCAGGAGCTCATCGACCACCTGGTTCTGAAGCTCAGAATGGTCAAGTTCGCTCGTATTCCTTCCTACAACGAGCTGTTCTCCGGCGACCCGGTCTGGGCTACTCTGTCCATCGGCGGTAAGGGTCAGGACGGTCGTTCCATGGTTACAAAGAACGACTTCCGTTTCCTCCACACCCTTGAGAACATGGGTCCGTCCCCGGAGCCGAACATGACGGTTCTGTACTGCGACAAGCTGCCTGATCACTTCAAGCGCTATGCAGCTGCTATCTCCGTTCGCACCTCCTCCGTTCAGTACGAGAACGACGACGTTATGCGTCCTGTTTGGGGCGACGATTACTCCATCTGCTGCTGCGTATCCGCAACACAGACCGGTAAGGAAATGCAGTTCTTCGGCGCTCGTGCAAACCTCGCTAAGTGCCTGATGTACGCTATCAACGGCGGTATCGACGCTAAGACAAAGGCTCAGGTAGGCCCTCCTTACAGACCTATCACATCTGAGTACCTTGATTACGACGAGGTTATGCAGAAGTACGACACCATGATGACATGGCTTGCTTCCATCTATGTACACACCCTGAACCTCATTCACTATATGCACGACAAGTACAACTACGAGGCTGCCGAGATGGCTCTTATCGATACCAACGTTAGACGTACATTCGCAACAGGTATCGCAGGCTTCTCCCACGTTGTTGACTCCCTGTCCGCTATCAAGTATGCAAAGGTCAAGTGCATCCGCGACGAGGACGGTATCGTTACAGACTTCGAGGTCGAGGGCGACTTCCCGCGCTACGGCAACGACGACGACCGTGCTGATGATATCGCTGTATGGCTGCTCGGCACATTCCTCAAGAAGCTGAAGCAGTGCCACACCTACCGTGATTCCGAGGCTACAACCTCTATCCTCACCATCACATCCAACGTTGTATACGGTAAGGCTACCTCCGCTCTGCCTGACGGCCGTAAGGCTGGCGAGCCCCTCTCTCCCGGCGCTAACCCCTGCTACGGTGCAGAGAAGAACGGTCTGCTTGCTTCCCTCAACTCCGTTGCTAAGCTTCCTTACGAGTGGGCTCTGGACGGTATCTCCAACACCCAGACCATCAACCCTGACGCACTCGGTCACACCGAGGAAGAGCGCGTGACCAACCTCGTTAACGTACTCGACGGTTACTTCGACAAGGGCGCGCACCACCTCAACGTTAACGTATTCGGCAAGGAAAAGCTCATCGACGCTATGGAGCACCCTGAGAAGGAAGAGTATGCTAACTTCACAATCCGCGTATCCGGTTATGCAGTTAAGTTCATCGACCTGACCAGAGAACAGCAGCTCGACGTTATCGCAAGAACCTGCCACGATCATATGTAATTCAATTACAGCGGCATAAACAAAGGACAGCGTCGTGATGAGCGGCGCTGTTCTTATACTAATACAGGATAATACAGGAGGAACTATGAGCGAGATAAAGGGAAGGATCCACTCCACCGAAAGCTTCGGCGCCGCAGACGGCCCCGGCGTGAGATTCATCGTATTCGTGCAGGGCTGCCATATGCGCTGCCGCTACTGCCACAACCCCGACACATGGAGCATGGAGGGCGACGATACCACAGTTGAAATGACCCCGGACGAGGTGCTGAAAAAGGCGTACCGCTACAAGAGCTACTGGAAGAACGAGGGCGGGATCACCGTCAGCGGCGGCGAACCGCTGCTCCAGATAGATTTTCTGCTGGAGCTGTTCAAACAGGCGAAGGCTGACGGAGTCAACACCTGCATAGACACCGCCGGCAACCCGTTCACCCGCGAGGAGCCGTTTTTCTCCAAGTTCAAGGAGCTGATGAAGTACACCGACCTGCTTCTGCTCGACCTCAAGGAGATCGACCCGGAGCGCCACAAGAACATCACCGGCTTCGACAACTCGAATATTCTGGACATGGCACAGTACCTCAGCGACATAGGCAAGCCCGTCTGGATTCGTCATGTGCTGGTTCCCGGGCTCTCCGACTTTGACGAGGATCTCGACAAGCTCAGCGAATTCATCAAAACGCTGAAGAACGTCCAGAAGGTGGAGGTGCTCCCCTACCACACGCTCGGGAAGTTCAAGTGGGAGAATCTCGGCATAAAGTACTCCCTGGAGGACACGGACCCTCCCTCCGCCGACCGCGTTGACAACGCACAGAAAAAGCTCGGCGCTGGTAAATACGCCTGTCAGAAGTGACATACAGCAAAATTCCCCCGGCGTCTTTCGGTGCCGGGGGAATCTTTATTCAGGCGTCATTTCATTCAGCTTTATCAGCCGATGGCGATGTACTTGTTTTCCTTCTGCGGGAGCGCTTCCTTCTTCGGAACGGTCAGCTTAAGCGTGCCGTTTTCGAATTTGGCGGAGATGTCCTCCTCGGTAACAGCGTCGCCTACATAGAAGCTTCTGCTGCAGCTGCCGGAGTAACGCTCGCGGCATACATACTTGCCGTCCTTGTCCTTTTCGTCCTTCGACTCGCTGCTCTCTGCGCTGATGGTCAGGTAGCCGTCGTTCAGCTCCGCCTTGATGTCCTCTTTCTTGACGCCGGGCAGGTCAACTGTCAGCTCGAATGCGTTTTCTGTCTCCTTTATATCAGTTTTCATCATGTTGGACTCTGTTCTTGTGAAGAACGGCGTACCAAAGAAATCGTCAAATACATTGTTTCTGATGCTGGGCATTAACATAAGTCATTACTCCTTTCGCAGGTTCTTGGGTCTGCGCTGAAAATTTATTTTAACTCCGAGAACCGATCCCTGAGGTCTTTCTCCTCATTTCTCTGTTCCCTTCGTTCTGATTATAGTATAGCACAACTTTTTAGCACTGTCAATAGGAGAGTGCTAATTTTCCTTAGAATGTCACAAAGTACACAAACTTTTCACATTTGGGTTATTAATTTTCCTTGCAGAATTTCAGCAAACGGCTCTGCAAAGCCGCTGCGGCAGACAGAAAACGCTCGCTGCAAATCGGAGCACAAGCGCTATTGACTTATCAACAGAATTGTGCTATAATACAACATATGTTACCAATAGAACAAAAAGGAGGTAAGCAGCAATGCCGCCAAAGGCGAAATACACCCGCCAGGAAATAATCAGCATAGCGCTTGATCTGGTCGCGGAACAAGGAATTAACGCACTCAACGCCCGCAGTCTGGGCGCAGCGCTGGGAACCTCGACCCGACCGGTATTCACGGCGTTCACAAGTATGGGCGAGCTTCTGGCTGAGATCAGGACAGCCGCGATGGAGCGCTTTAACGCCTACGTCAATACGGACGTGATACAGCCGCCGTTCAAGAATGTCGGAATGAAAATGATACGATTCGCCGCAGAGCAGCCAAAGCTGTTCCAGCTTCTGTACATGAGCGAAAACGAGAACACCCGGGGATTTGACGGTGTATTCCGCGAGCTTGGCGAGAACAGCGGAAAATGCATTGAATACATAATGCGCGACTACGATATGAGCCGTGAGGACGCGATGAAGATCTTCCGCAGCCTGTGGCTGTACACCTTTGGGATCGGCGTGATGACAGCCTCGAAAATATGCAGGTTTGACGAGAACGAGATATCGGATATGCTGTCGCAGCAGTTCCGCGCGGTTATCGGGCTGATAAAATCGCAGTCCGGCGCAGCCTCATAAAACAGAAAAAGGAAGAGGCTGACTCTTCCTTTTTTATTATCCATATCGCTAACTTTCGCTGAACACACTGCGGAAAATCAAGCCGTAAGGAGCTTATCCAGCGGCTTTCTGACCAGGCGGTCGAAGAACTTCACAATAAACCCGGTGCACACCGCCGCGATTATCGTGCCCTCGCGGGTGCCATCTATCCTGAACTCAAAGAAGCACATGGACAGGATCACCGCAAGAACTACGCAGGAAATATCGAAAATCACCTTTATCGTGCCGAATTCCTTATGTACCGTGTCAGAGATTGCTTTCACGAAGGCCTCGCCGGAATTCATCACAACGTTTGCGATAACCGACAGCGCAATGCCGAATGCGAGTACTATCGTTCCGATAATCACGCAGGCGAGCTTCAGCGGGTAGGCTTCCGGTTCAAGGGACGAGAACAGCCACATGCCGAAATCGGTAAACCACCCGAACAGGAACGACAGCGGTATCTGGATAAGCTGAATCCACTGGAATTTCTTGCGCAGAATGAGGATCTGCCCGGCTATCAGCACGCAGTTCCAGATTATCAGCCAGTTACCGAGGGAAAGCTGCGTGAATTTAAGGCTCATGACGTTTCCGGTCGATGATATCGGTGAAACTCCCAGCCCGGCTTTTTTGGTGATCGCAACGCCGAGCGCTGAAATAAACAGACTGATAACGAACAGCGCATAGCGCTTGAACAGCTCTTTTACAGGAATCAATGGTTTTCTTTCGTCTTTCATTAATGTCGCTTCTTTCTTTTGTCATTAAAGGTATTTTGCTATCTGTCTGTATTTTTCAAGCATTTCTGCTTCTGATATCGTTCTGTTCGCCGGGCTGGTGGAGGGCAGGCAGACCGCCGGCATACACTCCGGGAAAAACCTCTCGTAGAGCGCCTGCGCCTTTTTCCCGGTGGTGAACACCGCCCGGATATCCGCCGCCCGGAATATAATTTCCAGCCGGTTCGGGACTGCGTTCCTTATGCTGCTGTCCGAGGCTCCGTCTATGCTGCACTCCGCGAGGACGTCCCAGAGGGCTATGCCATGCGAAACGCACAGCTCCCGCCTGCCCGGAATATCCTGAGGAACAGGCTCGCCGAGCACCTGCGACAGCATTTTCCAGAATCTGTTCTGCGGGTGCATATAATAAAACCCCCGCTCTCTTGATTTGGGCGAGGGTATCGTTCCGAGTACAAGTACCCGGGAATTTTCATCGTATACCGGCGGAAACTCATGTTCCACGCGGTTCAGCTCAGAACTCATAGTCAACGCTGTGCGAAGCAGTCCTTATGGACTTGCAGAATGCCGATACCTCAACGTGCAGCGGATTCGTGGAGTACGCCCGGAGCGCCTCCAGGCTGTCGAACTCGCTGACCAGGACCGCGTCAAAGCTGCGGTCAGAGGGATTCATATTTATGCCTACCTCCATGGCGCGTATCTCGGGAATTTTATCCCTGAGCGCCAGCAGACGGTCACGGAAAAGCAGCATATTTTCCTGCTCGCCTTCCCTGAATTTCCACATCACTATATGCTTTATCATGATTTCTCCTTCAAACGGCTATGTACCTTCCCTGGGTCATGACCGGAGCGATCTCCAGAATGTAGTCCCTGTCCCGGATAATTCCGCGGCTCCTGAGGTAGTCCGCGGCGCACTTCTCCGCCGTTGCAGGGGTGTTGTTCTCGCGGCTGAGATGACCGAGAATCAGCTTTGTCGCGCCGCTCTCTATCAGCCTTCCGCAGAACTCCGCCGCCGCGTTGTTGGACAAATGACCCTTATCTCCGGCTATCCTGCGCTTTAGATCCGCAGGGTAGTTCAGATTTTTTGCAAGCATTGCTGGGTCGTAGTTGCTTTCCAGCAGCAGAGCCTCGCAGCCAAGCAGATTCTTCTCGACCTCCGCAGTTACTTTGCCCAGGTCGGTGCAAACCGCCATTTTCTTTCCGTTGTAGTTCACGGTGAACCCGAGACTTTCCGGCGTGTCGTGCGGCGTATGGAACGCCTTTACCTCGAAATCCGCGCTCTGGTACACGTCGTGCACGATATCGTATATCCGCACCTCCTCCGGAATTGTCTCCCTGACCTCCGTGCGGAGCTGAGCGATAGTACCGGGGCTTGCGAAAAGAGGTATCTTTGTGTGCTTTGTGAACTGGAGCAGTCCCTTTATGTGGTCGATGTGCTCATGCGTGATAAACAGCGCCTCAATGCCGCTTAGCGGAGTTTCGATGAGATCAAGCGAATTCTTCAGCGACCGGAAGCTGCACCCCGCGTCTATCAGTATCCCGTGTCCCCGGGTGCCGATGAATGTCGCGTTGCCGCTGCTGGAGCTGCAAATTGGAAATATCCGCGCCATCAGAGCGCCTGCTTCAGCGCCTTTTCCTCTGCGGTGGGGTCAGGCTCGTCGATTTTCTGGATATCCGCGCCAAGGCTGCGGAGCTTTATCTCCATGTTCTCGTAGCCGCGCTCCACATGGAAAATGTCGTAGATCTCCGTAACTCCCTCGGCGCCGAGAGCCGCAACGATAAGCGCCGCGCCCGCGCGAAGGTCAGTCGCCTTGACCGGGGCGCCCTTTAAGCGCTCAACGCCCTCGATAACGGCAACCCTGCCCTCGACCGAGATATTCGCGCCCATTCTGCGCAGCTCGTCAACATAGCGGAAGCGGTTGTCGAAAATGCTCTCAGTTACCATGCTTGCGCCCTTTGCGCAGGTGAGCACAGCCGCCATCTGGGGCTGCATATCCGTGGGGAATCCGGGGTGCGGGTTGGTCTTTACGCTGGTGCCGAAATACTCCGGGCCGCCGATGACCCTTACCGCGTCGTCAAACTGCTCCACCTGTACGCCTATCTTCACAAGCTTCTGCGTGATCGGCTCCAGGTGCTTCGGGATAACATTCTTTATAAGAATATCGCTCCGGGAGGAGGCGGCGATGGTCATGAACGTTCCCGCCTCTATCTGGTCGGGGATAACGCTGTATGTTGTGCCGTGGAGGTACTTTACGCCGCGTATCTTGATAACGTCCGTGCCCGCGCCGAGGATATCCGCGCCCATGCTGTTGAGGCAGTTGGCGAGATCGACCACATGCGGCTCCTTGGCGGCGTTCTCAATTATTGTCAGACCGTCCGCCTTTACCGCCGCCATGACAGCGTTGATGGTAGCGCCAACGGTGTTCTTGTCAAAGAATATCTGCGTTCCGACCAGCTTATCTGCGCGGAGGTTCACCATTCCGCCGTCTATCTCGCACTCAGCGCCCAGCGCCGCAAAGCACTTGAGGTGCTGGTCAATGGGTCTGTCGCCGAGGTTGCAGCCGCCCGGCATTGAAACGTGCGCGCTGTGGAATCTCCCCAACAGCGTGCCGAGGAAATATGTGGTGGCGCGCATCAGCTTCGCCTTTTCATAGGGCACCGGGATATTGCGGAGCGGACGCGTATCTATCTCCACGGTGGTCTTGTTGAGCATACGGATATTCGCGCCCATCTCGGACATGATCTGGAGCGTGATGGTAACGTCGCTTATGTTCGGTATATTTTCTATAATGCAGGGCTCGTCTGAAAGAATCGTGCAGGGGAGTATCGCTGCGACTGCATTTTTTGCACCGCTGATGCTGACCTCACCGCTGAGCTTCTTTCCGCCTCTGATAACGTACTTTTCCAAAACTGCACTTCCCCCCCGTCCCCGCGTGCGGGAACAGATTAATTCTATATTATATACTGGTCAGGGCGACCGGTGTTCTCAATTATGTATTTGTAAATAAACGGTAAACGGGCATAGTTCACCCGCACCTATACACAATATTATATCACATACTTCGTTAAATTTAAAGCATATTTTGAAAATTTGACCTCGGAAAATTTCATTTTGGCAGATTGAACAATTTTTTTTAGTTATTTTTACGATTTTAGTACCTTTAGCAGACGTTCTGTATAACAGTATTATTGTCATTTCCCGAAAAAGTAGTCAGCTAACAGTCCAAAAACCGCATATTTCCGGGCAAAATCAGGCAATTTCAGTAACGGTTTCTGGTTTTTCAGCGTGATAGTCAGAAAATGAATATATTTTTTGTACATAATTACATATTGATAAATTCTACCCGATGTATTATAATAATTGTGTACATTAGGAACGCGCTGCTTCCCCGCAGAATGTTCCTGAAAGCGGCTTTACGCCGCATAAACACAGACATTCGTCTGACCACAGGAGGAATTTAAATCATGAAAATCAGAAACATCGTTTCCGCAGCAGCAGCTTGCGCAGTTGCAGCCGCTGCACTCGTAATGCCCACCTCTGCTGAGGAGAGCTACGTTGCAGGTCTTACCTGGCAGTCTTCCAGCTATATGTTCCGTAACACCATAGCTCAGTCCTCTCTCCTTTACTGGGACAACGATCTCGGCGAAGCTGCTGAGCTCGAGGGCGCTACCTACACCGACGCACAGATCACCGGCGACGGCGAGTACACCGTTACCCTGGACGGCGTTAAGGACGGCGGCTGGAATATGCTGAAGCTCGAGTCCAACATCGACCTCGACACAACACCCGTTCAGTTCGAGATCACCTCTGTTGAGCTCAACGGCGCTGCTGTTGACTTCGACAAGGACGCTGCAGTTATGAGCGAAGACGCTGCTACCGCAAGCGACGATTATTCCGACTGGGAGTTCAGCATCAAGAACACCGCAAGGATCCAGCTCATCAACGTATACGACAATGTTGCAGCTATCCCGAACGATTCCTATGAGTCCATCAAGGTTACATTCACCGTAACAGGTCTTGGCGGCGGCGACGCGGCTGACGACACCGCAGCAGAGCCCACCGCAGAGGCTCCCGCTGCTGACGACACCGCAGCGGCTACCGTTGACGCTGAGGCTCCCGCAGCTACCACCGACAACGGCAAGGGCTCTCCTGACACCGGCGTTGAGGGCATCGCAGCAGTTGCTGGCCTGGCTCTGATCGCTGGCGGCGCAGTTGTAGTTTCCAGAAAGAGAAAGTAATTTCTCCTGACTAGTCAGAATTATCCCCCTCCTGAAATATCGGGAGGGGGATTTATTATATTTTCTGCCGTATTTTCCTGCGGGAGAGCTCGGCGTATTTCTTTTTTGTTGCCTGACCTCCGCGGATATGGCGCTCCTGCTTGTTCCTGTCCAGCACCGCCTTGACCTCGTCGTGCAGCTTCGGGTTCACCTGCGCCAGCTTCACCGTGATGTCCTGATGAACCGTGCTTTTGCTTATCCCGAACTGCTTTGCAGCCGCGCGGACTGTCGCGTTGTTTTCCACTATGTAATGTCCGAGTATGACACATCTTTCCTGATCGTTTTCCCCTAGTTTATCTCTCTTCACCTCAGATAACACCCCCATGGATAGTTCTGATTTTACTCTCCCCTGCCCGCAGGGCGTCCGCGGGCGTTTCCTTTTTCACAGTTTATGAGCGCCCGGGCTGTTTTATGTGCTTTTCCGGCAGGATCACCCCGCTTATTTTGATTAACCACTTGATTTTTTGGCGAAATAATGGTACAATATTAAAGTAAAGATTCCCGAACATTTTTGTGTTCACGAACATAAGTCCTGAAATGAGGAGCTAGTTATGACCATCAAGACTTTCAATATTAATTCTGACAAGTCCGCGTTCGTCAAGGCTTATCTGCCAGACGCAGTGGCGGGACTTCCTTACTGCGAAAAGCGCCCCTCCGTGCTAATTTTCCCGGGCGGAGGCTACGAGTACTGCTCTGACCGCGAGGGAGAGCCCATCGCGCTCCAGTACCTTGCAATGGGCTACGCGGCTTTCGTTGTCACCTATGCCTGCAACGTGAGATTCCCCGAGCCGCTCATGAACGCGGCGTACATATTCTACAAGATAAGAATGCGCGCTGAAGAATTCAGCATTGACCCGCAGAAAATGGCTGTCCTCGGCTGCTCCGCCGGAGGACATCTCGCAGGCTGCCTCGCCACCATGTGGAGCGACGTACTGCTGACCAAGACCATCGGCTGCGAGCCGGAGGATCTTCGTCCGAATGCCGCGATACTCTGCTACCCCGTGATAAGCGGCGTGACCGCTCCGCACGAGGGCAGCTTCAAGGTGCTCCTCGGCGAAAACGCCGCACGCTCCGACCTGAGCAGGCTTTCGCTCGAGAACCGCGTAACTCCCAAGACCCCGCCCATGTTCATCTGGGCTACCGCGAACGACGACTGCGTTTCCGCGCACAATTCGCTGGTAATGGCGAAGGCATGCGTTTCCAACAAGGTTCCAGTAGAACTGCACCTGTTTGACGAGGGTCCGCACGGACTTTCCACCTGCGACAAGTCCACCGGTTGGAACGAGGCGTTCTTCCTTGACAACGTGCGCCGCTGGATCCCCATGTCCGGGGAATTCCTCGCGAAGTACATGAACGTATGATCCCGGACAAGTTGAAATACACCCGCGGAGAAAAAGCCGCCGAGATAACCGGAGTTGCCGCTCTCGCAGCGTTCACGGCGGTCATGATAACGCTAATGGCGCTGAACGTTACAGGCGGCGGGAACATCATCCTACTTGTAGTAATGCTGATGATCTACGGGATATTCTCCGTATGCGCGGTCTATCCGCAGTGGACAAACGTCCTGAAAAAGCCGGAATCCGCTTCAGACCGGGACTTCCATAAGGTAAGGCGCGGCTGTATCATTGCAAAGCTGACGCTTGTTTCAGCGGTTTTCCTGCTTTCAATGCCGATTTTCGGCTGAGCTCCCACAGAAATTATACAGGCGGCAAGTTTGCCCCTGCCAAATAAAGAAAGGACAAAAGAAATGAAAAAACCATTCGTTACCAAGGAACAGATCGAGGAAATCACCAAGACCTACCCCACACCGTTCCACATCTACGATGAAAAGGGCATACGCGAGACCGCGCGCGCCCTCAACAAGGCGTTCTCCTGGAATAAGGGCTTCAAGGAGTATTTCGCGGTAAAGGCTACCCCGAATCCGTTCATAATGAACATCCTGAGAAGCGAGGGCTGCGGCTTCGACTGCTCCAGCTACAACGAGCTTCTGCTCAGCGGGCAGGTAGGCGCAGAGGGTCACGAGATCATGTTCAGCTCCAATGCTACTCCTGACGAGGACTTCAGGCTTGCATACAAAATGGGCGCGCTGATAAACCTCGATGATTTCACGCACATCGACATTCTCGACAAGCTCACCGGGATACCGGAGACGATCTCCTGCCGCTACAATCCCGGCGGAGAGTTCAAGACCGACGGAAGCCCCAACGTAATGGACACCCCGAAGGACGCCAAGTACGGCTTCACACACGATCAGCTTATCGAGGGCTACCGCATACTCAAGGAAAAGGGCGCGAAAACATTCGGAATGCACGCGTTCCTTGCGAGCAACACGCTCACTAACGACTACTACCCCACCCTGGCTGGAATACTGTTCCGCACAGCCGTTGAGATAAAGGAAAAGACCGGCGTTGAGCTGAGCTTCATCAACCTTTCCGGCGGCGTAGGGATTCCCTACCGCCCCGACCAGCCCGCAAACGACATCGCGGTAATCGGCGAAAAGGTTCACGAGAAGTTCGATGAGATCCTTGTTCCGGCTGGTCTTGGTAACATCAGGCTCTGCACGGAGCTCGGCAGATTCATGCTGGCTCCGAACGGAATGCTCATCGCAAAGGCTATCCGCGAGAAGCACATCTACAAGGAGTACATCGGTCTGGACGCGTGCGCGGCTAACCTCATGCGCCCGGCTATCTACGGCGCTTACCACCACATCACCGTGCTCGGCAAGGAAAACGAGCCATGCGACTACAAGTACGACGTTACCGGCGGTCTGTGCGAGAACTGCGATAAGTTCGCAGTGGACAGAATGCTCCCGAAGATAGAGATGGGCGACTATATCGCTATCCATGACGCAGGCGCGCACGGCTTCTCAATGGGCTACAACTACAACGGAAAGCTCCGCAGCGCCGAGCTTCTGCTGAGGGAGGACGGCTCCGTGAAGCTCATAAGAAGAGCCGAAACTGCCGCCGACTATTTCGCGACATTCGACTTCGCAAATTTCAACTACGACCTGTAATCCTGTTGAAAAAATTGCCGCCGTGCGGGAAAAACTGCACGGCGGTACTATTATGAGGTACCTTTAATGAGAATGAGAAAAAAGAAGCATCTCGAGGAGCGGCTGGAGGCCTGCGCTCCGGTCATGCTCGTGATGCAGAACCAGAACGAACACGCCAACGATCCGCTGGACGACGATCTCTTCTTCGACAGCATGAAAGTGTTCGGCAATAACAACCCCCTCCACCTGGAGGTCGGCTGCGGCAAGGGAAGCTTCATTCTGGAGCTTGCCCGCAGAAATCCCGGCATAAACTACGTTGCCGTGGAAAAGACCCCGAACGTCCTCGTCACCGGCGCGGAAGCGCTCATGGAGAGCGACATAAAGAACGTGCGCTTCTGTCTTGGTCAGGCGGAGTATCTGGAGCACCTTTTCCGCCCGCACACCGTGGAGCGGCTGTACCTGAATTTCAGCTGCCCGTTCCCGAAAGAGACCTACGCGCGGCACCGCCTTACGCACACAAGATTCCTTGAGATATACAAGGCGGTGATGAAGCCCGGCTCTGAGATACATCAGAAAACCGACAATATGCGGCTGTTTGAGTTCTCGATAGAGCACTTCTCAAAGAACGGCTTCGCAATGAAGAACGTTTCCCTCGACCTGCATAACAGCGGCTTCGAGGGGAATATAATGACAGAGTACGAAAAGCGATTCACCGACCTCGGTCAGCCTATTTACCGGCTGGAAGCCGTCGTACCCGAATAATTGGTAATCAGTGAAAAGGAGCGCCTGTGGAAATAAAAACCGTTACATACCAGTGCCCCAACTGCAACGCAGCGCTGGAGTTCGACAATGCCTCCGGAAAGTTCCTGTGCAAGTACTGCGGCAGCAGCTTCACCGAGGAGGACATAAAAAAATACTTCGCTGAAAACGAGGCGGAGCCGCTCTCGCAGGAAAATCTTGAAGCGGAGCGCGAAGCTGCGGCGGACGGCTCCAACATCGAAGCCGAGGAATTCGCGGGAGCCTCCGCGCTGTACACCTGCCCAAACTGCGGCGCGGGAGTTATCTGCGACAGCCTTACCGCTTCGACCCGCTGCCACTTCTGCCATACTCCCGTAATACTGACCGGGCGGCTTTCCGGCGAATACAAGCCGGATATGATAATTCCGTTCAGAATGACCCGGGAACAGGCGGAGCAGGCTTTCAAGGACTACTGCAAGGGTAAGATACTGCTGCCGAACGGCTTCCGCTCGGAGGCGCAGGTGCAGAACATCACGCCGCTGTACGTCCCCTACTGGCTGAAAAGCGGCGAGGTAAACGCGTTCATGGAAGCCGAGGGTCACAAGGTGCATAGCTGGCGCGTGGGCGATACGCGCTACACCAACACCAAGATTTTTAACGTCACCCGCCGCGCGGATATGGTATTCGTGAGAGTTCCCTGCGACGGCTCCAAACGTATTGACGACAGCCTGATGGAGAGCATAGAGCCGTTCAACTACGACGGGCTGAAGCCGTTTTCAATGAGCTATCTCTCCGGCTGCGGCGCCGAGAAGTACGACGTTGACAGCGCGGAGGCATCCCAGCGTATCGACCAGAGGGTCGCAGAAGCCGCCGCAAACGTCCTGAAACGTGATATGCAGGGGTATTCCTCCGTCACGGAAAAGCGCCGCAATATGAGCTACGCCAACCAGCAGTCCGTGTACGCGCTGATGCCGGTGTGGTTCGTGAACTACACATACAAGGGCAAGGATTACCCGTTCGTGATGAACGGTCAGACCGGAATAAACTTCGGTATTCTGCCGGTCAGCAGGCTGAAAAAATTACTGTTCGGGGCTGTGTGGTTCCTGGTTCTGGCAATACTGCTCGGTCTGTTAGGGGGTGCTCTGTTTGAATAAGCGAAAACTCTCGCTGCTGGGCGCATTGTTCGCCGCGCTGTTGTTCAGCCTGATGAGCTTCACCGCCTTTGCAGACGGCACGGATTACGGCTATTTCGGCTATATCGAGGATCATCAGGACGCGCTGACGGATTCCGAGGAATCCCAGCTTCTGACGCTGCTTGACGATACCGCGCGCAGTATCCACGCGAATGTCGGCGTTATCTTCGCGGATTCCTACATGGACGGAATGAGCGAGGTCAGCTACGCAAAGAGCTTCCTTAACAGGAGCTTCGGCGAGTATTCCGATTCTGTCGTGCTGATGATGGTGCAGGCTGGCAGCGGAAAGGTAGACCAGATTTACTCCACCGGCACCGCATACGACAAATATCACAGCAAGATCGACCGGATATTTGATTATGTCTATGACGGATTTGACAGCGGCTCAGGCGGGAATTACTATGCCGCCGTTGAAGGCTTCTGCGATTATCTCAGCGGACATCCGGTAGACGGCATAGAATTCCATCTGAACACCGGAAATATCGCTGGAATAATTATCGCGCTGTTTGCCGCTATTTTTATCGCCAACGGGCACGCGGCTTCCTACAAGAAGAAGCTCCCGATTTCGGCGCAGGCATACATGAAGGACGACATGACGCACTTCACCGAGCGCAATGACATTTTTGTGCGGGAATATACCACCTCGCACCGGGTAAGCTCCAGCAGCTCCGGCGGTCACGGTGGACACGGCGGAGGCGGTCACAGAAGCGGCGGTGGCGGCGGCAGAAGAAGATAAAGCAAATCGGGAAGACAGTCCTTCCCGATTTTCGCTATTCAGTTCAGAAGTCGAAAGCGTAGAAATCCTCTTTCGTAAACCTGTGATATGTCAGGCTTATGATTTCATCGGTAATGCAGTAATAGTAGCTGTCCGGCCTGCCGTCCTCAAAGTAAACAAGGTAGTCGAACTCGTTGGTTTTTGATTCCTCAACGTGCACCTTATCGGAGTACTTGCGAAAAAGAGAGATCACATCATCTATGGTGGCGCCTTTTTTGTAAATCAGCGCGATCAATTCCGGCAAAAACGGAGACTTATCTGCGTGCTCGTGAATGTAATCCGCGCCCTTTGCGGGGACATCAATGCGTATGATTTCAGAGCTGCTTTTCATCTTACTGTACGGCGTTGAAAACTCAATTCTGCCAAGGCGCTCCTCGGCATATTCCGCGAAATCCCCGAGCAGCTTCTTCATCTCATCTATGCCAACGTTCGTCCCGAGCAGACGGTTGAGGGAATCAAGCGGATAGTTCATGCTCATTGTGCTGCTGTCGTAGCCTAATTTAATCTGCGCCTCGTATATTACATCTGACAGGTTTTTTTCAAGTTTTGTGAAATCCATGTTGTTCCTTTCCCAGTATTTCAGTAGGTTTTCACTTTTATTCTACCACATTTCCGCGAAAAAATCAATAGGCATTACGGGCGGAATATCTCCGTCCCGAAAACAGGAGGAAAAAATGCACCGATTGACCGCCGGGGGATTTTCTTTATCACTGGAGCTTGACATCTCTGAAAGCGACATAAAATATCCCTCCAACACGATTATGTCTGTAAAAGTAAGCAGCGATGGGTTTTCCGCCGCCTCCGGCATGGATATTGACATCAAGAAATTCGGGGCGTTTGCGGTAAGCCTTAAGTCCATGTATGATGAACTAAGCGGAGAAGCGGCGATACAGGAAGCATACGGATACCACAGATCCATAGCCTTTTCCGCAGATAAAAGCGGGCACATATCCGTTAAGGGCTACTTATGCGACGAGCTTAAAAACCACGAATTCTATTTCAGCAATTCGTTTGACCAGACGTTTCTAAGGGATTTTGCCTGTGAATTGTTCGCCTGTTACTCAAAGTACGCTTCGCAAAATATATAAAAGCGTCAGCGCCCCGCAAAACCTCAGTGGCTTTGCTGGGCGCTGTTTATTTTCAGGCTATGAGAGCAGTTTAATTATACTTCCACTGCTCCGAGCAGAGCTGCATATCAGCCATGTGCCTGTAGATGCCGCCCGCCTTTTTCAGCTCTGCGGGGGAGCCGGTCTCAGCCACCGTGCCGTCCTTCAGCACAACGATTTTGTTAACTCCGTCAACCGTGCGCATTCTGTGCGCGATTATCAGCACGGTCTTGTTCCTGATAAGCTTCGAGATGGACTCCTGTATCAGCGATTCGTTGTCCACGTCAAGGGAGGCTGTCGCTTCGTCCATCAGGATTATCGGCGCGTCCTTAAGGAACGCCCTGGCGATGGAAATACGCTGGCGCTCGCCGCCGGAAAGCTCCGAGCCGTTTTCGCCTATCATGCTGTTCCACTTTTCGGGCATTTTCTCCACGAATTCCTCGCAGTGGGCAAGCCTTGCCGCCGCCATTACCTCCTCGTCAGAGGCGTCCTTTCTGCCTATCCGTATGTTCTCCATGACCGTGTTGTTGAACAGCGTAACGTCCTGGAAAACTATCGAATACAGCGACAGCAGCTTCTCCGGGTCAATCTCGGAAACGTTCATTCCGCCCACGGTTATGCGCCCCTTGTCGTTGTCCCAGAATCTCGCCGCCAGCCTTGAAACGGTGGTCTTTCCGCCGCCGGAAGGGCCGATAAGCGCCGTGACCTCGCCCTGCTTTGCGGTGAAGCTTACGTCAGAAAGCACCTGCTCGCCGTCCTTGTAGGAGAACGCCACATGGTCGAATTCGATGTCGTAGCCCTTGTTGGTGAGGGTCTCGCTGCCGGTCTGCTCCTCGTGGGAAAGTATCTCGTCCATGCGCTTGCAGTTCACGTTAAGGCTGATTATCGCCGCAAGATTCTGGAGCGCTATCTGGAGCGGCTCGTACATTCTCGTGACCACCAGCAGGAACATGAAGAACGTAAGCACGTCTATTTCCCCGCTGACAAGCAGAGCGCTGCCGACAACCGCAACCGTTCCCATGCCGAGCTTCAGTATCATCTGCGCCGTGCACACGAACGCCGCGTTCGAAAACTCCGCAACGATGGCGTGCTTTTCGACCGCCCTTATCTTCTGGTTGAGTCCCTGCTGATATGTTTCGGTCATGTTGTAGGAGCGCAGGTCGCGCAGGGTCTCAAGCCCCTCCTGTATACCGTCAAGGCACTCCAGCTTGTACTGCATGGTCTTTTGATGAACCCTGTTCATCACCTTGCCAGAGCTGAGGACTATTATCAGCGCCACGGGCATTACCCACACCGCCGCCAGAGCCATTTTCCAGTTAAAGAAGAACAGGCTTATCACGATAAGCGTTGTGGAGATCAGCGCGCCGGCAAGCTCCGGTATCCAGTGGGACGACCCGGTTTCGATCATGGCGCAGTCTGACATTATGGTGTTTGTGAGGTCGGAAAGGTCTTTCTTGCCGAAAAATGAAAGCGGTATTTTCCTGAGCTTTTCAGCAAGAGTACGGCGCCTTACTCCGCTTTCAACATATGTTGAAAGGAATGTCGAGCGGTACTGTATCACGGCGGCGCCGGCGATCAGAGCAAGAACGACCACTATCGCCGCGATAAAGAAGCCGAGCTGCTCCCGCGGAAGCTCCCCGTCAAGGAGATATGAGGCAAGCCTGTAAAGCAGTCCCACCGGAAGCATCAGCACGATATTTGAGAGAGAAACTGCGGCAAACGCGCGCAGCATGGCTTTCGCGCCCTTATCCGAAAGCGCGTATTTATGTTTCAGTTTTTCTGTCAGATTCATATCAGACGCTCTCCTTTCCTACCTGCCATGTCACCGACCTGTTGTATTCGCTCCACATGCGGCTGTAAATACCGCCTGCGGAAATAAGCGCGTCATGCGTGCCGCTCTCGGCGATCTTTCCGCCGGAAAGCACATAAATGCAGTCCGCGTTTGTGACGGTGGAAAGCCTGTGGGCTATCATTATCACGGTTTTGTCCTTCGAGAGCTTTTCGAACGCCTGCTGTACCAGCCGCTCGTTGTCGGGGTCGGCAAAGGCTGTCGCCTCGTCCAGAATGAGTATCGGCGCGTTTTTGAGGAACGCCCTGGCGATAGAAAGCCGCTGACACTCGCCGCCGGAAACATAGATCCCCTTTGAGCCTATCATCGTGTTCACCCCGTCCGGGAATTTCTCGATGATATCCATGCACTGCGCGTCCCTGAGCGCCTGCATTACTTCTTCGTCTGTGGCGTCCGGTCTGCCCATGCGCACGTTGTCCAGAATACTCATTTTCAGCAGCCTGCTGTCCTGAAAAACATACGAAACATACTGCATGAGCTTTTCAGACGGCATATCCCGGACGTCCGCGCCGCCGATTTTCACCGAGCCGCCCTTTACGTCCCAGAAGCGCGCAATAAGGGAAGCCAGCGTGGTTTTTCCTCCGCCGGAGGGTCCCACCAGGGCGATATGCTGCCCCGCCTTTACGGAAAGGCTTATCCCATCTATCGCGTTATTTCCGCCGCCGTAGGAGAACTCGACATTCTCCAGCGAGATGGAGGAATCGGCGGGAGCCGCGCCCTTTCCGTTGTCGGCAAGGGGCTGCGTATCAAGTACCTCAAACACTCTGTCAAGCGCGTCGTTGACTATCATCTGGGATTCCCCGGCATATGCTATCTTCATGAGCGTGACGGTCAGCACGGAGGTGATTATCACATAGAAGAACACGTTGAGGATAAAATCATCTGTTACGCCCTGCCCCGTGAAAGCGAACGCCGCAATAATTATTGCCGCGAAAATTCCGTTCGCAGCGGTGGTGAACAGGGTCATGGGCAGCATCATGTTCTTGGTGTAGCCCAGCGTCCACTTTTCGTACTCGTCAATGGCGGTCTTGAAGCGCTTGAAGGTGAACACCGTCTGTCCGAAGGTCTTTACCACCGGAATTCCGCGGACGTACTCCACCGCCTCTGCGGACATGGTTTCCAGCGCGTTCTGATATTCTTTCATATCCGCTGCCATCTTGGGACCCATCATCAGCGTGCCCATCATGATAAACGCAACAGCCGCAGGTATCAGGCTTATCAGCCCGAGCCTCCAGTCGAACACCATCATCATTGCAAGCAGCCCCACGGGGGTCGCCATGGAAACCGCCTTATCCGGGAGATTGTGCGCCAGATAGGTTTCCGTTGCCGCGCTTGAATCCGTAACTATCTTGCGTATCTTTCCGGTGCCCTCTGATTCCACATAGCCGAGCGGCAGCTTCATGATGTGCTCCATCATGCGGATACGCATATTCGCCTGCACCCTGAACGCCGCCTTATGCGAACACATCAGCGCGGCGATATACAGCGCCATCGAAAGCAGCGCGAATCCCACCGCCTCCCAGCCGTATCTGCCGATATTGACGGCCTCGGAATAATTCGGGCGCACCTCCAGCACCTCCCGGATTATCCTCCAGATATCGTAAAACGGTATCAGCGCTATCCAGGCGCTCACCGCCGCCAGCGCGGCAGAAGCATATGTAAAGTATTTATGCCCGCCCGCGTATTCCATCAGCACCGAAAGCGCCTTTCTCTTTTTTTGTTTCACTGCTAAGCCTCCCTATCATATTAAAGTTAGATTTGTCTAACCTATATGCCTATTAAAATAGATCTGCCCGGGTCTCACTTTTCCAATACGATTATCTTGTTTGAGATATTGCTTACAAACGGGATCTTTCCCAGGAACTTGTATATTGGCGCGAATTCCGCCATGCCCTCGGTCAGGCTGTGCTGCTCCCTCAGCCGGAAGCCGGGGATCAGCGCGGAAAGCTCCTTTCCGTCCTTGACTCCCCATGAGAACTTCGCCTTGCTGCCCTCTATGGACTTTTCCTTGAAATGCTTTGCCATGGTGGGATTCATGGTTTCCACCAGCACCACGGCGTGCTCAAACCGCTTGCCGATAACTGCGAATATGCGCTTCACGTCCTCTGCGGAAAGATACATCGTCAGCCCCTCGATTATAACAAGGGCAGGTGTGTTTTTCTCCTTGACGCTGCCGCCCCAGTCGTCCATCGCGGACATGGCTATCTGCGTGATTTTATCCGTCGGGGGGAGTATTTTCCGGCGCACCTCGATGGTTTCGGGCAGGTCGAGATTGTACCAGTGCGCCCAGCCTTTCGTCCGGTAGCAGCGCGTATCAAGGCCGCACGCGATGTTCACGACGACCGCGCCGCGGTTCTTTTTGAGGTACTTCCCTGCAAGCCTGTCAAGCACTATCGTCCTCGCAATGACTCCGTCGTGCATGGCCTTGTCCTTGTCGGCAAGCGAGAAATCGTAGTCCAGCTTCTCAACTATCTCCACCGCCTTTGGGTCGGAGATTGCGCCGCGCGACCTGGTCTCCTTTGCCCGGGCGTATATCGTCTGGAGCATGGTTTCCGGGACGCCGGAAAGCGCTGTTTTTTCACTCATCTGTTATCTTCCTTTCATGGCAGGGCGTTATGATTGACTAACCCGCCGTTATTCTCTTTGGAGCTTTCTGCCTCCAGGTCTGGAACTCCGTTACGGCAATTTCGCCAATATTAGATATGACTAACCTAGCGCTGCGGGCGCTCAATAATAACGCCTGCAAAATGCCACGAGTACATTATAGCACACTAACTCTGAAAAATCAACCGCTATTGCGTAATTTTTCGAAAAAATGCGGGGGTTCCGGGCTATACGGGCGGGCTTGTTCTGATACCTGAGATTCAGAACGCATTTTCCGGGGAATCCCAGAGACGGAACATTGTGAACATTAGGTGATTAAAGCGCGTTTCTACTTGACATTTTAGTAAAAAAAGAATATAATCAGAATAACAGAGCGAGGTAAAGACTCTGTAAAACAATATCGGAGGACAACAATATGAAAAACATCTTCAAAAACGAAAAATTCTGGCTGGTTGCAGCGGGAGCCGCGGGCGTTATCGTAGGCAAAAAGATCATCACGGCAAAGAAAACCAGACAGCTTGCAGTTACAGGTCTTGCAAAGGGAATGAAGTTCACCAGCGACGCAAAGGCAGCTTTCCAGAACATGAAGGACGAGGCTCAGGATCTTTGCTACGAGGCAAAGGAGCAGGCTGGTCTTAACGAAGAAAGCGAAGACTAATGCGCTACAGTATCATATCGGATCTTCCCGGCCGTATCCGAGTGCGCTTCGGGGGATATGCATTTGATAAGGAGCTGGAAAGCAGTATCGTAGAGTTAACCATGGTTAACTCGTTCGTACTGTCCGCCGAAGCACATTCGGCAAACGGCGGTCTGCTTATCTATTATAAAAAGGACAGCAGGCGCGAGGTAATCAGCTTTATAGAGAGCCTGGATTTCCGGAAGCTCACCCCTATCGCGGAGGACAATGCCACCCGGGAGATCGACAATAACTTTAAAAACGGACTGGCTAAGCTTATAGTCTCGCATTATGTCAAGAAGCTGCTGCTCCCTGCGCCGATTTGCGCCGCGCTGACTGTATTTAACAGCGCGAAGTATATCCTGAAAGGACTTTCCGAGCTGGGAGAGGGCAGGCTGACAGTGGAGGTGCTGGACGCGGCGTCTATCACAGCCTGTCTTGCGCAGCGCAACTTCAAGACGGCGTCAACGATCATGCTGCTGCTTTCCGTTTCCTCGCTGCTGGAGGACTACACCCACGCGCGGACGAAGGCCGTGCTTACTTCCAGCCTTGCGGTCAAGGCGGACAAGGTGTGGCTTGCTAACGGCAGCGAGGACGTGCTTATCCCGATGGAGGAGCTCAAAATCGGCGACCAGATACGCGTCAGGACTGGCAGCGTGATACCTGTGGACGGAGAGATCACCTCCGGTGAGGCATACATCAACGAAGCCTCGATGACCGGCGAGCCGCTGGCGGTGATGAAATCTGCAGGTTCCACCGTTTTTGCGGGCACCGTTGTTGAGGAGGGCTCCGTTGTCGTAAAGGTCAGGGCGGTAAGCTCGGACACCAAGATACAGAAAATCATCGAGCTGATAGACACCTCGGAGAACCTGAAAGCCGGAATACAGAGCCGCGCGGAAAGGCTGGCGGACAGCATAGTTCCGTTCAGCTTCCTGGGCTTCGGGTTGACGCTGCTATTCACAGGGAATGTCACAAAGGCGGTTTCGCTGCTGATGGTGGACTATTCCTGCGCAATAAAGCTGTCGGCGCCTATCGCCGTAATTTCAGCGCTGCGAGAGGCCGCCGACCACAATATCACGATAAAGGGCGGAAAGTATCTTGAAGCCTTTGCCGCAGCGGATACCATCGTGTTCGACAAGACCGGGACCCTCACCAACGCCGAGCCTGTGCTCGACAAGGTGATTCCGTTCGGGGAGCACTCAGAGGAGGAGGTTCTCAGAACAGCCGCCTGCATTGAGGAGCACTTCCCGCACAGCATGGCGCGTGCGATAGTAAAGTGCGCCGAGGAACGCGGGGTAGTCCACGCAGAAGAACACGCGGAGGTCAGCTACATAGTCGCCCACGGAATCGCAACAACGCTCCACGGCGAACGCGCCGTTATCGGAAGCAGGCATTTTGTCTGCGACGACGAGGGAGTAACGATAACCGATGAGCAGCAGGCGCGCATTGACGAAAATTCCGGTGCGTCCTCCGTTATTTATCTTGCGGTAGGCGGAAAGCTCGCAGGGGCGCTGCTCATAAACGACCCGCCCCGTGCGGAGGCGGCGGAAGCGGTTGCACTTATGAAGAAATGCGGCATAGAAAACGTCGTTATGCTCACCGGCGACAGCAGCTCTGCGGCAGAGAAAATCGCACAGCAGCTCGGCATAACCGAGGTGCACTCGCAGGTGCTCCCCGAGGAAAAGCACAGCCACATTGAGCAGCTTAAAGCCGAGGGTCACCGCGTAATAATGGTGGGCGACGGAATAAACGACGCTCCCGCGCTGGCGGCGGCTGACGTTTCAGTAGCAATGAGCGACGCCTCCGACATAGCGAAGGAAACAGCGGATATCACGCTTCGTGGCGCAAAGCTTACGGAGCTTGCGGTGCTTCGGATGCTCAGCGAACAGCTTATGCAGAGAATAAACTCAAACTACAGGTTTATCCTCACGTTTAACACGGCGCTGATCGCGCTGGGTTTCTTCGGGGTGATAACGCCCTCGCTATCTGCGCTGCTTCACAACGGTTCGACCATTGCAATATGCGCAAAGAGCATGACTCCGCTGCTGAAAAGCGGTGACGCTGTATAAAAATTTCTCCCGTGCGGGTCACAGGGGACATCAAAGGGATATAGTCGCAAACCCGCCTTACGAAAGGAATTGTAGTGACACATAACCAATGCAGACCATACCCTAACCAATAAAAAGGACGCTTTTCGATGAAAGGCGTCCTCAAACTGTCGATAAAGGCGCATCTGCATCGTTGGGCGAAAGCTTAGTTGCGCGGCGTCCATGTTCTGTCGTTAGTTTGGCGCAACACGAAACAAATCCGTTAAGCAATTACGCGGTTTTTGCGCCAAACTAGCCCCTCTGGCACTTCGTGCCACCTCCCCCGCTGGGGGAGACACGCGCTTTTGGCTTTCGCTTGTGACATCGTGTCACAACTCCGCATGACGGCAGGCACAAACACGATGTTTGTGGTGTTGCCCCCAAGCCCGACACGATGTCGGGCAATAAAGGGCAACGTCCGCAAAGCCTAGCCGTCATGCGGGTTCCTAGCATCTGCACCTTTCTCGGCAGCCTGGGATAGATACTTTTTCGACAAGTTGAGACCTTTAGGTCTTGAATACACACAACAGGTTCTGGACGCGTATCTTAGTCTTGAGGATGACTATGAAGCGATGACCTCCGACTACCGAAAAATGTCGAGATCATGCACTGCCGGAGCCATTGCAAAAAACTGCAGCATGTCGATCTTGAGCAGGTGAAAAAGTACAAGGAACAGTGGATTATGGAGATTCAGCGTGATCGTAATAGGGAAACTCTGGTTTTTGATATAACCTATATTTTTGGAGAGAAAAGTACAAATAAGTATATCTCCGTTCCTGAAGCAAGCGAAGAGAAACTTGTGGACGCGGCAGTGCATGAGCTGATCAATAATTGCGGCGAGGTGCTCATTTGCACACAGAATGAAGTAAAGACAGAGGAAAAACTGCGGGGACACGGTTATCGTTCAGGCGTGGACTACTTCTTTTTTTCTGATCTGAAATACGGCTTTATCAATATGCAGAAGAAATCGGAAAAGGCTGAGCAGGATTATCTGTGGAACATATACTGCAAGATTATTTATTCGCCCCACTGCCGTTATGAGCAATGGCACATTGGAGAACATATGGCGCTCTGCAAGAGCCAAACTGCTTCGTTTATCCAGGCTTAACGTGACGCCGTTATTTCCGGAAAACACATAAACCCAGGAAACGCTGGATAAAACAAAATCGCCCAATATTGCGGTGCTGGAACGGGGCGGCGCGTATGACTACTGCACCGTTTTCAATAATGGATCCGTGCGGCACGCCGCTGTTCAGCCTGGAGATAATGCCGGGATCCCCGATAATTTCATAGCATAAAAAGGCGGCTTCGGGAAACCCGGAGCCGCCTATGTTATTATGCCAGTCCGTGCATTACTCAGCCACTATCGCCATGAGTATCGCGGAAGCGTCCAGCGCATTCATTACACCGTCGCCGTTAAAGTCTGCCATGCGGGGATTCTCGCCCTTGGAGTACCCCACGATATCCTTTAATATCATAGCCGCGTCCAGCGCGTTCAATATGCCGTCGTTGCTGAGATCTCCGGGCAGGTCGCTGTATTCGCACACCATAACGACATACTCGCCGCCCGTGTACGCACCGGGTATCGCCGCCGCGCCGTCCTCGGCTATCCGCGCGCAGCACTGGAATTCCAGACCGCCTTCCGTCAGCCGGTATACGTTCGCGAACTGATCCGCAAACTCCCTGCGGAACGTCAGCTTTAGTTCAGCCTGGATAACCGTGCCGCTTATTTTCAGGTCAGCGCCGAAAACTCCGCGCAGCCCGCTCCTGTCGGCGTTTCCGGGGAGCGCGGTAAGGTCGGCGGCAGAAGCGGAATTTATCGCCGCGCCGTCGATTATCCAGCTCTTTATACTGTCGGTAATGAATTCCGCCTTTATCCTGCTGTCGGCTATCGCCTTTATCACGTCCGCAGGGACGGTGGTTTCGCCGTTGAGCGAGATCACCGCGCTTCCGCCGCCCTGCTTCATGAGGTCAGCCGCGATGTCCGCCCAGGACTTCTGAACGCCGTTTATACCGGGCTGTGTTTCCGTGACCGCCGCAGGTCTGGAGGGTCTTGCAGTTCCCCCGGAAGAGTTACCGCCGGAGGAGGATTTCCTCGGAGACATTTCGTAGCCGCAGACCGTGCACAGCTCCGGCTTTGTATAGGTCGCCGCGCCGCCGGAAACATGATTTTCAATGTCGGAGACCGCACCGCACACCTCGCAGATATGCCAGTGTCCCGACTTGTCGGATTCATATTTTTCCGACCATTTGTGCCCCGCCGCCGGAACAGTGCGGCGCTCTGTTGAGAGCTTCTCGCCGCAAACCGTGCAGTAAATCGCTTCGTCATAGGAGCCGTCCACGGTGCAGGCCGCAGGAATCTCGTT
The DNA here is from genome assembly GCA_934448295.1 of uncultured Oscillospiraceae bacterium. GTDB lineage: Bacteria > Bacillota > Clostridia > Oscillospirales > Ruminococcaceae > CAG-115. The sequence goes on from CAKSEY010000012.1 coordinate 29,687, forward strand.
CTCCCTGACCGCCCCGCCGGGAGTGTGCCCCGCTGCCGGAATAGTTTTGTGCTCTGTTGAGAGCTTCTCGCCGCAAACCGTGCAGTAAATCGCTTCGTCATAGGAGCCGTCCACGGTGCAGGACGCAGGAATTTCGTTCTCCCTGACCGCTTCGCCGGGAGTGTGCCCGGTCGCCGGAATGGTCTTGTGCTCGGTGGAGATTTTTTCACTGCAAACCGTGCAGTAGATCGCTTCGTCATAGGAGCCGTCCGCGGTGCAGGACGCGGGAACCTCGTTCTCCCTGACCGCTTCGCCGGGAGTGTGCCCGGTCTTTGCCAGAACAACGTTTTGCAGCGCAGTTTCCTGGGTTCCGGCTTCGTCAAGGAAATACCTTGTGCAGAGTCCGCATTCCCAGTACTCGGCGTTGCCGTCGGAAATGCAGTCCGGCTCGGAGCGGTCGTGGCGCGTTAGCTCGCCGTGACCGCTTTTCAGCGTGAGCGAAACCGCCTGGCTCGGATTCAGGCTGTCGGTTTCGGCAAACCTGATATACCCCGTCACAAGCTCGTCATGCCCGACAGGAGCGGCGTTTTCCGAACCCCAGTCTGAGCCGTCAAAGCTGAACTCCACGCCGGAAAGCCCGGTCACTATTTCAGCGGTGATATTGCTTCCGGTGCTTGTCAGTCCCATCCTGAAGTCAGACTGCAAGGGAGCCTGCTGGTCGCCCTTTGCGGCGAGGGTCACCGTGATTCTGAACGTGAAATCAGCGTAGTTCTGCGTGGGGAGGGTCACGGTTATTTCAGCCGTGTTTCCGATGGATTCCTCCGTATTCTCTCCGAGCGTGAAGTACAGCTTTCCGTCAGAATACCGCGCGCTGTCTGCGGCGAGTATTCCGTTAACGTCAGTGACCGCAATGGAAGCCGGGAAGATCTCCCCGGTGTTTTCGGGAAGCCCGCCGAGGGAAACGCTCTTTTCCCCACTTGCGCCCCAGTGGCAGGAGAGCGCAGTATCAGCCATCGCCGGAGCCTGCGCCTTTGCTATATCCAGAGTTACGTCAGCGGTGAGCGGCTTGTAGTACTCCGGGTGAACGTCGGCGGTGAACACAGCCGTGTACTTTCCGGTATCGCCGACGTTCGGTATATCTCCGCCGGAAAGCGCCCATCTGCCGGGAATTTCGTCGGTGCCGAGCATTGCTTTCAGCCCGGAAACGGACAGACTGCCCAGACTGCCGCCGAACGTACCGGAGGCAGTTCCGGAGCCGCTTGCGGTGAGCGCCGCAGGGGTTATCGTAAACGTCCAGTCCGGGGAGGTCACGTCGCTGGCGGCAAGGTAGCACTCGCTCTTGGCAACGTCTATTTTTACGGTGTAGGTTCCGGGGGCGATCGGCTCTGTTGGAACTCCGTCCAGATAGTACTTTACCGCCGTTATTTCGCCCATGCCCGTTTCTGAGCCGTCGCTGAACCTGCGCGCTTCAACGGCCGCAGCAAGCGGAAGCCCGGTGTACTCGGTATCGGCAGGCGCGTGGAATATGAAGTCATCCGCAGCGGGGGTGCCGTAGTATATCGTGTAAAGCCAGCCGCCGATCCCGCTTGCCGCATTGTAGTATTCGCCCTCTGCCACGTCAATGAGCACCTTTATCGTTTCCGGTTTTACGGGTACGGTTATTTCGCCGCTGGTGCTGCTTAAATAGTGCAGGGTTATTTCGCCGACTCCCTCAGCTCCGTCGTTTACGGTGACGGAAACGGGTTTCCCCTCGCCGTTATATCTGCAATCCTCCGGGGCGGTGAATTTGAACAGGTCGGCGGTGATGTCTCCCTTTACGATGGTGAATTCCCAGCCGCCCGAGAGCACAGCCGCCTTGTAGTTTTCCCCATCGGCGACGTCTGCCGTTACGGTGTATGTCCCGGGAATAACCGGGTCTGATTCAGCGCCGTCACGGTAGTATTTCAGAGTGATATCTCCCGCGCCGGTGATCCCGGGCTTCACAGCGATTTCTGCTTCCTTTGCCGCGCCGTTGTATTTAAGGTAGGACGGCGGGGAAAATTCCAGGTCAGCCGCCGTGAGCGCCAGCTTTTCTACCTTAACGGTGCAGTCCGCAGAGGTATCGGCTATGAACGAGGAATCCGCGCCGCTGTAATTCAGCACGAATCTGCAATCGTCGCCCGCAGCGGGGAGCGCAGAGGTCGTGACATTAGTTTTCGCACCGTCCGGGAGCGCTGTGGCGGCGACTACCTCCTTATCGTTCAGCGTTACCGTGAACGAGCCGCTGCCAGCGGTGAGCGCAGTCTTTGAATAAGCCTGCGGCATTCCGTCAAATTTCACCAAGGAATACACAGTGAGATCCGCCGTGCCAAGGTAAGCCGGGGAATCCGCAGAGCTGTTCTCAAGGATCACGCCGGATTTGTATCCGATGGACGGCGCGCTGTCCTCCCGCAGCGAGGGATAATACGCGATCCCAGCCGCCTTGTCGTTCGCCTTTTTCGTCCAGAACGTGGAATCAAGCCCCATAGTCGTCAGCGCGTCCGCGGAGGTCATCCGGAGGGTCGTGAGCCCCTGCGCCGCTCCCTCGAGATCCGCTCCGGCGATTCCCTTTGCGCCGCTTGTGTCGGAGTTGTACCAGCAGTTTTTCGTATATTTATTATTGGTTCCGCATATTGCGCCAACGCTGTCGGTTCCGGTCACGGTGCCGATGTTTATGCAATCTATGGTCGTTGTTGAGCTTTCGCCGCATATACCGCCGACATTCCTGACGCCGCTTACCGCGTTTCCGTTAACGCACCGCCCCTTTGTATCTGACGCGTGACCAATGATACCGCCAACATTATTTCTGCCGGTAATACTTCCGTTTTCAGTGATAATATCATACACCCAGCCCGATACATAGCCGAAAAGTCCGACATTATCAGAATCAGGCTGATTAATTATCAGATTGGATATCTTATGTCCATCTCCGCTGAAAAACGCATAGAATGGCGTGACTTCGTTTCCTATCGGGGTGATATTTCTTCCTGAAAGGTCGATATCGCTTTGCAGGACGTAGTTTCTGCGCCACATTGCGCTGTTCTGTGTGAGCTTCTCAAATTCATCTGCCGTGGTTATGGGATTATAATATCGCCAGCTGTCACTATTCAGCGTGAAATAGTTGTACATACGCAGCTCGCCGGACTGCGCCTTTCCTACGCCTTTAAGGCTGATGAGCGTGTAATTGTCGGTGCGGTATCTTCCGTTCGCCGTGCCCGTGGTGTAGCTTCCTGTTTCCCAGATGTCGCCGGAAAAGTCGGATTGCCGACTGGTCAGGTTTTGGGTTTTAACAGGACCGCCAAATTCATTCACCAAGAAAAGATCATTGGAGTAATAGCACGTTGTCGAGGGACCGGTACAGACAATACCGCCGACCTTACTGTTGCCGCATATCTCAGCCATGCTGAAGCTGTAGTAAACGTCGGCGCTGCTTCCCGCCGAGCCGCAGATACCGCCGACAAAGGAATCGCCGACCAGCATTCCGGTGTTGTAGCAGTTCGCTAATGTGCTTCCGTCTGTGCTTTCGCCGCATACGCCGCCGGTTTTGAGGATTCCCGTGACGGCTCCGGTGTTGTAGGACATCTGTACGGTGCCGCTGTTCTTGCCGCAGACGCCGCCTGCCGATTCCTTTCCGGTGACGGGAGCGTTGTTGTAGCAGCCGGTGATGGTTCCCGCGTTCATGCCGCAGATGGAGCCGGTGCAGTTCCCGCCGGATATTTTGCCGCTTTCAATGCCAACGTATGTTATGGTACCGGTGTTATAGCCGAAAAGACCAGAATAGTCCCCGACCGCAGATATCTTCACGTTGTTCAGGACGTGGCCGTTGCCGCTGAATTTCCCGCTGAACGGCACGGTTTCAGTGCCTATCGGGGAGAACGATCCTCCCGTAAGCTGGATATCTCCGGCAAGGACGTAATTTCCGCCCCACTTCGTATTGTCCCCGGCGAGAGCAAGCAGCTCCCGTTCGGTGCTTATTTCGGTGTAGGAGTCCCATTCGGGTGAGGCTTCCGTGCCGAAGTTGTAGTATTCAAGCCTTGTTTCTTCCTGCTTCGCTCCGGCGGGAACAGGGTCGGCGCGGAGAATTGTTTTCTTTCTGCCGGCAACATTTTCCCTGACGTATCCCTCCGTCCAGCTTTCCGGCTTGAAAGAGTTTATTACCTCCTCAGCCGGAGCGCTGCTGGCTGAGCCGCTGACGTCCGCCTTACCGCCTATTGCGGTAAGCCCGCTGCCGCTGCTGTATATGCAGTCTGTGAAAGAGGTATGGTCGCCGCCGTTTCCGCAGACGCTTCCAAGCGAGCCGCTGCCGCTGACCTTTCCGGTATTCGCGCAGCCGCTGACGCTGGAAACAATTTCATGACCATTGGATTCGTAGCCGCTTACCGAACCGCAGATACCGCCGATCTTTCCGGTTCCGGTGACTTCACCGGAGTTGAAGCAGCCGCTGATTTTCGATCCATAATTTCCTTCGCCGCAGATACCGCCGACGTTTTCCGTGCCGCTGACCGCGCCGGAGTTATAGCAGTTCTCGATTTCACCGCCAGAAGAGCTGCCGCACACTCCGCCTGCCTGTTTCGGGCTTTCAACAGTGCCGGAGTTATAGCAGTTCTCGATTTTGCCGCCAGAAGAGCCACCGCATACTCCGCCTGTTGTGCGGTTTTCATCATGGGTTCCCGCAGTGCAGCTTACGCTTCCGGTGTTTCGGCAGGAGATCAGCGTACCTTCGCTGTAAGCGCACACGCCGCCGACATATCCGAACTCACCGCTGACCGAGCAGGAACTCGTGCAGTTGATAAGACTGCCGTTATTTTCAGCAGCAATTCCGCCGACGCTTTGCTTGCCGTATATAGAGCCGCCGTCCAGCGTAAGATCTCTGATAACGCTGCCGCTGTTGACCTCGCCGAAAAGCGCCACTTTGAACTTTTCAGGCTCGTTTATGTAAACGTTCTTTATGGAATGTCCGTTTCCGATGAATTTGCCGTTGAAGTTCTCTATTACCTTAACATCCTTTCGGCTTTCAAGGTCGATATCGTTCCCGAGGACGTAGTTCTGGTTCCACTTTGCTTTGTCCGCGCCGATATCCACGAACTGCTGGGCTTCTGTTATAAGCGTGTAGGTGTCCCAGTCCGGATCGGATTCCGTGCCGAAATTGAACACCTCGCGCTCCATTGCGGCGGGCGCCGCCGGAATGTTCTTCAGCCTTACATAGTTCATCTGAGCCTTGCCGCTGCCGTCCGGGACAATGCTGCCGGATTCCCATATGTTTTCGTCAAATCTGTTGTATTTATCAATGCTGCCGCACAGAGCTCCGGTGGAAATACCTTTTGCCTCGTTATCACCGCTGGCGGGGCTGAATACGTCGCTGTTGTAATAGCTGTTTGCTATTCTGGCGTTCTCATTTCCGTTTACGTCCGAATGACTGACAGCATAAACCTTTGTTTCTCCGGTAAGCTCCCCGGCATTTATGCAGAACGTTATGTAATTGAGGTTGATCCCCGCGATACCGCCAATCTGTTCTTTGCCCGTGATACTGCCGCTGTTGAAACAGTTGCTGATCTGGGTGCCCTTGGCGGTGTTTCCGCAGATACCGCCGATGAACGAATTTGCGGTGATATTCCCCATATTCAGGCAGCCGGAAATCGTTCCGGTGCTGTACCCGCAGATACCGCCGACATATTTTCCGCCCTCGGTGCTTCCTGTAATGTCCGCCGAGTTCCAGCAGTTTTCGATGGTTCCGGTGCTGTATCCGCATATCGCGCCGGTTCTTTCAGCGCTGCCGATACTGATGTTTCCGCTCTCTATGCCGAGATTCCTTATCGTGCCGGAGGAACAGCCGAAAAGTCCCTGACCGTCCAGTCCGGCGGTAAGGGTCAGCCCGGATATTTTGTACTTATTTCCGTCAAACGTTCCGGCAAAAGGCTTCGTAACAGTGCCGCCGCCTGTCTCGCGTTCTCCTATGCCTATCGGATTCCACTCGCTGCCCGACAGGTCAAGATCGGCCACAAGCTGGAAATACTTCCCCTGATATGTTTTACCGCCGTTCACCCGCTCCGCCAGTAACGCAAGCTGCTCCGCCGTTTTTATGATGTACGGGTCGGTGCTGTCTCCTTTACCGCTTTCAAAGCCCTCGGCGGCTTTACCGTCCCACGCTGCGGCAGCCGATCTTCCGAGCCCTGGATTTATGACGAACAGCGCCGCTATCAGCGCTATAATTGCAAGACCCGCGGTCAGCAGCCGCATTCTTTTCGCTGTCATGAGATTACCTCCTGTAAACTGTTTTTTTGTCTCTGTGCGGATATTCACCGCCAAACCAATATTATGCAATACTACTATATATTATAGTTTAGAAATCATGATTTGTCAATAGAACAGATCTGCCTTTTCGGGCATATGTCCGGAATTATTTCAGAAAAGGGAACAGGAGTCTTTTACAGCTCCCGCCAGCCTCTATCAGTTCCGCATATATCTTCCGGGAGAAACTCCGCACCGCGCAGCGAACGCCTTGTAGAAATTCGAGTAGGTGGAAAATCCGCACCTTTCGCCGGCTTCCTGCGGAGATATTCCGCTTTTCAGAAGTTCCTTCGCAAGGTTTATCTTTTTCATAAGGATATAATTGTGCACGGAAGTCTTGGCGTACTCCTTGAATCGGTGGGAAAGGTAGTACTTCGAAACGAAGAACCTTTCCGAAAGCTGGTCAAGCGAGGGGGAGCTGACAAAATTCTCGTTCAGATAAACTATCACCTGGCGGATAATATCGCCGGACTGGCATTCCGCCTGGCTTATCTCGGAGAACTCCCGGCGCAGCCTGTCCAGTATCAGCATTATGCAGCTTTCTGCGGCATAGCCCGACAGCGCGTCGTCTGAAAGAAAGCCCGCCAGCGCGGAGTCCAGCAGCTCCCGCAGGCGGTCGTATTCCGCGCTGTGAAAGGAAACAAGGTGGGTTTTCTTTTCTTCTGCAAGGCGGTTTATCTCCTGCATGAATCCGCTTATCCCCTCGTTTTTCTCCAGCCAGGAATTGAATATCCACAGCACATAACGCTCGTACGGGACGTTTTCCCCGATGACCGGGCGGTGCAGCTTTCCGGGCGGGATTATCAGCACATCTCCTTTTTTCAGCTCGTAGCTTTCGTTTTCAACGTAATACTTCACGCTGCCGTCCGCGAAGAAATATATCTCGTAATGGTCGTGGCTGTGGAACTGTATGGGCGCAGTGTACCTGTCCTTGTTGTGGGACAGCATAAAATCGGTTTTCATAGGTAAATTATACAGCAGTTTTTGAAATATTTCAAGCGGTTTACGGCAATTTCTGATATTTTATTGCTTGCAGAACTGTGATATAATCAAATCAATAAATCGAAAGGAGCTTGCCCCTATGGAAAGCATTGACCGTGAATACTTCGAAAAAATGACCACCGCGGATTCCATGATATTCGACCGCTTCAGAAAAAAGGAATCCCTCAACGGACACTGGCACTACGCCGTTGACCAGTACGACACCTTCCTGCGGCAGAAGTGGTTCAATGAGAATTACTACGATGAGGGCGGCAACACCCTCCCGGTGGATTTCTCCTTTGACGAATGGGAGCTGATGAACCTCCCGTGCAGCTGGAATACCACCGACAGAATGTACATGCTGTACGAGGGAAGCATGGTGTACACACGCAAATTCATCTATGCAAGGCAGAGCGGCAACGAGCGCATGATTCTGAAAATCGGCGCCGCGAATTACATATGCCGCGTGTTCGTCAACAAGAAATACGTTGGGATGCACCGGGGCGGCTCCACACCGTGCTACTTCGATATAACCGCTCATCTGGAGCACGACAACCGGATATTCCTCCAGGTGGACAACACAAGGCGGAACGATCAGGTTCCCATGGAAAACACCGACTGGTTCAATTACGGCGGTATCTACCGCGATATTGAACTTATCCGCGTACCGAAAACGCACATCAGGGACTTTAAAATCGCGCTTGAACCCGACAGCAATTTCGGCAGGATTCGCGCAGGCGCCGCCGTTTCTGAGAATTACTGTGGAACTGCAAAGCTTGATATCCCTGAGCTTGGAATAACGCAGGAGATCGAAATCGTCAACGGCTGCGGCGAGATTGTTTTTGACGCTTCACCGGAACTCTGGTCGCCGGAAACCCCGAAGCTGTATGATGTTTCCCTTGAGTGCGCAGGCGACAGGGTTCGCGACAGGGTGGGCTTCCGGGAGATACGCGTCATGGGCATGGATATCGTGCTGAACGGAAAGCCGCTGTTTCTCCGGGGGATAAGCTGCCACGAGGACAGCGTGGAGCACGGGAAGGCTCTCACGGACGAGGAACGTCTGGAGAATATCCGGCTGGCGAAGGAACTTGGCTGCAATTTCATGCGCGTGGCTCACTACCCGCACAGCGAGAGAATGTCGCAGCTTGCCGACGAATTGGGGCTGCTTCTGTGGGAGGAAGTCCCGGTCTACTGGGGGATACGGTTTGATTCCGAGGACACATACAGCGACGCGGAAAATCAGCTCCGGGAGCTTATCACCCGGGACTACAACCGCGCGAGCGTTATAATCTGGTCGGTGGGCAACGAAAACGCCGACACGGACGACCGGCTGAAATTCATGAGCCGCCTTGCGGAATGCGCTCACTTCATCGACAGGACGAGAATGGTTTCCGCAGCCTGCCTTGTGAACTACCAGAAGAACGCCATAGAGGACAGGCTGGAGCAGTATCTCGATGTGATCGGACTGAACGAATACTGCGGCTGGTACACGGCAGAATGGCGGATGCTTCCGGAGCTTTTCGAGAACAGCGACCCGAAAAAGCCGGTGATAATCACTGAATTCGGCGCGGACGCCTACCCGGGACTGCGCGGCACGATAACCGACAAGGGCACCGAGGACTGTCAGGCGTACGTCTACGAAAGGCAGACGGAAACTATCCGCAAAATCCCGTACATCAGGGGCATGACGCCGTGGATACTCCACGATTTCCGCTGCCCGAGAAGGACTTCCGTAAACCAGCGCTACTACAACACCAAGGGTCTGCTCTCAGCGGACAAGAAGCACCGGAAGCCCGCGTTCTTCGTCCTGCGGGATTTCTACGAATCGTTAAAATAAACGCGGCTGTACCTTAATCTTTAACTGCATAAAAAAACTCCTAAAATCTGTGTTTTAAGCAGATTTTAGGAGGTTTAATTGCGTTTTTTATGCCATTTCAGACTTTTCAAAAACACTATATATTGATTTGCAATTCTTAATAATGTATGTTACAACTCAACACCATATTGCGTAAGCAAAAGTCCTACAAATGGCTGTGTTATCAGTCCTCGTCGTCAGACTCGGGAGCGTCCCAGTTGTGCCATACGTTCTGAACGTCGTCATTGTCCTCGAGGGCTTCAAGCAGCAGACCCATCTTCTTTATGTGATCCTCGTCTGTGAGAGTGGTGTAAGTAGAGGGGATCTGCGCAGCCTCAGCGGACATAACCTTGTAGCCCTTCTTGCCGAGCTCCTCTGCTACTGCTGCAACAGTGGAGGGATCGGTCGTTATCTCAACAACGCCGTCCTCAAAGCTGAAATCATCGCCGCCAGCCTCGAGGATATCCTCCATTGCCTTGTCCTCGTCGATGTCACCGTCCTCGTTGTCAAGAACGATCATTCCCTTGAGGGTGAACAGGAAGTCAACGCAGCCAGTTGCGCCCATGTTTCCGCCGAACTTGTCGAAGTAGTGACGTATCTCGCCTGCGGTACGGTTTCTGTTATCGGTAAGGCACTCAACGATTACCGCAACGCCGTTCGGCCCGTAGCCCTCGTATACGCAGTCCTCGTAGTCGTTCTTCTCAGCGCCGCCGGCAGCCTTCTTCAGAAGTCTGTCGATGTTGTCGTTCGGGATATTGTTGCTCTTAGCCTTCTGAACCAGCGTGAAAAGCCTGGAGTTGTTCGCGGGATCCGCGCTTCCGGTCTCCTTGATGCAAACGAGTATCTCACGGCTGATCTTTGTGAATACCTTTGCCCTTGCGCCGTCCTTTTCGCCCTTCTTGCGCTTGATGGTGCTCCATTTTGAATGTCCTGACATTGTTTATTCTCCTTATATTTTTATGTTATAGTTAGTCCAGCTTCTGGAAGCCCTTGCCCAGAACCTCGCTCGCGCCGGTAATTATTACGAATGCATTCGGATCGGTCTCCTTGACGATCCGCTTGACCTTGACGTACTCGTTCTTGTGGACCGCTATGCAGACCACCTGACGTTCCTCGCCGCTGTACGCTCCCTCGCCTTTAAGCAGGGTGACTCCGCGCTTCTGCTTCAGCAGGCGCTCCGCTATCTCCTGCGGCTTTTCCGAGAAGATCATCAGGAACTTCCCCTCCAGACCGCCGTAGACCAGCATATCTATCACCCTTGCCTGCACGAATACCGAAACTATCGCGTACAGAACCACGTCAAGATTCTTATAAACAAAATATCCGCTGAGAGCCACCCCGGCATTTATCAGGAACGATATCTGCCCGAGCTTTATCTCCGGCTTGAAGCGGTTGATTATCTTGTTGATTATATCGGTGCCGCCGGTGGTTCCCTCCCGGGCGTAGACTATCCCAAGCCCCGCGCCCATCAGCAGCCCGCCGAATATGGAAGCCAGGATACCGCCGCCGTTTTCCGCAATGTAGACCGGAACGCCCTTCAGCACATAGTCCGTCATCAGCGAAAGCGAAGCGACGCCTATCAGCGTCTTTATCATGGTTTTCCGGTTCAGAAGAATGAACCCGGCTATCAGCAGAGGTATATTTATCACGCTGATAAGCGTACCGAGCTTAGCCCCGGTAACATAGCTGATTATCGTCGCGATACCCGTAACTCCGCCCGGCGCGATGTTATTCGGCGCGGTGAAGCAATGCACGCCCAGCGCGTAAATTCCCGCGCCAAAAATGATTATCAGCGTGTCCAGCGCCCAGTGCTTCACCGCCTGTAACCCTTCAGACTGCTTCTTCCTAGTCATAGCCGCTCACCTCCGCGTTAAACCGGCAGCGCCCCGCATATGGCGCTGAAAAGCTCCTCTATGCGCTCCTCCTGTCCCGAAAGGCTGAGGTACCCGAACAGCGTTTCCAGCGCAGTGGCACGGCGGTATTCCGACGGCTTTGCGCTCTTCGGCACGGAGATCCCGCCCGCGTTCCTGCCGCGGCGCAGAATGTCTGCTTCCTTTTCAGTGAGCATCGGCTCAATGACCTCCACAGCCTTTGACTGGTAGGAGGCGCGCACCTGCTCCACCGCGAGGTCGTGCAGCCGCCCGGCGCTTGTGTTCCCGTGGAGAACTACCTTTCGTCTGACCAGCAGCTCGTAAACGCAGTCTCCGTAAAACGCGAGCACATTCGGACTGTAAGCCGCCGCTTCGTGCTCGGTCAGTTGGGTCAGTGCCATCTCATCAACCTTTCAGTATGTAGTATACGCAGCTATATTCCTCGCAATGCGCGTCAAAAATCCCCGCTTCCTTGCGGAGCTCGCTCATGCCGAGGGAAACGCTGCTGTCCTCCTTGTGGATACCCGCGTATTTCTCCGCGGCCTCCATCAGCGGGACGTAATATCCGGCGTGCCAGTCGGATTTCGGCGCGATGTAGAAATCCTGAACCTTCCAGCCCTGCTCCTTCGCCATGACAAGCACCTTGTCCAGCGGGAGTATCTGCCCGAATCTGCGCTGGCAGAAAACCCTCGCGTCCGGCGACGGCTCCGTGAGCCAGCTCACCGCGCGGTAGACAAGCGTGCCGCCCTTTTTCAGCTTCTGCCGGAGCTGCTCCAGCCGCTGAGCGCAGCCGTCAAACTCCACTATCCCGTTGTACCATATCAGGTCGAAGCTCCCGTTTTCGCCCGGGAGCTCAAAGAGCTGCACGGTGGTGGAATCCAGCCCGGCCTCCCTGCCCTGCTGCGCGCGGAATTCATCGGTAAACGCCGCTTTCAGCGTCCCGCCGAGCTTTCCCCAAATAAGGCGCGGCGTACACGCCTCGTCGCCCACAAAGAGCGACGACTGCGGTCTGACGCTGCCAAGCATTGACAGCACCTGCTCTGCCGTGGCACTGCTGCCCGGCGACGAGCGGTCTAACTGACGGAGCAAAACGCTGATCAGATTCATTTTTTGTTACCTCAGAAACAACAGCTTCTCACGGTTATCTTACATAATTGAACTCGAAATCGTAGATGGAAACCAGGTCGTCCTCCTGGATCCCCTGCTTCTCCAGCTCGTCTATTATGCCGCTGGAGCGGAGAACGCGCTGGAAGTACTGGAGGCTCTCGTAGTCCTCCATGTTGCAGGTGGAGAGGATAGGCGCCATGAACGGCGCGTCCACAACATAAACCCCGTCTACCTTCTGGACGGTGAAGCTGTGCTTCTCGTTCTCCATCTCCTGAAGCTCCGCGAGGGTCAGCGGCTGTACCTCGAATCTCTTAGGCGGAGGGAGCTTTGAAAGCTCTGCGGCTACGCAGTCCATAAGCTCGTCCGTACCCTGGGTAGTCGCTGCGGAAATGGCAAAGAACGGAAGCCCCTTGCCCTCGATATACGCGCGGAGGTCTGCGATCTGCTCCTCTGTCGCCATATCGGACTTATTCGCCGCAACTATCTGCGGGCGCTGCGCCAGCTCCTCGGAGAAGTTCGCAAGCTCCAGGTTTATCTTCTCGAAATCGTCCTTCGGGTCGCGCCCCTCGATCCCGGAAACGTCCAGAACGTGGACTATCAGGCGGCAGCGCTCAACGTGCCGCAGGAACGCGTGACCCAGTCCCACGCCCTCGCTTGCGCCCTCGATAAGTCCGGGGATATCAGCCATTACGAACGACTGCTCGCCGCGCTTCACAACTCCGAGAACCGGGGTCAGCGTGGTGAAATGGTAGTTCGCGATTTTCGGCTTTGCCGCGCTGACAACGCTCACCAGCGTGGATTTGCCTACGTTCGGGAAGCCGACAAGCCCCACGTCCGCAAGGAGCTTCAGCTCCAGCACCACGTCGAACGCTTCTCCCGGGAATCCCGGCTTTGCGAAGCGTGGTATCTGGCGGGTCGGGGTCGCGAAGTGCGAGTTGCCCCAGCCGCCCTTGCCGCCCTTTGCGACAACCACCGGCTCGTCGTCCGAGATATCCGCCATGATACGCCCGGTGTGGGCGTCCTTGACGATGGTGCCGCGCGGTACGCGGATAACGGTGGGCTCCATGGACTTTCCGGAGCAGCGTTTTGCGCCGCCCGGCTCGCCGTCGGGGGCGATATACTTTCTCTTATAGCGGAAGTCGATGAGCGTGGAAAGGTTATCGTCAGCGACAAAAACAATGTCGCTTCCCTTTCCGCCGTCGCCGCCGTCGGGACCTCCGGCGTTAACGTACTTCTCGCGGTGGAATGTCACCGCTCCGTTGCCGCCGTTGCCTGCCTTTATGGAAATTTCGACCTTATCTACAAACATTTCTGCCGCCTCGCTTTCTGTACTATCTGTTATGCCTTGATCCGTGCGGAATAATCAGCTTAATTCCAGGTAAAAATTAAGCCGGATTTGTGCAATCCGGCTTATTTGATCTGAGATTGCAGAAATTAGTCAGCGTAAACGCTTACCTGCTTCTTATCTCTGCCGAGGCGCTCAAACTTAACGGTACCGTCAATCAGAGCGAACAGTGTATCGTCAGAACCCTTGCCTACGTTGTTGCCGGCATGGATATGGGTTCCTCTCTGTCTTACCAGAATGGAGCCAGCGGAAACTACCTGCATATCAGCGCGCTTTACGCCAAGTCTCTTGGACTCGGAGTCACGGCCGTTCTTGGTAGAACCCATACCTTTTTTATGAGCGAAATACTGTAAATCAATTCTAATCATTGTAATATCCTCCTGTTATCATTTTCCGGAACTTACGTCCCGTATCTCGACCTTTACCCCGGGATAATCCTCTGAAATTCCCTCCATATGAACGCGGAAGGAATCCAGCAGCTTTTCGCTGGGGTCGTCAGAATCGTTCAGGCGAAGCGCGATGTCGTTCTCCCCTACTGACACATTGGCGTCAGCATGGAAGAAATCGGTTATCGTATTGCAGACCAGCATCACCGAGGAGCTGACCGCCGAGCAGACTATATCGTTCCCCGCTTCTCCGTAGCCGGCATGACCGGTCACTTCGAACCCGCAGAGACTGCCGCCCTGCCTGAAAAACACAACTCGCAGATTATGCGTTGATTGCTTCAATTCTTACCTGGCTGTACGGCTGTCTGTGGCCCATCTTTCTCTTGCTGCTCTTCTTGGGCTTGTAGGTGAAAACGGTGATCTTCTTGGACTTGCCGTTCTTGAGCAGGGTAGCCTTTACGCTTGCGCCGTCAACATAGGGAGCGCCTACCTTAACGCCGTCGTCCTTGCCTACCATGATAACCTTGTCGAATGTGATCTCGCCCTCGGCTTCAAGCTTCTCAATGAAAACGATGTCGCCTTCCTTGACCTGATACTGCTTTCCGCCTGTTTCAATTACTGCGTACATTTTATATACCTCTTCTTAATCAGACTCGCTGCGCCAGGGTTGCATTTCTGCGCTTACTGAGCGATATCCGCAAATGGACATAACTCACCCTGCACAAGCGGCAGAATCATTATAACACATTAATTTCTCTTTGTCAAGAGGGAAAGTACAGTTTTTTCCTGATTTTTTCTGCGGATTTACTCAAAATATCAAGACGGCGAGGAAAAATCATGCTATAATATAGGTGTAAGCTTACGAAATACACCAAAGGGAGGTGCCGCCGTGAACGCCGAAAAGCTGAACACCCTGACCATGGCGCTGGAATACATCGAGCAGAATCTCGCCGGAGAGCTGTCGCAGGAGGAATGCGCGCGTTATTCCTGCTGCTCGCTGTCGGGGCTGCAAAAGCTGTTCCGCAGCGTATTCCGCAAGAGCGTGGGCGACTACGTCACCCGCCGTAGGCTCACCGCCGCCGCGCGGGAGCTCCAGAGCCGCGAGAGCTCCACGCTGGAGATAGCGGTGAAATACGGCTGGGGCAGCGCGGAGGCGTTCACCCGCGCCTTTTCGCGGGTCTGGGGAGTCACCCCGACCGAATACCGCAAAAGCTGGCGCTTTTCCGGGCTTTGCCCGCGGCTGG
The DNA here is from genome assembly GCA_934448295.1 of uncultured Oscillospiraceae bacterium. Lineage (GTDB taxonomy): Bacteria > Bacillota > Clostridia > Oscillospirales > Ruminococcaceae > CAG-115. Next base: position 44,761 of record CAKSEY010000012.1, read on the forward strand.
ACTTCCCGAGAGAATTCATGCGCAAAGGAGAGCTTATCATGACCCACAAATACGATATTTCAGAGCTTTACGACTACATTAAATCCAGGCAGGGAACGTACATTCTCAGCTTTGACACCGCACATCTCATGGAAATAAACGACAGATACGGCCACGAAGCCGGCGACAAGGTCATTCTGGAATGTCTGCACCGGATAGACCGCGAGTGCTCCGACGGAATGATGATGTTCCGTATCGGCGGCGACGAATTCGTGATGATGACCGGACTTTCCGACAGGCAGGAAGTGGAGGAGCTGGCGCGGAGGATACTCTCCCACAACGGGGAAGCGGTTTCCCACGCGGGGACTGATATTCCGGTGAGTATGCGCGCCGGAGCCGTGCTGCTGAAACCCGGAAAGCTCAGCTACAGCGAGCTTTTCTCTGAGCTTGTCAGCGCGCCCGCAGATATTCCCGGCGATGTGAGATTCTGATAAAAAGCGGGAGGTTTTTAAGCCTCCCGCACCAGGCTGTCGATAAAGGCACATCTGCGTCGTCAGCGCCATTTCGGCAGGCACAAAGCCTAGCCGAAATGGCGCTTCCTAGCATCTGCACCTTTCTCAACAGCCTGGGATAGATACTTTTTCGACAAGCTGAAGCGGGAGGTTTTAAGCCTCCCGCACTTTTTTAGTCCGCGTAATCGGAGCCGTACTCTCGGATCTCCAGCGCCCTGATCGCTTCAACGGCGTCCCAGTAGAAGTGTTCGCCGCCGATCCTTTCCCTGAACCCGGCTCTGTCCATCATCTCGCTTACCGCCGCCTGAACTCCTGTAAAGGAGACCTGCGTGCCATTCTCGCGGAGCGTGTTGTACAGCTTCTCCAGCTCGGACAGCGAAACGTCGTCTGCGGTAGGAACTCCGCGCATTGACAGAATGACCTGCTGCGCGCTCTCCAGCGAGGAAAGCGCGGTTATCAGCTTCTCCTGGGTTCCGAAGAACAGCGGCCCGGAAACGTAAACCACCTTGAACTCCTCGTGATGTCCGGATCTCACCTTGCCCTCCAGCCTGCGCTCGTCGATATCGCTGGAGACCACGCGCAGTTCGCAGCTCTTGACGATGAACACCAGCATTGCCGCAACAACGCCGATAACTATTGCAATGGTCAGATCGAACACAACGGTGGAAACCATCGTCAGCACATACTGCATGATGGAGGACTTGAACTTCTTGCGGAAAATGCTCTTTATTGCCGCCCAGTCGTTCATTCTGAACGCCGTCACCATGAGCACCCCGGCAAGCGCTGAAAGCGGGATACGGCTCATTACTCCGCCAAGCAGGAACATGGAGAGTATCAGCACCACGGAGTGGAAAACGCTGACAAGCCTTGTCTTTCCGCCGGACTTTATCGCAACGGAGGTTCTCGCGATAGCCGCCGTCGCAGGCACTCCGCCGAGTAGCGGAATGATCATGTTGCCGATCCCCTGGGCGACAAGCTCGCGGCTGGCGTCAAGGCGCTCGCCCTTCATCTTTCCGGCGCTGGCACCGCAGAGAAGGCTCTCTATCATTCCCAGCGCCGCAATGGATATCGCGGGCATGATAAGGCTTGTGATATGCTCCAGGTCGAAGCCCTTCTTTATAATGCTGTCGTCCGTTACAAGGCTGCTGGGGATAGCGCCCACCTCGGCGACTGTTCCCTGCTCGAAGAATATCATGTTGACCACAAGCGCCACGATAATTCCCACCAGCGAGGACGGAACCACCGCGTTCCATTTCTTCGGGTAGACTATCATTATCACGACCACCAGCGCGCCGAACATCACAGCCCACCAGTTCGGCACGAAGCTCCCCGCGCCGCTGAAATAGGAGCCTATCTTCGCGATCTGGTTGTCTCCCACGGACTTTGTGCCGAAGAAGTTGTCTATCTGCCCCAGCGCGATAATTATAGCGATACCGGAGGTAAATCCCGTGATGACGGGAGCAGGCAGGTAGCTTACGAGCTTCCCGACCCGGCAGAGCGCCGCGATCACCAGCACCGCTCCGGACAGGAAGCCCGCTGTGAGCACGCCGGTTATGCCGTACTTTGCGGATACCGTCAGCAGGATAGCCGCCATCGCTCCGGTGGGGCCGGATATCTGGTAGGATGCGCCGGAAAGTATTCCGATTATTATTCCGGCGGTTATCGCCGTGATAAGTCCCGATGCCGCGTCCGCGCCGGAGCTTACGCCGAATGCCAGCGCCAGCGGCAGCGCTACCGCCGCAACGGTAAGTCCCGCCATAAGATCCTGCGAGAGAGCCTTTCCGTTGTAGCCCCTGAACTCTTTTTTCAGGTCGCTTATGTACTTCTTTATCATGTTGTTCCTTCCTTTTATGTGCCTTATCTTTTTTAGCACCAAACGAATATTATTATACTCCTGTTATCTGATAAAGTCAATCAGCACTATTGCCCACTTTTCCAAACAAATCAGCGTATTTTTGGTGAATTCGCAGACCGGCACGAAAAAAGCTATTGCAATATGCCCTGAAATATGGTACAATAACTATATGCTGTTTAGCGCAATTTTCCTGAACGGAGCATACATATGGAACTTAATATAGTACTCGTGGAGCCGCAGATACCGCAGAACACCGGCAACATAGCCCGCACCTGCGCCGTCACCGGGGCGAGGCTCCACCTGATAAAGCCCATGGGCTTCACGCCGGACGACAAGAAGCTGAAGCACGCCGGGCTGGACTACTGGCACTATCTCGACATCACCTATTACGATGGGCTGGAGGACTTCTTCGCAAGGAACAGCGGGGAATACTTCTACTTCTCCACCAAGGCGGAGAACACTTACAGCGACGTTTCCTACCCGGACAGGTGCTACCTGTTCTTCGGGCGGGAGGACGCGGGGCTTCCGGAAAGCCTGCTGTTCCGCAACAAAAGCCGCTGCGTGCGTATCCCGATGATGGAGACAATGCGCAGCCTGAACCTCTCCAACAGCGTTGCGATAGGGGTGTACGAGGCGCTGCGGCAGTGGGGCTTCCCGGAGCTCCAGAACAAGGGCAGGCTCAGGGAATTTGACTGGAATAACGCGGAATGATCCGCAGAATAAGGAGTAAACTATGGACAACACTATCAGAATAATCACGGACAGCGGCTGCGATATCTCCCCGGCAGACGAGGAGCGCTACAAGGGACTTCTCGAGGTCATGCCGTTCATGGTGACCATCAACGGAAAGAGCTACGCCGACCGCCGGGATATCCAGCCGGACGAGTTCTACAAGATACTCAAGGAGCAGCAGGAGATCCCGAAGCACTCCCAGATCACCGCCATTCAGTTCGAGGAGAAGTTCCGCGAGCTTTACGGGCAGGGAGTGCGCACCATCATTGTTGACGTGATAAACGGCGCCGGCTCCCAGACCTGCTCTAACGCTCAGCTTGCAAAGCAGAACATTGCGGACGAGCTGAAGGATCTCGCTATTTATGTTGTGGACAGCCAGGGCTATACGCTCAGCTACGGCTATCCTGTCCTTGAGGCATGCAGGAAGCTGGAAGCAGGTCAGAGCGCCGAGAGCGTCGTTTCCTATCTGGAGGACTGGGCAAGGCACGCAGAGGCGTTCATCATCGGCTTTGAACTCCGCCACATGAAGAAGTCCGGCAGAATTACCGCCGCCGCAAGCTTCCTCGGCGAGCTCATGGGACTGAAGCCGCTCATCAACCTTGCGGCTGAAAAGACCTCGGTTGTACGCAAGGCGCGCGGCGAAAAGGCGATAATCGACGCGGCTGTGGAGACCATCTCCCAAAGCATAATTCCGGAGACCCCGTGGTGCGTTGTGACCACCACCCGCCCCGACTGCGAGAAGGAATTCATCGACAAGATGACAAAGAAGCTCGGCTACGGCCCGGCTATGGTAGAGAAGTGCGGCGTGGTCGTTTCCTGCAACGCAGGCCCCGAGTTCATCGGTGTGCTTATCAGAGGTCAGGAGCGCCCCGCAAAGGACTGATTTTTTACCAACTTTTCACAAAGAAACTATTGCAAAATCGAATCTTTTGTGGTAGAATGTAGTCAGGGGAAACAAACCCTTTAAATGCATTCCGAATTCTGAAAGGAGTTTTTACCATGAGCTTTTTAGACGACGTTATCAACACCACCAAGTCCGCTGCGCAGACCGCAGGCAAAAAGACTGACGAGGCTGTAAGATTCACCAAGCTGAAGATCAAGGAGTCCCAGACCACCGGCGACATCAAGGCGCACTTCGAGAAGCTGGGCGAGATGGCTTACGAGATGAAGAAGGCTGAGAATCCCGACGCAGCGCTGTTCGACGCCGAGGTCGAAGAGATCGACAAGCTGTATGAGAAGCTCTCTGAGATAAACCTGCTGCTTGACGACCTCCGCCAGACAGTTACCTGCCCCAAGTGCGGCGCAAAGACCAAGAGCGACAATTCTTTCTGCCCCAAGTGCGGCGAGAAGCTCCCCGAAAGGGCAATTCCCGCTGAGGAAGAAGCGGCAGAAGAAGCAGCCGAGCTTGAAGAGGAAAAGAAGGACGAAGAGGATAAGTAATATCCCCCTCGTTACATAGCACAAAGAACACCCCGACCGATTGCGGTCGGGGTATTTTCTGTTTAATTGACCTCAACAATGGTTATCTGGTCGTTGGTGAGCTCCACCTCGGAAAGCAGCGTGCTCTTTATCTTCGCGGCTCCCGCTGCGTCAAGACCCTCGGTCTTTACGATGATGTTTGCGCTGTTGTCGCTGAGGTAGCACAGCGCGTCCTCGAAGCCCTGGGCTTTCAGCATGCTCTCGATCTTTGTCTCGCTCTCTATCCAGCCGCCCATCTTCGCCGCGTCCACGGCTACCACCGACATCTCGTCAGCGGTAAGGTCGCCGCCCTGATACATCGTCTGGAGTACTTCCGCAGCCTCCTCGCGGCTGGTCTGCTTGTCGAGCCGCGCCTGGGCGAAGTACGCGTCGCTGTCCGCATTGCTGCTGACGAGGTCAGCCTCGCCGTATGTAGTCCCAGCGACCTCCTCGGCGGGCTGGGTGATATCCTGCTGCTTCTTGTTGCCCGCGTAGATGAAGTTCACCGCCACCGCCGCGCCCAGCAGCACGGTCAGTCCTGCTGCGACAAGCTGCTTCTTCCCTAAGATAACGTTCAGTCTTTTCATGTGCTTTCTTCCTTTCGAATCAGTTTGTGACATAAACCTGCGATATGCCTATATCCAGCACCCGCGCCGCCGTATTCACCACCTTTTCCCTTATCAGGACGTTCTCAGCCCCGCCGCAGACCACCGCGACCCCGCGCACCTGCGGCGTCACCACGCTGGTCTCCAGCGCCTCCTTGCCGCTGCCGGAGAGCGCTATGGAGCTTTCGCTCTTCACCTCGTCGGCGGTGCTGCTGGACTTGGTCTCCTCGGCGTATACCCTGCGGCTGGTGCAGTCAAGCGTTACCATCACCTTCGGGGAGGTCACTCCGTCTATACCGGATATCACATCGGTGAGCCGCCTTTCAAGCTCCTTTTCCAGACGCGAGATCTCCTCCTGCGAGTAGCTCTGGGGCTGCTCCTGGGACTTTCCGTCCGGGGTCAGCGTGCTGAGGAACAGCAGAACTATCGCGGCTATTCCCGCGATTATCACTATCCTGCGCCATTTGCCGTCGCCGAGCCGGGATATGATATCACTGAATCTGCTCACCCGCTCACCCCCTGTAAAGAATCCTGGTGCTGATTTCGGCGGGAAGCTCGCGCGAAAGCAGCTCACCGGCCGCTTCTGCCTCCGGACGCTGGCTTTCGCTGAATACAAGCTCCACCTGTGTTATAGATATGCTGTACAATCCCGAAATATTAACGATAACGTGTATCTCCTCCGGATATATTCCGCTGGAATTCAGCAGGGAATACAGCTTGTCCGACATTTCCGAGCATATTTTCTTCTGAAGCTCCCGGTTTATGTCGCCGGAAAAACCTATGTAATCTGCGCTGTCCTCGTAGCTGTACTGGGTCTTGTCGAAGCTGAAGTCCGCGCCTTTGAACGCGTTCACCCCCGCCAGCAGGAAAAGCCCTGCGATAAGCAGGGAGATCTGCTTTCCGCAGCGGTTCTCCGGAACAAGCATACGGAACAGCGCCGACGATATCGCCGCCATGCAGACGGTTGACAGAAACTGCATATAAACCTCCCTACGCCGTGCCGCCAAGGGCGAGCATTATCACCGCAGATATGGTATTCAGCAGCAGGAAGCACACTATCACCGCCATGATTATCGCCATGACCGAGCCGCACGCCTTGAAAAGCTCCGTCAGCTCCTTTACGCCGAACACCCCGCTGAACGCCTCCGCCGCCGAAAGAGCCATGCGGTAGCACGCCACGGAAATAAGCGACGGCAGAATTATCACGATACCCGCGATTATGCCGTAAGTCCCTATCGAGCTGTGCAGCAGCGAAAGGCTCGCGTGCACCGTATTCACAGCGTCCGAGATAGTGCCGCCGACAATGGGAACTCCGTTCGAAACCGCGAATTTCGCCGTCTTGATCAGCACCGTGTCAGCGGAATTCGTCACGAATGTCTGCGCCGAAAGAATACTCATGAACACCGTCATTATCAGCGACAGCGACCAGACGGCGGCTTTTTTTATCAGCTCCCCGAGCCTGCCGATGTTGAGCTCCTGGTGGATCGCCCCGGTAACCGAAAGCCCCAGCACCGTCCCGCAGACAGGAACCAGGAAATTCACCGCAAGCTGCGAAAAAAGCTGCGCCGCCCCCAGGGTCACGGTGTTCGCCGCAGAAGCCGCAGCCGCCTTTCCCATCGCCGCGATAACTCCCGCGAAAACCGGCACGAACACCAGCATGAACCGGGACGCGGTCTGGAGCACCTCCAGAGTGCCGGAAAGCGCGTCGTACACCGCCGCCGAGGTCATTCCCGCCCCGGCGAGGACTCCCACCACCGAGAAAACCCCGGACATACTCCCGGCGCCGTCAGCGGCGCTCCCGGCGAGGGCGCACAGCAGCACTATCCCGCACAGCGCCGCCAGCAGCCGTATCGGGGCGGCGGCGCGGTTCAGGAAAAGCTCCCACAGATAGCCCAGCGTGCCTTCTATCGTAAGCCCGGCGGCTCCGTTGTTTTCCGGGGTTATGCCCGCGCCCTCCAGTATTTCGGAAGCCTCCGGGGGGACTGCGTCCGCTATCGCGTTTCCCGGGGATTCTCCGGTTTCCGCCGAGACGTTCCCGCAGAGAAGCAGTGCGGCGGCGAGGATCAACAGCAGCTTCGCCGCCAGAAGCAGTATCCTGCGCATTTCAGTTCCTTTCCATTCAGCCGAGAAGCTCCATGACTATCTCCGCCAGCGCCGAAAACACCGGCAGCGAGATCACCACCACCGCCGCCTTTCCGGCAAGCTCTATCTTGGAGGCTATCGCGGATTCCCCGGCGTCCTTGCAGCAGTCCGAGCCGAGCTGGGTTATGTAGCACACGGCGAGCGCCTTGAACAGCGTCCGCGAATATCCGCTGTCCAGTCCGGCGGCTCCCGTGAGCTGCGAGATAAGCTCCGCCGACGGCGCAAGCATGGTTATCACCGCGCCCATTATCAGCACTCCGCAGGCTATGCTCACCCCGAGAGCCATCTCCGGCTTGTACTGCCGGACGATAATGCACAGCACCGCCGACAGCACGCCCATTCCCACAAGCGAAATGATATCCATAATTCACCACAGCCCGAAAACGGATTTTATCGTCCCGAAAAGCTCGTCTATCGCCGGAATTATCATCATCAGCACTATCACCAGCCCCGCCACGGTGAGCATCATCGCCTGCTCGTCATGGTCGGTTTTTTTGAGTATCTGGTTCAGCACGGCGACGATTATTCCCACGGCGGCTATCTTGAATATCAGGTCAAGCTCCATCATTCACGCTCCTTACAGCAGCATGACTGCCGCGCCAAGCCCCGCGAGAACTCCCCCGGAGCGATACAGCCTGCCTTTCTTTTCGGCGGATTCCTCCGCCTGCTCCAGAAGCCTGTCCAGCCGGGATGAATACAGCTTCAGCAGGGAGATCTGGCTCTCCGCCGAGCAGGTGCCGAGGGACTGCCCCAGCTCCGCAAGCAGCGCGGCTTCCTCTTTACCGCAGCAGGACTGCCCCGCAAGCCTGTCCACCGCCCCGCTCCAGGCGGCGCGGATATCATGGGTTTCCGACAGCCCCTCCCGCAGAAGCTCCGCAAATTCCCCCTGACCGCTCTGTGCAAGCTCCTCCAGGGTAGGCGCGGTGCAGGATATCCCTATCGAGAAATGCTCCAGCAGAAGCCGTAATTCCCGCAGCAGCGCGCAGCGTTTCCCGAGCGTAACGCTGCTGCGGAAGCCCCACGCGGTGCACAGCAGCATTATCACTATTCCCGCCGCCAGCCTCACGTTTTTATCTCCCGGATATCGGTCAGCCTGCCGCCCTCCAGAAGCGCCGCGCGGTCGAAAAGCGGGTAAAGCTCCGCAATGCCCGGGCGGGAGCGCAGCTCGTCTATTCCTGCGGCGTGGACGGTCACTGCGAGCTTCACGCCGCAGCCCATGCACTGCCGGACTTCCTCCGCGTCGCTGCCTATCTCGTCGCAGGCTATCATTTCCGGGCTGAGGGAGCGCAGCGCGCACATTATGCCCTCCGCTTTCGGGTAGCCGTTCAGAACGTCCGTGTTTTCGCCCACGTCAAGCGCCGGAACTCCGCCGCTGACTCCCGCAAGCTCGCCCCGGCTGTCTATCAGCGCAATGCGGTGCGTTCCGCCGAGTATTCGCGCCATATCGCGGAGCAGCGTGGTTTTCCCGGAAAGCGGCTTTCCGCATATTATCAGCGAGCACAGCCCGTCCGGAAAAGCCCGGCGGCACAGCTCCTCCGCGCAGCCCCTGACCTCCCGGGCGAAGCGGATATTCAGCGAGGAAATGTCCTTCAGCGTGGAAATTTCCCCGTCGCGTAGCACCGCGGTACCGCAGAAGCCCACGCGGTTCCCGCCGGGGAGCGTTATGTAGCCCTCGGATATCTCCCGGGCGTAGCTGTGCACGGAATTACGGCAGAGCTCCAGAAAGCACTCGGTTATGTCCTCGCGGGTGAATATATCCGAGCAGCGGAGCGTTCTTCCGTCCGTCATGACTGCGGCGGCGCATTTTCCGGTTCGCAGGCGTATCTCCGCGATGTTCCCCGGCGGCAGGGTTATTTTAGCGGCGGCGTATCTCAGCGGAATTTCAGGGTGCTGTGTTTTTGCGGCTATCATTGCCATTCCTCCCAAACTGTATTTGTATAATTGTATGAGGGGCACGTCCGGTTTAGTACAAAAAAATCCCCCGGTATAAACCGGAGGATAAGTATATTTATTTGCCTTTCCTGTCTGAATCCCGCACCATAGTATAGAAATCGTCCCACATCTTCGCAACGTGTTCGCGGGAGTAGAACTGATTTCCGCGCTTTGAAGCCCCGCACTGCTGCGCGTAGTATTCCTTGTCGGTGCTGAGCCGCTTTATCTCCTCGATGAAGCCGTCGACATTGTCGGATTTGCTGTAAAAATCGAACAGGATATCCGGGTAGATGTCAAGGTCGCGCAGGAGTATCGGGATATTCACGCACATGGATTCCAGTATCGTCATGGGGAAAAGTTCCTCAAAGCTTGGCAGGAACATCATATCCCCGAGGTTGTAAACCTCGTTCATGTTCTCGCGGTCGATTATTCCGAGCAGCCTTACGTTAGCCGGGGGATTCTCGCGTATCTTCTTTATCTCCTCAAAGCCGTCGGTTATCCTGCCGAACGAGAAGCCGCCCGCCCACACGAACTGTATCTCCGGCATACGCTTGGCTATCTCGATGAAGTCGAACACGCCCTTGCGCACCTGGAGCTGACCCGCGCAGACCACAGTGAACTTCCCGCGCTCAACGCCGTACTTGTCGCGGAGCTTCGCCTTTGCCTCCGGGGAGACCGGGTGGAAATCCTTGGAGGAAACGTAGTTCGGGATATATGTGACCTTCTCCCGGGGAACGCCGTAGTGCTCCAGCCTGCCGATGAAGTACGGGTTTACGGTCACCAGGTAGTCCATGCTCTTGTAGAATTTCAGCATATAGCTGTAAAAAATCTTCTTGATGGGTCTGGGGAGGTTCACGCTGGTCTCCACGGTCTCCGGCAGCATATGGACGTACCCCACGGATTTGCCGCGGCTGGTCATGTAGCGCTTTTTCAGGAGAAAATCGGGGTTTATCGTGTGATAATGCGTAATGTCAGCCCTGATGTTCTTGTTTATCGTGACCTCGAACTTGTCCGCAAGCTCGGTGGAAACAAGCGCCACCTGCTCGAGATATGCGGAGCCTACGCCCTGCCCCTTGACGCTTGTCGCCATTGACATCATATTGATAGTGGTCTTTTTCATGTACTGCTCTCACGCTCCTGTCTGTAAAGCCTTACAGCTTCTCTATCCGGGCGAAATTCGCCATTACCTTCTTTGTCTGACCGTTGTCGAAATTAATTGTGAGCATTGTATCGTTGCCCATGCGCTTTGCGTCCGCGACAGTTCCCTGCCCGAATACGTTGTGCTTTACCCTGTCGCCGGAAGCGAACACCGTGCCGGTGACCACCGGAGTCGGCTTCGTGACCATCTTCGCGGCCTCCTGCGCGAGATAGTTCGGCTTTTCCGGCTTCTTCCACGGGGTCGCGGAGCGGACGCGCTCGCCGCTCTTTTCTATCAGGTTCTCCGGAATCTCGCGGATAAACGTGGAAAGCCTGTTCCTCATGGTCTGACCGTACAGCACGCGGTAGGATGTGTGCGTTACATAAAGCGAACGCTTTGCGCGGGTTATCGCAACGTAGGCAAGACGGCGCTCCTCCTCCATCTCGGCGGGGTCGTTTATGCTGCGGTAGCTCGGGAATATGTTGTCCTCGGCACCCACAAGGAACACAGTGTCGAACTCCAGTCCCTTTGCGCTGTGCATGGTCATGAGCGATACCCTGTCCGCTTCCCCGTCGTAATTGTCGAGGTCGGAGACCAGCGCCACCTGCTCCAGAAAATCCGGGAGGGTGGCGTCGGGGTTCTCCTCCAGCATATTCAGCGCGTTGGATTTCAGCTCGTTGATGTTCTCTATCCTGCCCGCGCCCTCCTCGCCGAGAGCCTGCATCGCCTTTATGTAGCCGGATTTCTCAGCGACCGCGTCGATAAGCTCGTCCAGCCTGAGGGAATCCGCAAGCTCGTCCAGCTCGTCAAAGAGATTGGCGGCGGCTTTCAGCGCGGCGGATTTTCTCGCCATGGTCTCAAACTGAGAAGCCTCGCGGCAGACCTCCACCGGGGACATACGCAGCCCCTCGGAAAGCCGGATTATCTCTTCCACTGTCGCTTCGCCTATCCCGCGCTTGGGCTCGTTGATTATCCTGCGGAAACGCACGGTGTCGTAGGGATTGTTCAGCACCGCTAGATAGGACATGATGTCCTTTATCTCCTTGCGGTCGTAGAAGCGCAGACCTCCTACAATAGTGTAGGGAATTCCGGAGCGCGCCAGCGTGTTCTCAAAGCTTCTCGACTGGGAGTTTGTGCGGTACAGCAGCGCGTAATCGGTGTAGTGCCTGCCGTTTTTCACGCCGTCAAGGATAGTGTCGGCAACGAAGCGCGCCTCGGAGATCTCGCTCTCGAAATTGCAGCACTTTATCTTGTCGCCCTCGCCGAGGTCTGACCACAGCGCCTTGTCCTTGCGCTGCTTGTTGTTGCGGATGACCGCGTTCGCAGCGTTCAGGATATTCTCGGTGGAACGGTAGTTCTGCTCCAGCCGTATGACCTCGCAGCCGGGGTACTGCTTCTCAAAGCTGAGGATATTCTCAATAGTCGCGCCGCGGAAGCGGTAGATGGACTGGTCGTCGTCGCCGACAACGCAGAGGTTCCCGTTATCCCCCGCCAGCAGGGAGATAAGCCGGTACTGCGCAACGTTGGTGTCCTGATACTCGTCCACCATGATGTACTTGTACAGGCGGCGGTAGTGGTCGAGCACGTCCGGGAAGTTCTCAAACAGCTTTACGGTGAGGAAGATGATGTCGTCAAAATCCACCGCGCTCGCCGCACGGAGCGCGCTCTGGTACAGCGTGTAGACCTCCGCGCACTTCTTGTCCATCAGCTCTCCGGAGGCCTGCGCCATGGGCGCGAATTCCTCCGGGGAGATCATCTGGTCCTTGCAGCGGGATATCTTATTCTTGAAAACCTTGGGGTTGAACACCTTTTCGTCCAGCTCCAGCTTCTTCATTGCGTCCTTTATAACGCGCTTGGAATCGTCCTCGTCGTAGATGGTGAAGCTGCTCTGATATCCGAGGTTCTCTATCTCCCGGCGGAGTATCTTCACGCAGGCGGAGTGGAACGTTGATGCGTTTATCTTCTCCGCGCCCTCGCCTATCATATCGATAAGGCGCTGTTTCAGCTCCCCCGCCGCCTTGTTCGTGAACGTTATCGCCAGGATATTCCACGGATTCACGGGGTTCACGGAGATTATCTCCGCCAGGCGCTCAGCGTTCTCCGGGGTCTTTTCAAGGCTCGGGAAATCCGCGAGGAACTGCTCCTCCTCCGGAGTTATGCCGCGCTCCTCGTTATCGAGGTACGCGTTGCCGAATCTCATCATGTTCGCGATACGGTTGCAGAGCACCGTGGTTTTTCCGCTGCCTGCGCCCGCGATTATCAGAACCGCGCCGTTTACCTTGAATACAGCCTTTCGCTGCATTTCGTTCGTCCTTGAAAAAAAGCCGGTAAGCGCATTGCGCTTTAGAGTGTTGTAATCCAAATCTGTTACCTTCCTTTATATCTTTGGCATTGCCGCAGCGGAAAAATCGTGCTGCGCCGCCGTCCTTATAAAACACGGAAAATGCTGGGCGGCTCTCACCGCCCGGCATTCTCTGGGATATGCTGTTCTTTTTACTCAGCGCTGTCCGCCGCGCTGGTCGTTCCGGACTTCACGGAAACGGAGCTTCCGTCAAGGGAAATGAACGGATTTACCTCGCTGCCTATCGCCTGCGGAAGTACGCCGTTCCAGTTCTCTATCTTCAGATAGTCGATGTAGTTCGGACTTTTTGCGAGCTGCTCCTGCACCGCCTTGATGGAGTACGCCTCCGCGTCCGCCTTTATCTTCTGGGAATCCGCCTCAGCCTGCGCCGCAATGACCTTCTGCTTTGCCTCTTCTTCCTTCTCGGCGGTCTTGTTCTGCATTTTCAGCGCGTCCTGCGCCGCGATGACCTTCGCCTGGATAGACTGCTCGAAAGCGTCCTCGAACGCGAGGTTCTCGATGGCGAAAGCCGTAACGATAATTCCCTGCGGCTCGAGGGTCTTTTTCAGGGACTCGTATATCGCGTTCTGCACGTCGGAGCGGTTCTGCACCAGATCCTCTGCCTTGACCTTGCCTATCTCGTCCTTGGAGATCTTCGCCACATTGGGAACGAGCAGCTTGGTTTCAACGTTGCTTACGCCGATGGTTCTGATTATCTCGGGCAGCTTGGTGCCGTCATAGTAGTAGTTCAGCTTCAGCCCGAGGTTATCGACAGTCTGCGTGTCGCTGGTGTAAGCGTCCGTCTGCACGGAGTATATCTGCTCGCGGGTGTCCACCTGCTGTATCTCCTCGATGAAAGGGATATGAGCGTTAAGCCCTGCGGAAAGGTCGCTGGAAACTATCTTTCCGAACTGGTATTTGACGCCTATGTATCCTTCGTTCACCACCGTGAAGCAGTTAAAAAGCATTATAACCACTATCACCGCGATGATCCCGAGAAGCACCCACAGCCCGTAGCCCTTCTTGCCGGAGCTTCCCTTGTTTTCTGTTGTGAATTGAGTTGCCGCCATTGTTTCTCCTTTAACCTATGAATTCCTGAGTCCAGTAGTAGCCGCTGGCTGTATTATCAATGCATACAAATCCAACTCCTATCATGGTAACGTCGGGGTTGAGGATATTAGCGCGGTGTCCGGGGGAATCCATCCATGCCTGGACAACTATCTCCGGCGTGGTGTAGCCGTACGCGATATTCTCGCCCGAGGTGGTGTAGTATACGTTCGCGTCGTCCAGCGCGGTGAAGCAGCTTCTTCCGTCGGGACGCGTATGTGAATACTCCGTCATGATCTCGTTTGCACGAAGCTGTGCGACCTCGTTCAGCTTATCGCTTGCCTCCAGCTTGTTGAGTCCGTGTGCGACGCGCTCCTTGTTGACAAGATCGATCACCTGCTGAACGAATGTGCTCTTGTCCTTCTTCAGCGCCTCTTCCTCGGCGCGGGTCATGCCGGAGGTTACAGTCGCTACGTCCGAGCTGATCCAGCCTTTCCTGGTATAGACGATCTGCGCTGAGGAATTTTTGGGTATCTGGAAAGTATTATTCTTGACAAGCGTACCGTTTTTCGCAGACGGAGTGGTGCCGTCCTGCGTTATATATGCCTTTACGCCATCGGGAGGCAGAACCAGCTTGTAGGTGAACATCTCGTCCCTTATGTAGGGCATTACGTCCGGCTTATTCAGCTTGACCTTGATGTTCTTGGTCAGCTCGTCGACCTGCTTGCCGTCGATGTAGCTCACTATCCACAGCTTGCACGGCTCCTTTATCGTCAGGGACCAGCTTGTCAGGGAAGGATAAATCGCTTTTGACTTTTGAGCGGGCTTTGTGCCGTCGGTGGTATAATACAGAGTGCTTTTCTTAGGCTTCTCTATTTTCACCTCAGTCGCGCCCTCTTTTATTGTGGTTTTCACCGAGAGCTTAGGCATGTTTACCTTGATATTCTTGGTAAGATATTTGATCGGCTTGCCGTCAAGGTAGCATACCAATCTCAGCTTGCACGGCTCTTCGATCCACAGCAGAGAACCCACCTTTTTCGACTTGTCGGTAGGCTTTGTGCCGTCGGTGGTGTAGTATACCTTGCTGCGTACGACGCTTGAAACGCTCACCGTGGTACAGCCCTTTTCTTTTTTCACCACCTCTACCGAGAGCACCGGCTTTTCGGCGGCGGAAGCCGCGACGTTCAGCGCTGTCAGTGTTGTCAGCGCTATTACCAGAACCATGAGAAAGGATATTGCCCTTTTCATAAAACGCCTCCCTGTTAAAACTTCTTTCATGCCGTTATATCGCGGCAGAATTTCAGCTCAGCCGCTGATATTTCTCATTTATCTAATGAACACCTGCGTCCAGTAGTAGCCGTCCGCCGAATTCTCGTCGTACACAAATCCCACGCCTATCATGGTAACGTCAGGGTTGAGGATATTAGCGCGGTGTCCCGGGGAATTCATCCAGCCCTGGAAAACCTTCTCGGGCGTGCTGTAGCCTATCGCGATATTCTCGCCTGCGGTAAAGTAGGGCAGATTTGCGTCCTCAAGCGCGGTGAAGCAGCCTCTTCCGTCAGGGCGCGTATGCGAATACTTCGTCTCAAGCTCCCCTGCGCGGAGCTGCGCTACCTCGGTCAGCTTGTCGTAGGTCGTCAGCTTGTTGAGCCCGTTTGCAACGCGCTCCATGTTCACCAGGTCTACCACCTGCTGGGCGAAGGTGCTCTTATCCTTTTTCAGCGCCAGTTCCTCGTCATAGGTCATGCCGGACGTTACAGTCAGCACGTCCGAGCTTATCCAGCCCTTCTTCACGCAGATAAGCTGCGCCGAGGAGTTTTTGGGTATCTGGAAGGAATTTCCCTTGATAAGCGCGCCGTTTTTCGCCGACGGAGTGCTGCCGTCCTGCGTCATATACACCTTTACGCCCTCGGGAAGATTTACGAACCTGTAGGTGTACATCTCGCTTCTCACATAAGGCAGTACATTCGGCTGCTTCAGCTTGACCTTGATGTTTGCGGTCAGTTCATCGTTCTGTTTGCCGTCAATGCAGCTCGCTATCCTCAGCTTGCACGGCTCCTTGATATTCAATATAACCGGCGCCTTTTTTGACTTGTCGGTGGGCTTGGTGCCGTCTGTGGTGTAATACAGCGTGCTTCCGGCGGCCTTATCTATGTTCACCTGGGTCGCGCCGTCTTTTAAAGTCGTTTTCACCGAGAGCTTATGCCGCTTTATCTTGATAGTCTTGGTCGCATACTTGACCGGCTTGCCGTCAAGGTAGCACACGACTCTCAGCTTGCACGGCTCCTCGAGCTTTATGGAAGAATAAACCCGTTCTGATTTGTCGGTGGGCTTTGTGCCATCGGTGGTGTAGTACACCTTGCTGCGTGCGGCTTTTGTTATGTACACCCTGGTATAGCCGTACTTCTGCTCCACCCTCAGCGAGAGCGCCGTATCATCGGCGGCGAAAGCCGCAATGTTCAGCGCGGTGAGCGCTATTACCAGAACCATGAGAAAGGATATTACCCTTTTCATAAAACTACCTCCCTTTTGAAACTTCGTTCCCGCCGTTATAACGCGGCAGAAGTATTTCAGTTCACTTTCTGCTCACGCTGTAACCCTCAGCTTATGAACATCTGCGTCCGGGGGAATTCATCCAGCCGACAGCGCAATCATCCTTTTCATACCAATACCCCTTCCAAAATCAGGACTTGCTCCCCGCCGCGATAAGCTGAGAATACTGATCGTCCGTCTGGATATTCACGGTATCCCTGCGGCTTATTCCCGCGTTTGCGTAAGCCTGGGTAAGCATGAGCTTTATTCTGTTTATCTGGTTTACCTCGGAGGCGCCGGGGTCGAAGTCCACCGCCACGATGTTGCTCTCCGGGTGCTGTCTGCGCAGCTCTCCGATAACGCCCTTGCCGGTAACGTGGTTAGGCAGGCAGGCGAACGGCTGTACGCACACGATGTTCGGAACCCCCTCGCCGATAAGCTCCAGCATTTCCGCCGAAAGGAACCAGCCCTCGCCCGCGATGTTTCCGGGGGACACGATGGAACGCACGGATTCGCGCATTTCAAAGATATCGCCGGGGCAGCCGAATTTCGTGCCCTTTACCGCGCTGCGATAGCTTCTCTCCATAAAGCGGAAAGCCTTTATCGCCGCGTTCTCCGCGAACTCCTTTTTAAGCGTTGTGTAGAGCAGCTCGCGCTTGGTCTTTCCGTGGGAGCATATGTAGTAGAAGAATCCCATCAGGTCGGGGACTACCACCTCGCAGCCCTCGCTTTCAAGCAGCCCGATTATATTGTTGTTTGCCACCGGGTGGAACTTTACAAGTATCTCGCCGACAAGTCCCACGCGGGGCTTCTTTATGTCGAGCACCGGGAACTCCGAGAAGTCCTTTACAATCGCGCGGACGTTCCTGTTGAACCTCGGCAGGGACGTGTATTTCAGCTCTGCGCGCAGGAATGTGCGCCACTTCTCGTAGAGCGCGTTCGCGCTTCCCTTTGAAGCCTCGTACGGGCGCACCCTGTACAGGCATCTCGACAGCACGTCGCCGTAGATTATCGCCATGAATGCACGTATCGCAAGCGGTATGGTCAGCTTGAAGCCGCTCTGCTTCTCCAGCCCGACTACGTTAAGGGAGATAAGCGGGATATCGCCGTGCCCGGAGTCCTTCAGCGCCTTTTTCAGCATGCCGACGTAGTTTGTCGCACGGCAGGCGCCGCCGGTCTGGGTTATCATGACGGAGGTGTTTTTCAGGTCGTACTTCCCGCTGTTGAGCGCGTGAATAAGCTGACCTACTATCAGGATAGACGGATAGCACGCGTCGTTGTTTACATATTTCAGACCCTCGTCCACCACATCCTTGGAGCAGTCGTTGAGGATAACGACATTGTATCCGGAGTGACCGAACGCCGCTTCCAGCAGGTCGAAATGGACAGGCGCCATCTGCGGGCAGAGTATCGTGTGCTTCTTGCGCATTTCAGCGGTGAATTCCGGCTGCCTTACATAGCCGAGATGTCCCACGGTGGGCTTGAAGTTGTGGCGCTTGCGCTCCTCCACAACGGAGATGAGCGAACGCAGGCGTATTCTCGCCGCGCCAAGGTTGTTAACCTCGTCTATCTTGAGGCAGGTGTACAGCTTTCCGAAGCTGCGAAGTATCTCCTGCACCTGGTCGGTGGTTATCGCGTCAAGACCGCAGCCGAAGCTGTTGAGCTGCACCAGCTCCAGGCAGTCGTGCTTTCCGACAACGTGAGCCGCCGCGTACAGCCTTGAATGATACGTCCACTGATCGACTACGCGTATCGGGCGGACTACCTGCTCCATGTGGGCAACGCTGTCCTCGGTGAGGACCGCGTAGCCGTAGCCGGTTATCATCTCGGGAAGTCCGTGGTTTATCTCGGGGTCGATGTGGTAGGGTCTGCCGGCGAGTACGATACCGGGCTTGCCGTTCTCCTCGAGGAATTTCAGCGTTTCCTCGCCCTTGCGGCTCATTTCAGCCTTGAACGCCCTGTCCTCGGCGTATGCCTTTTCCAGCGCGGAATCTATCTCCGCCCTGGTGAAGCCGCCCTGCGGGAATTCCCTGGAGAACTCCTCGTAAAGGCGCTCTCCCATGCGCTTCTGGTTGAATATCGGCAGGAACGGGTTCATGAATTTAACGTCCCTGCGCAGCTCCGGAACGGAGTTCTTTATGACCTCTGAATATGTGGCAACGACAGGACAGTTGTAGTGATTGTCCGCGCCGTTGTTCTCGCCCATCTCATAGGGCATGGAGGGGTAAAATATGAACTTCACGCCCTCGTCCACAAGCGCCTGGATATGACCGTGCGCCAGCTTCGCAGGATAGCACACGGACTCGGACGGCATGGTCTCGATGCCCTTGTCGTATATCTCGCGGGAGGACTTCGGCGACAGCTTTACGGAGAATCCCAGCTCGGTCAGAAGCTTGTGCCAGAACGGGTAATTCTCGTACATACCGAGAACCCTCGGAAGTCCCACAACGCCGCGCTTAGCCGTGCTCTCGGGAAGGCTCTCGCGGTCGAACAGCAGGTGGTATTTATAGTCGAACAGATTCGGCAGCTTCTCCTTAGAGGAAACGTTGCCCGCGCCGCGTTCGCATCGGTTGTTGCTTATGTAGCGCTTTCCGTCCGGGAATTTCGTGATGGTGAGCAGGCAGTTGTTGGAGCACCTGCCGCAGCGCGCGGTGGTCTTGTCAACGTGGAAGTCCTCCAGCTTGTCGGGAGTAGCGATGGAGCTTCCCTTTCCGTCGTCGCGCTCGATGGAGATAAGCGCGCTTCCGTAGGCGCCCATAAGTCCCGCCTTGTCGGGGCGCACAACGTCCCTGCCGCAGATGAGCTCGAACGCCCTCAGCACGGAGTTGTTCATGAAGGTGCCGCCCTGCACGATTATCTTATCGCCCATGGTGGAGGTATCGCGCAGCTTTATTACCTTGAACAGCGCGTTCTTTACGACAGAATAGGACAGACCCGCAGAGATATCCGCAACGGTCGCTCCCTCCTTCTGCGCCTGCTTTACGCGGGAGTTCATGAACACGGTGCAGCGGGAGCCGAGGTCTACCGGGTTCTCTGCGGTAAGGCCCAGGGTCGCGAAATCCGCCGAGGACATACCCAGCGCGTTAGCGAAGTTCTCGATAAAGGAGCCGCAGCCGCTGGAGCAAGCCTCATTCAGCAGAATGCTCTCTATCTCGCCGTTCTTTACGCGCATACATTTCATATCCTGGCCGCCGATGTCCAGAATGAACTCCGCGCCCGGAAGAATACGGTCTGCCGCCTTGTAGTGCGCCATGGTCTCTATCTCGCCGAAGTCCGCGCCGAGCGCCGCCTTTATCAGGTGCTCGCCGTAGCCGGTGGTGCAAGCCTTGGCTATGTACGCTCCCTCGGGGAGCTTGCTGTAAATGTCTTTCAGTATGCCAATTACGGATTTCAGCGGGTCGCCGCCGTTGCCGTTGTAGTGGGAATAAAGTATCTCCGCGTCCTTGTTGAGCAGAACAGCCTTTGTGGTCGTGGAGCCTGCGTCAACTCCGAGATAGCACGGCCCCTTGTGGGAGGCCAGGTCGGCAGTCGGAATGACCGCCTTTGCGTGGCGCTCCGTGAAAGCCTTAAGCTCCTGCTCGTCCCTGAACAGCGGCGCAAGGCGCGCGACCTCGCGCATCTGCGCGGTCTCAAGGCTCCCGGCTCTCTTTACCAGCGCGTCGAGGTCTGCCTCGGCGGTCTCATCGGAGAATGCGCAGCCCATCGCAACGAACAGGTTCGCGTTCTCCGGGAAGATTATCTGGTCGTCATTGAGGTTCAGCGTTTCGATGAAGCGCGCTCTAAGCTCCGACAGGTAGTGCAGCGGGCCGCCGAGGAACGCGACGTTTCCGCGGATAGGCTTTCCGCAGGCAAGTCCGCTTATGGTCTGGTTCACCACCGACTGGAAAACGGAAGCGGCAACGTCGGAGCGCTTCGCGCCGTCGTTCAGCAGCGGCTGTATGTCGCTCTTCGCGAATACGCCGCAGCGGGAGGCTATCGGGTAGATGGTGGTGTGCTTTTTGGCAAGCTCGTTGAGACCGCCGATATCGGTGTTCAGCAGCGCCGCCATCTGGTCGATGAACGCGCCGGTGCCGCCAGCGCAGGAGCCGTTCATTCTCTGCTCCAGTCCGCCGGTGAGGTAGGTTATCTTCGCGTCCTCGCCGCCGAGCTCAATGGCAACGTCCGTGCGGGGAATGAGCTTCTTTATTGCGTTGGTGCCCGCCGCGACCTCCTGCACGAACGGTATGCCGAGCCACTTGGACACGGAAATTCCGCCGGAGCCGGTAACGGCTATCATTACGCGCTCGCCCCTGAAATTCCCGCCGACTTCCTCTATAATATCATATACAGTCTTGCGGATATCAGAAAAATGCCGCCTGTACTGGCTGTACAGCAGCTCATCGTTCTCCCCCAGAACCGCAGCCTTAACTGTGGTTGAGCCTATATCCAGTCCTACACGCTTCAAAAAATATCAAATCCTTTCAATAATTGCCTAGAACTTTTCGTATATCCATTTTACAATACACACGATAATTATAGCACAAACTATCCGAATTTGCAAGTGAAAAAGCGCAAATTGCCGCCTGCTTTTGTGAAGATTGTCTGAAAAAACAGTTAGTTATAAATAAGTAAGAGTAAGCTAAATTACCCTATTGACAAATTGCGGCGGATTATGTACAATAAATTATAACACTAAATCAGGAAAGAGATGTATTTTCATGACGATAAGACCCGCCGAAAAGCGCGATGTCCCGGCTCTGCTGGAGATATACAACTACGAGGTGGAGCACGGCGCCGCCACCCTCGACCTGCTCCCGCGCACCCTGCCGGAATGGGAGGAATGGTTCAGCGAGCACCAGACCGCCTCGCACTTCATTCTCACCGCCGAGGAAGACGGCAGGCCTGCGGGCTACGCGTCCCTGTCGGAATACCGCCAGAAGGAGGCTTACAGCTCCACGGCGGAGCTTTCGGTGTACGTCTCGCCCGACTACCGCCGCCGTGGGATAGCCTCGGCGCTGATGGGAGCCGTGCTGGAGCGCGCCCGGAAGCTCCCGGAGCTGCACAGCGTGGCGTCCGTGATAACCTCCGGAAACGAGGCAAGCGAGAAGCTCCACGCGAAATTCGGGTTCCGGTTCTGCGGGACGATGCACGAGGTGGGCTTCAAGCACGGAAAATACCAGGATATAAACAACTTTGAACTGCTGCTTGACAAGGAGAATGCCTGATGTTCAGCCAGATAAACGGAGCGGGGCTTTTCGGTCTGAACGCGTTTATGGTGACGGTACAGGCGAGCAGCTCCCCAGGACAGCCCACCTTTGACATTGTAGGAATGCCCGACATCGCGGTGCAGGAGAGCAAGGCGCGTATCCGGGCGGTGCTGGGTCAGCTTGAAATGAAGCTGCTCAACGGCAGGATAACCATAAATCTCGCCCCGGCAAGCGTGAAGAAAATAGGCTCCATGTTCGACCTGCCGATGATAGTTTCGCTGATGAAGCTGGGCGGAGTAGTTACAGCCGACCTCAGGGACAGCGTTTTCATCGGGGAGTTATCCCTTGACGGAGGGCTTGCGCCGGTCAACGGGGCGCTCTCAATGGTGCTCACTGCGGCAAAGAACGGCATGAAACGCGTGTTCCTGCCGAAAGCCAACGCCAAGGAGGCCTCCGTTGCGGACGGCATCGAGGTCTACGGCGCCGAGCACGTCACGCAGATAATCGAGTTCCTGAAGCACGGCACCGGGCTTTCCCCGGAGGAAAAGTACATACCTCACCGCCGCACGGACGGCCATCTCCCGGATTTCGCGGACGTGATGGGACAGGTCCAGGCGAAAACCGCTATCGAGGTCGCCGCCGCAGGCTCGCACAATCTGCTCATGCTGGGACCTCCCGGCTCGGGTAAGTCCATGCTGGCAAAGCGTATTCCCTCGATACTGCCGGAAATAACATTCGCTGAGAGCATTGAAACCACGCAGATATACTCCGTTGCCGGAGAGATCGACCCCGCCGAGCCGCTCATCACCGAGCGCCCGTTCCGCGCGGTGAGCCACACGGCTTCCGCTGTGGGTCTTGTGGGCGGAGGGAGTATTCCGCGCCCGGGGGAGATAAGCCTTGCGCACAACGGGGTGCTGTTCCTGGACGAGCTCCCGGAGTTCGACCGCAGGGTGCTGGAGGCGCTCCGGCAGCCGCTTGAAAACGGCGATATCGTCATCTCCCGAGCCAGCGGCTCGGTGAACTACCCCTGCGACGTAATGCTGGTGGCGGCGATGAATCCCTGCCCCTGCGGGAATTTCGGCAGTCCCGTAAAGAAATGCACCTGCACCCCGCAGAAGGTCACAGCTTACCTCAACAGGATATCCCAGCCGGTGCTCGACAGGATCGACATTCAGGTCGAGGTGAAGCCGGTGGAATACTCCGACCTCAGCCGCCGCGTCCCGCAGGAAAGCTCCGCCGCGATAGCCGAGAGAGTCCAGAAAGCCGTGGAGATACAGAAGAAGCGCTTCGCCGGGACTTCCATCAAGAGCAACAGCGGCATTACCCCGGATATCATCGGGGAGGTGTGCAAACTCACCCCGGACGCGGAGGATATGCTGAAAGCCGCCTTTGACAAGCTGGGGCTTTCCGCGCGGGCATACGACCGAATCCTCAAGGTGGCGCGCACCTGCGCAGACCTCGCGGGCAGCGAAGAAATTCAGAAGCCGCACATCGCCCAGGCGATAAGCTTCCGCAGCCTTGACCGGAAGTACTGGAACAGATAATAATTCTTCCGCCGGAGTTTCAGATATTCCGGCGGGATTTTTTTTTGCTCGTATCTTCAACATTTTATTGTTTTCCACTTGAAAAATGGCGGGAATAATGGTATAATAAATAATAATGCGGAAATTTCGCGGCATGAGCGGATCTCCGGCAAAAAAGAAATGAACTGAGAAAGAAGGAAAATCAAATGGCAGACACCATGCAGGGTCTGAAGAGGACCTGCTACTGCGGCGAAGTCACCCTTGAAATGGGCGAGGTAGTCGTAGGCGGCTTCACACAGAGAGTACGCGACAAGGGAAGCCTTATTTTTATAGATCTGAGGGACAGAACGGGCATAGTTCAGCTTGTGTTCGACGAGACCACCGACAAGAGCGTTTTCGAAAAGGCGGAGAGCGTCCGCTCCGAGTACGTCCTGCTTGCAAAGGGCACGGTACGCGCCCGCGAGAGCGTAAACAACGACATCAAGACCGGCGGCGTTGAGATAATGGTAACGGAGCTGCGCATTCTTTCCAAGGCGCAGACCCCTCCCTTTGAGATTGTCAGCAACACCAAGACCAACGAGGAGCTCCGCCTGAAATACCGCTACCTCGACCTGCGCCGTGAGCCGCTCCAGAAGAACATCATGATGCGCCACGAGATAGCAAAGGCAGCCCGGGAGTACTTCTACAAGAACGGCTTCATCGAGATAGAGACCCCCATGATGATAAAGTCCACCCCGGAGGGCGCCCGCGACTACATCGTCCCGTCCCGTATACACAACGGAAAGTTCTACGCGCTGCCCCAGTCCCCGCAGATGTACAAGCAGCTCCTGATGATCTCCGGCATGGACAGGTACATTCAGCTTGCGCGCTGCTTCCGCGACGAGGATCTCCGCGCCGACCGTCAGCCGGAATTCACGCAGATAGACCTTGAAATGTCCTTCGTTGACGTTGAGGACATTCTGGAAATGATGGAGGGCTTCGTAAAATACCTCTACAAGACGGTTCTGAACGTTGATATCCCCACTCCCCTGCCCCGCCTGACCTACAACGAGGCTATGGAGCGCTACGGCTCCGATAAGCCTGATACCCGCTTCGGCATGGAGATAGCCGACATCTCCGATATCGTAAAGGACTGCGGCTTCTCCGTATTCAAGGACGCCATCGCAAACGGCGGCTCCGTGCGCGGAATCGTTGCAAAGGGCGCGGCTGCAAAGCTCACCAGGAAAGAGATAGACAAGCAGACTGAATTCGTGCGCGGTATCGGCGCAAAGGGTCTCGCATACATCAGATGGGTGGAGGACGCTCCCAACTGCTCCTTCGCGAAGTTCATGGGCGAGGGCGAGCTTGAAGCTATACTCAATGCTCTGGGCTGCGAAAAGGGCGACGTCGCTCTCATCGTTGCGGACAAGAACAAGGTAACTCTGCCCGTTCTCGGCGCGCTCAGACTGAAGATAGCAAAGCAGCTCGACATTATCCCCGAGGGCTGGAATTTCCTGTGGATAACAGAGTTCCCGTTCTTCGAGTACGACGAGGAATCCGGCGAGTGGCTGGCTATGCACCACCCGTTCACAATGCCGCTTGACGAGTGTATACCCTACCTCGACACGGACAAGGAAAAGGTTCGCGCGAAGTGCTACGACCTGGTTCTCAACGGGATCGAGCTTTCCAGCGGTTCTATCAGGATCACCGACCCGGAGCTCCAGCAGCATATGTTCGAAATGCTCGGCATGAGCGACGAGGAGATCGCGGCTAAGTTCGGGTTCCTTGTTGACGCGTACAAGTACGGCGCTCCTCCCCACGGCGGCGCGGGAATTGGTCTTGACAGACTTTCCATGCTCATGTGCGGCTGCGACAGCCTCCGCGACGTTACCGCGTTCCCGAAGGTGCAGAACGCAAGCGAGCTGATGAGCGAGGCTCCCTCCACCGTAAGCGAGGAGCAGCTCCAGGAGCTCGGCATAGCGATAGTCAACAGCGAAGGCGACAAGGGCGCTGAATAAATTACAGGCGGTGTGTACAATGGACAAGCGGGAATACAAGGAGCTTTCGGAACAGGCGGCGGACGGCAGCACAAAGGCTTTCGCGCAGCTTTACGGCACCCTTTACCGCGAGATGTACTACACCGCCTTTTATTCCCTGGCGAACGACAGCGACGCGGTGGAGGTCATAATTTCGGCGGCGCGGGACGGCTTTTCCGCGATAGGAAAGCTGCGCACCCCGGAGGCGTTCCGGGCGTTCATGATGAAAACCCTCTGCGCGCGTATCCGGGCGAAATTCAGGGAGTACTCCGCAGAGCCGCCCGAGGTGCCCGAAAGCGGCGAGGGATACGACGTCAAGCATGAATTCGGGCTGCTGGAGGACAACGACCGGCTTATCGCAAGCATGTATATCGGCGGGAGGTTCCTGCCGGACGAGATCGCGGCGTACTCCGGGTTCAGCCCGGCAGTGGTGAAAAAGAGCATAGACCGCGTACTCAGCGGGTTTGAGCTGGATTAACGCAGGAAGGAGGCGTTCCCGGTGACGGTTTCAAAAATAAGAGAGCTCATGCAGGAGCGCATTATTCCTGAGAGCGTTCTCCCGGACAGTATCGCGGGCTTCCTGTCGGACGAGGAAGCCCCGCCGGAGCTGGACGCGTACACGTTCCTCAACCGGCTTCATTCCCTGGGGATAGGCTCGGCGGATTTCCTGTATCTGCTCCAGGGCTGCGGCGCGCCGGAGGAAGCCGTGCGCAAGATCCAGGAGCGCCCCGACATGAACCTCCAGTCGCTGATAGCCACGCTGGACGGCTCCGGGCTGACCCCGAAGGACTACACCCGGATGCTCTACACCGCGCGGCAGCTCTGGGAGCGCACCCTCACCATGCGTATCGATCCGGAGCAGCTCCGCGACCCCGACCTGCGGGAATACGACGGAGTGAAGCCGATAGGAAAAGCCGGAGAAAAACCGGAGGAAAATCCCGCCGAAGAGAACGCCGAATCCCAGAAGCCCGAACAGGCTCCGGAGCCAATTCAAGAAGCGGAGCCGGAAAAGCCCTCCAGGATAAAGACGGCGCGGCAGAAGAAAAAAGCGTCCGCCGAGCCGGAAAACGTGGAATATGCGGGGGTCAGACCCATCGGAAAAGCGGGCAGGCAGAAGTCCGACAACGAAGCGGAACCGCCCGAAAGTCAGCCGGAGGAGATCCTCACCGCCGCCCAGATAAAGGAAGCCCCCGCAGAAGAACCGGAAGCCCCCGCGGAGCCTGCGGATCAGCCGGAGGAAGCTCCGGAAGCCACGGAAAGCGGCGGAAAGAGCGGGATAATAGCGGCGGCTGCGGGAGCGGCGGTGCTGATGGCGCTGAACGTCGGCATAGACTTCATGGGCTTCGCGCCGCAGGAGAACGTTTCCGGGGCGCATTTTGCCGCAGACAGCTCCGAGATATTCTCCGAGATATACGCGGCTTACTCCGCCGGGGAAATCGGCGGCGGCAGCGTTCAGCCCGTTTCGCCGGAAGCGCAGGTTTTCGGGGGGCTGCTGATAACCTCCGGGGAGCAGCTCGGCAGCTTCACGGACGGCGAACGGCTGTGGGCGGCGGAACCCGGCGTTATCACCGGGTATGACATTCAGAACAGCGCAGAGCCGCTTGAGATACTCCCGCCGGAGGGCGCCCAGTTCCTGCGGGTGTTCATGACGGAAAGCGGTATCCGCGCGGTGTTCGGCGGCGGCGGCTTCTGCGGGATAATGGGCGTCAGCGGCGGGAAAACGTGGAGCTCCATGCAGAGCGGTACGCTGACTGATATGTACGTTTCCGGCGATACGGTAAAGCTCGGCAGCGTTTACACTCCAGAATTCACCGAAAGCTTCACGATAGACGACCTGCTCGCCTATATGCCGTGGACGGAATTTTCCGGCGAACGCGCCGCGCTTCTCCCGGAGGAAACCATAGTCGCCGGGACGGCGCAGGGGTGCAGCTACGCGGTCAATGTGGAGTACTCCGCGCAGGGCGGCGCGAGATCCCGCACGGCGGCGCTGGGAGACCCGATCTACAGCGGCGCAGAGTTTTTCTCGGCGGTGCTGCGGGACGGCGGCGGCTCAATGCAGATAACGCTGAACGGCTCTGAGCCGGTATGCGGCGGCAGCGCGGCGGCAGCCTCGGCGGCGGCAGGAAACGGTATCCTCGCGGCGGCGGAAACCGCTGACGGCTACACCACCGTATACCTGCGCGACAGGGATCTGAACGAGCTGGGCGCGTTCACCACGGATATGACGGCGGCGACCATGAAGCTCACCGGAAGCACCCTGCTGATAGGCGACGGCGAAAGGATAACACTCGCGGTGGATATCAGCGACAGCGCTTCGCCAAAGCCGCTGAAGATCACTGCCACCGAAGGCTCCGTCAGCGGCGAGTACGCGCTGTGCGGCTCCAAAACCGCGTCCGGGGTGAACATCACACTGTACAGGCTGGAAAACGGCAAGGAGACCCAGGCGGACAGCTTCTCCAAAACGCTGACTGCGGAGGAGCTGAAAACGCTGATTTTCTCCGGCGCGAACACCACTGTGATAGACGGCGCAGACTGCTGCGGAATGGCTTACCGCTGGTTTGACGGAGTTTCCGTGGTGGACGAATTCGCGGAGCTTGGCAGGTCGCGCAGCCTTCACACCATGTACGACGACAACACCGGATTCCTCGCGGCGGCTTCCACCGCTGACGGACTTGTGCTGATAAGCGGGCAGTGAAACGGGCGCGGAGACATCTTCAAAAACGGCTATTGAGAAATGCGGGTCATTGTATCCGCATTTCTTTTTTTGCCCTGCGGCATGTAATCGTATACAGTTCAGCCGCATAATAATACACAGTTTCCGGAGGTCTTTTTTTTGCAGGTATACAAAAAATAACGTCCTTGTTGACAAATATTAGACGGTGTTATATAATTAATATGTACTAATAGATTCAAGCCCCTGGAGGTGCTTTTTTGTGAATAGATCCCTCATCAGACCAATAGCCGCCGTCATTGCCGCAGCGCTGCTGACTGGCTGCTCCGGAAGCGGCACAGAGAGCGCGGTTTCGACCTACGCGGCTGACGCAGACGGGAGAATCATCCCGATCACCGACAGCTACCCCAAGCCGTCCTACACGCCGAAGAACAGCGGCTGGGCTCCGCTTGCGGAGGAAATAACCGGCGAGTTCGGTCAGGAAACGGAAACCAAGATACCCGCCGTTTTCCTCACGACTGAGGATCCGGATTCCATCACCAAGGACGAATACGTCCCCTGCACCGTGCAGATAGACGCGCATATGACCGACGGCGAGTATGAGAGCACCGAGGTGCTCGCCGGAAATATCCGCGGGCGCGGCCACTCCACCTGGGAATGGCCAAAGAAGCCCTACAAGATAAAGCTGGAGGAGAAAACCTCCCTGCTGGGTATGTCCGAGGCGAAGCGGTGGGTGCTCATCGCGAACTACGCGGACGAATCCCTGCTGCGCAACACCGCCGCCTTTGAAATGGCGCGGTCGCTGGGCAGCTTCAGGTTCGTTCCCCACGCAATTCCGGTGGACGTCTACATGAACGGCATATACCAGGGAGTTTACACCCTGGGCGAGCAGCTTGAGGTGAAGTCCTCCCGCCTTGCCCTGGACGACAGCCTTGCAAGCATTGAAACGGGCTATCTCATGGAAATAGGCGGCGCAGACCCCAAAACCGACCAGAAGGGCTGGAATTACTTCGACCTGCCCAGCGGCTGCGGCGTGAATATCCTAATAAAAAGCCCGTCCACCGAGGAGGACCCCAACGCGGACTACAACTGGGAGCAGAAGCATTTCGACTTCATCTACAAGTATATGTGCAAGGCGGACGAGGCGATAACCACGCTCACCGACTACGAAAAATACATCAACGTTGACAGCTTCATCGACTGGTTCCTTGTGCATGAGCTTTCCTACAACCTGGACTCCTGTTTCAGACGGAGCTGCTATATCACAAAGCCCAAGCTGAACCGCCTGGAAATGGGGCCCGTGTGGGATTTCGACCTGGCGTTCGGAAATATGTACATGGATAATCCCCAATACGACGACTGGGCGACCATCGGCAGCATGGACGACGACAGCTACATCGGCGTGACCTGGTTCAACTACCTGATGACTGACGAGAGCTTCCGCAGCCGCGCCCGCGCCCGCTGGGACGAGGTCAAGGACGAAATGACCCAGGCTGCTTTCGACGCCATCGACAGCCTCAAGCCGAAGGTCATGCCCTCTGCCGAAATGAACTTCACCGTGTGGAGGACTCTCGGGATCGCAAACGGCTTCCAGCCGTCGCGTATGGCTTCCGAGGATACCTACCTTGCGCAGATAATGTATCTCAGGCGGTTCATTTCCGCAAGGAAAACCTGGATAGACGAGAATCTGTAATATCTTTGCCCCGTCCTCAACAGGGACATCAAGTCGCAAACCCGCATTATAAAAGGGATTGCAGTGCCGAATATTCAGCGCAGACCAATCTTAGCTAATGCTTGACAAAAAATAAAACTGCCGAGAAGCCCTTAGATTCCAGGAACCTGCATTATGGCTAGGCATTGCAGGCTTCCGCCTATCGGCGAAAATAAGGGGTTATCGACAGTTTGGGACGCCTTTCTAATGAAGGCGTCCCTTTTTTGTTTCAAGAAATTTTCCTGTTGCCTGATTTCGAGGAGAAACACTCTTTGCAATTTTACAAAGATTACATCACCATGTCTAAAACGAAGGCAAAATTATCGGAATTATAGCCGGAATTCGTATGTTTCACAATATACCCAAATGCCCAAAAAAGGGAACTATTATGTTGAACATTCTATATAACACCAGGTCGCCGCGCTTATTTCTACTCCTATTTCACGGGAAAAAAGAGCAGATGCCCATAATAGTCCTGCGAAAAGAAGCAACAAAGGCGTGGATTTCAAAGTGCTGTGTGAGCTTCGGCACTACGGTTCCTTTTGTAATGCGGATTTGCGGCCATATCTCTTGGCTGCTCAATGAGAGGAACGGGGGATAATATGATAAAATTACATCACAGCGGAACCATGACTATATCCCCATCGCCGATAGTGGCTCTGGAGTGCGGGGTCATAGTCGTGACCTGGAGAACGTAGGAATTTATCCTCAGCGAAACCCCAGGATAGAACGCCTTTTTACAGGATACTGAGAGGTTCTGCTTGCGCTGAAGGGTGGTCTCTATATCCTTGATACGCGCTTCAAGGCGCTTGATCTCGCCCTGGAACTGGAATCTTGAACGCATGGCGTCGACCTTCATCTTCTCGCGCTCCGGCGAAAGCTTTCCAGCCTTTGCCATCTCGGTGAGTGTAGTCAGTATCTTGCCGAGCTGGTCTACCTTGTCCGCCATTTCGGCTATCTTGCGCTTGTGCCCGTCCATTTCCTCGCTGAGCACCGCGTTGTTGCCGAGAGTAACCAGCGTCTTGGCGTAGCTCTCAGAGCCTATAACGGAGGCTGTGATGTTCTGGAGCGCGGTGTATTTTCCGCCCACCATAACGCCCTTTCCGGTGGCGTTTATAGCCGTCCCGGCGAAAACCTCCCCGCCAACGAACGAGTTGGACTCAACGCTCCCCGCCGCGGATATCTTGCTGTTCTCGCAGAAATCCATCTTTATGCTGCCCTTATTACTGGTCAGCGTGGAGTTTATACAGCCGAGCTTCACCGTGATGTTTCCGTCTGCGGTGACCGTGCCGTTTGTTACAGTGCCGTGTATCGTCACATTCTTTTTGGAGGTAACGGCGAAGCCCTCCATCACATTGCCGCGTATAACGATGTCGCCGATGAAGTCGATGTTTCCGCTTGCAACGTCCACGTCGCCGCGTATCAGCAGGGATTCCTCAATGTTGAACGCGCCGTTGCTGTATGTAAGATTTCCGTCCACGGAAGCGACTATCTCGGTGCCTTCCTTGACAAGCTCGGTCCCCTTGCCGACCTTTACGCTTGCGGGGACTCCCTTTCTCTGGTGGACTGCCTTGCCCATGATGTCCATGCCCGGCTCTCCGTCCGTGGGGAGGGTTATTTTTGCAATGGGAGTGCCGCGGTAGACGTTCCGCACCAGACCGAGGTTCTTATAATCAACGTTGCCGTTTTCGTCCTCTACCGGCTTGAACGCGGTTTCCCGGTGGAAGAAATACTCCACCCTGCCGTCAACGCCGTCCACCGGAGGCTTCCAGCGGGCAATGCAGATATTTTCGCCGTATTTTTTATTCTCAACGGCTTCAATGATATCCTGCTCCAGCAGCCCGAATTTGACGCCCTTTGCCTGTATCGCCGCATAGACCTTTTGCGCGGTTATTTCAAGTCCTCCGTTTTCCGGAGCGGTGATGGTCATAAATGCCGTGGTGCAGTTAGGGTCAACGGATATATCGGCATTGGCGTGGATTATCTTGATATCTGCCATGATTAAGCCCCCTTTTCCGGTCAGAGATCCGTAAGAATATTTGTCAATTCTATTGTATCATACTTCGGCTTTTTTTTCAATAGCTTTCCCGAAAAACTTGTGATGAAAGTTCGATACTGTCGAAAAAGCTACCGCTTCTCCCTGAGGTATTCCTCCACGACTGCGATGAACTTCTTGCCGTAGCGCTCCGCTTTCATGCTTCCCACGCCGGAAACCGCCAGGAATTCCTCCTTAGTGCGTGGCTTTTTCGCGCACATATCCCGGAGAGAAGCGTCCGGGAACACAACATATGCCGGCACGCCGAGGGTGTCCGCCAGCTTCTTGCGCAGCTCCTTGAAGCGCCGCATGAGCTCCGGCTCCTCCGGAACGTCAGCCGGTGCGAACGTGGTCTGCACAAGCCCGGACTTCGCGCGCTTCGGGCGCTTCATCAGCAGCGTTCTGCGTGATCTAACAAGCTCGTCCGCCGCCGGGGTGAGTGCGAGGGTCTTGTACTCCGGCTCTGTGGTGATGTAGCCCTGCTGCTCCAGGTACTCTATCAGCTCCCGGACGTAGGTCTGCGTGTACTCCTTCATTATGCCGTAGGTGGAAAGCGTGTTCAGCCCGCCTGAGAGTATCTGCTCGCTTTCGCCGCCGCAGAGTATCCCGGAAACAAGCAGCTTCCCGCCGCTCCTGCCGCGCTGTTTCAGCCGGAAAATGCACGACAGCACCTTCTGCGCTTCTATCGTGATATCCAGCGTGTCCATCTCCGCGTTGCAGCTCCCGCAGTGGCCGCACGCCGGCTCGGAATCCTCCCCGAAATAGTTCAGGATAAAGTGCCGCAGGCATTTTGTGGTGGTGGAATAGAACGTCATCATTTTTAGGCGCTCCCTGTCCCGGCGGCGGATCTCCTCCTGCTCCCCGGGGCTCAGCTCGGAATCCTCGTGCCCATGGTCGATAAGGAACTCCGCAGTGCGGACGTCCCCCTTGCTGTAAAGCAGGATACACCTTGCCGGGCTTCCGTCGCGCCCCGCTCTGCCCGCTTCCTGGTAGTAGCTTTCAATGTCCTTGGGCATATTGTAGTGCACCACCAGCGCAACGTCGGATTTGTCTATTCCCATGCCGAACGCGTTGGTCGCGACCATAACATTGCACCTGTCGTAGATGAAGTCCTCCTGAGCCTGGCGGCGCTGTATCTCGTCAAGACCCGCGTGGTAGCACTGGGCGTTTACGCCGTTCAGCCGCAGGAACTCCCCGACGGAATCCACGTTTTTCCGCGTGGAGCAGTAGACTATCGCGCTCCTGCCCGGCATTTCCCGGAGGATCCCCAGGAGCACCGCGTCCTTATTGCGCTGTTCGGTGGGTCTTACCTCGAAGTAGAGGTTCGCGCGGTCGAACCCCGTGGTGACGGAAAACGGCTGTCTCAGCCCGAGGATGCGCACTATATCCTGCTTTACGATATCCGTTGCCGTGGCGGTAAACGCCGCAAGCACCGGGCGCTCCGGAATGGACTGCACGAACTCCGCGATTTTAAGGTAGCTGGGACGGAAATCCTGCCCCCAGTGGGAAACGCAGTGCGCCTCGTCCACCGCCACCAGCGGGATTTTCAGCCCCCTGCACATTTTAAGGAAGCCCTCGCTGGAAAGCCGCTCCGGGGCGACGTACAGAATTTTCAGCTCCCTGGCGGAAGCCCTGTCCAGCACGTTGAAATACTCAAAGGATTCAAGGGAGCTGTTTATGTACGCGGCGCTGACTCCCGCCTGGGTGAGCGCTTCCACCTGGTCTTTCATCAGGGAGATAAGCGGTGAAATGACTATCGAGGTGCCCTCCATCGCGAGCGCGGGAATCTGGTAGCACATGGATTTCCCGGCACCGGTGGGCATTACCCCCAGGCAGTCCTGACCCGCAAGAATGTGGTCGATTATCTCCGCCTGTCCCGGCCGGAACTCGTCATGACCGAAATATTTTTTCAGAAGCTCCGTCTTTTCCATCTTTTCCCCCATAAATTATATTGCTGCAGGCGAGGGCAATTCCCTCCCGCAGGAACATCATATGCATATAATAGCGGGACGGGCAAGCCCGTCCCCTACAAATATCCTGAATCCGCACTTTAATGCGCGGCATATTCCATGAAAATCAATTTCCGCACTCAATGCTTATCTCGTTGAATTTTCCGAGGATATCGTCAACCACAAGATCCTGCTTTGCCTCGCCGTCGATATCCATTACAGCCTTGCCGCCGTGCATCATCACGAGCCTTGAGCCGTACTCCACCGCGAAGCGCAGGTTGTGTGTGACCATCAGCGTGGTGAGGTGCTTCTCCTTTACCACCTTTTCGGTTATCTTCATCAGCGTTTCGGAGGATTTCGGGTCGAGAGCCGCAGTGTGCTCGTCCAGTATCAGCAGGTCGATGTCGGACATGGTCGCGATAATGAGCGCCAGCGCCTGCCGCTGACCGCCGGAAAGCGAACCTGCGAGAACTCCCATGCGGTTTTCAAGACCCATTCCGCAGCTTTCAAGCATCTTCTTGTACTCTTCCTCGCGCTTACGGTTGACCGCCGGGGAAAGCCCGTAGGAATTGTGCTTGTTGTCCGCCAGCGCCAGATTCTCGAGGATAGTAAGGCTGCTGCAGGTGCCCATCTTCGGGTCCTGGAGAACTCTGCCGATACGCTTCGCGCGCTGGAATTCCTTCTGGAGCGCGATGTTCTCGCCGTTGAACACCACAGCGCCGGAATCCGGCTCTATGCCGCCGCAGACTATATTCAGCATGGTGGTCTTGCCACTTCCGTTGGAGCCCACCACGGAGATGAAGTCGCCGTCGTTTACCTCCAGCGTGAACTTGTCGAACAGCTTGTTTTCGTCGACAGTGCCGGGGTTGAACACCTTCGTGATGCTGCTGAGCGCCAGCTTGCTCTTTGATTTCACCGGCTCCGGCTTTCTGCCCAGGGAGGTTATCAGCTTCTTCAGCTCACTTCCGCCCAGTACGAGCGCGATAAGGAATATCAGCGCCTTCATCAGGTTGTTGAAGTCCGTGGGGATACCGAGCGAAAGAACTATCTGGTATGCCGCCTTGTACACAAGGCTTCCGAGAATGACCATCGTGGTGCCCTTCATGAACTTCACGCGCTTGAACAGGCTTAGACCTATGATAACGGAAGCAAGTCCGAGAACTACCATTCCTATGCCCATCTGCTGGTCGGCAGAGCCTTTATTCTGCGCGATGACGGAGCCGGCCAGCGCCGCGAATCCGTTGCCCAGGGCAAGCCCGAATATCTTCATAGTGCCGGGGTTCCTGCCGAGCATGACGGTGTACTTGTCGTTTGCACCGGTCGCCCGGAGGAGCAGTCCGTGCTTTGTCTTGAGGTACAGGTCGAGCAGGAGCTTGCACACTATCACAAGAACCAGCGAGATGACCACCGTCCTGATGTAGAAGCCGCCCTCGCCGATGTTCTTCGGGATAAGGGAAGCCAGCCCGGAGTTGAATATCGTGTTCTTTGTGAAGAACGAAGCGACCGCCTTTCCGTCCGTGCCCGCTTTAAGGATAACGAGGTTCACGGAGAGCATCGCGGTGTACATGATGATACCGCACAGCAGGGGAGTTATGCGGAGCTTGACGTGCATGATACCCGTCAGCACGCCCGCCGCCATTCCTGCCGCGAACGATATGACAAGGCAGAGCCAGGGGTCCACGCCCTGTATTATCAGAACGCCGCTGAGCACAGCGCCCAGCGGGAACGTTCCGTCTACCGACAGATCCGGGAAGTCCAGAATACTGTAAGTGATGTACATTCCCATTGCAAGGAGCGCGTACATCAGCCCCTCGCTGAGAATATCAATTAGGATGTTTATTACCAGCGTCATTATCTGCCCTTTCCAGATCTGCTTTTATTTCAAGAATTATGCCGCCTCGGCGTCGGAGTTGGTCGTTACCATCTCAGCGGAAGCGTACTTCTCAGGAACGGTGAAGCCGAACTTCTCCATAACCTCGGAGTTGATAACGGGTGTGCCGTCGGAGATAGTGCCGACTGCCATGGTCTTGGGGTCTGTGCCGTTCAGTATCTCTACGCCCATCTCAGCGGTCTTTTCGCCGAGCGCGATATAGTCTATGCTGATGGAAGCGAGGCAGCCGTTCTTTACCTGCTCTACCTCGGAGCCGTAAACCGGGATACCTGCGGCGTCAGCCTTTTCAAGAACGATGGTGAGGTTGTTTACAACGTTGTTGTCGGTGAAGTTGTTTATGCAGTCCACCTGGGAAGCGAGAGTTGTAGCCGCCTGGGGGATATCAGCCGCGCCGGAAACGCCCTGCTCGACTACCTCGATACCCTTGCCCTCGCATACGTCCTTGAAGGACTTGAGCTGGGAGAGGGAGTTAGCCTCGGTGGTGGTGTAGAGCACGCCTATCTTCTTTACGTCCGGCTGGATAGACTGAATGAGGTCTACCTGCGCGGAGAAATCGAGGATATCGGAGGTGCCGTTGCAGTTCTCGTTGCCTGCGTCAAGGCTCTCTGTAAGTCCTGCCGCTACCGGGTCGGAAACCGCGCAGAAAACTACCGGGATATCGGACTTGCTTGCCGCAGAGTAAGCGGAAAGCGCCGCCGGAGTCGCGATAGCGTAGATCATGTCGTAGCCCTTGGAAACGAAGTTCGCCGCGATGGAATCGCAGGTAGCGCCGTCGCCCTGACCGTTCTGGAGGTCGATAACAACGCCGTCCTCGCCGTATGCCTCCACCAGACCCTGGCGGACGCCCTCGTAGCAGTTGTCAAGGGAGGGGTGCGCCGCGTACTGGATAACGCCTATCTTCTTTGCGCCCTCAGCCGCAGAGGAATCTCCGCCATCGGAGCCGCTGGCGGTGCTGCTGTTAGTGCCGGAAGCGCAGCCGGTCAGCGCCATAGTCAGCGCCATTGCGGCGCCAAGGAACTTTGCAATGTGTGTCTTCTTCATGGTGTTTCTCCTTCTTGTCCATGGTGAAATATCCGGAAAATAAAAAAATCCTGCCCCTCATATGGGACAAGATTGCTCCTGCGATACCACCCAAATTCGTCCTCACGGACGCTCTCGCCTGCGCACTGCCTTGCGGCAAAACGCTCCTGCTGTAACGTGCAGCCACGTCTCCCCTACTTCGGAAATATCCGGTTCAGTTCGCCCTCGCAGGCCCATTCGTGAATGCTTACGCACCGTGCTCGCACCAACGCACGGCTCTCTGGAGCGCATCGGCAGACATTACTACTCCTGCTCAACGGTTTATTGCTTTATGTACATTGTTATTTTACCACACAATCCCCACTTTGTCAAGGGGTTAGCCGAGATTTTTTATAGAATTCGACGAAAGTTGATATTTTGCGGAAATACCTCTTGACAAACGGCGCGAAATATGTTACCATAGGGTAACATTGAGGGAGTAGTCGGCTGGGTTCCAGCGATATGTCAACATACTGATTTAATAATCTGGCATATCTTGATTGACGAGACTCGCACATCAAATCACCGCCGGAAACGGCAGAAGTGTGTGTTCTCTCTCGTTCTATACGAATTATGAGCAGGCACCGCGCCTGCTTTTTTGTTTTCCGGCAGAAAAGGACGGAAAAATATGGGACTTGTTGAATTACTTCTTCTGGCTGTGGGACTTTCTATGGACGCTTTCGCGGTGTCGGTCTGTAAGGGGCTCGCCATGGGCGAGGTGAAGCTGAAGCACGCGCTTATCTGCGGCGCATGGTTCGGGGGATTCCAGGCGCTGATGCCGATGATTGGCTACCTGCTCGGCGCGGCTTTCGAGAACATAATCGCGGCGGTGTCCTCCTGGATAGCGTTCGGACTTCTGGCGCTCATCGGCGGAAACATGATACGCGAGGCGCTCTCAGACGGGGAGGAAAACGCTTCCGCGCGCATGGACTTCAAGACCATGCTCCTGATGGCGATAGCGACCAGCATTGACGCGCTCGCCGTCGGAATAACGTTCGCGTGCGTTCCGGCGGAGCTTTTTGCGGGGAGCCAGCTCCTCAACACGGTCTGCGCCGTGCTGATAATCGGCGCGACCACCTTTGCCATCTCCTGCGCGGGCGTTAAGTTCGGCGGAGTTTTCGGCGCGAAATTTGAATCCCGCGCGGAGATCGCCGGCGGCGTTATACTTATTCTTATCGGCGTGAAGATCCTGCTGGAGCACTTCGGGATACTCTGAAAACGATCCGGCGGCGCGCTGTTCGCCTGGGATTTAAAGAGCTTTATATGGCGCTCCAGCCGCGCCCTCAAAAATCATACAGCCGATTTCACAAAAGAAAGCGGCTGTTTTTTGTTGAAGAATTGCAGCTCATTACCCCAAAATACTAAAAAAATCAGAATAAAAAACGTTACATTCCAGATTCAGAAGTGTTTAATATATAAAAAGCGCAAAAAAGGGGGCGGTCAGATGGACGGCGCGGAGGCTTACGGCAGATTCCTTGCGGGGGACGACGGCGGGCTTGAAGAGGTCATAGGAATCTACAAGGACAG
Source organism: uncultured Oscillospiraceae bacterium (assembly GCA_934448295.1). Taxonomy (GTDB): domain Bacteria; phylum Bacillota; class Clostridia; order Oscillospirales; family Ruminococcaceae; genus CAG-115. The sequence goes on from CAKSEY010000012.1 coordinate 82,601, forward strand.
CCTTATAAATTTCCTGACGCAGTATGTCAGAAGCTACGAGATCGCGGAGGAGCTGACCGAGGAGACCTTTATCACGCTGTATGTCAGGCGCCCGCAGTTCGCCGAAAGCGCAAAATTCCGCACCTGGCTCTACACCATCGCCCGGAACAAGGCGCTGAATTACCTGCGCAGCGCCGCATTCCGCAAAAGCGTGCCGATAATTGAAGCCGCGTGCGCCGCCTCCCTCGACTGCCCCGAACAGCGCCTGATGAAGCAGGAGCGCTACCGCACGCTGTACAGCGCCATTGGAAAGCTCCGGAAAAATCAGCGCGAGATGGTGTACCTCGTCTATTTTGAGGAAATGAGCGTTTCCCAGGCGGCGGCGGTGCTCCGCAAGACCCAGCGGCAGGGTATCGCGATACTCTACCGTGCAAGGCAGAATCTCAGGGATATTCTGGAAAGGGAGGGCTTCGACAATGAAAACTACTCGTGAAATGGCGCAGGACGTTATAAAAATCGGCAGCCGCAAGCTCCGCAGGCGCAGGGCTCTGAAAACTTCGGCGGAAGCCGCTCTCGCCGCCGGAGCCGTCGCGGGAGCCTTTTTCCTTGGGATAAGCTTCCCGAAACAGGAACGCGGAGTCGACCTTGTGGAAATCGCGCCCGGCCTTTCGGCAAGCGTCATTTCGATACCCGGAGCCTCCGAGCTTTCCCTGCTCTCCGAGGACGGAAAGCGGTTCAGGACGGCGGCAAACAGCGCCGCTATCGCGTTCATGAGGAACGACGGCGCGGAGCTCTCAGAATACCTCGCCGACCCCGGCCATATCCCCGCGCTTGACGATGGGAATACGGAAGCCTTCGACAACCTGAAATACTCGATAATCGCCGACCAGAACGATAATTACGGCACCCTGACCAGCGACATATACGGAGTGTTCGCGTTCGGATATACGATATATCCGGCAAGCGCGCCGCAATATTGGCTCAGAATGGGTCTAAAGCAGTATGACGGCGACTGGAAGGTAGTTTATATTTATCTGGAGTGATCATATGAATATCAGAAAAATCTGCGGCTCGTCCGCGCTGGCTTTGATTCTGCTGTTGGCGGGCTGTAACGGCGGCGAACCGTCAGCGGCGGTTTCCGGGGAGGAAAGCGCGGCTTCGGCAGAGGTTTCCCGGGAAGCCCCCGAAGCGGACGGAGAAGCGTTATTCCGGACGGAATACGCCGAAGCAAAGCGGCAGCAGGATATTTCCAGCCCGGTGGAATATCTCCCGGTGGCTAAGTCAAAGGACGTCCGTTACGGCAACCTGCCGCAGAATCTCACCAGCGATACCCTGCCGGGGCTTGTCTGCCCGGACATGGAAACCGGAGCGCTTTATTTCACGAATCTCTCCGCCGGGGAAACCCTCTGCAAGCTGGAAAACGGCGAAATAACCGAGCTTCTCCCGGTCACGGCAAAGTCAATAAACCTCTGGGACGGCGCGCTTTATTATATCTGCAACGCTGAAAGCCCCGTCGGTATCCCGAAATTCAGCGGCGAATTCAGAATTCCGTACACCGGGGATATTTACCGCTACGACCTTGCGACCGGAGAAAACAAGCTGCTCATCGAAACGGACGCATACCGGCTGGTGGTATCTGAATACGGTCTGGACTGGTCTGCCGGAGTGAATTACTCCTGCGAAAAATACACCTTCGGCGCAAGCGAGCGCTATTACCACGCCGACCTTGACGGCGGAAACATCACCGAAGATCCGCAATTCCCGATACTGGACGACTGGCTCGGACTGTACTACGGGGATTATCAGGCAGAAACCGTGGACGGCGCGATAGTCCTGCGCGATATGCGGAGCGGAGAAACGGCTCCGGTGCTGTCACGCGCCGAGACCCTTGATTATTCCGCGATAGTCGGGGATATCCTGTATTACTGCCCGAATTTCAAAAACTACCGCATGAACGAGCCGGGAAACATAGTTTCCAAAAACACGCTCTGCGGTATCGACCTTTCCACCGGGGAGAGCTTCACGGTCGGAAAAACCAGCTTTATGACCGATTACGCGATAATCGGCGATACCGCGTACGTCTGCGGCGGGCTGAATTTCAGCGTTTACCGTGACGGAAAGCAGCTCCCCGGCGGGCTGGAGCTTCACGGCTTCAACGACTCTATGCATGAGTTCATCGGGCTCTACACGGACGGAGAAACCCTGTACGCGGCGGACGACCGCAAGGGAATTTACATTGTTGAACCGAACGACACCCAGACCGGACTGAGATACTACGAAATCGGAGGAGAACCATGGGAAGCGAACTAACGAAAAGAACAGCCATTTTCCTGAGCGCGGCGTTACTGCTGACCGGCTGTTCCGGCGAAAATACAGTCGTTGAGGAGCTTCCGGCGGACTCCGCGTTTTATACCTATCCCGTGGAGAACGCGGCGGCGTTCGACGTTTCCCCGGATGGCACGGTCTACACGGCAGAGGGCGAAAACAGCGATATCCTGTGCGGATACACGCTTTCCGGCGAACGCTCCGAAATAGCGGAGCTTCCGGCGAGAACAGACAGCATAGCGTTCTCGGACGGCAGGATATACTACACCCAGACCGCCGACGACGGAACGGAAATATGCTATTTCGATATTTCAGCGGCGGATTCCGAAAGGCTTTGCGTTCTGCCCGGATTCTGGAATATAAAGAGCTTCGGCATAGCCGGAGATAATGCGTATATCCTCGGCTCGGACGATTCCCGCAGCGGCGTGCAGGGCGAATATTCCGACCAGTTCGGGACATACGGCTACAACGGCGAAATGCTGTACCGGGTAAACCTTGCAAACGGAGAAGCCGCCGCAAGCCCCGTTGAATTTCCGCAGGCGTTCTGCGCCGATGAGAACGGCGCGACCGTCTACGCCGCAGACGCGGACGGCTACTATTTTACCGACTTCGACGGCTCCCGCAGGCAGTACAACGACCTCGGGAATCTGTCCGCGCTGGAAAAGTGCGGCGGCAAGCTCATGTTCTTTTCCGACAGGAAGATATTCAAGCTGTGCTCCGGCTCCGAAAATCCAGAGGACGGGGTCGCGGAGGCTCTTGAAAACGTGTTGCTGCTCTCCGGCAACGACCTGCGTTACTGCGGCGGTTATGGGTTTATCCTAAACCGCTACGGTGAGTTCAACGGCTCCCGGCTGGAGCGTTTCCACGCCTCCGACTACATAAAGCAGAACAGCCGTATACGCTTTATTTCTGCGGAATATTCCTTTGACGAGCCGTTCGGGTGCGGCTATGTGATAGAGTCGAAAAAGCTCTCCGCCGAGGAATTCTCGCTGACCGTAATGTCCCAGGACAGGAATTACGATATCTGCATGATAAATTCCGCGCAGGACTATTCCGCGAACATAAAAAACAAGGGTTCGTTCTATCCGCTGAACGACGTCCCGGGGGTCGCGGAGTACCTTGAAAAGTGCTTCCCCTACGTCAGGGAAGCCGCGTACACCGAAAGCGGTGAAATATGGATGCTGCCTGTCGTGCTGGACGCCGGGGTCGTCTATTACTACCCGGAAAACTGCTCTGCGGCGGGCGTGGAGCTGTCTGACGGAATGTCGTACAGCAGCTTCATCGGCCAGTGCAAAACCGCGTACAACAGCGATTACAGGGACGGATTTTCGGTGCACTGCTACCAGCTCACACAGCAGCTTCTTTTTGACTACATGACGAAATACGACAGGTTCGACACTCCGGTTTTCAGGAGCTTTGCGGAGTTCGCCAGGGACAACATGAACATATCCGCTTTCCCGGAATATCTGCCTATTTCGAACGCCGCCGAGAACAACCTGAACTACGGCGCCGCAAACGGCAGGGAGTATTTCCTGTTCGGTTTCAGCCGGGAATCCAGATGGCAGAAGAACTACGCCGCTTCCGATTTTATGCGGGCGGTCTCGGCGCCGTCTGTGGAACCGGGCGGAAAAACTCCCGTCACCTGCGCGTTTATCACGGTGAATCCCGCATCGGACGAGCTTGATTCCGCGCTGGATTACATCGGCTCCCTGGCGGAATATCTGTCGGCGCAGGAGAATTCCCTCATGCTGGCGGATAAGTCAACATACGCAGACGGCTTTATGTCCGACCTCTACGGAATTTACGCAAACGGAGAGCTGTGCTTCAACGTTTCCTCCGAAATAGTGTTTGATGATTATATCAGATACTGCGCGGGAAATATCGCGCCTGACGAGCTTGTCAGCGAAGCCGACCGCAAGCTCTCCGCCTATCTTAACGAGTGACGAATATGAAAAAACTGCTCCAAAAATGGAACGCGAAATGCCTGCTGTGTATGCTCCCGAGCCTTGCCGGGACGGCGGTGTTCTTTGTCGCGCCTTACCTGCGGGTGCTGTATTATTCGCTTATCGACAACCAGTTCCGGCGCAATTTCGTGTGGTTCGAAAACTACGCGAAAACTCTCGCGAACGAGTATTTCCTGCTTGCGCTGAGGAACTCCATGCTGATAATAGTTATCTGCGTCCCGGCGCTGGTACTGCTGGCGCTGGCGATCTCGCTGGGGCTTTCGTTCGGAATACGCGCCGTACGGAAAACGCGGTTCGCATTTATTCTGCCGATGGTAATTCCAACGGCTTCCGCGGCGCTCATCTGGCAGAGCGTATTCACTGATACGTCTACTCCCCTGCCGGTGTACCTCCTGTTCATCTGGAAGAACATCGGGATATGCATAGTGCTGCTGACCGCCGCTTTCACCTCCATTGACGGCAGTATATTCGAAGCCGCCCGGCTGGACGGCGCGGGGAAATTCACGCTCCACACGAAAATCACTATCCCCATGATAATGCCGACTATCTTCTTCACGGTGCTGCTTTCCATCGTCAACAGCTTCAAGATATTCAAGGAAAGCTACCTGTTTTTCGGCACGAACTATCCCCCGGATCACAGCTACACCCTGCAATACTACATGAACAACAATTTCCTCAAGCTGGATTACCAGAGCCTTGCCTCGGCAGCGGTGCTGACGTCAGTTCTGGTGTTCCTTATCGTCATGGGCGGGCTTGCGGTGCAGAGGAGGTATCGTCAGTGAAACGCCTGAATGCTGCGCTTTTTACGGCGCTGGCGGCGGTATTCCTGCTGCCTGTCGCGGCGACCGTTGCGCTGTCGTTTTCCGTGGACGGAGCGGCTTCGCTCCAGGGCTGGGGCGACCTGATTTTCGACTGCTTCGTGTTCTACCCGCAGTTCTGGAACAGCGTGATCTACGCCGCAGTCATCACGCTCGTTCAGCTCGTGGTGATGATCCCCTGCGCCTTCGGATTTTCGCAGGCGAAATTCCGGGGAAAGGGCGCGCTGTTCGTGTTCTATATCATTCTCATGATGACGCCGTTACAGGTGACTATCCTGCCGAACTACATCGGTCTGCGGGACATGGGACTGATAAACACGCCGTTTGCGATAATCATGCCGGCGATATTCAGCCCGTTCGGCGTGGTGGTGATGAACCAGTACATGAAGAACATCGACAGCTCCGTAATTGAAGCCGCCCGGCTGGAAACCAATTCGGCGGTGAGGATAATGCTGGTTTCAGTGGTGCCGCAGCTCCGGGTGTGCATATTCGCGGTGGCGCTGTTCGTGTTCGCGGACTGCTGGAATATGCTGGAGCAGCCCATGCTGTTCCTGAAAGACAGCTCGCTCCAGACAGTTCCGGTGTTCATCTCAAATGCGGCGGAATACACGGGCAGCGTGATGTTCCCGGCGGCGGTGATATTCATGGTTCCGGTGCTGCTGATCTACCTGTTTTTCAGCGAAAACCTTGAAAAAGGTCTGACCTTTGGTGATCTTTCATGAAAACGAAAATCCTTATAATTATTACCGCCTTGTTCTTTGCAATTATGCTGGCGCTGACGTTCACGGCAAGGAGCGTTCACGAAGCCGGGCTTCCGCACGTTAAGGCGGGCAGGCTGGCAGAATTTCAGTTCCCGTTTGAATTCACGGACGAAAACGGCAATGTCATGACCGGATCACGGCAGGCTCCGGTGGTGACAAGGGAGCAGCTCGAGCGGGGAGTGTACGTCCTCTACACCGCCGAGAAAAACGGCGAGACGCGCGACTTCGCACAGCGCGCGGAAATCGTCTGCGGTGCGGAATGCGGCGGCTATATCGAGGTGCTGAGCGGCGTGACCTCTTACGATAAAATCGTTGTGGAGTCCGACCGGGATATTGCGGGCGAAAGCGCTGCGGAAGTGAAACTGGTCTCGACCGTTCGCGGCTGACTATCCACGCTTTTCCGCAGGAAGTACGCTCAGTGACTTTTTCGACGGTCTGACGCCCCGGACAGCCAGGGGGTTATCTTATGCAAAAAGGGAGGTCAAGCGCCTCCCCTTTTTTATTCGTTTGTATCTTCCACTGCGATCGCTTCCTCGCTGAACTGCTCTGCGGGCTGCGCAGGCTCCGATACGGGTATCTGCTCCGTGGTCGGCTCAACCTCTACTGGGATCTCTGTCGGCTCCGGCGCTGTGACGGCTGCGGTGGTTTTTTCCGGCTCTGCGGTGGTTGATTCCGGTTTTTGGGTTTCGGGTTTCGATGTGGTTTCAGGCTCCGCCGTGGTTTTCTCTGGCTTTGTGGACTTGGCGGTGGTCTTTGCCGGCTTGGTGGTTTTGGCGGTAGTCTTTGCGGGCGCGGTCGTTTTCTCCGTCTTGGCAGGCTTCGTGGTTTCGGCGGGAGCTTCCTCCGGCTTTTCCTCAGCGGAGGTCGCGGCGGAAGTATTGATCACCGGCACAGTCGGCTGAAAATCCTCCGCGTCAAAGGTGCCTGTCGGCTGAGTGTCCTCCCACAGACCCGCTTCCATAAGGGCGCGGTGCATTTCCCACAGACCTATGTAGTAGCTGTACGGCCCCAGGTGCACTCCATCGCCGGAATGAAGGCACTCCCGCAGCTTGTTCTGGTCGTTCTTTAAGTAGCGCCCGAAATCAAGGAAGTGCACTCTCTCCGGGAACTCCTCCGCAATGAAGCTTTTCAGCGTCTCGTTGAAGCTGTCTATAACGCTGTTCGCGCAGAATTTACTGCACACCGGGGTTATCGCAGCAACGAACACATCGGCTCTCGTGCCGTCAAGGGTCGCCTGTATTATCCTGCGGTAGTCCTCGCAGAACCTGTTCTCGTCCACCATATTGACGTCGTTCATGCCCATGGAAAGGAAAACATACCTCGGATTCGCCGCCTTCATTACCTGGTCGTAGGTCTGCTCATCCCTTCCCCGGAAACGGAACGTATAGTCAAAAAAGCTGCGCGCGCCAAGGTTTCCCTTTGCCGCGACCCTTTCCCGGGGCACAATGCCGTACTCCGCGAAGCCGCTGCAAATGCTGTCCCCGACTATCAGTGAGTAATCAAGGAAGCTCAGCTCCTCGTCGCTCAGCTCAAACTGCTGGTGCACCTCGTCGTAGAACACATCGAAATCGCTGTCCGCGTCCGGCGTGGTCGTGACCTCCGCCGTTGGAGCCACAGGCGCCTGCGGAACTGACGAATCATTGACCGCCTCCTCCGGAAACTCCTGTGCGGATTCTGCCGCAGAAGCCGTTGACACATTGGGATTCGTCACAAGCTGCTCGATAAGGTCGGAGGCGTTGCTGACTTCCTCCGGTCTAATGTCCGTTGAAGCACAGCCGCTCAGCAGAACGCAGGCAGCCAGCGCCGCGCTTGCTATTGTTTTCTTCATATATATCAAATCCTTCGGATAGAAATAGTTCATGTTAATGCCGCATGCGCCGCGCTCTCCGACATTCGTCAGATACCGGCAAATCACGTCAAAATATGCGGCTGAAAATACAAACAGACGTCCGCCAAGAAATACACGGACGTCTGATGATCCTGCTTTGTGTCTTACTTCTTGCCATGCTTCTTGGCGGGCTTAGCGGGAGCGGGCTTCTTCTCTGCGGAAGCTGCTGCGGGCTTAGTCTCTGCCTTTGCGGGAGCGGGGGCTGCCTTTACCTCTGCCTTGGGAGCAGCGGACTTTTCCTCGGTCTTTGCGGGGGCCTTTGCATCCTCCTTTGCAGCGGGCTTGGACTCAGCCTTTGCGGGAGCCTTCTTTTCTGCCTTCTTAGCGGGAACCAGCGGCTCGAGCGCCTTGAACTTCGCAACATCTCCGTCAACCTTGACAAGACCCTCGGCAAGCGCCTTATCGAAAGCGATCTCGCCGGAGAACAGCTTCTCGATATTCTCAGCGGAGCCGTTTACGTTAGCCTGGAGGTCGTCGTAGTGATACGGAGCGACATCAAGAACGCCGTCCTTAACTGCAACGTAGATATCGTCCATGTCATCAATGAAGGTAAAGTTTACAGCAACGAGATCCTCGTACTTCTTAGCCTTTGCCTTGCTGCCCTTGAGAAAGCCGTTGATCTTCTCAGCAAATTCAACATTTGTCATAATAAACTCCTCCTGTGGTGCATTTCTGAAAAAATGTGACCATCTGACCGTATGTAGAACCGGTCTTAATCCAAAACAGCGGAAAACCACCGTTTTATTCATTTAGTAGTATACCATATCCTAACCTTTTAATCAATAGTCATTTTCTATAAATTTACAAGGAAAAGAAGATGTTTTTCGGATGAAAACTATAAATAAAGCGGTTTATCAGCCGTTTTGCTGGATTTCCTTGCCATCATAGTCAATGAAATGACGCTTTGGCCTGATGGAGGCAAGGGGCTTTGCAGGTCTGTATGTAAGCATATCAAGACGAATCTTGTCGCGGAATTCCGGCTTTACCATGTAGTACATATAGCTCTCGATAACGTTGGGGGCGGAGAGCACGCGGCCCTCTATCTTGAAGTTATTGAAGCCCATTTCCAGGTATCTGCCGTAGATATCCTCCCTGGAGATGAAGGTGCTGTAATGCATTACCTGATAAAGATTGAAGCCGGTATTCGGGCAGTTGAACTTTATCGCCTCCTCCATCGGATTCGGAACCTTTACTCCTGGACGGGGCATGATATTTTTCATGTCATTGCACCTGCGCTGGCATCTGCCGAGCACCTGGTAATGCTCCTTTCTGCGCTTGCAGTGCGGCACACAGTACGGGTTTATGAGTATCTCGCAGCGCGCTCTCAGCTCACGCGGGATCCTGTCCAGCTTCTCGAAATCGTTGTTCCAGTTGTAGTCCAGGACGACAAGCTTGTAATCCTTTTCGAACTCCTTCATAAGCTGGTCGTAGTCCTCTATCTGCTTGACGGTGGAGGAAACCAGCGGGAACTTGGGGTAATTCTCGCGGACATAGGCTTCAAGGAAAGGCGCGTTGACTATTATCTCGTTCAGCCCGTTCTCCGCATAACGGCAGATACGGTTGCAGAAAGAGTCTTTGAGGTCGGCTTCCGTAAGGGTCGGGTTGGTGAATGTATATCTTATCGGAACGCCCCTGCTGTTAAATTCCTCGATAGTCGCCTTTACGCGGTCGCCGTTGCAGGTCTCTCCGCCGACAACTCTTCCGCCGTTCCACAAAGCGGGAGAAAAGCAGCCGTAGCAGGAAGCTATCTCAACTCCGTCGTAAAAATACTCCGGGTGATTTGTGATGAGGTCTATAAGATAAAGGTTGATATCGCCGTGCGTCCAGAAATCCGGAATGTGAAATCTTGCATTCATGTTTTATGCTTCTCCCTAAGTTAAAATTATACTTTAATTATAACTCAATTTTCCTACATTGTCAAGCACAAAAGAACAATATGCGACAAAATATGCGCCGTGAATAATACCGGAAAAAAACGGCATAATACCATACAGAAACGACAAGGAGGAGCAGAAATGGCAGTCGTACTGATAAGAGCCTGTATTCTATATGTTATAATCACGTTTTCCCTCAGGCTGATGGGAAAGCGGCAGCTTGGCGAGCTCCAGCCGTCTGAGCTGGTGGTGACGATACTCATTTCCAACATAGCCGCGATACCCGTGGAGGATTCCTCGGTGCCTATGCTGATGGGAGTGGTGCCTATCCTGACGCTGGTATCGCTGGACGTGATAGTTTCGGCGATAATGCTGAAATTTCCGAAATTCCGCAAGCTGATAATCGGCAGCCCGCGGGTGATAATGTCCGAGGGAGTTATCATGCAGAAGGAGATGAAGCGCCTGCGCTACACCGTGGACGACCTGGTCGAAGCCATGCGCGAGGAGCAGATCTTCGACATCAACGAAATATACTACGCGATAGTTGAGACCACCGGAAAGATACACTTCCTGAAGAAAAAGGACTACCAGAACGCGGAAAAGACCGACGTAGGCTGCGGCGGAAGCTCCAGCGACCCGCCCGCCGTGATAATCCGGGACGGCCGCGAGGACGAGGAGCAGCTCAACAGCATGGGGCTTGGAATGGGCTGGCTGCGGCAGCAGCTCCGTGAGCAGCAGCTCGGGATAAAGGACGTGTTCCTGATGACCGCCGACCGCAACGGTCAGAACACGATAATCAAACGTCAGAGGGGGCTTTGAATGAACCGCCTTATTGTCAGCATAATCCTGCTTGCCGTGATGGCGGCGGGGTGCTTTTACTCGGTGTATATCACGATAGACCACACCAACGAGCTTTCCGGCTATATCGACCAGGTGGAGCAGGCGCACGCGGACGGAGATACCGAAAAGGCTTCGGAATACGCGAAACAGCTTGCGGAAACGTGGGACAAGATCCTGCATTACAGTATTCTCGTCAACGACCTGGGGCACGCGACGGAGATAACCTCCTGCATTGCCGAGATATCGTCCTTCGCGCAGTCCGGGGATGACGAGGTATATGCCGCCTGCGACCGCGCCCAGGCTCAGCTTGAGCTTTTCCGGGAAATGCAGACACCTACCCTCTGGAAGATACTCTGAGCATAAAACCTGCAATGCTGTTCAAAAAAGCACATTCCGCCGGACGCAGCAAAAATTCAGGGCAAATTAAAACAGCGCCGCACAGGGATCGCCATTCTGTGCGGCGCTGTATTATTTTGTGAATTCAGGACATCACAGCTCTATCCTGGCTGCGTCCTTGTCTCTCAGCGTGAATCCGCCAACGAGAGTTTTCAGCGTAGCTGCCTGAGCGGAAAGCTCCTCGGAAGCAGCCGCGGATTCCTCTGCGGTCGCGGAGTTCGTCTGGACAACGTTGGAGATCTGGTCGATTCCAACGGAGATCTGCTTGATGGAATCCGCAGCCTCCTTGGTGGAGTCGGAGATCTTGCGGTTCAGCTCGGTAGCTTCCTCGGCGGAGGAAACCACGGAGTTCATCATCTCAGCCACCTCGCTTACAAGACCGTTGCCGTTCTCAATGGCGGCGACTGTGCCCTCGATCATTGTGGTGGTGTTCTGAGCGGCCTCGGCGGATTTAGCGGCAAGGTTGCGCACCTCGTCTGCAACTACCGCGAAGCCCTTTCCAGCCTCGCCTGCGCGCGCAGCCTCGATAGCTGCGTTGAGCGCCAGGATATTGGTCTGGAACGCGATATCCTCGATGGTCTTGATGATCTTCTTCGTTTCGTCGGAGGAAGTGCTGATGTCGTTCATAGCGGAGATAAGGCTCTCCATCTTGTCGGAGGCGCCGCGTATCTTTTCCGCCGCTTCTTCGGTGGAGCCGCTCGCCTTTTCTGCGTCTGCGGAGTTCTGATGTATCATATCGGAAACCACGCTGATGGTAGCCGCAAGCTCCTCAACGGAGGAAGCCTGCTCGGTAGCGCCCTGTGAAAGCGCCTGCGCTCCGGCAGAAACCTGGTCGGAGCCAGCAGCTACCTGGTCTGCGGAGGTGCTGATGTCCGCCATAGTAGCGCTGAGCCTGTGGTTGATATCGCGCAAGAACGTGAGCAGCTTTCTGAAGTCGCCGGAATAATACTGCTGAGCCTGCGTTGTATGTACGTTGAGGTTGCCGCCGGACATTGCCTCCAGGATACGTCCGATATCCCCGATGATGTTGTTGATATCGTTGACAACGATCTTGGTAGCGTCGCAGAGTCTGCCGGTCTCGTCCTTGGTCTTTATGTCGGGTACAGGGCTGGTGAGATCTCCTTCTGCAAGCTTTTCAATACGCTCAGCGCACGCGCGCAGCGAGTTGCCGATACCTCTGCCGAGCCTGATGGAGATAAACGTTGAAATAATGCAGGCAACAACAAGCAGAACTATCGTTAATAAGATAGCGGTGTAGGTGCCGGAAAGGAAGTCGCTCTTAGGAGCATATACCGCCAGCGACCAGCCGTCAGAGCTGGGAATGGGCGCATAGGCAATGTACTTGCTCTGTCCGTTGATGGTGTAACCCTCGAAGCCGTTTTCACCGTTTCTCATCTTCTGGTGGATCGCTGCAAGGCTCGTTGAGCCTGTGCCGGACGCCGCAAGCTCCTCGATGTTCTCGCCGTTCTTGACAAGCTCGCTGTCTACGTCGGCAATGGTGTTGCCGTCCTTGTCAATGATGTAGGCGGCGCAGTTGTCGCTTATATGTATGCTTCTTACCATGTCGTTCAGGAATTCAGGGTTAGGTACTATGATAACGCAGCCGCTGACAGTGCCGCCGACCTTTCCGTCCTGCCAGATAGGGCCTGCGATGATAAGCATTAACTCACCGGTCAGGCGTGACACGGTAGGCTCGGTGATGGAGGTTTTTCCCTGCATGGCATCCTGGAAATACTCCCTGTCGGCGTAATTGTTTCCGTCAAGCGAGTCGCCGCTGGTGTTTATTACGGTGGCATTCTGAAGATTATTCTGCTGCATGGATTCAGCCAGCATATCATTGATTTTCTGCGTGGATACGCTCGAATCGGAAAACAGCGGCGAAGCGCCCAGCTCCTCAACGATATTTGTATATGCCTCTATCTCCCAATAGGTGCGGTCCGCCGCTAATGAAGCCGCAGCAGTCATGTTGTCGCCTACGATGCTGACCGTGCTGGTCAGGGTCATCACGCAGGCAAAGGAACCGAGTACCAGCATTGAAATGGCCACCATGAGTATGCAGCACAACAATATTTTTTTCCCAATAGATTTCATACATTAACCTCCATGAAGTTTTGCTTTTCCGGTAATCACGGCAAACCTCTGCATTTTGACCAACTAAAAGTTTGTAGCAATTACCATAAGGCGCTGCCGAAATATCCCTATATTTTGGTTTTTTCGCCCAAAACTGCCTTGATAACATTATATCACAAACTATATAACAAATCAAGCGCGTTACTTACAATAAGGTTAGAATATCGCGGTCAGATTTTGTGCTATTTTAACGAAAAATTGACTTTTTTTCACTGATCCGCCGTTTATTTTACATATTTTTTAAGGAAGTAATTGCAATTAATGTCAACAGACAGCGCTCGATCATCAGCCGGAAACGGAGACCGCCCGCCTTTCTCCACAAAAAAACAACCCCGGAAAATCCGGAGCCGCAAGACCGCCGAAAAAGCAGAAAGCCAGACTGCCGATAAAGGCGCGCCCGCCCCCGGCAGTCCGCTTTCCTGACAGCAGGATTTAATGTTGCTCAGAGCTTTTCTGCGTCATACATATCCTGCTGAACCAGCCAGCCCGGAACATAGCAGCGGTTGACCGTCCACCAGCTCACCCCGGCAAGGCCGTACTCCCTGACCAGCGAGTATTTCTCCGCAATGCTGCGTGGGTCGTCAAACCAGACGATGTGCTGCATTCCGCCCTCGGTGTAATAAAAGAACGGAGCCTGCGCCTGCTCGTCGTACTGTATCTCGGCGCCGTAATTTATCGCAAGCTGAACAGCCTCGTTCAGCCCGACGCTTCTCGCCGCGGTGCCCCGCATGAACGGCAGAGTCCAGTCGTAGCCGTAATTCGGCATTCCCATCAATATCTTTTCCGGCGGGATCTCAGTCACCGCGTAATCCAGCACCCGCCGTACCTCGTTTATAGGAGAAACCGCCAGCGGTGGGCCGTATGTATACGTCCGGCGTCATTATAGTTATTCTGCTCCTGTTTTTATTTCCGGAAAGATCGGCGTCACGTTAATCGTGAAATTGCAGCGGTCAGCGTTTCCCCTGGTATTGCGTTCCGTTTTTATGTATTCAGCCCGGCTGATTATCGTCTTTAGCAGACGATTTTTCTCCTCCGGTGTGGACTGCGCGTAAATATCCATCACACGCTCCACACCGGGGATTATCTGCGCATAAAGCTGCCGATTGCCCTCAGCCTCGCTGACTGCCTGCTCAGCCTGCCGCAGATTCTCCGAAAGCTGCGTTCTTCGCTTTTCGAGCGCTTCCATGCGCTCCCGGAATTCTCCGGCAGAATACACCCCCTGTTCCAGGAACGAATATATTTTCTCACGCTGGCTGTCCAGTTTAGCAAGTTCAGAACGTACCTTATCGGCTGCCGTACGCTCCGCTTTCGCAGTATCTGCGGCAGGCTTCCGGCTGACATTCACGCAGCAGTCGCTGAGCCATCGTGCCACGCCCTCAACGAGAGCGCTTTCAACAAGCTCCAGCTTTGCGGATACGTTGCCGCAATTCCGATTCGGGCAGCGGAGCGTGTCGCTGTGATTCCTGCTGCCCGTCCCGAGCCTTGTCATCATGCTGCCGCACATACCGCAGTACACCAGCCCGGACAATGGATTTCGCAGCTCTGTGTTTTCCTTTTTGTGCGGTATCCGCCGGCTGTTCAGAAATTGCTGCGCCCGGTCGAATTCCTCCTCGCTTATCAGCGCCGGGTGCAGACCCTGCGCGATTATGCAGTCGGGATTTTCCCGCCGATGGGTCGTGACGATACCGTCTGTCAGGCTCTTCTCTTCCTTCCGGTACTGCCAGCGTATCTTGCCGCAGTAAACCGGATTTCTCAGGATATCCTTGATCGAAGCGCTGCTCCACGAACTGCCCTTTCGCGGCTCAATTCCCATCATGTCGAGCCGTCTTGCGATGGCGTTGCAGCCCATTCCGCTGACGCACATGGAGTATATCTGTTTCACCGTATCGCTCTCGGAATTCGGCGACAGAGTAAATCCACGTCCCTTTTCGACTTTGACTTTATCGTAACCGTATGGCGGCGTGCTTCCGATAAAATGCCCCTCATTTACGGAAGCGATACGCCCTCGCATGATTCGCCGGGAAATCGCCTTGTATTCACGGCGAGCCATGAACAGCTCGAAATCAACGTATTCCTCATCGCTTTCACGGCTCTGGTCGTACACCTTTGACGGCGTGATTATCAGCGTCCCGGAGATACGGAACGTATTCGATACCCTTGCCTGATCCGCGCTGTTTCCTCTTGCCAGGCGGTCTATATCCATGCATAGTACTCCCGCCCAGCGCCCTTGTTCCACCTCCCGCAGAAGCTGTTTCATTTTCGGACGTGCGTCAATGCTTTCGCCGGATATGATCTCTTCGTAAACAGCGCCTATTTCCAGTCCGTGACGAGCCGCATAGTCGAGAAGCGCCGCCCGGTGCCTTGCCAGTGTTTCGCCCTGTCCCATGGCTTCTGCGTCAAGGTCTGCCCGGGATTTTCGCAGGTAAACAGCGTACATTGCTAGCACACAGGCATTTCACGACCGTTCCGCAGATCTCCACGGAGTTGTCGGAGCTGCAATTCCTGCGCTATCTGCTCGGCAGTGCTCCTCATATTCTCACGGCGAAAGGCAAGCTCCTGCTCGCAGGAGTTAATATATCCATCGTCGCTGAAATTCACGGCAGCGCCGCACGAAGCGGTGTATGATAATATCATGCCCATATTCATCACCTCGCTTGATTATATGGCGGATTGGTTGTACAGTATCTCCTTTCCTGGGCACTTAATAAACGATGTTGTATAAAAAACTTGACGCATATCAGTCTGTTTTGGTTTTACCTCTTGATTTTTTTGTAATTTATGTTATACTTTATACAAATCAATTTCTTTCTGTAATTTTCAAGCCTTAAATATATCGCCGCAAGATTTGCAGTGCGTGTTTACAATAAGCATCGTCTATTTATAGGCGTAATAGCACTGGGCGGCGTATTGATTCAGCAGACGCTCAGAAACCGCGCACTATTACTTTGGAAGATAAATCCGTTCCACCTGACCGCCATTTGCTAACATGAGAATTTCAGAGGTGACCAAGCATGAAAAAGAACTATAAATGCAGGGTAACAATAATTATGACGATTCTATCGCTCCTTTTCGGATGCAGCGGAAATAAAAAATACAATGCCGGTGACATTGTCGGTACCAGTACCTCGTATTACGGCACGGAGTGCGATCCGGTGTATGCATTCTCCCTGCAAAAGCAGGACGAAAGCTGGCTTTTTTCCGCTAGCTGCTATGTGCAGAGTGAGGAAGGCCGGTATACATCTTTCGATTCATTCCCTATTCCTGCCGAAGACGCGGAGGGATTTCTTGAGATCATCAGAGAGGAAGACGAGATCAGCCGGCTCAGCAAATACCGCCCGCTGAGTATTCTCCATGCAGCCGACGCACCGACAAACAGCTCCGTAATGACTTTTTCCGATGGAAACAGCATAGAAAAGGAAACCGCTTTCTGCGACAAGGCGCTCAGATATCTCTATTCTCTTGCAGAAAAGCACTATGAGACGGCAGAAAACGTTGAAATAACGTCTGTCTTTGTGAGCTGCAGCAGTATGGATTATTCCTCTTCATACTCATATACTCTTGAAAAGGATGAAAACACCTGGTATTTTTCGTTCGACGCGGTGATCGACGGCAGCGGCGCACATACAGAAGTTGAAAGACAAAAGATAAATGAAAACGACGCGGAGGAAATACTCCGGATCATAAAAAACCGGCAGCTCGTAACAATGGTCAGACAGTATGAGGAGCCGGACGACGACGGCTTGATCGCTCTTGATGAAACCACATACAGACTCTCGTTTGACTTTACGGACGGTACATCAACATCCGCACCGATAGAAGCGGGAGAAGAACTCATCAGCGCTTTCCATGCACTTGCAGCAGAAAAGATACATTAGCGCTGATCGAAGCTAATTATGCAGAAAAGCCCCATGAAATTCTTTGAATCAAGCACAGTATAACACAAACAGGCGCGTGAACGCTCGTTTGAACAGGTCGGCTGTATTTCAGACAGCAGCTGCCTGAACGTTTCTCCGCGTATCCCATAACTTTCGCACTTTTCCGACAAAACGAATCCTCTCTGAAAACCGCCCCGAAACGGGGAGAAAGGAAAGCTTTCGCTCATCGAAAGCTATGGTAAAGATTATGAACAGAATTACTTCTCTCATCTCAGCGATATCCATCTTTATTTCCTGCATTGCCGGATACAGAATCGAAAACGCTGAATTTGACGACCTGGAAGCTCTCGCAATATCCGCCGCCCTTTCCTACCGCACGCTGGCATGGAACGGCAGCATTGACACGGACACGCCGGAGTTCGCATGGAACACGGCGGGCTGGTATGCGGCATACAAGGCGAATCTTGAATTATCAGACGACGCCGTGCTGTCCGGGGACCAGCTGAAGAAAATACAAAATGTCATACTGAGCGGTGAGGCTGCCGCTGCTCCTCCGAATACAGTCAGCACAAAACGCGTGGTCAAAGACGGCAAAACCTGCTGGGAATTCCCCGAAATCAACGAATATTTTCATTCGTATCTCGGAGTTTCCTCTGAGGTGAACTGCGAGAAAACCGGAGACAGCACATTCGTAGTCACGATACGCGAGCATCTGCGCTTCAACGCAGTCGAGGAAATCGTATTCAGCATCGGGTTCAATAAGGAAAACGACGGCTATGCACTCTCCAAGTTCAGCCGCAGCGAGTTTTACGACCTTGATTTTACGCCGGAACTTCTTCATGACGCAAATCTTCTTTCAAATCTGCTCCCGATATACGGGACTCTCACCATTACCGAGGATTATTCAAACGGATTCGGGGCGATCTCCCATTTTGTCAAAACTGACAACGGATATGCTTTCTGGATTGATGGAGGGTCAGTTGGAGACTATAATGAGTACAGCTTTTACACCAAAGACAACGGCAGGGTCAGCGTAATGCCTGCCGACACTTCGCCCGAATGGCTGGACGATTACGTTGCCAACATGATGCTTCCGGGCGATGGAGCGGACTTTATCCGCCTCACCTGCACCCGGGACGAAGAAATATTCTTCATAGATTATGGTACTTCAAGCACCGTATATACTGTTGACCGCGGAACTCTCGCACTGAAGAAGGTCGAGTCGTTCGATGAAAATGACGTGTCATACTACACGGTAAAGTTTGACTATGGAAAGAAAGTTACCGAGCCGGATACGATCGCAGCGTGGAAAAAGCCGCTTCGCACCGTGACGCTCAACCTGCTCTACTCTGATGGCATAACGGTAAGACAATCTTTCAGGGTTCCCTCCGACTGGGAGTTTGATGCGGCTGAGTACTGCCGGTGGGGCACGGTGTACATGGATAAAGGCTGCACTAAACCGTATAAATATCCGGGAAACGGGATAAGCTACACACTTTATGTCTGCGAAGGAGTAGGCTGAAGTCATAATTCATTCTGAAAGGAGTTTAAAAATGGGAATCTTCGACAAACTGAAAAGCACGGCAAATCAGGCGATCAACACAGCCGTAAATTCGGCAGCTGCGGCAGCAAGCTCAAAACGCGAGACTTTCACCTTCACCGCGCTTCCCGAAAGCCTGGCGGAGATGCAGGCGCTTCCGGAGGCTTGCATGGATTCGCCGTTCAAGACGGCCGCCCTGACTGTCCTCGCACTTTGCGCTTATGCGGCGGATAAGAATATCGGCACTGAGATGCTGAATTTCCTGCGTGGGCCGCGCCCCCTGAACGGACAGGAGATATCTTTCCTGAATGACCGGTTCCGCGATGGAAAGACGTATCTGCCATTCACTTACTTCACTGGCTCGACGCCTGAGAACAACTATACTCCTGCACAGCCATATTCGATCGTTATAGAGTCGAATCATGTTTCCGGTCAGGAGCCTGGCTACATGAAGCTCTTTATTCCCTGCGGCGGGGCGGATTCCCCACGGCCGATAAAGCTGCGTCAGCGCGGTTCTGACGGTAAATGGTTCCTGTGGGAACAGTATCTGCTGACAGGCGTCCGCACGCCGAAATCCGAGGATCCATGGGCATAACTCGTTTGATGGATCAATGAGCTATATACTAATTGACAAAGGAGGCGTCACAATGAACATTATCGGGAAATGGAAAGTCAGGGAATTACTGTTCCCAGCTGACGACGGTACGGTGTCCTACACGCCGGACAATCTGCCTGAGGGAGATTGCGCTGACGAGATCATCATGATGCTCACGAACAGGATCGAATTTACCGAAGACGGCTTGATGAACACGCTTATGCGCGTTCCTGAGGATAAGCTCGAATTGGCAAAGTCGCAGGGCGCCGTGATCGACGAGGACGGCTTTGCGCCAATTGAACAGACCACGTGGAAAGAGGAGAACGGAAAGTTCTTCTATGACACCAAGGTCGAGGGTGAAGTTCTGGGAGAGACTGTAGACCCGTTCGCCGAAATACCGGTGGATGAGAACGGATGTCTGACCATCGCATTCGGCACGATGATCCTTGAGCGTGTGTAAGACGGATCTGGTTCAGACAGACCTTTATCAGAGGTGTGCTCACAGCGCCCGGATTGGCTGCTTTCAGCACATACGGAAAACACATCTTTGATTGCACAATAAGATTCACAAAGCGGGCATAATACAAAAGAGAGCGGACATTGTAAGTCAGCTCTCTTTTCTGTGTGCACGGAATATTAGACGGCGCTTGGCAAGCGTTACTTATCGGGGTTGATTATTTCACGCATTAATAACATCGTATTTCACGACTGCATTATCATGTCAGTTTTCCGAATTTGCTTTACTTATGGTATCAAGAAGAGTGTTGAGGTTTTCCTCGCTGTCTATGCCGCCGAGAAGCGGCTCGCCGACTATATTTCCGTTTTTATCGATCACATATGTGGTCGGGAACGCCATTATTCCGAGTGAGAACTTGCCTGCGTCGCTTGCGGAATCAAAATAGATATTGCGGTATGAAGCGCCCTTTGTTTCAAGTATCTGCTTAGCGGTTTCAATGTTCTGTTCGTTGCCGTCCAGGGTTTCAACGTTTATTCCGATAACCTCGCCGCCCTGTTCGCTTATTCTCTTGTTCAGCTTGTCAAGCTCGCCAAGTTCCGCAACGCAGGGCTTGCAGCCGCTGAACCAGAAGTTCACGACCGTAAATTCATTTCCAGAAAACAGGCTGCTGTCGACCTTGTTTCCGTCAAGATCGTATCCGTCAAACTGCGGGAAAGAGTTCGCCGAAGCTGTATCAGACGCTGTATCGCCCTGCGGAAGCTGCGCTATCTGATTTTCAATATCGCGTATTTTTTCCGCTCCTGCGCGCAGAGTTTCGTATTCCTCGTCAGTGAACTGATCCTTTGCCTTTTCAATGGCGTCAAGCAGGAACTCGCCGTAGTTCTTGCTCAGGTCGCTGTCCGTGACGTTTTTGTCCATAGCGCCAAACACCTTTTCCCACAGCTCCTGGTTTTCGGAAAGTATCTTATTTTCTTCGTCAAGCAGATCCTGTTCCGTTACAGAGTCACTGTCCGCAGTCTGGGTATTCTGCGCCGGCTGTGAGGACTGACCCTCCTGCCCCGGCTGCGAATTCTGGCTGCCGCAGGCAGTGAGCGAAAGCGCCATAATAAGGCAGGCTGCGATTGCTGTTATCTTTTTTCTGTTCATTTGGTTATCTCCTTTGTTTCATCTGAATTGCAGGCTTTATCGCCGGATTTATTTCCAAACCCGTATTTGTAGCATATTGCTCCGGTCGGGCAGGATTTCATGCACATTCCGCAGCGGATACACTCGGAATGGTTGGGGCTTTTTGTGATGTCAACGTCCATCTTGCAGGCTTTTGCGCAGGCGCCGCAGGAAACGCACTTGCTCTTGTCAACTTTCATCTGGAAAAGCGAAACATGGTTCAGCAGCGCATAAACTGCTCCCAGCGGACAGATCCATTTGCAGAACGGCCGGTAAATAAACATACTTGCCGTGACAACCGCCAGCAGAACGCCGGTTTTCCAGGAGAAGAGCGCTCCGAGGGCGCTGCGTATGCCCTCGTTTGCTGTCGCCAGCGGGATAGCGCCCTCCACAACTCCCTGCGGGCATATATACTTGCAAAAGAACGGGTCGCCCATTCCAAGCTCGTTTACAACTATCAGCGGAAGCATTATAACAAAAACCGCCAGTATTACATATTTCAAATACCTCAGCGGCTTCAGCTTTCTGGTGGACAGCTTCGGCACCGGGATCTTATGCAGAAGCTCCTGAAGCCAGCCGAAAGGGCACAGAAAGCCGCAGATGAATCGTCCCAGAAGTACTCCCATAAGAATGAGCGAACCTGTGATGTAATAGGAAAATTTGAATTTCGATGAGCCTATGACCGCCTGAAACGCGCCGATGGGACAGGCTCCGGCGGCTCCGGGGCAGGAATAGCAGTTAAGTCCCGGGACGCAGGCGTATTTCCCTTTTCCCTGATATAACGTTCCCTTAAAGAAATTCGGCAGGTGGATATTTGTCAGTATTGCGGCTGCCGCTTGTATCAGCCAACGGAAACGGGCAAGGAAACATATCTTTTTAGTTTTTTTCTTCTTATCCAATTCCTACACACTCCATACACAGCCGTATCGCCTTTGACAGAACAGTTTCCGCCTCTCCGCGCCATATCCCGAAACATATCATCAATATTCCGGCAAGCAGCAGAAGCGACTGTACAAGCGCTTTTTTTCTTGTCATGATTTTATCCTCCGTTCTTTGATGATATGATTATATCACAGGGAGTATAAATTTTCTGTTAAGCGGAAATTAACACAAATTTTATCAGAATGTGCTATAATATAAGGTAACCTCTAAAAACCCCTATGAAAAAGAAGAAAAAAGTGATATAATAAGGATATGAAACAGAAAACACT
>CAKSEY010000013.1 GCA_934448295.1 uncultured Oscillospiraceae bacterium
GCGTATACGTTTAAGGCCGACGGTGATGGAGGTTTTGCGGCTGCGGCGGGGGCTAAGGATATTAATTGGGTCATCTGAACTATCACTATCCCCCATCGAAAAATCCGAAACCTTATAAACTGCATAACAGAGCCAATCAAAAAATAGAGCAAAAATGAAAATCGAGCGAAAAAGTCCGAAAATGTGGGCAGAATTGTGGGCAGGAAATGCCTTTGCCGGGCAACAGGAAAAACGAGAAAACCGAGGAATTACACTCCTCGGCTTTTTATTTTGTAAGCTCAGCGGTGATCTGACCTAGCAGAGTGTAGTTTTCTGCGGATATCTCCGGAATTGACTTGCTGTTGAGGGCGCGGAATGACGATATCAGATTGCGGATTATCTCTGTCTGCTGGTCGTTCAGACCGAAAACGGATACGGTAAATCGCTGCTCGGTTCCCAGGAGCTCGTCCAGCGATACGTTCATTATTGAAGAAATGGAGCGCAGCGTGTCCAGCGGCGGCGTTGCCGTGTTGCTCTCGTACCTGCTCACAGTTGCCACCGTAACGCCCAGCTTGTCCGCAAGCTGCTTCTGCGTCATTCTTTTTTTCTTCCGAAGATCATGAAGAAGTATCCCGAAATCGTACATCTTTTGCCTCCAAACTTTCGTTCTGTGTAAATTATTGCATAAACCTCTTGAATATTATGTAACATTGTGTTATAATATTTACATATCGTGCAAGTTTTGCGCGTGAAATTTGTATTAAATTCAAAATTAGTGGAGGTCGTTATTATGCCCGAATCAAAAGGCAGTAAAGCGCAGTTACTTGAAAAGCTGTCGGGTAAGGTATCTTCTGCTGCTAATTCAGGATCAAACCAGTTCCGGGGCAAAAATTCTGACATTACGGAAGAGAAGATAAATACGCCTGAGGAGCATAAAACTGAAGTAAACGACCTGCCGGACGAAGCGGTGCGCTATGCCGGTATCCTTGAAAAGTATTTCAGCGAGGACGGCTATCAGGTCGGCCGCGCGATTTTTCGCGGACGTTTCAGAAACTATTATTCCACGGAATACGGTCATGAGCCGGAACAGACCGACGAGCAGCTGGAAGCGCTTCTTTGCGAAGCAGGAACTCAGCGCGACGGACGCATATTCCCGAAAAACGGCGGACAGGACGCCCTTGTCAATGATATAATGTCCGCGGTAAACTCAGCGTTTGACAGCGGAGCGTCCGCCGTTTACCCGTCCGCAGTCTTTGAGCGGTACCGTGGTCAGCTTGCCGGAGAGCTCCACATTTATACGGAGGAAGCCCTTAACTTTCTGATTCTCGACAATTCCGGCGGCAGGCTGTGCCAGAGACATTCTCACCTTGTCATGAGAGGAAGGCAGGCAGACCCTACCGATGATATCCGGAGGATCCTGCGTGAATCCCATTCGCCGATGTCAGTTGACGAAATACACAGTATCGCGTGGTACATACCGCTTGAAAAACTGAAGTACCTTCTGGCGCTGGAAAAGTCGTTCATCAGCGTTGCAGCGGGAACGTATTACTATGCGCCGAATTTCCCGATAAGCGCGGACGAAAAGAATATCCTTATTTCGGCGATCGGCAGTCAGATCGATTTTTCCGAGTACATCACCGATGTGGAGCTTATGAATATCGTAAACGAGAAATGTCCGAGTCTTGCTATTAATTCTGCGGAGCTTCCGCGCTGTGGCGTCCGCGACTGCCTCGGATATCTGCTAAGTGAACAGTTCGCGTTCAATGGTCCGGTAATAACCCGGGCAGGCTGCGAGATAAATCGCGCCGAGATATTCAGACGATTCGCCGCCGAACATCAGCGGCTGACATATGACGAGCTTAAAGCATTCGCGGACGAAATGGAAACCATAATTTACTGGGACGCGGTGATGAGCGAAATGGTAAGGCTCAGCGAGAATGAGTTTATTCGCAGGGACGCGCTTTCACCGGACGTCGAGGCCATCGACGGGTATCTTGACGGCGTTTGTCCGGGGGAATATATCCCGCTGGGTGGGATAGACCTGTTCCTGTCGTTCCCGGGTATCGGATATCCGTGGAACAGGTTCCTGCTGGAAAGCTATCTGAACAGCTTCAGCAGGAAGTTCCGGCTTGTCCACAACTGCTTTGCGAAAAAGGAGACCTGCGGCGCGATGGTGTGCGCTGAGTCGAAGATAACCGATTACGACGCGCTTATCACGGACGTACTGTCAAAGGCGGGCGGGGAATTCACGCAGAAAACCGCGCTTGACTACCTCGTGGAGAACGGCTACCAGGCGAAGCGAAGCTACAAGGGGATAGAAAACGTCCTGCGCAGGGTGGGCGTTAAGGCGCTTCAGAAACAATAGGTCACCAATAAAAACGAAGAGAGGATACACTGATGTATCAGTATATATGGGACGAGGATACCGGCGGACTGCTGCTGACAACGGAGCAGTCGAAATTCAGCAAGGAGCCGCGCCCCGTCTATTACCGGGAGCTTGACATACTCGGCTTCGACAGGTACTGGAATTACCCGAAGAACGACCACGCGCCGCTGATGTGGGCGGAGGCGAACAACTACATCTACCGCGGAAGAACGGTCGCCAGGACCAAGGGCGGTTCGCTCTACACCGCGCCGGAGCTTGTCATTCTCGAAGAGCCGGAGCCGGACGGCGGTGAACTCCGGTTCGTGGACGTTGACGCGATGACCGCGAAAAATGCGGAGATACTCGAAACGCTGGTGCAGGAAACTATCCAGAACGTATACAATACCTACGCGGCTTATAAGGATAAGGTGGACGTGTTCTACGTTGCGTTCAGCGGAGGAAAGGACAGCGTTGTCGCGCTGGATATCGTGCAGAGGGCGATACCGCATGATGAATTTCTGGTGCTGTTCGGCGACACCCAGATGGAGTTTTCCGATACGTATTCACTGGTGGAGAAGCAAAAGGTGATTTGCGAAAAGGAGGGCATAAAGTTTGTCGTATCCAAGTCGGAGCAGACCCCGGAATACACCTGGAACCAGTTCGGACCGCCTGCGCAGACGATAAGGTGGTGCTGCAGCGTACATAAAACATCGCCGCAGATACTGCTGCTCAGACAGATACTGTCGAAGCCGTCGTTCAGGGGAATGGCGTTCACTGGGATACGTGGAGATGAAAGCGTTTCGCGCGGTCAGTATGACGATGTGAGCTTTGGCGAAAAGCACAAGGGGCAGTACAGCTGTCATGCGATACTTCACTGGAGCTCGGCGGAGGTGTTCCTGTATATATTCGGGAATAAGCTTCTGCTGAACGAAACGTACAAAAAGGGGAACAGCAGGGCTGGCTGCCTTGTCTGTCCGATGGCGGCATATAAGAATTTCTTTTTCAAGGAGCAGTGCTACGGCGGCGACCCGGAGTCCCCGCTGTCCACCACCAGATATAATAATATCATATTAAACACGACTTCGAAGATATTTTCCACTCAGAAGGACGTAACGGAATTCATGGAAACCAGCGGCTGGAAAGCCCGCCGCAGTGGAAGAGAGTTGAATATAGCAGAGGAAAACTGCATTGAAAATACGGAGAACGGGATACTGACGGTCACGCTGGTAAAGGAACGCACCGACTGGCGCGAGTGGCTGAAAACGATGGGCGATATCATTGATATCTCTGACAACGCCATCGAGCTTATTTTCAATAAAAAAACCTACAGGATAAGCCGGAGGACAGAGGGCGCGAAACAGATATTTTCCGTTGACCTCAGTTCGAACACCAAGGACGATATCCTGTTCGGCTCCGTGCTGAAAACCGTATTCAGAAAATCCGCGTACTGCATAGGCTGTCACGTCTGCGAGGCGAATTGCCCCAACGGGTATATCACCATGCAGGAGGGCAGAGTTTCAATAGACGACAGGTGCGTGAAATGCAGAAAATGTCACGATGTATTCCATGGTTGTCTGGTTGCAAATTCATTACGATTACCGAAAGGAGATAAAAAAATGGGCAGCATTGACAGGTACGGCAACATAGGTATCGAGTACGACTGGGTGGTCGATTATTTCTCAAAGGGCGATAATTTCTGGGAGGACAACGGTCTTGGAATAAACAAGATCAAGAACATGAAGAGCTTCCTGTCGGACACCGGAGCCACTGTCCCGAAGAAGAATACGATGTCGCCGTTCGGTAAGAAGATAGCCGACATCGGTATCGGAACGGAAGCCGCATGGGGGCTGCTCGTTTCAAATCTCGTATATACTTCCGAGTTCAACTGGTGGGTCATGAACATAAAGCCCGGTCAGACTTACACCCCCGCGCAGCTTGTAAGTATGCTCTCCGAGCAGGTAACGTCGGAGAATTCTCAGAAGCACATCGTTTCGGCGTACAAGAATATCTTTGCGTCCAACGAGATCCTCGGAAGAACCCTGGGGCTCGGCGTATGCACCCTTAAAGAGGGCAGCTCCAACAGGGTACTACTGGATATCCGCCGCGATTCCTGGCGTGAACCCGACCCGCGCGTTATTCTCTACTCCCTCTACAAATTCGCGGAGAAGTGCGGTACATACCAGTTCCGCCTGTCAACGCTGATGGACGATACGATAGAGCGCGACGGCATAAGCCCCACCCGTATTTTCGGGCTTGACCGCGATACAATGATATCCAAGCTGAACGGACTTACGGTGAACTACATCGGGTTCATCGACGCAAGCTTCACGCTCGGTCTGGAAACCATCACGCTGCGCAGCGAGAAAACGCCGGACGACGTTCTGGCGCTGTTCTGAGGGAGGTACATAACATGAGCGAAGAAAAGATGTACAAGGAATATTTCGCCATCGACCCGAAGTACTACGCGGCGGTAACGGCGGAGCTGATCAGGAAAGGCGAGGTCAGGTGGAACGCCTACTACCCGCACGAAACGTTCGTGCGGCTGCTTGAAAAGACTCACGACATGCTGTCCGGTAAGGACTCACGCTCGCTGTGGGTGCAGGGCGCCTACGGTTCCGGTAAGTCCCACGCGGCGCTGACCGTGAAATCCCTGCTGGAAGCGAGCGACGACGAGATACGCGCCTACTTCAGGGAAAACGACCTCAGCGACGACCTCTGCCAGAAGCTCATCACCGACAAGAACGGCGGAAAGCTCATCACTATCCACCGTATCGGCTCTGCGTCCATTCGCAGCGACGACGACCTTATACTCGCCATTCAGGACAGCGTGACCGCTGCTCTCAAGGAGCACGGCATACAGAACAGGGGCGAAGCTTCGCTGAAAGACGCCGCGCTCAAATGGTTCAACGCAAGACCTGCGAACCGCACCTGGTTCAATGACCTCATTCATGACGACGAGTATCAGTGGGAGTTCGGCGGCAGACAGATAGACGAGATAATCTCCACGCTGGAGACCGGCGACGACGAGACAGTATCAAAACTCATGCCGAGCATTCTGCGCGTCGCCAGGGACAACGGAATAACCGCGCTGCGCATGGATATCCCCGCAATGTGCGAGTGGATAAAGAGCGTTATCGAAAACAACGATATCTCCGCCGTGCTGTTCGTCTGGGACGAGTTCACGGAGTATTTCGAGCACAACGCCAACGCTGTCACAGGTTTTCAGACCATCGTTGAGCTGAGCCAGGCAGTGCCGTTCTACTTCCTTATCGTGACGCACGAGGTCGGATCGTATTTCTCGAATCCCGCGACGCTGAACAAGCTGCTCAACCGTTTTGTCGGCGATAAGGCGATACGTATCGACATTCCCGAGAATATGGCTATGCGGCTGATGGCAAAGGCGCTCAAGACCACCACCGACCCGGTACTGCTCCAGCAGTGGAACAATTACAAGGACGACATCAACAACAGCATTGACCTGCGGAATGCCAGAGCCGCCATTTTCCAGAGCATAAAGAACGACGAGAGAAATTACGGCAGCAAGATAAGACTGTCCGACGACGACCTTAAATCCGTGTTCCCGCTGCACCCATACGCCGCTATAATGCTCAAGAATATGTCAGTCGTATTCAGCTCCAACGCGAGAAGTATGTTCGATTTCATCATCAGCAACGACACCACCGAGGCAAAGGGCTTCAAGTGGTTCATTGAGAATTACGGGCCGACAACGCCCGACCATCTGCTGACCATCGACATGCTGTGGGACTACTTCACGGCAAAGGAGCAGAAGCTCAGCGACAAGGTGCGCACTATCCTTGATTCCTATCACCTTGTGAGAAAAGGTGCGCTGCTGCCAGAGCAGGACCGCGTATTTAAAACCGTCCTGCTGCTGGAGGCGGTGTCGCAGGTTGTTTCTAACGTTTCGCTGCTGCGTCCTACCTCGCAGAACATCGACCTTGCGTTCACCGAGACCGGTTGGCAGAAGGGCAAGGCGATGGCTATCGCAAAAGGTCTGTTCGAGCAGGGGATTCTGTTCGAGCGCTCCGTCGGCAACGGTCTGAAGGAATACACCGTTGCCAACAGCGGCGCCGGCGGCGCGGATATCGCAAAGCTGAAGAACGAGATACGCAGTAATCTGAAAACCACCGACCTCATCTCTGTCGCCGACCTGCTGTCCGCGGTGGCGCTGCCTGCTTCCATACACGAGCGGTATGTACTTGAGGGAGCGGCGCACAGCAACTTCCCGCAGGTGGTCTCCAGGTCGAACGGCAATGTGCGCCGCAACCGGTTCACCACTATCGTCGCGTTCTCCATGACCGACGAGGAATCCACATCTGTCAGAAGCTCCGTGCTGAAAGCGGTCACGGAGCCGGATAACGAGCTGTTCTTCATCGAGAGCCTTATACCCATGGGCAAGGACCTTATCGACCAGTATGTCGAGAATATGGCGTTCAGCCAGAGCTATGTCCAGAGCGACAAGCAGCGCGCTCTCGGCTTTGAAGAAAAAGCAAGGAATAACCTTAAAGCATGGAAGCAGAATATAGCTTCCGGAGCGTTCATGCTTTATACGCCGGAGAACAAGAACGGCTTCCGCGCGGCTAACCTGGAAGCTCTGAAAGAGGAGCTGCTCAGGATCGACAGGCAGAAATATTTCTGCGGACCGGAGCAGTACAGTCTTATCGACAATATGTTCATGAAGGGTCCGCTGGCGCAGGGCGCGGAATGCGGTATAAAGCAGGAGCTGAGACAGACTTTCAATACTAACAGATTGTCCGCCGCCCTGGAAGGAGCGTGGCAGACCGACCGTTACTGGGAGGACTCCGCCAAAAAGAGCCTGTCCATAGTCAGAATAAAGCAGCGCGTCATCGAACTCGTGAACGAGGGCTTTGAAAAGGGCGCGGGCAGGGTGAGCGTGCTTTCGCTGTTCGAGGCGCTGGAGGACGCTCCCTATGGCTTCATGCCGAACAATGTGTGCGCGTTTCTGATGGGCTTTGTGCTGAAGGAATACGCCACCTCCGATTATTTCTGGAGCAACGGCTCGAACAGCGAGGCAATGACTGTCGACAAGATGAAGACGATGATAGCCAACGCGCTCAATCAGCGCGCCGCGCAGTCCCCGAAGTACAAGGAGGAATACATCGTCGCGATGAGTCCGGAGATACGCTGTTTCCTCAACTGCACGAGCGCTGCGTTCCATATCCCGGCGGCTAACTGCGGCTCGGTGGAGAGCGCCCGCGACCAGATACGCATTAAGATGAAGGCGCTGACGTTCCCGATATGGTGCCTTAAATCAATTCTGTGTACCGTGAAGCCCGACAGCTCCGCAGACGATATCGCGGAGGTCATCGACGCATACTGCGGCATTGCGAACACGGCGAATTACAGCAAGGAAACCGAGAGCAGCCTTGCGGAGCAGATAGGCAGGCTGGTGAAGTCCGCGCCGGCGATAACGTCGGATTTAGAGCGCCTGCTGACTAACGAGATGTGCCGCAACGGAATGATAGCCTATATCGACGAGTTCGATGGCGGCGTCCTCCGAAAGCTCGCCGAAGAAACAGGCGACAACGGCGCCTACATCGACCGCGTAAAGCAGAAGTTCAGCGCGGACGCGGCAAACTGGGTCTGGAGCAGGGAGACCGCAGACGAGCGTATCAAAGACGTTATCCTGGAATACAGGATAATCGCCGAGAGCAACAAGTCCCTGCCGAAGTGCATGAGCGTCCGCGATGTGGTGCTGGAGTGGGGCAAGCGCACAAACAACATCTGCATGCCGTTCGACGTGCTGAAGAAGCACGCGGGGGATATGACAGAGTTCCTCCGGCAGCTGTATTATATCAAGCAGAGCGGTCAGCTGCAGGAGCAGTACAAGCAGGAATTCTACGATGAGCTGTCCGCCCGCCGTGAGGATTTCGACAGGTTCTACAAGGACCAGCTCCCGATGTTCAGAAAGGCGGCGTCAAGCTTTATTTCCGAGCTGAGCGACCAGGAGATCGCAGAGTTCCGCTCGGATATCCCGTCCGGGCAGTTTACGAAATCCAGCACAGAGTACTACCAGTTCATCGAAAAGGAAGTCGAGGATTTCCGCAAGAAGCAGAAGAAGTCCAGGCTCTCCGACCTGTGGAGATCCAAAACCGGAACCAGGGACCCTGCGGACTGGTCGGCGCGCTACGAAACGCCGATACTCTGTATGTTCAGCGATGCCGAGCGCCCCGACGCTCGGACGGCGTTCTCCGTGATGACGGCGTTTTCCGCGCCGGACGCCGATATAATAAAGGCAATCGAGTACCTTGAAAACGCGGATTTCTACGACCGCCTTGCCGAACCCGCCGAGCGCGACCGCTGCTTCAGGGAGCGCGTCATCGGGGAGTACGGCGTTATGCTGGACGATGTGGACGCCGTACGCCGGGAACTGAGCGCCGGCGTTATGGAGAAGCCGTACAACTGGCTGGATAATTCCGCGGTGAAGAACCGCCTG
This sequence comes from uncultured Oscillospiraceae bacterium, assembly GCA_934448295.1. Taxonomy (GTDB): domain Bacteria; phylum Bacillota; class Clostridia; order Oscillospirales; family Ruminococcaceae; genus CAG-115. The sequence continues at coordinate 8,820 of CAKSEY010000013.1, forward strand.
CGGGCGCTCGCGGACAAGAAGTACAAGACCACGGGCTATCAGCGTGCGCAGAGCGTCATCGACCAGCTCGACCCGGCGGAGCTGCGCCGTTATCTCAGCGACCTTATTTCCGACAACCTGACCGTCGGAATGGAGATACTCAAGAACGACAGCAACAAGTAAGGTGGTGTGAACGATGATCTGCAACGACGTCAGCGAATGCTTTGAGCAGATAAGCGCATATTTCAGCGGGGACTGCACGGGATTTTTCCTGCTTGTGGATACGGAGGATCACGACACGTTCCAGAAGGTACTCCAGCGCCTGCAGGCGGACGGGAGCAAGAAGTGCGTGTATGTTTCGGAACACTGCTCCCGGAACGGGCTGCCGGACGTTGACAGCGCCGTAAGGGCGGTCTGCGGTGATGGCGACTCTGTGCTCGTGGGAGTATCCCAGGCGCTCATGCTGCAAAGCGGCGAGGCTCTGGACAGGGCGCTCGACGATTTGCTGAGCCGCCCGGTCAGCGGTCACTGCGTGGCGCTGCTCGACCACTGCCGGCAGGTATTGCAGAAGTACCTCCATCGGGATATCCGGCTGAAAAACCGGGTGGTGCTGGCAGAGGAAAATTCCTCTCCGCTGCCGAAGATACGCCTGGTGAAGAGCGCTGAACTCTGCGTGGGAGCCGAGCCGCTGAACGGCATTCCCGGACTGCTGGGCTATCTTGAAAAGATGTCCTGCGCCGACCTGGAGCGGCAGCCTGTCCTGACCGTCCTGTGCGGACTGAACCCCGGGCTGTTCAGCCGGGCGGCGTACTATGTCAGCGCTGCGGACGGTATCTATGAAACGCTCTGCGCGAAGTACTCCGACGTCGCCGGGGGTACCCAAAAATGCAATGGCACCGACGAGCAGTGGAGCTTCCTCGCGGGGGAGCTTGGCAGGTGCGGCAGCCTTTCGGCGGTGGTCTGCGCGCATTTCGGCGCGGCGACTAATCTGTCGGCGCATATCCGCGACGTCTGGGACGGAGGCAGCAGTATGGAAAAGTGGCTGCTGTGGCTGGCGCTTAGCGTGTTCGGAGAGCGCAGCAACAGCTACCTTACCCTCGTGCTGAGGGACTGTCCGGACATGGAGCGGTTCACCGAACGCGCGTATCTCTGCCTTGCCGATGTTGACGTAACGCACCCGGACTTCCGGAAAATGCGCGTCGAGCGCAGGCGGCTGCTGTCGCAGCTCCCGGAGGAGCTTCCGCTTGTGACAAGGTTCTGCGACAAGGTAGGCGTTCATGAGAAGAACGCGGTGTTCTACCTTTCAGATGGCAGCGATACGGAGCGCCATGAGTTCCTGCGGTGCCTGAGCATATACGACTACTCGCCGGAGGAGCTTGAAAGAGCCGTAGACGGCTTCTCGAAGCCGCTTGCGCTTTATATGCGGGAATTCGCGTTCGACGCTGCGAACACGAAGCTCGCGGAATCCGACAGCGGACTGCGGCAGGAGCTCACCGCGTATTTCAGCGAATACAAGCGGCAGAAGCTCACCAACAGGATTCACGGCGGATTCGTTGAAAAGGTGGGGGAATACGCGTCGCAGCGCCCCTACAACAAGCTGAAAGCCCGCAGCAAGATAGTGTCGCAGATGGACAGGAGCGGCGCGCAGCTGTTCTTTTTCGACGCGCTCGGGGTGGAGTACCTCGCGTTTATTCGCGCTAAGTGCGAGGAATACGGGCTGCTCTGCGAAATTGAGATAGGCAGGTGCGAGCTGCCGTCCATCACGGTTAAGAACAAGGAGTTCCTGCAATATTTCCCGGAAAACGCCTGCCACAAGATAGACGCGCTTGACGAGATGAAGCACCACAGCACGGTCTACGACTACGAGAAGTGCCGGCTCCCGCTGCACCTTTTCGGGGAGCTTGAGGTCATCGACGAGGAGCTGCGCCGCATACGGTCGATGTTAGTGCAGAACGACGCGATGAAAAAGGCTGTCATCGTGTCCGACCACGGCGCAAGCAGGCTTGCAGTACGTTACGGGCACGAGTCCCCGGCGAACATTCAGCTCGACGAGGACGGTCAGCACAGCGGTCGCTGCTGCCCGGCGGATTCCGACCCGCATATACCGTTCGCCGCGTACGAGGACGGCTACGCCGTGCTTGCAAATTATGAGCGCTTCCGTGGCGGCAGGAGGGCGAACGTCGAGGTGCACGGCGGCGCGAGCCTTGAGGAGGTGCTGGTGCCGGTCGTCACGCTCACAAGGCGCCCGGAGAACGTGGAATTCTGCTTCACCGAGCAGGTGATAACGCTTGTTCCGAGGGAAGTCCCCCAGCTCACGCTGTACGCGAACGTCCCCATGACAAGACCGAGGCTGCTCATCGACGGGGAGTTCATCGACGGCGAGCTTGTCGCCGACAGCAGGCACGCGAAATTCCTGCTGCCGAAAATAAAGCGCCGCGGAGAGTACTTCGCGGAGGTCTACGACGGCGACGTCAGCAGGGGCGTAAGGCTGGCGTTCACGGCGCAGAAGAACACCAGGGAGGTCGACCTGTTTGGTTTCGGAGGTAAGAAATGAGCGAATACAACACTGAACAGTTTGCGGAGAGATTAAAGGATCAGTTCGATGAGATGGTGGTTTTCAAGGACCTCAAAAAGAGCAACTTCATTTCCTCGTTCAAGCTGCCGTCGTTCATGCGGGACTGGGTGCTCAAGCGCTTCCAGGACGACGACGGAAACATAGACGCGGAGGGCGCCGCCGAATTCATCAGGGAGTTCATTCCGAAGAAAGAGGACTGGAAGTCCATCATGAACCGCGTCGTCAGCTACCAGGAGCAGGTGAGATTTCTCGCGAAGATAAGTGTGAACATCGACATCAGGACCCAGGCGCTGTCGTTTGCGCTGCCGGATTTCGGGCTGTCGTTCCGGGATACGGTCATTCCACGGGAGGTGTGGGAGAATTGCAGCGACGCGCTTCTCAAAGCCGAGGAGAACTGGGGCATCGTCGAGCTTGGCTACCAGTTCCCCGAAACGGACAGCGGCGCCGGGAAGATAAAGCTTACGGGGTTCCAGGATTTCTGCCCCTACGTCGTTGACCTTGACGAGTTCAGATACGCCCGGGAGGAGTTCAGCCTTGACGAGTGGACAGACATAGTTCTCGGCGCGATAGACTACAATCCCGACGGGTACGAAACGCCGCAGCAGAAGCTCGCCATGATAACCCGTCTGCTTCCATTTGTGGAAAAGCGGCTGAACATGATAGAGCTTGCCCCAAAGGGCACCGGAAAGAGCTACCTTTTCGGCTCCGTCAGCCGGTTCGGCTGGCTGTCCTCCGGCGGTACGATGTCCCGCGCGAGAATGTTCTACGATATCTCCAGGCGGCAGGAGGGACTGGTTTTCGGTCACGATTACGTTGCGCTGGACGAGGTGCAGACCATAAACTTCACGGATATCGACGAAATGCGCGGCGCTCTCAAGGGCTACATGGAGAACGGGAAGTACACCGTAGGCAGCCACGAGGGCATGGCGGATTCCGGCATAATCCTGCTGGGAAATATTCCGGCAAGCTCGATGAACGAGTATCTCAACATGTTCAAGGACCTGCCGCACGTTTTCCATGAAAGCGCGCTGGTGGACAGGTTCCACGGCTTCCTCAAGGGCTGGGAGCTTCCGCGAATGAACGACGACCTTAAAATATGCGGCTGGGCGCTCAATTCCGAGTACTTCTCGACGATAATGCACGCGCTGCGGGACGACCCCAGCTACCGCGCGGTCGTTGACGCGCTGGTGGACCTTCCGGAGCGCGCCGACACCCGCGACACCGAGGCGGTCAAGCGTATCTGCACGGCGTACCTCAAGCTGCTGTTCCCGAACGTGCAGCGCCCCGGCGACATCACCAAGCAGCAATTTAAAACCTACTGCCTTGCGCCGGCGATGGAAATGCGCTCGATAATCAAGATACAGCTCGGTCTGCTCGACCCGGACGAATTCGGCGGCAAGAGCATTCCGGCGTTCGGAGTAAAGGACGTTGAGCAATGAAGTGCGTAAGCTGCGGCAAAGAGCCGCTTTCAAAGAACGAAACAGGTATCTGCAAGAAGCTGCTTGGCGAGCATACGACTGAATTCTACTGCCTTGACTGCCTTGCGGAGTACCTCGAGGTCACGCCGCAGGATATCCTGGACAAGATCGAGGAGTTCCGGGGCGAGGGCTGCAGGCTGTTCGATTAGGAGGGAGTTACATGATATACGCGGATAACGCGGCGACGACCGCGCTCGCACCGGAGGCGTTCGAAGCGATGAAGCCATACCTGCTGGCGGAGTACGGTAACGCGTCGCAGCCGTATACCTTCTCGCGGAGCGCCAGGGCGGCTCTGGCGAGGGCGCGGCAGGACATCGCGGAATGCATAAACGCAGAGCCGTCCGAGATCTGTTTCACATCTGGCGGCACGGAGAGCGACAACTGGGCGATAAAGTGCCTTGCTTCCGACCGCAGGGCGCTGCTGACCTCAATGACGGAACATAAGGCGGTGCTGAGAAGCTGCGCGGCGATGGAGCGCAGGGGGTATCCTGCGGCGTATCTCCCGGTGGACCGCAGCGGAATAGTGCTTCCGGAAACGCTGGAGCGCTTCATCAGCGACAGCGCCCTGCTGGTCTCGGTCATGACGGCGAACAACGAAACAGGAACGATACAGCCGGTCGCGGAGCTTTGCAGGATAGCGCACGCGCACGGCGCGCTGTTCCACACGGACGCGGTGCAGGCGCTGGGGCATATCCCGGTGGACGTAAAGTCGCTCGGCGTGGATATGCTGTCCGGCTCGGCGCATAAGTTCGGCGGTCCGAAGGGCGCGGGGTTCCTGTATGTAAAGAACGGAACGCCGCTTACACCCTATGTCGACGGCGGCGCACAGGAACACGGACTCCGCGCCGGTACGGAGAACGTCGCGGCTGCTGTTGGAATGGCGGCGGCGCTGAAAAAGAGCTGCGCGGCTATGCCGGAAACCGCGGAGAAGCTACGGCACATGGAGCGCGACCTGCTCGCTGAACTCCACGGCGCGGACTTCATCAGAAACGGCGCTCCGGACGGCATTCCGGGTAACATGAGCCTGTCGTTCCGGGGAGCGGAGGGCGAAATGCTGCTCCATCGGCTGGATTTGATGGGGATATGTGTTTCTACCGGCTCGGCGTGCGATTCCGCGCGGACGCAGATATCTCACGTTCTTGACGCAATGGGCGTCCCGGAGGAGTACGCGGCCGGGACGATACGGGTATCGTTCGGCGCAGGGAACTCCCCGGAGGACGGTAAGCTTGTCGGGCAGGCGATACGGAAAATAATAGGATAATTGATGTGCCTTGCATTGCAGGGCACTTTTTTGTTGACATTTGCGGTTTGTTGTGGTATACTGAAAAAAGAATTGTACCGCAGAAAGTGCCATAATTCCCTAATTAATCGGTTTCTGCGACAAAAAAAGAGGAATACTATTCCCGGTTCAGCAGATAGGGGGGAAGCCATGCGTACCCAACGTACCCAGCGCACTGACCTGTTCAGCTATGTAAACAGGAATTTCTTCAATCCACTGGCGAGCAACAGCAGCAACGATGTAAACGCCGGGTGTCTGCTGGTGATTTACGACCTGTACGACCACGAGGTTTCGTATAAGCTCCCGCGGGCGGCGGTCCGGGACAGCATTACGGAGTATCTCATGTTTGAGCGCGTGAAGCTGGACGAGGAATACAGCTCCCCGAACGACTATGCGAACGCGGTCATACGGAAGTTCTGCGACGCGGGCTGGGTCGAGGAGGACCGCGACGACAGCACCTACGAGCAGCAGATAACCATGACCGAGCAGGGGATAGCGCTCGCAGAGTTCATGCAGCGCCTTATCGAGCCGCCGAGGGACGAGTATTCGTCGTACATCTACACCATCTACAACACGCTGAATAACAGGAAGCAGTGGATCTCCGACCCGTATGTCTTTGCGCTCAAGGAGGTGTACAAAACCTCGAAAAAGCTTGCAGGCTCGCTGAAAAAGCTGTCCACGACTATCCGAAAGACCATCGAAAGCCTGGTAAAGGAAGAAACCCTTGAGAGCCTGACGGAAAATCTGATAAGCTACTGCAACGGCGATTTCATCAAGGAATATTCGCGCCTGGTAAAGCAGCACAATATCCACATCTACCGGGCGAATATCCGCGCAATGCTGGGCGACCTGAAAACGCCCGGAAATTACGGCGCCATAGTGACCGGCTGCTGTTTTGAGGAGGGCTTCGGCGACAACGAGGCGGAGGCTTCCGAGTATGTCGATAACATGTTCCGCATGACAACGCGCTTCCTGACAGAGGATTACGACCGGATAATGCAGAGCATAAAAAAGAAGATAAACATATACTTGACCCTTGCGATAGGCCGCGCCCGGTTTCTGATGAACCATGACGTGAATATGCGCGGATATGTCGAGCAGACCATGAAGTTCCTGATAGAGGAATTCGGGGACGGGGATATTGATATGCCGCTGCCCGAAGAAGCGGACAGTCTGTTCGGCGTTTACACCCAGGGCACTGTTGATATCAACTCAATGCGTTACCCCGGGACTTCCCGGAAAATAACCCAGGCAAGCGCTTCTGAAGCGGTGGAGCTTTCCGACGAGGACATCGCCCAGGCGCGGGAGCAGCAGCGCAGGGAGGCGTATAATCCCTACTCGAAGGCGGCGATGAAGCGCTACATAAATAACGTCATGGGAGAGAAAACGGAGCTGCGCGCCGAAGATATCCCGGTCGGGAACAAGTCGGACGTGCTCGCCATCATAGCCTCTGCCGCCTACGCGGAGGAAAACGGCTTCCTGCTCGACGCCGGGGAGCAGTATATCGAAAAGGACGGCTTTGTTATCCGCGATTTCACCATCAGAAGAAAGCAGGCGAAAGAATGAACTTTATCGACAGGTACAGCGACCTCAATTCCCCGGACAGGGACAGATTCGCGAAGATATGCAGAAAGCTCCTTGCCACTACGTTTATCGTCAAGGACAGGGACGAGCAGAGCAGGTCGGATTTCTTCTTTGTCCGCAGCGCGTCCCGATTGGAGATGTTTAACGAGTACTTCCAGTTCATCGGGTACTGCGTAAAGGTGGACGAAACCGCAGGCGTTGTAATGCTTGCGAACAGCGGGAGCGGTTCCGTCAAGTCCAACCGGGTGCAGTTCAGACTGTACGAGAGCGTAGTTCTGTGCTCCCTGTGGCTGCTTTACGAGGCGAAGATGACTTCGGACGGACTGCGTGCGATTATGGTCACAAAAGCCGAGCTCGACATGGAAATAGAGCGCCTAGGCTACGCGGACAAAATCGACAAAAACGCCATGCAGGCGGCGCTGAAAAAGCTGTCGTCCTTTAATCTGATAGACGTTATCGGCGAAATAACCGAGCCGGACTGCGCCGTGAGATTGTACCCCTCCCTGCGCTTCTGCATGGAGGCTGGCGAGTTCAAAGCGTTCGTGGAGCAGGCAGTCCCGAAGATGAAATCCGGGAAGAACAAGCCGGAAACCGAGGAGGATACGGAGAATGAGGAATAACGCCGTCCCCAGGAAGGACCTACAGAAGATACTGCTCGTAAACTGGTCGCGGTTCACGGCTGAAACGATAAAGGTGAGCAATTCCGTGCTCATCACCGGCGTGAACGGCACCGGAAAATCCACCGTCCTGGACGCGGTGTCCTACGCGGTATCCGGAAACCGTGACTTCAATTCCGCCGCGCAGGACAGGGACAGGAGCGTCCGCAGCTACGTCCGGGGAGATACGAAAAGCAGCGGCGCAAGGCGGTTCCTGCGCTCCGGCGCGGTGGTCAGCTATATCGCGCTGGAGTTCTGGTCGGCGCAGGAAAACGCGCATTTCGTGGCGGGAGTCTGCGTTGAATCGAAGGACGAGCTGAGCGACGATTCGTTCTGGTTCGTGAGAAAAAACGCGGTCATCGACGACTTCAATTTTTACGTTAAGAAAGACAGCTCCGTCACCGCGACCGTCCGCAGCGAGCTTACGGTAAAGGGCGAGCGGATGAAGGGCAGCGAGTTCATGCCCGGAAAGCGCGGCGTGGAGCAGGTAATGAGGGCGCTGGGACTGCGGTGCGAGAAGTCCGACTACGCGCCGAAGCTGCTCAAGATGATGTCGTTCAAGCCAGAGAACAATATCAACGACTTTATCCGGCAGAACGTCCTTAAAGCCGACCCGGTGTCCGCGATAGAGATGATACGCGAAAGCAAGCGGAACCACGACGAATTGCAGAGCACCTACGCGAACATCATGGAGCAGCAGCGGCGTCTGGACGAGCTTGAGACACTCACCACGGAGTACGAAAAATACCGCAGGAACGCGGAGATAAAGCGGTTCATCGCGCTGTATCAGGACGTAAGGCGCTTGAAAATCCAAAAAGCTCTCCAACAGGAAGCGCTGGAAAACGGACTCCTCCGGCTGGAGTGGCTGAACTCCGAAAAGGAGAGCGCCGAGGAAGCCGCCGCAGAGAAAAATTCCGCATACCACAGGGCGCAGACGGAGTTCTATAACAGCGACTTTGACGGCAAGATACGCTCCCTGCAAGGCGAGATAGACGACCTTACGCAGAAGCTGAAACGTGCGGAAACCGAGATAAGCAGGATAGAGAAGCTGCAAACGAACGTCGATAAGCTGCTTGACGACCCGGAGCTGAGCCTGTCCGGGAATTCCGTTATCCGCAGACTGTCAGCGCCGGAGGTCGATTCCGAGGAAAAGTACAGCGCCGTGCTGGAGTGGAGGAAAACGGTAAGCGACGCCGGGCGCGGTTACGACGAGCAGATATTCGGGCAGAGGGGCGAGCTTAAAAAAATCGAGGACGAGCTGTCCGAGATACGCAACAACATCAGGAAGCTTGAGGACGAGAAGTCCGCGTTCCCGAAGCCCGTGGAGGAATCCCGCAGGAAGCTCCGGAACAAGCTGCGCGAAATGGGCGCGGACGTAAAGGTGAACGTCCTCGCCGAGCTGGTTTCCGAGGTGAAGCGCCCCGAGTGGCAGGACGCGATAGAGAAGTTCATGGATTGGGACCGCTATTCGTTTGTCGTGGAGGATAAGTATGTCAGCATTGCGAGCGACGCGTACAAGGCGTGCGGAATTACAACGCCGAAGTTCTATTACTCCGATAATATAAGGGACACCGACGTCAGACCGGAATCCGCCGCGTCGCTGCTTGTGGTTCCGAACCCGGTGGCGCGTAAAATAATCAATTTTAAGCTGAACAATATCCACCTGTGCAAAAGCATGGAGGAGCTCCACGAGCATTCGCAGGGCGGAATAACCATTGACGGATATCGTTCTACCGGACATTCCATGTACAAAATGAAGATGTCGGAAATAAACTACACCCTCGGCGCACAGGCGAAGCGGCTTGAGCTTGACAGGCAGCGCTCGCTTGCGGACAGAAAGCAGTCGGAAAAGAACGCGGCCGAGGACGTTATCAGAAAGCTGGAAGCGCTCCGCAGCCGGCTGACCGCCTTTGATTTCGGCAAGGACTACCGATTCGAGAGTATAGCGGAAAAACCGCAGCTCACCTCCGGAATATCGCAGCGCAGAAAGTCCCTGGACGAGCTTACCGCCGACCCGTCCTATATCGCGCTGCAAAAGGCTCTGGAGCTTGCAAAACAGGAGTTTGACGCCGCGAATTCCAGAGTGCAGGGAATAATAAAGGATATCGGCGGCTGCGAAACGAAAAACGGACAATACCGTAAAGAAATCGACCGTATCGCCGGGCAGGAGTTTAACGCGCAGCGTGTTTACGGCGAATATGAAATGAAGCACCTGGATATAAAGCGCGAGGCTCTTTCGGAGTACGAAAAGCACCTTGAGGGACACGACGACGGCATAATTTATTCGCAGAAAACGATAGACAAAGCAGATTCCGACCGGAAAAGAAAGCTTGAAGATCTCGAGAAGCGGCAGCTTGATTTCTGTCGGTTCGTTCCCCTCGATATGACGAACTACGGAGAGAATGCGATAGCGTTCTATCGGCAGTACCGCGCCAATATTGTGAATGTAAAGGCTGAGGAAACGAAACAGCGGATCGAAGAAGCGAAGCATAACCTCCAGAGCGCGTTCGTGAACGATTTCGTGGGTCAGATAAAGGAGAAGATAGACGCCGCCAGAGAAGAGATTTTTGCGATAAACGACGAGCTGGCGGAGCTTCCCTTTGGCAGCAACATCTATGAGTTCGAGTGCGACAAACGCCCGGACAAGGCGGCGTTTTTCAGAATTGCAGAGAAATTCGACCCGAACAGGGCGCCGGAGCAGCTCGACCTGTTTTCCTCCGCAGGACCGCTTGACGACAGCACCGAGAACGACATCAGCGAGTTCCTTGACATGATACTCCATGATGAAGACGGCGCGGAGTTCGAGGACTACCGGAACTATCTGAAATACGACATGAAGATATCAAACAGGCTGGACGCCGACGAGAAGTACGAGCTTTCCAAGAAACAAGGCTCCGCGAGCAACGGCGAGAAGCAGACGCCGTATTTTATAATTCTTGCCGCGAGCCTTATGCAGTGCTATCCGAGGAACACCAACTGCGTGCGGCTGGCGTTCGTGGACGAGGCGTTCGCGGCGCTGAGCATTGAGCGTATCGAGCAGATGGTGAATTACTTTGAGATGAACGGCTTCCAGGTGCTGTACGCCGCGCCCCCGGAGAAGATAAACAGCATAGGCTCGCACATAGATTCAACGGTGAGCCTTGTCAACAAGGGAAGATATACCAAGGTAGTGGAGGGACTGGTCGATGACATCATTGAAGAACCCGACCGCACATCAGCGCAGGATACTTGAAATTCTGCTGAGTAAATACGAATCCAGCCGGACGTTCAGCGGGCAGAATAAAGTCAGCCAGACGTTCAGCGTAAAGCCGGAAGATGTGTTCCCGGACTACAGCGACGATTTTACGGATACGGCGCTGATAAGCCGGTTCGAGGAGGAAGTCCTGGAGCTGGAACGAGCCGGGCTGGCGTCCGTTGAGAAGGACAGGCGGGGCATATCCAGAATAATCGCAAACAAGGACGCGATGAGTAAATATCCGGATCTGCTCGGCGTGACAGATAAGCGTACCACGCTGAACGAAGCGGCGGAGATACTGCGCTGCCACCTGGGCGGTCACGAATACGTCAGACGGCTGTGCGCGCAGCAGCTTGAAAGGGTCTCCGCAATGAAGAAGCCCGACCTCGCGCCGGATAACGTCCGGCTGGAGCAGGTGCTGCGCTGCCTTGACTACATACTGGGCAACAGTTCCGAGATACTGGAGCGGGAGCTGTCCATCGAGCTGTTCGGGGACAGCAAGCTGTTTGAGAAGACCGTACGGAGCCGCGTGTGCACTCTGCTTGCGGGCGCGGTGGACGATAAGGACTTACTCGCCGGCGAGTGCGAAAAATCCGTGTGGGAAGCCAGGATACTGGAGCATTTTTCGGTGGTCAGAAACCCGACGTACTTCTATTTCAAGGGCGACTGCGAGATACGCTTTAATGACGGGACGTCCGTTTCTGTCACCAGGGCGCACCCGATAGCGCTGTGTTCAAGCTCCGTCGGGTCTATAGTTTCGGCGGAAACTCCGTGCCGGGAGGTCATGACGGTGGAGAATCTGACCTCGTTCAACCGCATGCAGGGCGAGGATACGCTTTTCGTATATCTGAGCGGCTATAACGATTCGCCGAAAACCCAGTTCCTGCGGAAGCTCCGCGAGGATAATCCCGGGAAAACGTGGCTGCATTTCGGCGACATCGACCCGGACGGATTCTATATTCTGTCGAACCTGCGCAGAAAGACTGGAATTGAATTCGCGCCGTTCCTTATGGGAACGGAGGAGCTGGAAACCTACAGGGACTACTGCAAGCCGCTGGAGCCTAACGACGTCGCAAAGGCGCGCTCGCTTATCGCGGCGGGGGAGTACACCGGGGTCATGGAGTATCTTCTCGCGCACAACTGCAAGCTGGAGCAGGAGATAATCAGCTGGAAGCGTGCGAATAATGCAAGCAGGCGGGAGCTGTGCATGACGTAATTGCATATAAAAAACCGGGGAGCAGTCGTCCTCCGGCAGTCGGTTGAAAAACGCCATCTTTCTTATTAACGAAAGATGGCGTTTTGAATATCATGCCGCAAAATCACGCTTTTCATTAGTTGCAATACAAATTGTAAGTTAAAACCACAAAGTGTTTGAATTAACTACGCGATTTTATCCGAATTAATGAGCAATGGACATTTATATTAGTTGGTTGGAGAGTACTTTGGGATTTATTCCTTTGAATAAATAGCCATCATATCCATAGAGTATTGCATCAACCTCTGCCGTCCGGTATCATTAAGATGATAATAATTCCGCAGCAGCTGCACATCGTCATCGGTAAGCCCCAGCTTGAAATTCTTCATTTCCTGAAGCTCATCGTAAGGAATCGGCAGCTCAACAGGCGCCACTCCGAAAGCAGCGGCAATGCACGCGAGTTCGGTTTCGTTAGGGAAGTAACCCTGCTCCAGCTTTCTGCGGTAAGCCTCTATAGAACCTAGCCCCGCCAATTTTGAGGAATCGAATTCTCGCAGTTCGAACCATTTAGCAAGATTGCGTCCGGTTTTCTTGGTAAGGTCGTATTTCAGGGCAAGTTCCGCGTCTACTCCAAGATACTCTGCGGCAAGCTTTATATCTTTCGAGAGTAATTTGCCATCTCTGTTAAGGCTGTCAAGGAACTGCGGTGAAGTCCCCGCATTATCCATGGCAACTTTCAGCGTTTCGAGCTTTTCGGCGGCAAAATAAACGAAATTCTGCCGCAGGAGCATACGGTCACTGAGGTCAAGATAAATTGTGTCATTTTCGCCGCTGTTCGCGTAAATATCAGCGGCGTTTTCGGTTGGCTGAACTATCGTGTTTGGTTCGGTGATTGGTTTATCAGACAGCTTTCCGGCATTCTCCAGTACATATTCAGGGGTGATCCCGATAAGCTGACAGCATTTCAGGGCGTCAGCGTATAGTAGGGGCCATGAGCCTTCTTCGCGGATCGTGTAAAGGTTTTCGGCAAGACCAATGTGCTTGCCCATTTTTTCTGCGGATATTCCGGCTTTCTCACGATAAGGTTTGAACAGCGGACCAAAGTCGAACACAGGGTCAAAGCCGTCCACGCAGGATATATTCCATTTATAGATTTCGGCAAGACCCTCCTGGCGATAGCGCGTTGAGCCTACCAGCCAGTCTATTGTCACGCCAAAAAGGCCTGCGATTTGTGGCAGGTACTTCATGTATGACTTGGATTTGCCGTTTTTCCATGTGCTGAAAATGCTCTTGTCAACCCCCAGATAATCGGTAAGGATCTGTTGGTTATAGTTCTTTTCGTTCATAAGCAGAATGATTCTGTGCAAAACTAAAAGTTGCAACAAAATGTTGCGGAAATTACAATTCCTAACATAAATAATTATATCATATTTTAGTCGAGAAATCAAGCGAAAGTTGTGATAATCTAAACTTGTTTCCTGCGAACTTTGCAGTAAATTGCAGTTCCAAGGGATATATCATGGACTTACGGAAAAGCACGGGAAACGCCGTGCGAACGTATCTAACTGAAAGGAGCACCCAAAATGACAGAAAACATCACTACCAATGAAACCACAGCAACCGAGCCGAAGTCCCTGCCGCACATGGAGAACATCACGAAAGCCGCGGAGCTTTTCGGGCTTACGCGGTACGCCGTGAGAGTCCTCGCGGAGGAGGGCAAAATCAAGGCGGTACGTATCGGCGGCAGAATTTTCGTGAACGTAGACAGCATGAGCGAGTTCTTCGCGGCGTGCACGCTGGCTCCCGAGGAGGGTAAGCCCGCAGTTCCCGCAGAGCCTGCCGAAAGACCGTCGTTCGCACGTCCGGCTAAGGGAATAAGGAGGATAGGATAAGCGTGGGGAGAGCCAGAAAGCGCGGCATGGATTATTTCCCCGTAGACGTGAACCTTATGGACAGCACAGAGATCAAAGTGCTTACCGCGAAATTCGGCGCGGAAGGATTTTACCTGTATATGTTCCTGATGTGCCGGATACATCTTGGCGGCTATTATCTTGAGGTCAGCGAGGACTTTGTTTCCTGCGCGGCTGTGGACACCCGCCTTAAGGAAAAGACGGTAATCGATATGATTGAGCTGATGTGCGCCAAGCGTCTTTTCGACCGCGAGCTTTATGAGCAGTACCAAATACTGACCTCTGCGGCAATACAGGAAACTTACCTTGATGTGAAGTGTAAACGCGGCAGGGGAGTTGAGGTGTACAGGGAATATTGGCTCCTCGATGTGGAGAATGTTCCCGGAAATCTTACGATAATCAGCGTACATAAGTCGCAGACAAACGAGGATATGTTGCAAACAAATGCCGATATGTCGCAGAAAAAGTGCATAAACAAAACAAAAGAAAACAAAACGGAACAAAACGAAACCGAACAGAACAAAAGCCTTGCGGCGGAGGTGATGGAAAAGTTCAATTCCGTCTGCGTATCTTTGCCCCGTGTTCAGAATATCACACCTCAGCGCAGGAAAGCGATCATGGCGGCGTTAAAGCAGCTCGGCGATACAGACATATCCGAGCTGTTCAGAAAAACAGCCGCTTCAGACTGGCTTTCGGGCAGGAATAATAAAGGCTGGTCGGCTGATTTTGACTGGGTACTTGAACCAAGCCATCTTGTCAGAATCATGGAGGGCAATTACGATAACAGAAAACCATTACAGAATGTTCCGGAAAAAACCGACTACACCAACGGCGGACTGCACCCGAATATCCTGGAGATGTCCGGCGATGTTGACCCGTCGGATTACCCGTTCTGAAAGGAGAAATTATGAGCAGTAGAGATTACGATGCTCCCTTATGGGATACAGAAGAAGAACTGAACCGCAACGACTGTTTCAACGACCTCGCCTACCGCAACATGACTTTCGACAGGGACGACCGTCCCGAGCACATTCTGTCGAAAGCGGCGCGGGCGTATGCGGAGAACTTCCAGCCTGCGCTGGAGCAGCACGGAATTATGTTCACAGGGAATGTCGGCACTGGCAAAACGTTCTATGCTTGCTGTATCGCTAATGCGGTGATAGATCGGGGCTGTACCGCGTGGGTGACGACTCTTCAGCCGCTTGTAAGGGCTCTTTGCAGCTACGAAGCTGCGGAGAAGATACTCGCTAAGATACGCAAAGTTGACCTGCTGGTGCTGGACGACCTCGGCTCTACGGCGCTCAACGACTACACCACCGACAAGATTTTCGAGATAGTTGACGAGCGCTACCGCAGTGGCAAGCCGCTTATCGTCACGACTAACCTCAATCCGGACGAGGCGTGGAAGTCAAGTATCGGTATGCGGAGAATCTTCGACCGCCTGCGGGAGCGCTGCCGCCATGTCGTCATGGACGGGGAATCGCGGAGGAGAGCGTGCTGAAAGATTGCGACACAATGTCCCCGTCGAAGCTCGGTTGCGCGGCCTCCTTGCCGCGCTTTGGCTTCGACTATGCGGCTTCCTGCCGCACATTGTTTAGGCAGTTATTTTCAGCAATTCCCCATTTGGCAGGAATAGCGTGGTTCACCACGCTATCTTACGTCGCACCGCCAAAGGCGGCGCATTTGATTAAGTGATATATCTTGTGGTGAAACTGTTCACCACCGCTTATAAACGTCTTTTTAATCCATAAATAAACAATGCGACATCATGTCCACGTCGAAGCTCGGTTGCGCGGCCTCCTTGCCGCGCTTTGGCTTCGACTATGCAGCGTCCTGCTGCACATTGTTGAAAGGAGAAACCCATGCCCAGCAAACGCAAACGCGTCAACGCGTACGAACTCCGCGCGTCCTGCGGCTTCAACGCCAAGGGTAAGCGCATAATGAAGACCCGCACCTGGAAGCCGCCCTACGGCATGACGGAAGCGCAGGCGGAAAAGGAAGCGACCCGCCAGGCGTTCCTGTTCGAGGAGGAAATACGGCGCGGGGAGGTGCTCGACCAGTCCACGAAGATGGAAGATTTCCTCGTGAAGTGGCTGCATAATTACGCGGAAAAGCAGCTCCGCGCGACCACGCTGACGGGGTACAAATCCATGCTCCCTAGGATAAACGCGGCGTTCGGGAAGATGAAAATTTCGGACATACGCCCGACCCACCTGCTCGCGTTCTACGACAATCTTTCGGACGTCGGCGTGCGGGGGGACGAGTATTTCACCGCCACCGAATTAGTCGGGGAGCTGGCGGCGGACCGCTTCGCAACCCGGAAGGAATTCTACACTGCCGCGGGGATTTCCAAGCGGACGTCGCAGAGTATGTTCGCCGGCGGGAAAGTCACCGGGGACACCGCAGAGCGGGTCTGCGCAGTCCTGGGCGCGGATTTCGACGCGCTGTTTACCGCCGACGAGGGCGGGACGCTCTCCGCGAATACGATACGGCATTACCACCGCTTATTGTCCGTGATTTTCTCGACTGCGGTCAGCTGGCAGGTGATCTACTCGAACCCCTGCGAGCGCGTGAAGCCCCCGAAAATGCGCCGCAGGGAGAGCCGCTACCTCGACGAGGACGGAGTTTCGGAGGTGATCGCGGCGCTGGCTGACGAGCCGTATGACTACTCGGTGATGGTGCGCATGCTGATTTACTCGGGGCTCCGGCGCGGGGAGCTGCTCGGTCTGGAGTGGAGCGACCTCAACGTGCAGACCGGGTGCATTTCCGTGGAGCGGAGTCTGCTGTACTCCCCGGAGCGCGGCGTATTCGTGGACGACACGAAAACGGACGGCTCGCACAGGATACTCCGCCTGCCGAAATCCGCGCTTGATTTGCTGGAGGAGTACCGCGCGTGGCAGGAGGGGCGTAAGGCGGAGCTGGGGTCGCTCTGGCAGGAAAGCGACAGAATATTCACGGCGTGGGACGGGGGAATGCTCAACCCGGAAGCGCTGTCGAAGTGGTTCCACAAGTTCATCGTGCGCAAGGGTCTGCCCGACGTGAGTATACACGGTCTGCGGCATACGAACGCTACGCTGCTCATCGCCGGCGGAGTTCCACTCAAGACTGTGTCGAGCAGGCTGGGGCATTCAAGTATTTCCACGACCGGCAATATTTATGCGCACGCGATTCGCTCGGCGGATGAGGCGGCGGATACGCTGGAGGATATTCTCGGGAAAAAAGAATAGGAGCGCATAATGTTGCAATTAATATAATGTCGCACAATGCAGAAAACTATTCTCAGGTCGAGTACAGAAAATTCAAGCACTATCGCGAAAATCCAGCGCTTGAGGTCGGCACGATAATCGGCGGCATACTTAAGGATTGCGGACTGATGTCCTGAACATAGAAAGCGGAGCCGCAAAGCTCCGCTTTTGCTATATTGGTTACAGTGCGATGGCTATTCTGGTTCTACAGATCCTTTTCCCATTTCGGTCCGTATGTCCTCGCACCACTGTTCAATAGTAGTTTCGAAATCGGATTTTTTGTCCAGATAGGCGGACATATGCGGCTTGTTGAGCAGGTACAAAAGGCAGATGATATCCCGGGCCGTATTCTGCTTGTCCTGTTCCGAAAACTGCGCTGTGAATCCCGGGTTCGTCAGCGTTTTTATCCTGTCCTGCATATGGCTGCTGCCATGAAGATAGATCTTTGTCAGGCGTCCTTTGAAATAGTTCCGAAGCGTATCGTCCTGAATTGCGGAAAGCACCTTGGAAGCTAACAGTTTCTCTATTCCACCCTTATACTCAAACGTCGTGAACGCCTCTGCAACGCGGCGGGTCGTATTTCCGATGGTGAGTTCGTTTCCGTTGGGAATGCCGTTGGCGTAGTCGTACACGATGTTAATGAGGGCTTGATATTCGTTAAGAATATTGTTTTTGGGTTCGAGCTTGTTGTTTTCAAGCATAAGAGTATTATTTTTCCAGCCTTTTAGCTTATTAATTGCGGTAAATGATTTATCAATATCGTCTATGGTCTGAAGATCGTGCGCCATAAGGACGACCTTTGTGTTCTTATTGCCTTCCAGGAGCAGCCCGAACTGACTGTTAAGGAACGATATTATTCCTATGCGGTTATCAATGTCGAAGCTTGAAACCGGGTCGTCGATAACGACCATAGTTTCGTTTGCGTACTGCTTCTTTTCCTCCTTGCCGTTGAACATATCGGCAAAGAAATAGCACAGTGCAATTATATTGCGCTCTCCCACGGAAATGGCGTCGGGTCTGACGGACCTGCCGCGTGACTTGATAACGTATTTGTTGTCCTGGCATTTGATTTCAAGACGGTCTTTGTCAAAGAAAATATATCTGAGGTGGCTGTTGATGATATCGACCGCTATAGTTATCTGCTCTTTTTTCTGTTCGAGAGTTTCAATTTCATGACGTATCCTGCCGATCTCATTCTCTGCGCTTTTAACTTTATTATCGGCAGTTTTCATGCTGCTTTTCTTTTGCAGATATAAAGTATAGTCCTGATTGATTTCATAGAATGCGATTTCGTCGTTCAGTTTGTTAAGCTGGCTCTGAATGTTGGTAATATTGCTGATACTCTGATTATATTTCTGGATTTTGATTTTCAGTGATTGAATTGAAGCAGACAGAAGATGATATGCGTCGTCAAGTCCGATATCTGAAAGTCCGAACGGAGAAAAGGGGGCTTCCTTTTTTTGCTCCAGATTTATGTTGCATTTGGATATTATGTCATTCAGAATATTGAGCTGTGATTTACACTCATCGCAGAGCGACTTGTCGGCGGCATAATAATCTGAAAAGTTTATATCCAGTGGATTCATATGAGCGTTGTCCAGTTCCTGAATGTGTTCTTCAACATCTCTGTTAAATGCCGCTTTTATGCTTTCTATAAGATGTTCTTTGTAGTTCTGTGTAACTGGCTGATAGCAGAAAGGGCACTCCGAAACCTCCGGGTCTGTGAATACCGCCCGGATGTTTTTTAAACTATCTGACTTCCCATCGGAAATAAGCTGCACCATTCTATTTTCGCGGTCAGTGAGTTCCGGTCTTTCAACTTTCTTTAAGAGCAGCGCATTGATGTTTTTTTCGTCAACCGGAGGAAGATCTGGAATAGAATCAGTTATTGGGTGGCATTCATTGCTCCTTAAGCTGATTAGAAGCTTCTGCTTCTCATAGTATTCATTCTGAGTTTCTTCTATTGTGGTTTTTGAGGGAGGAATTTTGGCTATAGCGTGAACTTTATCGTCGCCTACAGACGCATTGGTGCTGAGCTGCATGATCGCTTTTCTTCTGACAGCCCAGTTCTGTTTGAGCAAAGTTCTAGCACGGTTAAAGTAAAAGTCAGGATTATCAGTCGATTTTTCAGCTGTGAACCGGGAATACTCTGATTCCGCTTTAGATAAGGTTTCCTCGGCTTGTTTCTGTTCGGCTTCCAGTTCATGAATCTTGTCATCGATATCCACCTGTTCGTCTAACATGATGATGGATTCAAGCTTGTCCCCCTTGATTTTGATTTTCTGGTTTATGTAGTCCTCGTCGAATACATATATGCTTTTGCGTTCTTCCTCGCTTAGTGTTAGTGGGATCCCTGCCTGGTCAATAAGCGACGATGAAGTAATACCGTCGGTGGTATTGTCCTTCAGGGTTCTGAATGCCTTTGCAAGCGTGCTTTTCCCGGCGCCGTTTCTGCCGTAGATAAGACAGGTATGGCGATTAGAATCCGGAAAGATATCATAATTGCTTGGCGACTGAAATGCTTCACTTTCAAAGTGCAGAGTTTTAACTTTCTCGAACATTTTTCTACCCCTTTCAATTTTGACAATTAGGATAAGTTTATGATACCATATTTCGACCAAAAAATCAAGAGGTTGGAACAATATGT
Source organism: uncultured Oscillospiraceae bacterium (assembly GCA_934448295.1). Taxonomy (GTDB): domain Bacteria; phylum Bacillota; class Clostridia; order Oscillospirales; family Ruminococcaceae; genus CAG-115. The sequence continues at coordinate 28,603 of CAKSEY010000013.1, forward strand.
TACAAAAAATACAAATCGGCCATTGTAATTGTAATAATGCGTAATAGGACAAAAATAACGTTGACAATCTGCATATAATAAGCTATAATATATGCAGATAAACCGCAATATAAGGAGAATCCCATGCGAAAGTTCGACTACACATTTCTGAAAAAAATCAGCGTCCCCGCCGACATAATGAACTCCGCAACGGAAACGGACGCGGGGATCTCGGCGCTGTTGTAGAGCGTTGCCCTGAAAATTCCGCGTTCGTTTTCGAATTTAGGCTCGGGTAGACCCACGTTTTTCATCGCGCTGTACACGGTGGGAATGCCGCTGTACCTGTTCTCGGTGACGTCTATGACTTCAAGCGCGTTCAGAATCAGCTCCCTGACTGCCACGACGTGGTATTCCGGCTTGTCGGAGCGCCTGCCTGTCTGTGGGTCGATACAGGTGGCGGTTTTCATGTTCCTGCGAACGAAGCTCCGGCTCCATCTGCAGAGCCTGCTCCATTATCTTTTTCTGGAGGTCCGCAGGGTCGTACACTCCGCAGATATCAAAGCCGTTATTCTCGTCTATCCCGAAATAAAATATCGAAATCGTTATAAAAGTGTTACAAAATCGTTATTATTTTAGCCTATTGTTGGATTACCCTGTTCAAGCACATTACACCGCTCCTCAATAAGCCCCGCGAACCTCCGCTTCATATCCTCCGGCAGGAACGATTCCCCGCACATCGCGAGAAATTTCGGTTTCATCGAAAGCAGCTTCCTCATCATTTTCTCGGCGGACTGACGTGTAATTCCGCACTCGTCGGCGAAAACAAGGAAGTCCCTGCGGCGGATATTCTGCTTCTTTCCGTTCAGCGCGAGGGCTGTCTGCTCGACGTCCTCGGGCATTATGACGTTTACGGGGAGCAGGTCGTAAGCCGGGGAAAGGACGTACTTCCCGCTGCGCTCGGCGGTTTCAATGAGCGAGAAATTCTTCAGATGCATATCCGAATTCCCCGTGATGAAGCAGAAAATCAGCCTGTAAAACAGCTCGGACAAATCCAGTCCGCTCCGCGAGGAATAACGCTCTATGACCTTCGCGCAGCGTTCGTAGGAGCCGCGGTACTTGTCCTGCGTGAGCCGCAGGTCGAGCTGGCAGAAATCCTCCATCGCGAGCATTTCCACGTTATCTTTCCCGAAAACACGGTCTATCCTGCGGGTGATGTACGCGAGGTTCCCGCCGCCCCTTACCAGCGCGTGCGGTACGGTGCTAATCCCCGCCGCGTCCGCCATGGACATGACGAGATGTTCCGCCTCGGGGACCGCCCTGAAATCCTCCACCTGCGGCTTGAGAATAAATCCTGTCGGGTAATTCACCAGCGTGAGCTGCGGCTTTCTCCCCTCGGACATGAGGTGCAGCGAGAGCTTTTTCTGCACGCCGGGGATTGTCAGCCCCTTGCCGGCGGTTTCTATCGCGAGGTGCTCCAGCGCACTGTTGTCTATCTCCAGTTCGGGGATAATGCTCGTGCCGAAAAAGCGCTTTACGCAGGCTTTGTGCCAGCCCGAGGGTTCGTCGGTTTTAAGCGGTTTCCCGCAGCAAAGGCAGTTCATGATTTTTCACCTCTGATACTAACGTTGCCGATGGCGTCCCGGCAGGAAATGAGCAGCAGTCCGAAGCGGTCTTTCTGGTCTATCTTCCAGTTGCGGGTAATCACGCCGAGCAGCCAGCCCTCTGGGATAAGCCCGTCGAAGAACGAAAACAGCGTTTTCGAGGAATAAATCTCCTCCGACAGCGGCAGGGTCAGCGACACGGCGCTTGCGCCACCGGAGCGCAGGTAGTCGCGGTCGTACTCAAAGGAGTACCCCTCGTCGGTTTCGGAAAGAGCGCCTGCGTAGGCGTTCCTGACGTACACATATGCGGTTCTGAACGCGCCCATTACTCATCGTCCTTTCTGCCGGGGACTGCCTGCATATCGAACATCGCGAGGGCGGCGTTCACCTTGTCCATGCGCACCGTTTCCTTGCCCTGCTCGAGCTCCCGCACGAAACGCAGCCCCAGCCCCGAACGTATCGCGAATTCTTCCTGCGTGAGCCCTGCGGCTTTGCGGTTTTCCTTGATAAATTTCGCTATCGGATTCATTTCTGCGCCCCCTTTTGTTATATATTTTACACCCGTTCGGGTATTTTGTCAATGGGGTTGGCGTGAATTTATACCCGTTCGGTGATAAATCTGTGCGTTTGTTATAGTATTGCACCCTAACGGGTATATTATGCGCGGGAGATTTTAAGTGTAAATCAACTTGAAAAAGGGCGGATGTTGTGATATAATAATTTTACGGAGAATAAGGGGGATTTATGGATTATAAAATCAGAAAGATCAAAGAATCTGAATACAGCGTATTAGGCGATTTCCTTTACGAGGCGATATTCATTCCCGAGGGCGTAAAACCGCCGCCGAGGGAAATCATCGAACAGCCCGAATTGCAGGTGTACATATCTGATTTCGGAAAACATAAAGGGGACTGCTGCCTTGTTGCGGAGCTGGACAAAAGAATAATCGGTGCTGTGTGGGTGCGGATAATGAATGATTACGGTCATATTGACGACGAAACTCCGTCGTTCGCGATATCCCTATATCCCGGGTACAGGAACCACGGGATAGGGACAGCTTTGATGAAATCAATGCTTGAGTTATTGAAAGCGGAAAATTACAAACAGGCTTCGCTTGCTGTTCAGAAAGCCAACTACGCAGTTAAAATGTATAAGAATGTCGGATTTGAGATCGTCGGAGAAAATGCGGAAGAGTACATCATGGCGTATAGGTTTTGAATGGCAATCGCTGTCGGGTAATGAAGTGTGGAGGTACTTAAATGAACGCGGAAATCGACATATCGAATGTTGTTTTAAGGACGGAGCGGCTCATACTGCGCCCGTGGAGGGAATCCGACCTTGATGATTTTTTCGGGTACGCGAGCGTGGACGGCGTCGGGGAGATGGCGGGCTGGCCGCACCACAAAACAAAGGAAGAAACGCAGGCTATCCTTACTGCGTTCATTAACGGTAAAAAGACGTTCGCCATCGAGTGCGGCGGGAAAGTCATAGGCTCGCTGGGAATCGAAAAATACGACGAGGAGAAGCTCCCGGAATTCAGCGATAAATCGGGGCGTGAGCTGGGATTTGTGCTGTCGAAAGCGTACTGGGGCAACGGCTACATGGCGGAGGCTGTCCGGGCGGTGATAGATTATCTGTTTGGGCAGGTCGGGCTTGATTTTATTGCGTGCGGATATTTCACCGACAATCCGCAGTCGAAGCGCGTGCAGGAAAAATGCGGGTTCAAGTTTTATAAGTACAGTAAGTACACGACGGCTTACGGGGTCACTAAGGACGAGTGTATCAATGTTTTGTTCGGGTGAATTTGCGGTGGGTTTCGTGCGTTGACTGCGATGTTTTGGTGGGAATGTGCGGTAAGTAATCAGAACTGAAAAATATGATAGGGAATGCAATTTTTACGTTGCATTCCCTTTTGTTTTGCCTGTTTTCGGAGCGTTACTGTGGGCAACTATGGTGTTTTGATTGATTTACACAGAATGCGATATCTGCAAATGGCTTCCAAGACCGACAATGTGAAGATCATCACCCCGGAAGCAAACCAGTTTGCGGACGCGTGGGATATTGACTACCGCAAGTACCATGACCTGTTCATTCCGGACAATAAGAAGGCGGTTATCGCGGTTTCTCTTGGAGCTTAAGGTACCTGAACGGATATGATGATAGGCGGCTTGGCTGCCGCCTATCTGCAATATGAAAGGAGAACGAGAATGCTTCTTATTACAGTCGATGAATACAAAGACATGGGATTTCCGGTGGTCAGGGAGGAAAATATCCCGAGCTGCATAATGCGGAGCTGCTACATCATCAACGGACTTACCGACGGCAGAGCCGAGCAGGCTGTTCAGTCCGGCGGGAAGCCCTCCGAGCTTGTGAAGCAGGCGGCTGGGTTCCAGACATACCAGCTCCTCAGGGAGATGGAGGATATCGAAAATATCAGGGCTTCCAGCTCAGGCAGCGAGAAGGTGTCTATCGGGGATTATTCATACAGCACGCAGTCCAGCGAGAGCAATTCTTCCGAGGTGTACCGCAGCGATTCCGATACGGCGGGTATCAACGTTATCAGGCTGCTGAGAGTTCGCCGGAGTGGAGGTGCATGAATGAGCGGGATAAAGCCGATTCCGGCGGAGCTGCTCACCGACAGCGCGGTGCTCAGGACTCCTGCGGCTTCCGGGTACACCAGGGAGCAGCTCACGGACGTAAGGATAATACGCACAAGCGCGATCACGGACTATGCGGCAGGAAACACGCGCGAGTGCACCGAGATAGTGATGTACTTCGACTGTGTGAACTCCTGCCCGGCAGACGCCGAATTCACGGCGGGGCAGACGATAGCCTACTGTGGCGAGAGCTTCGAGATAACAAAGACGGAGCTTTTCGCCGGGGAGGAGCCTCATCACTGGAGAATTACGGCAAGAAAGACCGGTGGCAGCCACCGCGCGGAATAGCGGAAAGGAGGATTCAGTGGAAAAGCAGAACAAGACAAAGCCTGTCAGCGGCAGAGAGGAAAGCTACCGCCTGGCAAAGCTCATCAGGGCGGGAAACCGCGAGCTGGCGCGGCAGCTCAACGTCAAGAAATCACAGAAGCAGCGCTAGGAGGACGACATGACTATAACCATAAACGACATTGAATTCACGAAGGTGACGGAGCTTTACGACCCGCTTGCGGATCAGGCGGTATCAGATATCATGTATTCCATGTTCAAGCCGTTTTCCTATTACGGGGCGGAGCTTCAGATGCAGGGAATGCCTTTCCTCAAAGCCGGGGACGTGATGAATTTCCTTGACGGAAAGCTGCTTTACCAGATAGTCATCAGCGAGATAGAGTACAGCTACAACGGGGGACTTTCCGCATTGCTGTATTCCAGAAACCGTGTGAACGACGAGGAATCCGGCGACCTTGAAAAGCTGCTGGAACAGCTTCTTCACACAAAGAACGCCGTGTACTACCGCCGCGTGAACGACAAGCAGCTCGCCCTTAAGGAACAGCCGCAGATAATCGCGGATTTCGAATTTGAGAGCACCGAGGACTGCTTCGCACAGCTTGACGTGAATTTAACGGCAAAGCAGAGCACGGCTGATCATCTGGTTTTCCGGATAAACGTGAACGGAGCGGATATCCCGAGAAATATAGTCCAGACGATGGACGGAAACGACTACGAGCTTATCCATATCTATCATCTTGCGGAGAAGCTCCCGGCGGGGAAGAACCGCATTTACGTCACCGCACAGACAAAGAGCGGGGACGCGTACATAAGCGCCGGAGATATGCTGGCGCGGTATCTACGGAAATTCCGGAAGCCAGCGGGACAAGGCGTCGCTGTATGAAAAGGCGGACTGCTGGAGCATATTCCGTCCGCGTGTTGGAACTGGTGAGATAAGCGCAGAATTTAACAAGGAGGTCACATAATGAAAGGAAAGGCAACATTCACGCTCACGGACGCAAAGACCGGCAAGGTCGTGAAGCAGGTCACGGAGCACAACATGGTGACGGACGCCGCAAAGAGAATACTGAATCCTCCGGCGTATCTTCTGGCGAACAAGTTCAGCTATTCGGATTTTCTGAAAAGCGTTCTGCCGCTGTACGCGCAGGTTTTCGGGGGGATAGTGCTTCTCGGGAACGAGCTTGAGGAACGTGCGGATAACATAACTCCCGGCAGGGACTGCCAGTTCATCGCGTCGGCGGGAAGCGCCTATGCGGGAACCAACGTCTGCCGCGGAACGCTCAACCAGAACGAGAGCTACGCCACGGAAAACGGATATCATTTCACATGGGATTTCGGCACGGACAAGGCAAATGGCACGATAAAGTGCGCGGCGCTCACAAGCCGCAGCTTCGGGGATTCCGGACTCAATGCGGCGGACAAAAGCTCGTATTTCATCATGGAGCCAACGGATATGGGCGGAAGCGGCAGTCTGGTGTCTCAGGCGGCAAAGGCTATCGGGCAGTATATCGGGACGTTCCAGAAGAACGTACTGACTTACTGCAAGTTCGACCAGTACTCGTCTACGCTGGATTTTGTCCGCATAAGGTGCATTGATCCGTATGCAGTGAAAATAACGGACAGAACGGGAATTTCTTCCTGTCAGGAACCCATATTCAGCAAAACGCTGGAGATGCCGTTCGGCGTTCCGGTCAGGACGCACAGGTATTACGACCCCGACAAAAAGCTGATGTTCTTCTTTTCGACTGTCAACAGCAGCAACGGAGTGGACAGTGTGAAATACGCCGGGGTCAGCATGGAGGACTTCACGATAAAGGAACAGGGAGAATATGCGCTTTCGGGTTCATATTATAACATTTACGGCGCGGCATTTTATGACGGCAAATTCTTCATCGGCTCAAATAAGGGAATGGAGATATACAGCGCCCCCGGTGTGATAGCCGAGACTCCGTTCACGGAGTATTCAAGCGGTTCATATTTCTATAACATGAACGGTCTGCTTTTGTATTATTACTCGATGAATAATACATACCTCTATCTTAACGGAGGATTTTTTCTCTCTACTCATCGTGCAATATGATGCCTCAGCCGTCGATAGATGTCCGGCTCCCGTATATCATGATGTGCGGCGTTGACGGCTTCTGTTCGAAAGATTCAGCGAGCGTGAATCCTTACCTCGGTCTGATATCCACCTATTTTGCGACGATAAACAACCTCGGCGAGCCGATCGTGAAAACTAACGAGCACGCGCTGAAAATAACCTACGACATCACGAATTAAAATCAGGCAGCCTCTAAAAACTTCCTTCACGGCAGATTTCTGTGACATATATCATCTGCTTCGTTGTACAGCCGTTTCAGGACAGGCTCGGGTTATATTCCTGCGAGCAGTACGTCCTCGCGGAACTTATCAGCAGCGGAGTATTTGAAAGGCATATCATTCATGTGAGAAAAATCTCAGAAAGTGGAATGAGTCCGGTACTTAAACCGGACTCATTCTGAATCTGTTCTGTTATGGCTGGATCATCAGCTCTTTTCAGCGAGCTTTTCGTTAGCCGAATCAAGCTCCGCCTGAAGTGCCGCGCGGATAGTTTCGCGGGTCTGCGTCCAGCTTGCGCCGTTGTTGTACGATTCCTTCATCGGGTTGTTGACGAGGTCGGCTACGTTGGAGGTAACGGCGTTGTACATCTCGATCACCGGGTGCTCAGCGGTCATCTGGTTTACAAGGCGGTACATATCCCACTGCTCCTGCGTCCAGTTGTACTCCTCAAATGCCTGACGCTTTCCGATTTCGACAGCCGCTTCGCTGTCGCGGGTTGCCATTGCGCAGTTGAGATAAGCGGCTACGCCCTCGGGGTTCTTCGCGCCCTTTACAAGTGAGAATCCGGAAACTCTCGCGGGGAGGTAATACTCGTCGGCTTCGGTGCATTTCGGCATGGGAACGAACATTACATCTTCCTGATTATCGGCGAAGTCCTGAATGTAGTTGTTGTAGGGGTACATCGCGTACAGTCCTACCGGATAGAACAGGGTCTTTCCGTCTGCCATGCGTTTCGGCTGAACCTGCCAGTTGTACTGCGCTTTCGGGAACTGAAGGTTGTTATTGTTCATGTTCAGCATGAATGTCTGCGCCTTTTCGAGCATTGCGTTGTCGAGGTTCTGCACGATTTTTCCGTCGCTCATGCCGACATAAGGAACTCCTGTCGTCTGTGAAAATCCGCTCTCGAACCACCAGCCGTCGGTAGCGTATTTTTCAGCGTCAACATCGCAGAATTTCGTCATCATTTCCCATAACGCGTCCCATGTCCACTTGCCCTCTGCGAGAAGCTCCGCCGGGTCGTCAAGGGAATTATCGCGGATTGTGTTCTTGTTGTAGAACATCACGCAGTCGCCCTCTACGTCAACAGCGCCTACATAGTGGCTTCCGTTGAATGCGAACTGCTCGTTTACCGCGCTCATTGGCGCCCACAGTTCGCTGCTGAAATCAACGTACTTGTCAAGCGGGTCGAACATTCCGCTGATCGCGCCCTTGGGGAACACGTCCATGTCGCCTGCGCTGAACATATCCGGTGAATCGTCCGCCTGCACCATCACTGCAAGCTTGTCGTAGCGGCTGTCCCAGGGAGTGTTGACGTATTCTATCCTGCCGCCGAACTGGCTCTGGAACATCTCCAGCGCCGGAGCCACCGGCTGTCCCTCTGCGGGGTTCAGATCCCATGAGGACAGGAACTTTACAACGCCGTTTTCCAGCTTTTCAGCGCCGATGTCTATTCCCGCGATTTTATCCGCGTCCTCCTTGTTCATGGTTGCCGGGGTCGCCGCGGTAGTCGCCTGCGCCGGAGAGTTGAAGGAGGACGGAGCGCTGCTTATCTCCTGCTGCTCGTCGCAGCCCGTAACCGCGAGAACGGAGCATATTGCAAGCGCCGCCGCCGTGATTCGTGTGATGTTTTTCATTCTGCTCATTCCTTTCGTAAACGGAATTACTTTCTTCTGGTCGCGAAAAGCACGCCGGCTGCGATAACCGCCGCGCCTGCTGCTGCAGCGATTCCGGGAATTCCGGTGTCGGGATTGCCCTTTGTGGGAGCGGTGGTTTCAGCGGCTGCGGAATCCTCTGCGGGAGTTTCGTCCTCGACAGGAGTTTCAGCACTCTCTGCCGGAGCAGCTGCAGGCTCGTCAGAAAATGTCATTTCAAGCAGTTCTATGCCGTGACCCATAATCGCCATGCCTGCATTCTGGAGAAGCTCAAGCTGGTCAGCCGGGATAGTGAAGCTCATGGAGGAGCTGTCCATCTCGAGCGTGTAGCTGTCGCCGCCCTCTGAAAGAACTGCGCCGTTAAGTGTGCTGATGAAAGGCCAGCCGGCGTCGTTCACCATTGGCTTGATGCACCAGTAGTCCTGACCGTCCATGTCGGCGAGGCTCTCATTTACGCTGTAGGTGATGGTGACTGTTGTGTCGGGGGTCACGTCTGCGAATTCCTCGGCGCCGATAGTCACGCTGTTGCTCCAGCCAAAGCCGAGATCCTTGTTGATGGAGTAAGCGCCTGCGGTAGCGGAGATGGCTGCGACTGCGGCAGCAGCGGTAATAACGGAGATAAACTTTTTCATGGTGATTCTTCCTTTCAGATCGCGTTTTTGTTGTGCAGACTGTCGTAATGTTTTTCGGCTGTCTGTCCCTTTGTTGTCTATATTATAGCATTTACTTAACTTACGTTATATCAGGAATTTAACATTTGTATCGTCAGTTTATCCGAAATACTTGACGGACGTGAGATTTTTTTGTATAATATATTCAATGATACTTCCTTATAAAAAGGAGAAAATGCAATGAGCGAACTACACAAAGAACTGTCGCGCATAGAATTTGAAATGCGCGAAAACTCCATGACCCACACTCCGGTAGAAAACGAAATGCGTTTCTACGAGGCTGTCAAGCGCGGCGATATGGACGCCGCAAGAACGCTTTCCACGCCGCTTGGCGGGGAGGGCTTCGGCGTGCTTTCCACCGACCGCCTGCGTAATCTGAAATACCACCTTGTGATAACGGTGTCGTTCATCACGCGCTTCTGCGTTGAGGGCGGAATGGAGCGCGAAACCGCCTACAACCTAAGCGACCTCTATATAAGGAAAGCGGACCTTGCAGGTTCTCCGGAGGAGATAAACGCGATACACTCCGAGCTTATCACGGACTTCACCGAGCGGATGGCCAGGCTGAAAAACGGCAGCAGCTACTGCTATCAGGTCACGAAATGCATGGAATACGTTTACGACCACCTGCATGAAAAGCTGATGGTGAGCGATATTGCGGAGGAGCTGGGACTATCGGTGCAGTACCTTTCAAAACTGTTCCGCACGGAAACCGGGCTGACCCTCAACCGGTACATATTGAAGAAAAAGATAGACGCCGCCTGCCAGATGCTGAAATATTCCCAGTATGAAGCGGTGGACGTCGGGAACTTTCTCGCGTTCAGCTCTCACAGCCATTTTATCCAGAAATTCCGCGAGGAAACAGGGCTCACGCCGAAGCAGTACCGGGAAAAGTACTACCACTCGTCTTCCGGAATGAAAGCCGGAGTGGAAATAAAATAAAACTAAAAACATGATATTTTTATGCGTATCGTAATATAATCGCGCGGGATTTTATGCTAAAATCAAGATACAAGGCAGAACTCCCAGACCCCAGAAAGGAACGTGATATATTATGAAAAAACGCATTATCAGCATTATGCTCATCGCAGGAGCCGTCGCACTCTGTGGCTGTTCCGCAGATAACGGTGCTTCCTCCGCGGAGAAATCATCGCAGACTTCGGAGGTGACAGCTTCCATAGCAGAAACAACTGAAGCCCCGGCTGAAAGCAGCGTACTCGCGGATCTCACCGGAACCTACGACGATGTAAGCGAGAAGTTTGAGTTTTCGGACGGCTGGTCGAACGGCTCAATGTTCAACTGCACATGGCGCAAGAGCAACGGCAGTATTTCCGACGGCTCAATGAAACTCACTATTGATAAGGATCTGCTGGACAAACCGCCTTATTCCGGCGCGGAGTTCCGTTCACGGGATTTCTACGGCTACGGTATGTACGAGGTCGTTATGAAGCCGATAAGGAACGATGGCGTGGTAAGCTCATTCTTCACATACACGGGTCCCTCCGACAACAACCCGTGGGACGAGATAGACATTGAATTTCTCGGCAAGGACACCACAAAGGTGCAGTTCAACTACTTCACCGACAGCAGGGGAAATCACGAATTCCTGTACGACCTTGGCTTTGACGCTTCAGAGGAGTTCCACACCTACGGTTTCGACTGGCAGGCGGACAGCATCACATGGTACGTTGACGGCGAGGCGGTCTACACGGCGACCGAGAATATTCCCTCCACTCCCGGAAAGATAATGATGAACGTATGGCCGGGAACCGGCGTTGACGGCTGGCTGAACGCGTTTGACGGCACGGTCCCGCTTACAGCGGAGTACAAGTCCGTGGATTTCACGGCGGCAGAGGAGGGCTGAAAATGAACGAATTCAAGGGATACAGGAACGGCGTTGACCTCGGCGGCTGGCTTTCCCAGTGCGGCTATGAAAAGGAGCATATTGAGAGCTTCATCACTGAAGCAGATATCGCGCGGATAGCTTCGTGGGGCTGCGATCATGTGCGCCTGCCGTTTGACTACAACATAATTCTTGATGAAAACGGCGACGTTCTGGAAAGCGGGCTGAAGCTGCTGGAGCGCTGCGCGGACTGGTGCAGGGCGCACGGGCTGAACATAATTCTCGACCTGCACAAGACGATGGGATTTTCGTTCGACAAGGGCGAGCAGGAATCCGGGTTCTTCGAGAATCAGCGCTATCAGGATATTTTCGTGAACCTCTGGAGCCGCATTGCCAAGCGCTTTGGCAATCGTAACGACGTTGCTTTCGAACTTCTCAACGAGATAACCGAGCGCCGTTTCGCGGAGATATGGAACCGTATCGCGGCGCGCACGATAACCGAGATTCGCAGGTACGCTCCGGATAATTTCGTGCTCATCGGCGGCATTTATCAGAACAGTATTTTCGGTCTGACGCTTCTTGACAAGCCGTGCGACGAGCATATCGTATTCAACTTCCACTACTACAATCCGCTGGTGTTCACTCATCAGAAAGCGCACTGGATAGATAAAATGACGGACGAATGCGAGATAAGCTATCCCGCTCCCACAAAGGAATACTATGAAAAGTCCCTCAGATTCATCGGTCCGGATCTCGCGCAGGCTTACGAGAATTACCCCGTGGATATCGTAGACCGCCGTTTCATGGAAGCGGAAATGCAGGTCGCCGCTGATGTCGGCAGGAAAATGAACGTCCCGGTTTACTGCGGAGAATACGGCGTTATCGACAAGGTTGGCGGCGCTGACCTGCTCCGCTGGTACGATGATATCCACGCTGTGTTCGACAAATTCGGTTTTGGGCGGGCTGCATGGAACTACAAGGAAAAGGATTTCGGAATAGTTGACGAATGCCGCGCGGATATCGCAGATGAGATCGTAAAACATCTGAAACGATAATTTTAGCAGCGATAAATACAATAAGCAGGTGCATTATTGAAAATGCGCCTGCCTGTTTATATCTTGAAGAAATGCAGATATTATCCTGAAAATAGCTTTCCCCACTTGAATTGTATATCCGAAAATGATATCATTATAGAAAGACACTATGGGAGGAACACAATACATGAAAAGCAAAATGAACTATCCATGCGCATTTATACGGAAGGAACTTCATTGCGCGTATGACGATAAGGATATTTTCGGTACACTATATATCCCGGATAACGGACGTGCAAAGCACCCGGCAGTCATTCTGAGCCACGGATACAACGGTACAGGAGCTGATATGCAGGACATGGCAGAGGAGATTGCCCGCAGCGGAGTTTTAGCGTACGCTTTTGATTACTGCGGAGGCAGCACCCGTTCACAAAGCTCCGGGAAATCCGTGGATATGAGCGTTGAAACTGAACAGAACGACCTGCGTAATGTTATAGATATGATTTCCAGGCTGGATAATGCAGACGACTCAAAGCTGTATCTTTACGGTGAAAGTCAGGGCGGCTTCGTTGCTGCGCTGACTGGCGCTGAGATACCGGACAGGATAGCAGGAATGTTTCTGGTCTATCCTGCGTTCTGCATTGTTGACCAGTGGCTTTCAATGGATCCCGCCGCTATGACAGAACCTTTCAGATTCATGGGTGAAATGACGCTTTCCAGAACTTATTATGACGGGGTGCCAAGATATGATATTTACAAACACATCAGCTCGTTTACGAATCCCGTGTTGATATGGCATGGCGATAACGATCAGATCGTTGATATTTCATACGCATATAAGGTCAAAGAAGCGTTTCCGGACTCTGATCTCACCATAATTGAAGGCGGAGGTCATGGATTTAACGGCAAAGACAGACAGCTTGTCAAAGACGGCGTTTGCGGCTATCTTAAAGTTCATGCCTTTAGTTAACCGAGGAAATTTGCAGAGTAGAAAAAAAGAACACAGAATTGATTGCCTGCGACCTTTTTTGTTTGTTTAAGAGTTGGTCACCTCTAAAAACCGGTTTGAAAAGGGAAAATGGGTAGAGTGCACCGAATGAGATGAAAACCGACGAAGTAAGGCTGTATGCCTTACGAGGAGGTTTGAAGAAGCAGGCGGTGTGCTCTATACACATTTTCACTCAAACAAGGTTTTTAGAGGTGACCTTTAGTATATTATATACCGATATCGGCAAAAATCAAAAGAATTTCCGGGGATTATTTCATCAGAATTGCTGATAGCGGCAGTCCGGAAAATGCTTGAAATGCGCCAGAACAGAATTTGAAAAATCCGGGCGCAAGTTCTCATGAAGTTATTGACAAATCTAAAAAATTCCAGTATAATATAAGCAAATGGTTTGGATATAAGGGTTCTGCACGGCAGATCCGGACATCAGGAGGTAAATATGACAAAAACAAGAAATCGGCTGATTTCAGCCGGAATAGCATTGCTGCTGATAATCGCGGCGGCATTGTTTATCATTCCGCAGAAAACGGCAGGCGCGGAAACATGGATCGAATCGGCGGCGGAATTTGCAGCCGGCGACGGCTCCCAGGGTGCGCCCTATCAGATATCGACCGCCGAGGAGCTTGCTAATCTCGCGAAGATGGTGAACGGCGGAGAAACCTATCAGAATACATACTTTGAGCTTACCGCCGACATCAATCTCGACGGCAAAGAGTGGACGCCGATAGGGACGAAAGACAATCAGTTCGCCGGAAAGTTTTCCGGCAGCGGGAAAACTATAAGGAATCTTACGGTCGGCGGCGGTGACAACAGCGGTCTGTTTGCATACAGCAGCGGCGAGATCAAGGACGTTTATCTTGAGAAGATAGATATCACAACAACTATGAACGCAGGCGGAGTATGCGCGTTCAACAGCGGAACCATCGAGGGCTGCGGAGTGTTGAGCGGAACTATCATATGCTCCAACCCCAACGGCGGTCAGCTCGGCGGTATCTGCAAGGAAAACAGCGGTACTATCAGCCGGTGCTTTAGTAACGCGTCAGTAAAAGGCGCAACCAGCGCAGGTATTGTTTACATCAATAGAGGGATTGGCGTCGTACAGGATTGCTATAATACCGGCACGCTCGAGGGTTCCACCTCTGCAAGCGGAATAAACACCAACAATTATGGCAAAATTAAAACCTGCCTGAATCTCGGAGCGGTGATCGCTGAAGACAAGATCTCTGAAGAGAGCAGCGTAATAAGGGGTTACGGCATTTGCGTCATGAATGTACCTGGCGCTTCGCTGGAAAACTGCTATAGCGACAGCGATGTGTGCCCCAAAGAGCTTTTCGGCGGTTTTAGAAATAATACTGCAGTTTACTACAAAACCACTGCCGAGCTTTGCGGCGGTTCGCTCCCTGATGGCTTCGACGGCAGCGTCTGGAACGTGGGCAGCATTGGAGGCATAGCCGATAAAGACGCAGCCGACAGATTCGCGGCAAAATCCTATTCATATCCGAGCCTTAACGGTGTAGGTACTGCCGCGGCAAGAGAAGTCGAAGTCTATAATTTCAGCACTGACTCCACCCCGGACTGGCAGGAGTTTAAGTATATTGTAACGGTTGAAGATTTCAGGAAAATTGAAGATGATCTTTCCGGAAACTACGTTCTTTCCAAAGATATCAATTTTGGCGGCAGCAATTATCGTCCCATAGCCTATAAGAGCGGCACTTCCTTTACGGGAAAGTTCAGCGGCAACGGGCATACCATCAGTAATATCAGTGTGTGTTATAGTGATGATTTAGGCGGTCTGTTCGGAACGAACAAGGGTCTGATAATGAACCTCGCTGTAAGCGGCGAAGTTACCGGCGAGGAGTATATCGGCGGTATCTGCGCAAAGAATGAAGGCACGATCTATGTCTGCTCCTTTGACGGTGAAGTAAAGCAATCGGGGAGCACGCTGCGTGAAGGCAAGGTTGGCGGTATATGCGGCACAAACTATGCCACAATATCCAACTGCTTTAACTCGGCTGATGTAAGCGGTAAGAATTATATAGGCGGCATTTGCGGAGAAATGTATGGTAAAGACCCTGTAGTCGTGTACTGCGTAAGCGTTGGCAAGGTCAGCGGTTTCACAGGCTCTGCAATTGTCGGCGGTATCTGCGGAATTGGCCAAGTTTCCTATGGCGGCAGCTCAGAATTGAGCCATTGCCGGTTTGACATGGATGTCAGCGGGTCGATAAACCTTATCAATGGCACGGCTCAAATAGACAATAGAGGCGATAATTATTCCTACAACACCGAGTTCCTTTGCGGCGGTAATATCGACAACTTAGACCCCGATATCTGGAATGCCGGAAAGGGAGTTGTTGTTACTTCCAACGCAAAAGACAGCAAATTCGGCACAAAAACCTGCTATTATATGAGCCTTAAGTGCTTCGGCGAATCCGAGGGCGTAAGCAGTGATGTCTTTAACTTCGCCTGCGCAGGCGGCAGCGCCGACTGGCAGCCCTACACCCTTATCAGCTCTGAAGATGTTTTTCGTACCTATTGGCAGTCGGATGTGAAGTGGTCTGAAAATTTCGTTCTCGGCGACGATATAACCCTTGCTTATTCCCTGGCGCCTAATGATTTCATTCCAACAAGCCTGAGTACGGGTACGTTCAGCGGCAAGTTCAGCGGCAACGGTCACACTGTAACCCTGACAGACGACAGCACCTGTGGACTGTTTGGCACAAACAAGGGTACTATCATTAACCTTGCGGTCAAGGGCAATATTGACAGCTCGGTGGGGAGCAGCACGGATAATTATTCCGGCGGTATCTGCGCAGTAAACGACGGCACGATTTACGGCTGCTCCTTTGATGGAAAAATCTATGGCGGTGCAAACCATACCGGCGCTGTCTGCGGTCTTAATAACAAAACGATCAGCAACTGCTTTGCCCTGGCAAATGTTGAAGCCACGAATGGGCTGGTCGGCGGTATCGCTGCGCTTGGCAAAGAGGGTTCTGAGCTGAAATCCTGCTACTTTGTAGGTACAGCACTCAATGATAGCAAAGTGGGGCTGATCAGTCTTTCTCCCTCTGAAAATTGCTATTACAACAATGAGGTTTGCCAATTTGACGAAGAAGAAAGCGGCACAGGTCTTACAACCCTTGAGATGACGTCTTACGGCGCGCTTGAAAAGATGGGTTTTGATGGAAAAGTCTGGGAGAAGCGGCTCAACGATACGGAAAACGGCGTTGCATATTATCCCTCGCTTAAGGGAAGCACCTATGTACCGTCCGTTAAGTACGCCAAAAAGCTTGAGCTGAACCGCTCCGGCGATGAAGAGCCTGTTTATGGCGACGACATTGCGTTCACAACAAAGGCAGCGATAGTTTTCAGGAATGATTATTATGGCGACGATATTTCCGCTGAGGATACCACGGGAACGTTCAATGCAGAGGTCGGCGGAAAAACAATTATCGTTGTAGACAACAGGTTTGAAGATACGGCGGACGCTGCGGGCGATGTAACATACAGGCTCATTTATAAAGGGTCTGAATATTTCCCCGATGATTACTCTGAGGACTTCACTGTAACAATCGCCAGGAAGGCGCTTACAGCAGATGACTTTGACGCTGCGCTCCCTGCGGACATGGTGTTCAGCAACACTGCAAAGGCAGTCACGGTTACGGCTAAGCCCGGCATTACGGGCGCTGGCGAAATCACCGTAAAGTATTACGGCGAGAACGGCAAGGAAGCCGAGCCTGTCAGCGCAGGAACGTATACATTTAAGATAGACGCTGCCGAGGGCAGCAACTATAAGGCGGCTTCCGGCCTTACCGCTGAAAGCTGGACGTTCACGATAGAAAAGGCTCCGGCGCTGACGATTCCCGATATTGGGGTTTCGTACAGGTGGTCAGCCGATAAGGACATAACGGTAAGCGTTGCAGGACTTCCTGAGAATATGGGGCAGGTAACCGTATTCAGAACTAAAAAGGACGGGACGATAAGCGCGGGAATTATTCCGGGTTCCTGCTATTCCGATGGAAAGTTCACTTTCCATCTTGGTCCGAACACCGCAGACGATATAGGCAAGACAGGCTCGTTCACAATCACGCTTGCTTCTGACAACTATGAGAGCGTTACATTCACCGTAAAGATCACCCTGACCGCCAAGGATGACCAGGACGCGCCCGACCCCGCTGCGTTTGACGTAGTGTTCGCCGGTGACGGCAGCGAACTTACGGCAACGATAAATACCGGGCTTAAGGGTGTTGAATACAGCTTTGACGGCACGACATGGAGCGGCGTGAACACCACGACCGTGGCTCACCTCAAGGACGTTACCGCATATCTCCGCTACAGGGAAACTGACGAACTGAACGCCAGCGAGTATGTTTTCAGGAAGGTAAATTCTGGACACGGCAAGCTCGTTCACCATGCAGCCGTGCAGGCAACCTGTCAGAATACCGGCAATATCGAGTACTGGGAGTGTGAAACCTGTGCAAGGTATTACAGCGACGATGCTGCATCGGCGGAGGTCGCGCCTGCGGACGTGATCATTGCAAAGACCGACCACAAGTGGTCGGTAAAGTACACATACGACAAGGACGGTCACTGGCACAAGTGCGAATACTGCGACGCCGTGACCGAAACGGAGAGCCATGTTTCAAGCGGCGAAGCTACCGCCACGGAGGCGGAGTACTGCACGGTGTGCGGGTACGTTATAACTCCCGTAAAGAGCGACGGAAGCTCCGGCGGAAGCTCGGGCGGAAGCTCGGGTGGAAGCTCGGGTGGAAGCTCTGACGGAAGCTCGGGCGGAAGCTCTGACGGAAGCTCTGACGGAAGCTCCGGCGGAAGCTCAGGTGGAAGCTCGGGTGGAAGCTCCGGTGGAAGCTCTGACGGAAGCTCAGGTGGAAGCTCGGGCGGAAGCTCTAGCGGAAGCTCTAGCGGAAGCTCAGGTGGAAACTCGGGTGGAAGCTCTGACGGAAGCTCCGGCGGAAGCTCGGGTGGAAGCTCCGGCGGAAGCTCTGACGGAAGCTCTAGCGGAAGCTCTGGTGGAAGCTCGGGTGGAAGCTCTGACGGAAGCTCCGGCGGAAGCTCTGACGGAAGCTCTAGCGGAAGCTCAGGTGGAAGCTCAGGTGGAAGCTCGGGCGGCCATATAAGCGGCGGAACTCACAACAGGGATAACACGACCAGAACGAATCCCACGATAAACGGCGAACAGAAAACCTGGGCGAACATTGCCTCAGACCTTGGCAGACAGAACGGTGGCAGCACGACTATTGCCCTGAACGGAGAAACCACAGTTCCCGCGGAAGTAATCAGGGCGATCGCGGACAGGAAGATAAAGGTCGAGTTCGTATACGACAGCACAAAGAGCTGGCTTGTTGACGGCTCGAAGATAACAACTGTATCCGCAGCCGATCTCTCGCTGTTTCCCGGTTCTGCTGACTCGGGCTCGCTGCGCGGGGTTTCGGGCGGTAAGTACAGGATAAGCGCTGATATTCCTGCCGAGATCAGGTTTACGTTCCTGAAGCGGTATGCGGGCGAGTTCGCGAATGTCTACAAGCTGGTAGACGGCAAGCTCGTATTCCAGACCTGCGTAAAGCTTGCAGAGGATGGCACTGCTGTTATTCCGGGCATGAACTCCCCTGGCGAATACGCGGTAATGGTATGCAGATACAGCGACAGGCAGGGCGACTTTGACAACAACGGCATTCTTGACATTTACGACGCAGTTGCGCTGCTGCGCTATTCAGTGGGGCTTGATTCGGGCGAAAGCCTCCAGCTCATGGACCTCAACGGCGATGGAAAGGTCAACTGTGCCGACGCAAGTATGATACTCAGATGGCTGGTCGGGCTGAGCGCATGATCCGCTGACGAAAAATGAACAAAATGATGGGCGCACGGTGACGTGCGCCTGTTTCGCTATAAGGTATTTCTCACGAGTAAGCATAATGTAATTTGCAAGGCACTGTCAGAAGACCTTTGCATACCGTCATAAGGACGAGCATATCAATGTATGGGTAAACTGGCGGGCGTTGACGGCTAACTTGTGTAATAGCGCCAAATCATTGTTTTCAGCTGTTCTATCGTGTGATCCGTACTTCTTCTGCCACGGCTGTAAAATGGTTCATTCTTCATTCTTGCCCACATACTTTCGCAGCGGGCGTTGTCATGACATCCTTAGCCGTTTCACTGCAATAAGGTCAATCACCCCCGCCGCTGACAGCTCCGATCCACAGAGCGCCATCGTAAGAGTATATTCTGCTTGCTGCATCAGCTATCAATTTATCTGCTTTTTCCTGGGTAAACACATCAAGCAGTGCTTTATAAAAGCTGTCATAACTTATTCCGGTAAAATAATAACGGCAGAATTCACCTCCCGATTCTGATATATCAATGCTTGCCGATTCAGTCGATGCGCCAGTACCGTTGGGAGTCGGGAAATCACTTATTCCATAACTCAGCCATAATGCCAATGATTGAGCGCGTTTATAGCAATCGCCTATCTGATTGCAACCGCTCTCTTTCAAGAAATCTGTATCAAATTCTGCCAAGGGGGTATATTCAAACTCCGACAGGTTTGCTCGATCATATATCCCATTTTCAGTCACTGTACAGGATTCCGCTATTAATGAGTTTTCATCTGTAGATGAGCCGGAACTGATGTTGCTGTTATCTTGAGCGCTGTTTGTACAAGAGCATAAAACAAGGCTTCCAAGTAGAGCTGCAATAATGATCAGATTTCTTTTCATATCAAGTAACCTCCTAAAGCGAATAATTTTGATTTCTGAAAGACGACAGCTTTGTTAGGAGCAGAATAACGTGTTGCCGAAGAAAGGACTTTAGTTTTGGCGTCCACGGATCAATACATATAAAATCAGCAGCACTCAAAGTTGTGGAGTTGCCAGAATACTTTGTCACCACAACCCAATGCTCCATTGAACCAGTATTGACCTGTACTATTACGGAATATCCTGATTTTAGTGTATTATATATTGACTTTAGCGACGTGCTGTCAGGCCCCGTTGACTTATAACCATATTTACTTGCAATTGTAGACCACATTGCATATTTTAAGGCAACACCGCGCAATTAACAAAGTATTGTCATCAAAAGCGTGAAACGCAGCGAAGTTCATCAGAGTTACCCATCAGGCTCGCCAGGGCGCACTGAATCAAGCTGCCAGATGAGGTCTGTCAGCCAGAATCAGATTCGCCAGGGCGAACATGATATTCAATTTAGCGGACTGTTTTCGCAGACCTTTGTACCGAGTTTTTCGGTACCTGAGCAGTCCTTTGACTACCCCAAAAACGTGTTCAACCTTTGCTCTGACTGATGATTTCTCCCTTTCCCGGCGTTTGATTTGTGCCTTTGATCTGACGGAATTGTCCTTGCTCTGCGATGGACGGCGGTTCAATTTATACTTTATCATTTTTCCGGAACGATTCTTTACGATTGCTTCCTCACGCTTTTCTGCGCCAAGATAACCGCTGTCGCCATAAACGATTTCTTCCTCTCCGGTAAGGAGTTCAGTCATCATCGTTACATCGTGAACATTCGCCGGAGTGGCTTTAACAGTATGCGTAAGCCCGCTGTCCTTATCAACTCCGATATGCGCTTTATAGCCAAAATACCACATGTTCCCCTTGCGCGTCTGATGTGCGTCAGAGTCACGTTTGCGTTCCTTGTTTTTCGTGGAGGTCGGCGCTGCTATTATCGTTGAATCTACTATCGTTCCCTTTTTCAGGATCAGTCCTCTTGCTGTGAGCTGTTCAACCACTTGAGCAAAGAGCTTTTCCTGCAGCTCGTTTTTTACCAACAGATTTCTGAATCTTCCCAGCGTATCTCCGTCCGGTATCTGATTGCTTGATTCCACGCCACAGAAATCAGAAAACGCCCTGCTGTCCGTTACTTCTGCAACTGTTGCTTCGTCAGCTAAATTATACAGATTCTGTATCAGGTAGAGTCTCAGCATTATTTCCAGGTCGTATGGCTTATTTCCGCGCTCCCCTTTATAATAGCACGGCTTTATCATTGCTACCCATTCGTTCCGCGGAACTATTCGCTCTATCTGCTCCAGAAATTCTTTTTTCTTCGTTCGTACCTGTGACAGTTCGTCCTCCAGGTTCGATAAACTTATCTGCTTATTCATACTTTTATTATACCATTTTTTATTTTACTATGCAATCGGTTTGTTTACTAATCTGCTTAATTCCCGATTTGTGGGATTTGTGCGGTATTGCCATAGAAATATCCGCTTGACTTCTTTTATATTTTGTGGTATTATTTTATATGGGAACACGCTGTGTTCATTTTATTTGATGTTGTAGTTAGCTACATATAACTTAGTTTACAGGAGCTGCTTATGAAAAAATATTTTTCAGCATAGAAAAGGACGGATTCTACGGAACAAACTATGATAACTCGCATGGTTCGGACTGCACGGTGCTTGGATTGTTCGGAGATGACCCTAACGACTATATGGCGAAGTGCGGAGTAAAGTGGCTGCATAAGAACGGCGTGAACGCGCTCTGTATGTCCCCGGGGAAAAAGAACTACAGCCACGTTAACATGCCGCTGGAGCGTTACGCGGCTGCCATTGCGTGGCTTAAAGCCCACGGAACAAGAAAGATAGGCGTTATGGGAATGAGCACGGCGGGAATGGATTCCCTTGCT
The DNA here is from genome assembly GCA_934448295.1 of uncultured Oscillospiraceae bacterium. Lineage (GTDB taxonomy): Bacteria > Bacillota > Clostridia > Oscillospirales > Ruminococcaceae > CAG-115. The sequence continues at coordinate 50,305 of CAKSEY010000013.1, forward strand.
GCGGCGTCGTATTTCCCGGATATAACGCTGACTTTCGGGCTTACGGCAAGCGACTTCATATGGCAGGGATTCGAGCAGGGAAAAAGGACGGCTGTGGCGAATGGCCTGTCCCGGGCGCTTCAACGCTTTCCTGGAAAGGAGAGCCTCTGCCGTACATGCCGTTTGTATATCAGCACCCGGAATACTGGAATAAGGTACAGAAGGAAACGAAAGGCTCGGGCGATTTCATGCGCACGACATGCTTGTTTACTGATTCCGAAAAGGCAAGGAAGCATTCCGAAGATGAAATGATAAAAGTAGAGAATATCCACGGGAAGCTGTTCCTCATCGGCGCCGATGATGATTCCTTCTGGGAGGCGGGGAAGTACGTCCGCAGGATGGACGAGCGCCTAAAAACGCGTCCGCATAATTGCGAGTACGAAGCGCTTGCCTATGAGCACGGGACGCACTTCGTGCTGCCGGAATCGCTGCTGCGCGCGGCGCTTCCGGTGGGACTGAAATTCGTGCTGCGGTTCATTTTCAGGGCGGCGAAGGACTACCCCGACGAATGCGAGCAGACCCGAAAGGACATAGACCGACGGCTTTCCGCTGCGCTCAGGGAGTGGACGGCGGATATTGAATAAAGGCAGGAAGGAACAATATGGAGATAAAAAATTCGGGAATCAGAACGGAAAGAAAAAAATGCTGCTTCACGGAAACCTGATGTGCTGGCGGCAGTTTGAGGATATTATCCCGCTGCTGGAGAAGGACTTCATGGCGTATGCGGTCAGCTTTGATAGATTCGACGGAACGGGCACGACTAATCTATACAACGGCGCGGGGGCAGGCAGACAAGCTGGCTGAATATGTCTGCGCGGAATGCGGCTGGCGGCTGGATATGCTCTTTGCGGAGTCCATAGGGTGCGGTCCGGCGGTATTCCTGAAGTCCTCGCCAAAGGTGCAGGTAGACCACATGATACTCAGCGGACCGGAGTATCTCGACTTTGGAATTATGAACAAGCCGCTTCTGAAAATCATGCCGCAGAATCAGTATAAGACTGCGCACGAAAAGTCAATGCCGGCTTGGGTGCTGAAATTAATGGGGCAGACGGAGCGGGGGAATGCAGACCATGATGAGCTGTATTCCGGACAATATCAGCCTGGAGTCAGTCCGCGCCACATGGAGGCGGGACTTTATCTTTACCGCAGCGATTTCCCGTGCAGCCGGACGCAAACGTTGCCTGCTGGTACGGAGAAAAAGAGGGTCATATGAAAAAGGCGGTGCAGCGGCTGAAAAAGGCGTATCCAAAGTTTACGGTATGCTGTTTCAACGGATTCAGGCACGGCGACATCATCAACCCCCCCCGGAACTTCTGGTGAAATAGCTGAACTCCGAACTGTCGCGTAAATAACTAAATAATCGTCATCGGTGCAGGGATTGGTTTTCCCGCGCCGATTTTGTTTGACTTTTCCGGGACGTGGTGCTATAATAAAAAAATCGGTATTCAGGCTTGATCATGATATGTTTGTATCAGAACTTCCGCAGGACAACAATGGCGGCGTTATAGAATCCGGTTCGCCGATTCATAATCCGAAAGAGATAAAAGCAAATGACAGAACTTGTTGATAAAAAGGCTTTCAACAGGCAGTTTGCAAGGCTGGCGACGCCTATCGCGGTACAAAGCCTTATACTGGCTTTAGTCGCCGTATGCGACGCCATCATGATTCTCGCCTGTGATTTTTGGATTGACTTTTCCTGCAAAACATCTCCAGCCGATAATCGCGACAAACTACGACGCCGGGGAAAAGAATTATCGCGTGGTGATGATGAAATATCCGCTGAAAGTCTGGAAGAACACCGAGATGGCAGCCACGCCCAAAGCGCTTTCCACAAAGCTTGGGATAGATTCCCCGATACTTGTCTTTACCTAAGGCAACACCGCACAAAGACCATTTATTGGATTTTGCACGTGTCTTGCTTGCATATTTCTAGTTTGGCGCAAAAAATCACATGATTGTTCAACAAATATGTTTCGTGTTGCGCCAAACTTGCATCTTGCACAATTCGTCCTAGCAAGGCGTGTCTCCCCCGGTGGGGGAGTTGTCAACGCAAGTTGACAGAGGGGCTAGTTTGGCGCAAAAAACACAATATTGATTAACGGATTTGTTTCATGTTGCGCCAAACTAACGACAGACCAGCCTTGCGTCGCTAGTTGTTGACTTGAAAACGCTATTGCTTCCGTCAACAACTCCTCATTGTACAATCTGACGAAAAATCGAGATTAGCCAATCAGCGAAGCGTATTATTGGCTAATCTACCTGCGCAATACACGCACAATCTTTGTGCGGTATTGCCCTAAAAAATACGAAATTCGACAAGCTGAGGGTAAGGCTTGTTGAATCAGTCAAGAAGCATTTCCGGAACGAAACTGATGAGGAGAAGAAATACGCGGTCTCATTCCTGGAATGCGTCGGCTCGGACGAAAGCTTCCGATACAGGTTCCTGCGCGCCATTCAGGCGACCAACGACATAACCAGGCTGGAGAAATTCAAGAAGAGCGATTTCGGCTACCTTGCGGGAAAGGTGCTTGTTCTTATCCCGGAAAACGATATGTTCGACAAGGCGGATTCGCAGAAGCCTGTGGATATTTTCATCGACCCGGTCGTAAAGCAAACCTACGGCGGACATATGGGGCTTGTCATGCGCCCCGACCTGTACCTCCCGGAGATAGAGCTTTTTTTAGTGAAAGGTTCTGAGAGTGGAAAAGTACGACATCACAAAGCCGATGAAGATTCCTGTCGGAATGCATAAACTTAACGGCGACCCGGGAATAAGCTTCCAGCTGAACCGCCTTGTTAACATGGACGGCTGCGGCCTTGCAGTCGCAAAGGAGATAGGTCCGGCGATAAAGAACGCGGCGCTGTACCGCATATCCAAGTTCTACACCGACTGGAGGACGAGAACGGGCTGAACGCATGGAAAAAAGGTGCGGGATCTTTTCTTCCAGTACTACGCGTTTTTTTTCAGCGGAGAACGCCCGATAGTAAAGCTTGTCAAAGTGCCTTACGAGGGCTGTGAAATGCCGATGCTGAAATTCAACGCTGAGTCGCCGAAGGGCACTATCGTAATACACAGCGGGTTTGATTCCAGCTACGAGGAGTTTTTCAGCGAGTGCGAGTATCTCCGCGAGCACGGCTACGATGTTTACCTTTTCGAGGAACCGGGGCAGGGAGAGTGTATCCGGCTGCACGCGCTCCGCTGGTCATGGAGTGGGAAAAGCCGACGATGGCAGTCACGGAATATTTCGACCTGCATGATGTTATACTCGTGGGGCAGTCACTGGGCGGATTCTTCGCGCCGAGGGCGTCCGCATTTGACGACAGGGTGACTAAGTGCGTCAGCATTTCGCAGTTCGGCGCGCTGAAAATGAACTTCTCGGACAACGCTTTTGTGAACGGGCTGACGATAGGTCTGCTGAATGTGGTGCTTTACGGATTCGGCTGGATGATAAACATTCGATATGCCGCGACAGGTCGCTTGACGACTTAAGGTAATAAGAAAATGGAGCAGCGGAAAAACTGCTTCATTTTTTGTTATGGGAACCTCTAAAATCCGGTGTGAAAAGCAAAAACGGGCAGGGTGCGCCGAATGCGATGGAATGTATGCCTTACAAGGAGGCTTGAAGAAGCAGTCGGTGTGCTATACACATTTTCATTCAAACAAGGTTTTTAGAGGTGGCCTTATAAAAAACCGTATGCAAAGCCACGCGAGTGCCTGTCCTGCTCTTGCGATACCCGTCCCCTCAAGACCCGCAGACTCCGTGCGGATAGAAGCACGACCCTCAAAGTAGGTCCCGAGCGCGTTGCTCATTCCCGCGATAAGAAACTTGACAGGCGCGTCTGCGATAACTTTCGTATCAACAATTACAGCGTCGGGGTTTCCTGATAGAATTGATGGTAAACAGTATTCGCAAGAATTTCCTCAATTGCCGTATATGGATAGTTTGAAATGCGCAGATACTGTTATTGTACCATATTGACAAGGCTATGTCGAGCGGTTTGATGGAATCTGTCGAGGCGCTCGACCGGAATCGCCAAATGAAACAATTTACTGCTAAAGCAATTGACAACAGCTTATTTTTGTGATAAAATAGAAGCAAAACGATTTCAGGGTCACCGGAAAAGGAATATATGTGAATATACGGACATACAAGGGCGATTTCAGCTATGCGATTTTTCAGCGCGGACAGATATATTACCGCCAGAAAAAACTGAAAGAAGCGATATGCGACGGCAGCGGAAATTACCGCTTCATTGTCGCAGGAACGAAGGACTACAACGTTACAGCGTCGATAACCCCGGAGGGCGAGCTTTCGGGGCTTTCCTGCGACTGCCCGTACGACCGCGGATACTGCAAGCACCTTGCCGCTGCGCTCATATATCTTGAGAGCATATATGACAAAACGATATCGAACCGCAGTTCAAATTACGCCAGTGGACTTATCCGGCACTATACCGAAAGAGCCGTTATTAACGCGCAGGAACCCGGAATACGGCTTGTGCCGGAGCTTGAGGCAACGTTCGAGGGGCTAAAGTACTCGCTGAAAATAGGACGCGAAAAACTCTATGTCGTGAATGATATTTACGATATGTATCAGGCTTTCCAGGGCAGGCTGAACAAGAAATACGGAAAGGAACTGGAGTTCGTACACAGCCCGGAAGTACTGGACGAGCAAAGCTCGGCGCTGCTGGAATTAACATTCAGTATTTGTATGACCTTTAAAGAAGGTGCCGACAGAAAACGCAGGTTCCTGATATATGGGCAGGACGCAGTGCGCTTCTTCCAGATAGTCAGGGAAAGCGGAGTTAATTTCGGCCGCAGTCATTTTGACGTGAAATTTTCCGACCCGGAAATCAGTTTTGACATCACGAAAACTGACACGGGACGCTATTTTCTGCGCCCGGTGGGGAAAATAGAAATATTTAATGCAGAGCAGAATTTCTGCATTATCATCGACAGCGACAAAAAGCTGATTTACGTCTGCGGAAGGGAGTTCACGAGCGCAGTCGGAGCGCTGCTTTACGCCGCATTAAAGGAAGAACTGCTGATTTCCGAAAAGGAGATCGCAGCATTCTACACCGCGGTGATCCGTCCCGTGAGCAAATATGTGAAATTCTCCGGACTGGAAGTGATTTCGGATTTTACGCCTCCGGAATTGAGCGCGCGGCTTTATATCGATATGAACGCAAGCGGAGAAGTCATTGCAAGGCTTGAGTATCTTTACGGCGACGAAAAATTTACGCCAAAGCAGAGCAAAAGAAAAAATCCGTTCTGCGACCATTTCGCAGAGGCCTCCTGCGAGCTGTCAGTCGGGAATTATTTTGACATTCGGGACGATAATAAGAATCCGTATTACATTGACGGCGACGATGAAATTTACCGCCTGCTGACCGAGGGAATACCCGCGCTTTCAGAGAAAATGGAGATATACACGACCGACCGTTTCAGCAGAAAAGCAGTAATACGTCCTGCGGTCCGTCCGGCTCTGGGAGTGCGCCCGAGCGGCAGTGTGCTTGAACTGGAGCTTACCGCGGACGGCTACACTCCGGAGGAATTGCGGGAGCTTCTCGCGGCTTACCGTCTGGGGAAAAAGTACCACAAGCTGAAAGACGGAAGCTTCTCAATCCTTGACGACGGGCTTTCCGAACTGTTTGAAATCACGGAAAGTCTTGACATTTCGGATAAGTCCCTTATGAAAGAAAAAATCAGGGTACCGGCGTTCAGAATGCTGTATCTCGACAGCCTTGGGAGTACCTCCGGGAATGTCAGAATTGAACGCAGCGCCGAGTTCCGCAGACAGGTAAGTTCCTACCGTGAAATGTTGGATTACTCCGATAAAATCAGCGTTCCGGAACAGCTTGACGGTATTCTGCGCGAGTATCAGATTTACGGGTTCCGGTGGCTGAAAACGCTGTCTGCGTACGGGCTGGGCGGAATCCTCGCGGACGATATGGGACTTGGAAAGACATTGCAGGCGATAGCGCTGATGCTTGATGAAAAGCGCTCCAAAGGCGGCAGAAGCCTTGTCGTTTGTCCGGCTTCCCTTGTACTGAACTGGCAGAGCGAGATTGAAAAATTCGCGCCGGAACTACGGGTGCTTGCCGTCATGGGAACGGCTTCAGAGCGCACCGCGCAGTTCGCGGAAATGGAAAAATACGATGTTGTGATAACTTCGTATTCCCTTATTGCAAGGGACTTCGCGGAGTATCAGGAGCATGAATTCCGCTATGAATTTCTGGACGAAGCGCAGTATATCAAGAACAGCTCCACGCAGACGGCGAAGGCGGTGAAATCCGTGAACAGCCGCTGCCGGTTTGCGCTGACCGGAACTCCGGTAGAGAACAGCTTTGCGGAACTCTGGAGCATATTTGACTTCGTCATGCCGGATTATCTTTTCAGCTACAGGTATTTCCGGCAGCATTACGAATCCCCGGTCGTAAAGGATGGAAACGAGCAGGCGAAACAGTCGCTGCAGCGCATTGTGAAGCCGTTTATCCTGCGCAGGATGAAGTCCGGTGTGCTGACCGAGCTTCCCGAAAAAACGGAAACGGTGCTGCTTTCGGAAATGGAAAAGGAGCAGGGCGGAATTTACTCCGCAAACGTTGCGGAGGTGCGCTCTGCGGTGTCGGCTTCCGATGGCGGGAACACCGAAAAAATAAAGATCCTCGCAATGCTGACCAGGCTGCGGCAGATTTGCTGCGACCCGGCGCTGGTCTACGATAATTACACCGGGAAAAGCGCCAAGCTGGAGCAGTGCGTGGAGCTTGTGGAAAGCTGCGTTAATTCCGGGCACAAGCTGCTTTTGTTCTCGCAGTTCACGTCAATGCTGGATATTGTCGCGGCGCGTCTTGACGGCATGGGAATACGGTATTTCATGCTGACTGGTTCCACAAAACCCGCGCAGCGGCTGAAAATGGTGAACAGCTTCAACGGCGACGACACCAGCGTATTCCTGATATCGCTGAAAGCAGGCGGCACGGGGCTTAACCTCACCGGCGCGGACGTTGTTATACACTACGACCCGTGGTGGAACAGCTCGGCTGAAAATCAGGCTTCCGACCGCGCTTACCGAATCGGGCAGAAGAAAAACGTGCAGATATATAAGCTCATCACCCGGAATACCATCGAGGAGAAGATACGCGAGTTACAGCAGGCAAAATCCGGGCTTGCGGATATCGTACTCAGCGGCGGGGAGAACTCCGGAAATATCATGAGCATGAGCTCCGAAGAGATACTGGAACTGCTGAAATGATACTTTTAAAATGAGGTTTTTAGAGGTTACCTTATGGTGATTATGCGAGGTTGTAGAATGAAAAGAATAAAACTTACTGCACTGCCATGTATATGTGCCGATGTTTTTGACGGTACTGACATAATCCGTCCAGGAGGAGAAGCATTGAATTTTGCCGCCCATGCTTCGCTCTTTAAAGATATAGACGTTACGCTGATTGGCGTTGTCGGAAAAGACTAATATGCAGAAGCGATAATGGATTCAATATCAAGGCTTGATATTGATAAATGCTATATACGTGTTGATGAAAGGTATCAGACTGCCAATAATATGACATACCTTTATGATAAGCGGCTCTGAGGAACTCTTACCAAAGTTCAGAGAATTATCGTATAAGTATGATTGTTTGTTCAATATATCCCTTGCAGAACAAGGAAGTGTCACATACTTTAAAGGGAAGGAATTCAGAGTTCAGGCTGTAAAGGTCGATGCCGTAATTGATACGACCGGGTGCGGCGACAGCTACCACGCCGGATTCGTATGCTCGTATATGCTTGAAAATGATATTGAAAAGGCTATGAGGGTTGGTTCTGAGATAGCATCAGAAACCCTGAAACATTACGGCGGCTTCTGATTATACCCTGATATAATAAACAGCACCGGAAGTGGTTTTCGTTCACTTCCGGTGCGTTATTATTGAAAGGGAACCTCTAAAAACCGGTTTTGCTCACATGAGTTTTTGGAGGTGACCACAAGCTGAAGCTTTATTTGTCGGAGTATACAATGTGCATAACAGCGTTATCCTGGGTTAACTTCAGAGGTGACCTTTAGTATATCCTTGTTAAGACGAAGCGTCAAGTTTAATTGTCCCATATCAAAATCTATAACGCTTTTGTTCCAAGTTGGAAGAAAACTATTGACAAAGTCTACGATTTGGTATATAATGTACTCGTAATGCTACGAATGCATTTTATGGCAAGGCAGAAAAAGAGCAATTGGATGACAGCCTGTATGAAAATGGCAGGCGCAGATATGGAGGTAAAGATTTGAAAACAGTACTTAAACGTGCGCTGTGCGGAATAACGGCGTTCGTTGTTGCAGCAGGCGCTATGTCGTACTTCCCGGCGGATACTTTTCCGGGGATTGCGTGCGGAGTGACTGCATATGCAGAAAACGAAACATGGCGCAGCACTATCACGGCGGCTGACTTAACAACCATCGGCGGCAAAGGCACCGAAGACTCTCCCTATGAGATAACCACTGCAGAAGAGCTGCTTGCGGTCATGGAAGCTCGCCGCACGATTTATGCAAAACTAATGAAGAATATCGTCATAAATGATGGTCTGCTGAACAGGATAAATAATGAAACCGGCACCCCCAAGGACAATTCAGACAGCATCGTTTGCTGGACGCCGATATCAGATGGTGGGTGCATCAACCTTGATGGCAATAATCTCACGATCAGCGGCCTTTACATCAATGAGACCGGGAAGGCAGGCTTGTGTGCTTCTTTGGGAGTAGGCAGCTTTAAAAACCTGACCATCACCGACAGCTTCGTTAAGGGCGGAGATAACGTCGGCGTGCTTGTAGGCGACAGCTCATATTCTACCGGCAGCCTGTCTGCCGATAATGTAAAGATTGAAAATACTATCGTGCGTGGAAATAATTGCGTCGGTGGTTTGTTCGGCAGTTTAGAGACTACAACGGATAAAACGGAATATACCATAACAAATTGTACTGTCGGGTCGGATGTGACCGTCACCAGCACTGGTGTGACCGTCACCGGCACGGGCAGCAAAGTCGGCGGTATCGCAGGCGAATGCAGAGGCACTATAACAAATTGTACTGTCGGGTCGGATGTGACCGTCACCAGCACCGGCACCGACACCGACACCGATGCGGGCAACAAAGTCGGCGGTATCGCAGGCGAATTCGCAGGCAAATTTAGAGGAACTATCCTTAACAGTTCCAGCGCAGCGACTGTCACCGGAAAGAATTACGTCGGCGGCGTAGTCGGTTATGCAGGCGGCAACGCTGAAAAGATCTGGTATTGCCATAACGATGGTACTGTTAAGGGCGTAGAGAGCGTCGGCGGTGTTCTGGGATATGGAGATGGAATAAATGAATCCCCCATCTGCTATATCTACAACACAGGCAATGTTTCCGGCGATAACGATGTTGCGGGTCTTGTCGGGACCGCAAGAATCAGCCCCAAATATTCCTACAACATAGGAAACGTCGCATATAATGATGGCAGTATTGCTCCGCAGCTGATGAACTATTCTTCATATTTTGCCCCGAAGCGTTACCTGTTCTATCCTGAGAATACTGTTCCGTACAGCGAAAGCGGCAAAAAGGGACAAACAACTACCAACGAATCGAATGAAACTGTAATCGCCTTTAAAATGGATCAGGTGGCTTCCGGCGAACTTGCATGGAGGCTGAACCTGAAAAGTGATAAATCCAAAGAGAACGGTTATGCCAACATCTGGGTGCAGAACATTGGCAGTGATGGATGCCCCACTTTCGGCGACGCCAGGTATGTGGTTTATCCCTCTAAAGACGGCTATCACAACCACGAAAGCGCAGGTCAGATCGACTGCGACAAATGCCGCGGAGTTGCGTGGGATCCTTATTATTACGTTCCCAAAAACTATGCTGACCCTTCCCGATATGAAATAACCAACTACCACGAGCTTCTCGGACTGGCAAAACTGTTCAACGAAAGTAATAGTAATTATATAAGAGCCGTCCTCATGAACGACATAGTTTTCAACGAAAATCTTCTGGACGAAAACGGAAACGTTCAGGGAGATGATCTTATAGTGTGGACGCCTATCGGTGATACGCCTATCGGCACGGAAAAAAATTATTTCAACGGCAATTTCAACGGCAACGGTCATACGATTTCCGGTCTGTACGTTAACGGCGGGGATTATGCGGGTCTGTTCGGAAAAGCGCAGGGCGCTCCTGTGATAAAAGGCGTTGGCATTGTTGACAGCTATTTCAAGGGGACATACGTTGGCGGAATCGCAGGCGCGTATTACGACCCCAACGGCGGAGCTTACGACTTTGTGGCAGGCTGTTTCACTTACAACGTCAAACTGGAGGGAACCCACAGCGATCAGCTCGTCGGCGACATCAGCGGTAATGGCAAAGGCAAGCTGAAAAACAACTACTGCCTTGCAAACGAAGTGCAAAACACGCACGGTACCAGCTGCTCCGCAGATGATTTTGCAAGCGGCATGGTCGCTTACCAGATGAATAAGTATTTTACCGAAAACGGTAATGGCAACGTATGGGGGCAGGTGGTAACCAGCAACGAAAGCGAACCCGTCGATCCTCTCCCCACAGCATACAGGGAAATCGGCAATGGCGGCAGCAATAAAGTGATAAACTTTGCTGGAAAGTATCACAATCATCTGGGCTCGGAAACATGCCCGATATGCGGTACTGTTAATCTGCAGAATCCTGATGAGGTTAACGGCGTATATCAGATAGACACCCCCAGCAAACTGCTGTGGCTTGCCGACCATGTAAACAAGGTCAATGGTATTCAGAAAGCAGTCCTCACCGCCGATATCGACATGACCGGCATTGAATGGACGCCTATCGGAACTAAGGTTAGCCCATTTAAAGGGGAATTTGACGGCAGGGGTCACGTTATTAAGAACCTGACTGTAAACGACACCTCTCTGGAATGTGCCGGGCTTTTCGGCTATGTAAGTAGGTTCAGCAATCCGGCTGTAATAAAGAACCTCGGCGTTGTCGGAGATTTCACCGGCGGTGAATACGTCGGCGGTATCGCAGGTTACTCAGAAGAAAGCGAGATTTCCAACTGCTTCTTCATAGGAACGGTATCCGGAACAAAAACCAACGGAATAGCCAACGAAGACCCCGAAGACCCCATCGGAAACAACGTCAAAAATTGCTATTTCCAGAGCGATTCTACAGACACAAACGCCAGAACCGAGAATCAGTTCAGGAGCGGCGAGGTTGCCGAACTGCTGAATGATGGCAGTACGCCGGAAGTCTGGGGTCAGACTATCGGAATCGACGCTTATCCCTGTGTGCTGAATTCCGACAACAAGGTCATCAGGGATTACACTAACCTCGGCTGGCATAACCATACCGGCGGTACAACTGAAGATGACTGCCCCAAGTGCGTCAAAAAGCCAAAGCAGGAAAAAGGCGTATATCAGATAAGCACGATACAAGAGCTTTACTGGTTCTCAGCCTATGTAAATAACACTGACAACAGTATAAAAGCAGTACTTGCGAACGATATCACCGTAAACGAGGACATCAGCGCACAGGACGCCTTTATCTGGACTCCGGCGGGAACCGGCTCCAAGCCGTTCACAGGCACGTTTGACGGCAAGGGACATATCATCCGCGGTCTTGTGAAAGAAAACTCCACAGAGCCGGTCGGACTGTTCGGTGTGATCGGCAGCGGCGCAGAAGTATCCAACGTCGGCGTTGTAAACTGCAGATTCAGAAGCAAAGATGTTGCAGGCGAAATTGCAGGAAGCAATGAAGGAACCATAACCGATTCGTACATATATAACATCTCGCTCGGAAACAGCACTCCGATCGTGGCTTCCGGCACTGGTGAAATAGACAACTGTTACGTCCTGAACGATACCGCTGACTTCGCCGAGTTCGCATACAAGCTCAACGGAAGTTCGCAGACGTGGGGGTTCAAAATACGCATTGACGAACTCCCGACTGCGATTAGCGAGGCGAACCGTGTTTACCTCGGCAAGACCTCCTACCACAACCATGCTGAAAATACTCTGTACTGCGATGACTGCTGCGATTTCGTACTCACAAAGCCGACTGAGGAAAACGGCTGGTACCTGATAAGCGAGCCAGTCGAGCTGGCATGGTTTGCAAGGCTGATAAACGGCGGCATAGACGCCGAGGATCATACCAAAGCCAAAGCGAAACTTACCGCAGATCTTAATTTCTCCAAATATACAGGTTACAACTGGACTCCCATCGGCACAGCGGATAAACCGTTCAGCGGAACATTCGACGGCAGCTCTCACACGATATCCGGGCTGAAATCGTCCGGCGCTGATCATGCCGGACTGTTCGGATATGCAGATGGAGCAGAAATAAGCAAGCTTATCGTGAGCGGCTGTGAGTTCAGCGGTAAGGAATCCGCCGCAGCAATGTGCGGCAGCGTCGGCACAAACGGCGTTACATTCAATTTCTGCGGCAGCTATGGCAACAAGCTGACGGGACCTTCCAACGCAGGCTTCGCAGGCGCTTCAGCCGGAGAGGTGACTCTGTACCGCTGCTATACCGCTGACAGCGATAAGTTCTCCGATGGTAACAACAGAGTTTCCGTTTCTTATGCAGTTAGCGGCAATGCTGCCGATAACGCAATGACAGAGGCGCAGTTCAAAAGCGGCGAGCTTACCTATGCGCTAAACAACGGTCTGGATAAAGCGGTGTGGTTCCAGACCATCAATACGCAGGATTACCCGCAGTTCAGCGGTGAAACGGTCTACAAGACTTCCCCCTGCGTAAGCTACACCAATGACAGCGCCAAAACCAAGAAGCCGCATGACATCGGTGATGACGATAAATGCAAGGCGTGTGGAGAACGCGGCGTTCCAAAATTGAACAGCAATGGTCAGTATGAACTGTCCACTGAACTGCATATGCTGTGGTTTGCGAAGAACGTCAGCAGCGGGGAAGACAGCGCGGTTCTGATGAATGATATCGACATGACAGGGACAGAATGGACTCCCATAGGCACAGCGGATAAGCCGTTCAGCGGAACGTTCGACGGCAGAGGTTATACGATATCCAGGCTGAATTATTCCGGCGAGTATGCCGGACTGTTCGGTCATGTGAACAACGGCACGATAAGCAACATCAAGCTGGCTGATTCGTCCTTCGAAAACGGTACTGTAAGCGGAGGCATCTGCGCAGTCAACAACGGCGGAACGATCGAAAACTGCGCCGTTGATAACGTCGCTGTAAGCGGCGGAACCGCAGGCGGTATCTGCGGTCAGAACTCCGGAACGATCACGGACTGCTTCTTTTCCGGCGAGGTGTCTTCTGACGGAAAATCCGGCGGTATCTGCGGTTCCAACAGCGGCACTATAAGGAGCGCTGTTTCCCTGTATGCAGGCGCAGCCGTCGGCGAAAACACAAACGGCAGTATCACAAATTGCTTTTACAACAGCGATATTGCAGGAAAACCGAAATTCGGCAGCGGCCTTGATACCACAGGTCTGACGAATCCAAGCATTTTAGAAAAACTTGGAAGCAAATGGAGCAAGGCGGCTAACACTGCGACCGTTCTTTTCTATCCGGAGCTTACCGTTTTCAAAACGGACAAATACAATGTCGGGGTAAAGTACAGACTGACGCTTGAAAACACCGACAAGGCGCCGGTTTATAATGATACGCTGCACTTCGCGTTTGATGTGCAGTCCGCTCCGGAAACCGGCGAGAACTGGAACAGCGTACTCGCAAACCTCGCATACGACGGCGTAAAGCTGGAGGATTTTGAGCTGAGCCTTGAAGGGAAAAAAATCGGGATCGGCGCTGCGCCTATCCTCGGAAACAAACTCAAACTCATGCTGGACGGCGAGGATGTCGGCGTACTCTATATGGATAAGACGTTAAAGGTCAAGATCGAGATAACCTATCCGCTGAATGCAAGGAAGCATGCCATCTCTGTTAAGTACGTCGGAAGCGGTTTTGACTACCTCACTGGAAAGTCGGCAGAATGTGATTTTACTATCTCAAAGGCGATACCCGTTATTGAAGAGCCGACGGCTTCTGTTGAGTACGGCAAGTCCCTTAAGGATGCCGACCTCACCGAAGGCTGGGAATGGGCGGACAGCAGCGCCGTTCCGGACTCTGAAAGCAGGAAGTTCCAGGCGGTCATGACCCTTGACGATGAAAACTACGATCTTTCCGGCTTAAAGGGACTTAGTGGCAATAAACTCACGCGGGAAGTCGAGGTTTCGTTTGAAAAGGCGGTTCCCGTTGTGACAGTCACCACTGATCCGTTCTCCGCAGTACCGGGCACAAAGATAACCGTAAGCGTTTCCGCAGCTAACCCCAACAATGCAAAGTTCAGCGATGTTCCCGCTGCGGAACTGTTCTACATGGTGGGCGGCACCAAAACCGCCATCACCGGCGGCAGCTTCGTTATCCCGGACGGTCTGGAAGAAGAAACCGTTATCACCGTTACCGCAAAAACAGCGGAAAACGAGTTTTACAAGGCAGGCGAGGGTTCCGCCGAGGTCATAGTATCCGCCCACAAATGGTCAAGGGAATGGAAATCAGACAAGGACGGACACTGGCGTGAATGCACAGACTGCGGCATTGCAGGCGAAAAGTCTGCGCACGTTTCCGGCGGCGCAGCTACCGAAACAACGGCAGAGATATGCACGGTATGCGGTTATGTGATAGCGCCTGCGCTCAAGGTGGTTGAGGCTCCGGTCATTACACCGGACGGCGGAAGCTTTACCGGTTCGCTGACTATCACGATCACCTGCTCCACCGATGGCGCAGAGATCCATTACACCACGGACGGCACCGATCCTACGGCGGACAGCAGCAGATACACCGCTCCTTTTACCATCACAAATGACGCAACCGTAAAGGCGATAGCAGTCAAGGAGGGCTGCAACAACAGCGAGATCGCTTCCGCAGTATTCACCAGAGAGATCTCTACGCTTGACGCACCTGTGATCACTCCAAACGGAGGTCGGTTCAGCGGGAGCTGCGAGGTGAGCATTACAGCGCAGGAGGGTGCGTCTATCTTCTACACCATGGACGGCACGGAACCCACCGCTTCCTCAACAAAATACACCGGAAAGTTCACGATAACAGCGACAACAACGATAAAGGCGATCGCCTTTGTCGGCGAAGCCAGAAGCTCCGTTACAACGGCGACATTCACGCGTAAGACTCAGTCCGGCGGTTCAAGCGGTTCAGGCGGCTCAGGCGGCTCTTACAGACCGACAAGACCGGATACAGAACCCCGAACTTCTATCGATGGTAAATCGATGAGCTGGGCGGAAATATCTGTCGAACTTGCTAAGCGTCAGGACGGCAGTACGGTAAAAATTATGCTCAACGGCGCATATGAAGTTCCGGCTGACGTTATCAGAGTTATCGCAGGAAAGAAGCTCCATGTCGAGTTCGTTGCGGACAGCTCAAAGAGCTGGCTGACAGACGGCTCTGAGATAACCGCAGTTACCGCGGCAGACTTCTCAGCTCTCCCTGGCAGCGCCGACAGAAGCGCCCTGCGCGGCGTATCTGGCGCTGACCTCAAGGTATCAGGCACAAAAATCCCGGCAGATCTGAAGCTCAGCTTCCGTAAGGAGTTCGCAGGTCAGTTTGCGAACGTATACAAGCTGGCTGACGGGAAGCTGATATTCCATGGCTGCGCAAAGCTCGGCGAGGACGGCACTGTGACTATTCCGAGTGCTGACTCCGCAGGAGAGTATGTTGTCATGGTGTGCGAATTCAGCGACATCCCCGGCGACATAACCAACGACGGCGTGCTGAACGCCCTTGACGCCGCAGCTGTGCTGAAAAGCGTCGTCGGATTATCCCAAGGGGCAAATCCTCTTATGGGCGACTTCAACAATGACGGTACTGTAAACGCTATTGACGCATCAGATATTCTCAAGTGGATCATAAGATTCTGATACGGAAATTCAACGGCCGGAATGTATTTTATGATATGTTCCGGCTGTTTTTATTGCGGTCACCTTTAAAAACCGATTTGAAAGGTGACCTTGCAATATTTCCGGATAAGTGGTATAATAAATCATAGGTAATATGTCCCCGCACATACACTGTCCGTCAGGTGAACTTTCATATCATTAAAACTTCACACAATAAAGGAGCCAGCGAATGAACACCGAAAAAACCATCTCATTCATATCCGACCGTAAGCATTACGACATACCCGAAAGCAGTATATTGTATATTTCTATGAAGAAGCAGGACGCATTTATCCACATTTCGGACGGAAGCGTGCTTAAGACGCGCATGACATTTGCCGAGCTTCAGGATACGCTCAGCGCAAATTTTATAAGAATAACCCGCGGGTGTCTTGTTTCCGCAATGGCTATCCACAGCGTAGGCAAGCTCATTACCCTGTCAAACGGCGAATCGCTGGAATATGCCACGCAGCACCGCAGGGAGATAATGGAGAAATTCCACACGAAACAGCATTCGATAATAGAGTCGCTTGCCGACAACGACAATCCCACTGATAACGAGGAATACCATCAGCATTACAAATGCTTTGACAACATTCCCGTTGCGTTCACCGACATCGAGATGATATTCAACAAGGAAAGCCAGGCGGTGGACTGGATATTCCGCTATGGAAACGAAGCTCTTGCAAAGCTTGAAGAATGTCCGCTGGACGCGCTTATCGGCAACACGTTCGGAAGCATTTTCCCCAACATGGATTCAAAATGGCTGCGCAGCTACGAGCATTCCGTGCTGTATGGCGAGACCCTGGAAATAGTCGATTACAGCCCGGAAATAGACAAGTATCTGCATATAGTATGTTTCCCGACCTTCAAGGGACACTGCGGCTGCCTTCTGTTCGATATATCTGAAACGCGCTTTTCGGTCGAGAAGACAGTCGGAGAAAAGGCGATATTGATGTATCTGAAAAAGCTGATGGAATGAAATAGCAACAGGTAAACTATAGAAATCTGCTCGTGTCCCGGTTTTTAGAGGTTACCATATAGTTAATACGATTTACAGGTATCATTTACACCAGTCATTTTTACCAACCTACATTGAAAAAAAACATAAAATATTCCCCCTGTCCTCCACCCTCAACCAGTATAAATCAAAAATCGGAGGACAAAAGGAGGACAATTCCCAATTTTAAGCAAAAATTCCGGCGCTGGATAACCAACGCCGGAAATTATATTTATCTTGCGCAAGCCTTGAGAGCCTATTCTACGAGTACTGCGCAAGAAGTCAATGGCAACGCTGTCTGCGAAATGTTGCCCACCGTTATAAAATGGCTTAGCGCAGCCATTTGTTAAAAAGTAAAACTTATCAGCCATCATCAAATTGCTTATCCGGTTGCTCATTGTCTCTGCCCCCCAATACTATCAAGGTGTTTTCGGGCGGTTTCTCATAATCGTTCTGAATTGCCACTATTACGCTTGGTTATCGCATTTACGTGGAATTTCAACGGTATAGTAGAACTGCCGATAAACTGTAGATACCAATGGAGGCGTTTCGTATTTTTTAGAAATATTGTAATTACAACACACTTATTACCTGGTCGAGATGACCCGTGACAGTGGAAACCTGCGACCGGATTTGCCGCTCTATAAAGCCATTTGTTTAACCTCATGCAAACAGTATATCACAGTACAGTGTGATTGTCAAGTGCCAAAAGTCACGGTATATGTTTTATTCAGCAATTCCCCAGTCGGAAGGAGGAACGACTCCGACTGAGAAACACCGCAAATATTACTCTTATAAGGCAGGCATATTGGTAGACGCCGCAATGGAATATTTTTTTGAGTGAAATGTGTAAAACTACATTGACCATATTATCTTTTCGTATTGACAGTTATAATGAATTGTGGTATAATATGTATAAAAATTCGGGCAAAAATAAATCGAAATATATTAAATGCGACGAAACACATGGGAATATAAGCAGCCCTAACGCAATTCGTTACTGAATGGAAAATGATATGGAAAAGAAAAGACCGGTTCTGTTTGTTGGCAATGGCATAGCACAGCGTATTCAGATCGCTGAAAAGTGGGACAGGATGATCAATGATACTGCCAAAATATATGGCATAAATATATCTCCGGATATTCTGAAAAAGCTCCCTTATAATATGCAGATCGTAGCTGCGTCTAATGATAATGTTGACAAGGCGATGATCGGGTTGTCTGAAAGGCTGAAATCGATCACTCTGAATGATGAACAGAAAGCTTTTACTAAAAGAGTCCTTGAGCTCCCGTTTACAGACATTCTGACAACTAACTATACTTATGAGCTTGAGCGTTCGGTGAGTGACAATAAGACATTCCGCTGCCGTTACCCGGCTGACCATAAACACAGGGCAACGGACATGACGCTGTTCGGGCATATCCCCGTAAGCGTTGATGGAGCTGAAAAGAAAATCTGGCATATCCATGGACACGCATGCGCCCCTAACTCTGTTATAATGGGGCACTATTTTTATGGCAAGCTGATTTCAAGAATACAGTCGTACATACCTCAGATGCTGAAAGGCTGGCGCGCAGCCGAAAAGAACGGTGGCGATTTTGAAATACGCAGCTGGGTCGATTGCTTCATGACGTGTGATGTCTATACGGTCGGCTTCGGAATGGATCTGTGCGAGGCAGACATATGGTGGCTCGCCTGCTGCAAGAAGCGACACTTCCCGGACAGAAAGATATACTATTATGTGCCTTCATGGGAGATGTCGGCTGATGATCCGAAACGCATACTTATGAACGCTTACGGAATAGTTATCCGTGAAATACACTGTCCAAATAATGATTATTCTGAATTTTACGAAAAAACTCTAAAAGAATTATCAGAATTATATGTAGAGTGACAGATCCTGTCTATGGAAATGTGTATAATGTGACCTAGGGCAAACGCCATGTAATCTACTTTTTATTTGGAGGAACAAAATCATGCAAGGTTAGTGTTGTTTGGCGAACAAACGGCAACCGTGTCATGAAAAAACCGAAATTTTACGAAAGAAACTGTAAGTGCGTCTTAAAAATATGAAATCCTTGCAAAAAGTAAAAATGGGGTGACCGAAACTATCACCCCATTTTCATGCTGTCAGTCGCTCTTATTTTCACCGACGGCAACCGCTTTCATGTATCAAATCTTATCTTCAAGCTCTTTTGAAAAGTTGGAGCTGATAAGGAATAACTCCGAAATTATATGTATCAGCGCAAAAAGGTTTTGACATTGCAGATCACAAGGAATAACACTTGCCAAGAATCAACATGAGAGGATTTGTAGGTTTGTCAATGATTTTGGACACGAAAGTTAGAAAGGAATTCAACAGTAGAAAGCCAGGTCAGAGGACGCATAGGGCGGTTATTAGAGCGACGGAGATGGTCTTTTAACTGCTTATTAAGGTCATCACAGGAAGAAAAACTGTGGCAGGAATAGAACTTGTTGTGATCTTCACGATGGCTGCGTTCAACCTTGCCGTTGTGGCGAGGGGTATAGGGCTTGATAAGTTTGTGGTATATACCGAGCCTGGCAGCAGTAGTCTGGAACAGCGTAGGCTTTTCCGCTAATCCCGAATAAATCTTGGTGTAAACTCAGGACCATTGTCGGTCTGAACGCATTCGATCTTTATGCCACGGCGTTTATACCATTTCACATTTCGTATAAGGAAATCGATTGATGAATATGTACTGTGTTCCTCATAGCCATAAACAAAACGAAGTCTGGAAAACTCGTCGATAGCAGTGTATTGATAAAGCTTCTGCTCCTTATTGGCGAGGCAGCCCATAGGAATATACTTGACATCTATTTGAACACATTCGCCCGGATAAGTCATTTGTTCGTAAGGCTTGGGCTTATAGGTTGGCTTTGCTGGAGCTTGCGGAAGCAAAGCCAACCTTTTGAGTACTCGATAGAGGCTCTCGACCCGACGGGTATAACCTCGTTTGCGAAGCCTGTGCCAAAGCTCGGTTAGATCGAGCTTTGGATTGCGCCGCCGCATATCCCTAATGAGCTTCAGCTCATCAGGGGTATGCTCGTTCGGGTGGTGATGTGGGCGCTTGGATTGTTCTGCAAGGGATTCAACTGTTCCGTCCCAACGAGATTTCCAGAAGTAAATATATGAACGACACTTGTTGTATTTTCTTGAAGCTCTTTTTACTCCGTTTTTTCACAATATTTCATTAGGGATTGACGAAACTGCATTTCTTGTGTTATACTGTTCATTGAGAGATAGACCTTCTTTCACTTGAATTTTGTGTGGTAACTTTATTCTAGCAGATTTTGGTCTATCTCTCAATGCTTTTTTATTCCGTTGTCCAATATCTTTTGTAGCATTACACGATGAAATATATTGACATTTTGCGCATTTTGTGATATACTAGTTGTTAAGAATCGTCAGTATGCTTGTGAAGGTTAATTATAGTCAGCAGGTTATTTGATCCTATCGCAGTGGCTTTTTTGAATACCCATTAAAAAGCAGTATAAAGGAGAACAATTAGATGAAGCATATAATTATTTTCAATATTGAGAACTGCCATGAAGATTATTCTTATTTGATTGAGAACATCGAGCTTCTGAACAATACAGAATGGCTGAATGACAAGGGACTGCAGGCCTTTTTTGACATAGGAAAGAATAAGCAGATGGTAAAAAGATGTGAGGTTAATAAAATCCCATCGGTAAGGTATTTCGAGTGTCCAAATGGTGAAATTGTCAAGAACCCAACTTCAACAAAGAATAGTTATGCAGATGTTATAAAAAAATACTGCGATGGACTTATAAGATTTTCAAATAATGATGTGGACAGTAACCAGACCATACTGTCCGATCTTTCTTCTTTATTATATCTGGATGACAATGGAAAAGTGTGCAATGCACAGCTTCCGTTGGCGATTCGCACACAATTCAATAGAAGAGAAACCATCAACAAAGCGGAGCTTATCAGTGCAATAAAGTCTAATGATACCTATTTTCATATCAGAATAAAGACAAACGAAGACAAACTATTCGACCTTCAATATCTTGCCTTATTGCTTACCCGCTTTAACGATCTAGTAGATGAAAAGAGGCTCTCCGTGGTTCTCTTAAGCGATAAGCTGCCTTTATCATATTTCCCATTTTATGATTACAATAATGCCGAACTCAACAATTCCGAGATTATCAAAGAATTGAACACATCTCATAAGATTTTTTCACAATATCTCCGCCTTCTTTCAAAGGAGCATACGGGTGTTATTTATGCTCCAAAGTTTGTCTGGGAGAATAACACTGTTGTCCCTGAATTGATGCCGATGGATTATAAAATATCATCTTCAGGCAGCAGCTGTTTCCCGCTCACAATTGTTGATGAGGCTTCCTATAATAAATTGTTTGCTGTCAGTGACAGTTCACCAGATTCTGAACTGTCATCAATCATTGATAAAAACTATCTATGGCAAGACGACTCTGATGCAAGAAACAAGAAAATACTCTTTAATATTGAAGGACTGCGCTTTTATAATGCAAACTCTGACGACCCCAGAAAAGCGTTCCTTGCATATATTGCTGAAACTTCATGGAACCACCTCAAACAATACATAAAAGGATATGACAAGTATCAAAAACTTCTTTTCAAAGAAACTGTATCAACGAAATTTGGTGAAGAAAAGAATAATTGGCTGATATTTGCTTTATTCTCTTTTTTGTATGGCACAGATGATTCCGGCGATAAGCATCAGGTCGACTATCAGCATATTGACCGTTCTTATAAAATGGCAAGAGAATTGTCTGCCGGACTTCAGCAGTTAATGCAGAACTCTGTTCAGCACTCAGAATACAAGTCCTGCGTATTCACATTCTGTATTGATAATAATAACAAGCTAAGGCTTTATGTTGTAGACATCAGCAAAAACGGAACGCTGATCGATACTTTTAAGAAAAGACTTTCGCGGGAAATAGAAGACCTCAATAACAGCGCTCCCATTGACAGGGATACAATTGACGCTTATAATTCGATCCTTGGTATGCAGAAAATAAGAATTTCGCATTTTTTTAATAAGTTCAATTCGCAGGAAAACGAAGAAAAGGACGCATGGAGAAAATTCCGCAGTGCTGACTGCACTTCACATATGGGGCTGCTTTTGTTTTATCAGACGATCCAGCATTGCCATGCTGACTTTATTGTGAGAAGTGAAGATAAATATACTTCCACTGACGGAAATAGCTATGTGTGGTCAAACGAAAAACAAGCGTCAACTCCCAGCGATTCTGATTATTTAATAGAAGAGGTGCGTTCGATACCGGGAACACAATACCTTATAACTCTTTCGCTCGACAGCTGGAATAATGAAACATTAAGCAGTGGCGCAAGCATAAGTGGGGGTAATTTCACAGAGGACTACTCATCCTTTTCGGCTGTTATAGATCTGGAAACCAAATTTTTTGAGCCTGAAGGTCTGACTAATATTATCGAAGGTATGATGAATTACAGGATGACTGATCCGGATGAAAAATTTACCGCTCAGCAAAATTGGGAACGTTATCTAAAAGCTCAAATGCTTGATCTCCAAAACAGAAATTCAGAATTTGTCAACTACTGGTATATGCCGGAAAATGCAGGTGAATATTTTAAAGATACAGCCAATTGCGAGGTATTTATCAAGGGACTGTTTGGAGCGCTAAATAAGCTTTCTGACGATAAAAAGGTCTTATTGGCAGTCACAAATCTTACTCGTCAATTCCTTGAAACATTCAGGGAAGTTATTGTTGCGCTTTCCTGCAAGCGATTCAAACAAAATATCCAGCTTTATTTTGTGGATGAAAGCCGCAAATTGTTTGTACAAATACTTGGAAACACAATAAAGCAGGCTGTAACAAATGCCGTCGAAATAGCTGTAGAGCATGGTTCGCCGCTGTTTAGACCTTATGATTCTGTGTGCTCTGATTATATTGCATCCCTGAGTGTTTCCAATAACACTAATGATAAGCTTGTTGTTGTGCCGTTTGATATACTCGTTCCGTATAACCCTGACTCAAAAGTAACAATTTTTGAAAAGAAAACGCTGGAGATGGTAGAAGAAAGAATAGACAGCGTTGACAATTTTGGCTATAAGCTTGTTGACACTCACACAAGGTTAGGAAGCAAGGTACATATTCGTTCTTTTTATGAAATGTCATTCTTGTTTTATAGAACCACTATTGCTAACCGCATTGCTTTCAAGGTGTTCCAAACCTTTTCAGAAGATTTCAAAAAGCTAATTGACAAGACATCTCTTACCATCAGACCTATAATGTATTACAGTTATTCTTCGTATTCCAAGGCAATAGTAACGTCATTAGTTGAAATCACCAAGCTGTATATTGACAGCTCTATGAGAAGGTATAATGAAGAAAATTCCTCAAAGCTCAGCGAAAGTGAATTGTGTAAAAAAATCGAATTGGCTAAAGCGCAGGTGGCATTTGCGTCATATCAGTATAATCTTCAAAGTGAAACCAAAATGGACGCTATCCAATTGTTTTTCAGCTTTTCAAAGAATTATAAGGGCGCAGAGCTATTGAACAATTCGTCAAAAAGTGCGGTCGTTAGTAAACTGCTTAAACTCAAAGAGGATATCAATCTGGTTACAATAGTGCCTATCAGCTCCACTCTTACAACCTTTGATAAAATGCTGGAAAAGTTGTACAGCTACCGGGATGGTTCGAGTAGCGGAAAATTTGAACTGGTAAAAAACTACACCGCCTTTTGGGTCGGAGACTGTAATAATGAAATGGATGGTGACACAATTAAGCCATCTGACATTGAAAGCGATTACTGGTCAAGTGCCGATTCTGTAACAAAATGTATAACAATTAAAACAGTAGACCCATCAAAAGAAACGTCAGAAGAAACAAATGCCAAGAGGTTAAAGCTTCTGAATGACAATCCTTACATATACTATTTGATGCGTGCGACCACTGTTTGGGAGCAGCCGCTAAAATGTAAACTCTGTTTCCCGAATGAGTCTGGATTAATAAACGAAGTGCCGCTTGTTGAAACAGACCTAACTTCAACGGTCCCCTCTCAGCAGATACGTCCCCATATAGCGTATCGGTCCAAGCATTTAACTGACAAGTTATTTGAAAAGCGAAAAGAATTACACAATGGTAAGTCTGGCGGCTCAAATAAAATAACTATGGGCGGAAATAACCATAGAATAACCCTTCTGAGAGATTGCGTATACTACGGACACATAGAGCGTGGCAAAAACCACTTCCAATATTATATAAGTACTCAGGACTTTTTTTACAAAGACGAGGTAAAAGAGGAGATCAAAGAATGGCTTGACAGGCTTAGGTCAGAAAACAGCCAAGACGCTCACTCGCAAATTCCAAGATTAAAAATAATATTTTCACCTGAGCATAACACTAACGTTGGTTTCGCACAGTATGTAAACACATATTATTTTAACGGAACAGCAGAAATAATCTCCATAAATGAGGATAAGGAATTCAGAACAAACTTTATTTGCGAGCATGAGTCTTTAAGGCGTACTATAGAACGCCTTCACAAGCAGCAGGAGATTTCTGACTGCGGTAATCCTGTCGAATTCTATTTTGTTGATGACAACATAAATACCGGCGACACGATAAAAAAAGCAAACAGTTTTCTACGTTCTCTTATTCCAGATGAATATATCAGATCATATTCTCCAGTGGTGATAAAAAAGTGTTTCATACTCATTGACCGACTTTCAAACGCATCTAAGGGATCGCTTGTTCTTTCCAGCGACCCCTCAGATTGTCATGCTTTTGTTCACATCGACATATCTCATATGAGGCGTCAGGGCGACTCGTGTGTCGGGTGCAAACTGCAGGCTGATACCAAAAGGCTTTTTAACAGGAGCCCATTGAAAATAACTGCAAATTATTGGGCAAAAAAATATCTTGATCTCAACCCCGTGGATTTTGATGATGTAGAAAAGATGTCCAATCTTAAAAATGGCAACTACGCATATGAGCGTTTTGTGCTGTCGCATATTGCTCAGAATTATATTTTCACAGATGGGGTTACCACAAGAAGCATTGGAGAGTATTACGACAGTATCATATGTTTTTTTGAATTGATCGTATCTATGGGCGAAGGGAAAAAAATAAAAGCTCCAGACAAATTTCTTTTCGTCGATTTACTGAAGGACCTGGTAAAGAAACTCTCGATCCAAACTAATAATTCCGGCAAAGGAAATGGACAGGTCTGCCGCATTTTATGCGAGTTGCTTATTAAAATACTGGCACGCCCCTTCTTTTCATATGATTTTTCTTTTCGCAGCCAAATGCAAACATTTCTGTTGATTTTAGCGGAGTGCTATTTAGGTATAAAATCCGAAAAATGCCATAAATATATTACCATAAATTGTTCAGATGAGGATATGGAGTACATTTCCAAGTATCTGTTAGATTCTGTTAGCAATAGTAATTACAAGGTTTTTTTACGTGAAAATGAAGGGACAAGGGTAAAGCGTACGGTTGCGCTGGCAAAGCGTATTTTATGCCTGGTTGGCAAGAATACTCAAGATGTTCTTTACTTTTATAAGGATGTGCTTTTTGAAGCATTGGCAGATATGAAGAGCACATACTTGCTTAGAAAGAGCGTTATAGAAAGGTTAAAATCTCTTGTAGACAATACGTTTTCCGATTCGGTAATTACGTGTGATTCTTCCTGCAGCAGCTTATTGAACCCACATCAGTGTCTGGCAAAAAATGAAAAAGAGTGTTTTTGGGTAACGTATTATGCGCATATCCATAAAATAATAGACTGCAATACCGATGAAACTCATTCTCTTTGGTTTTATTACTATATGCTTACCGGCAATGAAATACCTGACAATACCGATAAGGGGATTGAGGCAGTAAATATAGAAAACTCAAACATAGATCGTAAAGTTGATCTGTTCCTGCTTACGTCATCGTTGGAAAGGGATACTATGGCAGCTTTTACAACCTATAAAACGCTTTCAGAGAGCAATACTGAAGATAAAAATACATACGCAAGCTCCTATTACTTAAGCAACTTTTCAATGCAGCGCAAATGGGCAAATTTGAACTCAACCCCCAGCGACCAACCTGACAAGGATTCTGTTAATTGGCTGAATTTCCTGAAGACAAAGAAATTCGAACAATCAGGCAGTCAGGATAAAAATCCTATATCATTGAGATATACTGTATTTGCCGACAAGCTGTTAAAGATGCTTAAAGAGTTAACTTCCCCAAAAGCTGAATTCTATGTTGCTGTACTTAGTGCCAGCAACAGCGAGGAATTATGTGATGATTCCTCAGGAAACATTAGTTTTGAGGAAATACATATAATAAGCGATACAAGCTCGGTTGAGTGCGCTCGATTTGATATAAAGCAAGAACATTATATCGTAAAAGACCGTATCCTTCAAGCATGGAACATAGGCAAAACAGACCAGCAGTCCAATGACTTGCGAGACAAAGGGTACCATATAGAACTGAACAGTGAAGGCAATGGACAAAATGTCGGAAATGGCGATCCGAATCAGCCTCAATATAATGAGCATCATATAACAAATGACTATCACAAGCCCTACGTCATAATTTATTTTGATAACCCCGGTGATGGTGAGTTTAACTATGGGATAGGACGAAAGCTCAGCACATTAAGCAAGGTATTTCTTTATGTTGGTATAAACAATTCTAATGGCATAATGTATCTGCCGTTTTTTGTGCTAAGGAGTATCCTATCCTGTCGCGGCTTGATCATGAGTATGCTTGAAGATGATTTCGATGGCGAGATAATGCAAAAGCACGCAAAGTCGGTTCAAGAGGAGATCGTTATTACGCACGAGCGTTCTGCAAGTCATATGTCAACAACAGATGAACGTGGTTCTTTGCAGGTATTCGGTTTAGGCGATGTGTCTGAATTAAACTATATTATGCACCCTATAGACCTGGATTCAAGGCGCATCATCGAGGGCTCCGAGAAAAAAGAAGAAAGCTGTTTCAGGCGTGCTGAACTGTGGCTTCTTTTCCAGAATTACGTTAACGGTCAGATCGCCCGCCTGTTTAATAGATCTTTTAGCTTAAATAGCAGTACCACAAGTGATGAGGATGTGCCTAAGCTTTACCTCAAGGAGGACGAAAAGCTAGAGAGTGATGTATTCAGGCAGCCAGCTGAAACGTTTCGCGATCTTAATATTTCTTCCGATGAGCGTTTTACTATGCTGGAAAAGGTCGTACATCTGGATAATCGTGTTGCGGATGACGCCAAGTTTTTTTCAGCCAACAACAATGGTGAATATTTCTTCAATAGCGAATTCATTAAATGTATATTGTTTGATATATTATTTTCTGCAATTAAGTATGCGACCACAGATATATCATTTTTGCCTAGGGTGGATAATCTGATTTCGTATTATGATTTGGAGGTGCGTTCAAGCCTGCTTAGTTACGTGTATTTGTTTAGAAAGGGGAATAATCTTATCATTCTGAACAATGTCAACTCAAATCGCATTGATACAAGCAAATGCAATCAGATGAACGAGGAAATATACCGCAGAACCCATGACCCGTTAGATTACGGCGATGGACATATGAGCCTATTTACAATCAGAAAATACATATTGGGTATACGTAGTTTGAATAGCTCCGATAAAAGCGGGAAAGATAGCTGCGACACAAAGTTTGAGTACATCAAAAAGGATACAGCTATGGGCATTTTATCTGAACACAAAATACAAGCCGACGACAAAACGTCGAGATACGATTACTGGTTCCAAACACAACTGCCTATATTTAAGGAGGACGCTAACAGTGAAAACAATAGTTTGGATAAATGACAAGAAGAGTGATATGGAAAACATCGTCAGAGGAGCATTTCCTATATTATGGGAGCACCAAGTTATAGGAAAAACAGTATTTTTGGGCGATGCGGCTTTCCAGGATATGGAACAGTTTGATGTAGATTTCTTCAAAGAATTGATAAAAGACGTTTTGGCTATGAAAATAAAGAGCCACTTCACATCATGCGCATCAAATAGCGAACAGATCAAAAATAGTTTACCCCAAATGCTCAATTACTATGAATCAGATAACGACGACTACGTTTATGTCCTAGCTAAATCAAAGAAATATTTAGCTAGCGTAATCAGCGAGTGGAATAATGTGGTTTCAGAATATAATAAAAATAATGCAAGCATAGAAAAAATAGACCAATGCGTCGGTAAATTATTTGCTTCCAAGGATAATCAAGCAGAAATTACAGTTCCACAAAATGAGAAATACTTGTATATGCTGGATGTAGTGCTATTGAAGGACGAAGATAAAAATCTTATTGACGGGAAAACAAAATTAGTTCTTTCTATGGCACTATACTATTATATAACCAAAAAGCTAAATGCAAAATGCTTTTTATACTCAACGCACACATATAATTCTACTCTTCAAACCAATTGGAAAGAGCTATATGCAAATCTTGATAATAAAGCGGATGATATAGTTATAATTCCTAACACGCAGTTCTTTCCAGGTTCCACCAATAAAAACACATTAGAATCTATAATAAAAGATATTCCTGACCATTAATAAAAGATATTCCTGACCATAAGGAGTGATAAAGATGTCAAACATACAAAAACAATCACCTTATATTGCACTCAATGAAAATGAGTTACCATCAATAGCAAAAGCTATCAACGGATTGATAGCTGGTTTCCATGATGTATCCAGACCAGTGTCAAATAATGAGTGTACAGATATATTGTATCATTATACATCTATTGAAAAGCTTTTTAGTATTCTTGAGGGAGACTCATTTTGGGCATCTCGTTCTCGATTTTCAAACGACTCCACCGAGGGAGAGATACTGGGAGCGGAGTGGATAAACAAAGAACACTATTACGGAGATAATTACATCGTGTGTTTCTGTGGAGATAACGATAAGCTGAGCCAATGGCGTGGATATTGTCCTTACGGCGGCGCATCGATCGGCTTTAAGTTCATTGATTCAAGCACATACACGATATGTAAATCCGGAGAAAGTGATTCTAAGAACAATATGGAATTATACAAAAATACTCCGTTGCCTGTTATATACTGCCGAACAGATGACTCTGCCCCAAACGACAGCGGAATATATAATGCAAAAGAAAATCTGAATAATTCATGGGATGAAATAACAAAAAAGTTGCCAGACCAAAATAATGGTATTCACCATATAGAAATGCGGCATATCGTTCCATACTTGAAAAGCGGGTATTTCATTGAGGAAAACGAATATCGGCTGGTGTTTGACAATACAAATGGAGAATTGGAGGATTACATACAATTCAGAACACTTTCCGATGGTATAAAGATACCATATATTATCGTTAAATACGGGAATTTGATCAATGGGGGAAATTCGATCAGAAGATATTTTACCAAAGATAATATCGAGCAAATATTTAACGAACGCATTAAGTCATCAATGAGGGAACCAATTGTTATTCCTGCCGGAAAGGATCAGAAAGAAATTTGCAGGGAGTTTACCGGTCACTTTAACCTCCATAAGAGTGAGCGGGCCTCATCCAAAA
Source organism: uncultured Oscillospiraceae bacterium (assembly GCA_934448295.1). Taxonomy (GTDB): domain Bacteria; phylum Bacillota; class Clostridia; order Oscillospirales; family Ruminococcaceae; genus CAG-115. The sequence goes on from CAKSEY010000013.1 coordinate 79,863, forward strand.
TGCTTGAAAAACGTTGGCAAACAAATCCTTTAAGGATAATATGCGAGGGACATCTGCCAATTGTAAGTATCACGGTTTCGCCATCTCCTAAGCAACAATATATTAAAGAAGTGATCGAAAGGTTTTGTAAAAGCAAATACTGGCTACAGAATGTCGAGATCAATTGCTCAAATATTCCGTATATTAATCCTAATATTTAATTTTAGATCAGTTCTAAATATACATTGAAAAAGGACGCCTTTCATTGAAAAGCGTCCTTAGTAATAATTAAAAAGTGCACACCCCTTTGCCGAAAATGCACACCCACATGACCTTTCGTTAAATAGTATAAAGACAAAAAATGGGAAAGGCTCTGCTGTGACCGTTTTTCGATCATTGCAGAGCCTGCTTTTGTTAAATTGTGTTGATAAATCCAATTAATCAAGGACTTTCGGATAAAGAAAATGGACACCAATCAAGATACGGCATTGTATCAAAATTGGTGTCCTGTTATGGTCGAGATGACAGGATTCGAACCTGCGACCTCTGCGTCCCGAACGCAGCGCTCTACCAAACTGAGCCACATCTCGATTTGTCTCAATCGACTTTAATATTATATCACAGTGCAAGGGATTTGTCAAGGGCTTTAGATAAAAAAACTTGTTTTTTCTTAGAAAAAATCTCAAAAGCTGAATTCCCCAGACAATTTTCACCAAAACAAAAGGCATGCCTATTGAACAGAAGCGGGATATGTGCTATAATCGTATTATCACATACCGGAGGTGCTCAGATGCAAAGAAAAATACTTACTGTTTTGGAAGAAGCTGTGAACAATGGCGATATTGCAGGCGCAAATGTGCTTGTTCTGCATAACGGAATGGAAAAGGCATACCTTTCCAGCGGATTCAGCGATAAAGAGAATGGGCGATTGATGACCCGCGACACGATTTTCCGCCTGTATTCCCAGACAAAGCCGGTGACGGCTGCCGCAGCTGTTTCGCTCATGGAGCAGGGGAGACTGGACGCGGGCGCGTGGCTGTCCGATTATCTGCCGGAGTTCAGCGAGATGTTCGTCAGGAAAAACGGCGCGAGAGTCCCGGCGCAGAAGCACATCACCGTTTCCGACCTGCTGAACATGACCTCTGGGATCCCTTACCCCGGCGACGACGAAACCGGCAGGCAGAGCGGCGTCGTTTTCTTGGAGATCGAGCAGAATATGCGCTCGGACAAGCCTGTAATCACTGCGGAATTCGCACGGAAAATGGCGGCTAACGACCTCAGCTTCGAGCCGGGAGAACGCTTCATGTACGGCGCTTCGGCGGATATCCTGGGCGCGGTCATAGAGAGGGTCAGCGGCATGAGCCTGCGCGATTACATGAAGTCCACGTTCTTTGAGCCGCTGGGAATGTCCGACATGGATTTCTATGTTCCGCAGGAAAAAGCGAGCAGACTTGCAAAAATGTACGATTACACGGAGAACGGACTTCAGGAGCTCCGTGTGGATAACCTCGGGCTGATTTACGAGCGCGACCGTATTCCGGCTTTCCAGTCGGGGGGAGCCGGGCTGTGCTCCACGCTGGACGATTACGCGAAATTTGCGCAGATGCTGATGAACGGCGGCACATACGGCGGCAGAAAAATACTGTCGCAGACTGCCGTAAAATTCCTGACGCACGGCGGGCTTGCGCCTCACCAGAAACCGCAGCTTGAAGAGGGCTGGGGCTGGATGCGCGGCTATACCTACGGCAATCTTATGAGAGTCTGCGACGACGAAAGCATGACCACGCTGTTCTCGTCAAAGGGCGAGTACGGCTGGGACGGCTGGGCGGGAACGTTCTTTTCCAACGAACCTTCCCACGGCATAACGCTCCTATTCGGGGTTCAGCAGGCGGGAGTTGGCAGAGCCGGAAATGTCGTCAGAAAAATAAAGAATATCGTCATGAGCGAGCTAGCCTGACAGCTTATTCAGAAAAACCGCCCCGGAACGCCAGGGCGGTTTTGCATAATTATATCACCCGAATTGCAGATTTCCGCTCATTAGCTGTGGGATGAGCCTGCCGCGCAGCTCCTCGAGCCGGCGGGAGCTTTTGTCCAGCGCGATGATCCTGCGGATATGCGCCTGCGCCAGTTTCTCGTACTGTGCAAGAATTTCCTCCGGGGGGACGGCAATGCTCAGAAATGAAAGATTGTCCGCGTTGAGCGAAGCCCTCGTTGAAGCCACGCTGGAGCCTGAAAGATACCGCCTTACCTCGGCGGAACTGAGATAGCTGCGGATGTATTCCCGCATATTGCGCCCGCTTACGTCAATGCGGCTGAGAGCAACGTTGTACGCCCCCGCTATGCCGAATCTGGTCTGTCCGGCGCTGCCGTACTTGTCCACCATTATGTCCATTTCGGAGCACAGGCGGTTTCTGGGGCTTTCCGGAATGTAGGTCAGGTGGCGGCTGTCGGAATAATCCCGGTTCTGGATAAAGCGGACGTACCCCGGACGCGGCTCTGAGATATGCTGCGATTTCGGCGGCTGACTTCCACCGTTCCAGCGCACAAGCTCCGGAAGCTCCCGCGCCTGCCAGCCCGCCGGAATCTCCCGCCCGAGCATACCGCTGTATTCCATCGCGCCGCCGGAGCTGCGGTATGGTCTGCCGTTTTCGTCCGGGAAATCATACTGCACGAACCAGCTTTCATATATCATGCCGAGCTCATGCGCCAGAAGCCCGCGCTGCCGCTCGTTCAGGTCAATGGCGCGGTTTATTCCGGAAAGCAGCCGCACGATATCCTCCTGCCCGTTTTCACAGACGGGCACTTGTATTTCCATCAGGTCGGGAATACACAGGTTGCTGACTATCGACCCGGTGGAATCCGCGCGCCGGAACTGCGTCTGGACCTGCTCCGACAGCAGCGCGAACAGCAGATACTGCGGAGAAATGCGGCTGCGGTCGGCTTTCAGCAGCACCAGCCGCTGACCAAGGCAGCAGCGTGTTCCCTCGGGAATTATCGCCGCAGCGCCTACAGGAGCCTCCCGGGAAAGTATTATGTCTCCCGGCTCCGGAACGGCTCTTTTTACGCGCTGGAGGTAGGTCTCCTCGTCGACAAACCAACTGTCCGTGAGGTTCAGCCTGCCGCAGTCAAGGTTGAAGTTCCGCACGGCGAGAACCCCCTCGCTGCGCCACTGCGGGGTGGAGTGCGGGCAGTCGGTTATCGCGGTGCAGAGCTCTCTGAGCGGGTAGTATCTCATTCGCTTTCCTCCCGTATGCCGAGCCGCGCAAGCTGCCGGAATATATCCTCCTGCAAAGCCGCGCTTTCCTCGCTGAGCCGCCGGAGCTCACCTGCGCAGCGCCCAAGCTCCCGGGTGAATTCCTCGTGGGAAAGCGCGTTTTCCGTCTGCTTCACGCTGAAATACTGCCCGGCGGAAAGGGAGTAGTTTCTGGCTTTTATCCTTTCGTGGGGAACGACGATGGAGAAATCCTCGATATTTTCCCGGCGGCGGAACGCGCTGATTATCCGCTCGGCCTCCTCGCTGCGCAGGCGGCGCCGCTGGATCCCGTTGTCGCGGTAATCCTCGCCGAGCTCTGCTGCGTTTATCAGCACGGCTTCCCGGGCTTTCCCGGAGTTGTCCAGGAACAGCACCGACACGTTCGTCCCGGTGGAGGCGAACAGGTTTGAGGGCATACTTATGCAGCCGTAAATCAGGTGAGCGTCTGTCAGGTGGCGGAGAATGGCGTTTTCCACCCCATTTTTCGCCATGACGAAGCCGGTCGGGACGACCACCGCCGCCCTGCCTCCGGTCTTCATGGAGTTTATAACGTGCTGGAGAAAGCAGGTGTAGACCGCCATGCTTTCTTTCTTTTTCGCAGGGACTTTCGGGACTCCCGCCCAGAAGCGCCCCGGCATGGCGGCAAGCTGTTCCCGGGCGTCCGAAAAATCCATCCTGAACGGGGGATTGGATACCACGAAATCAAACCGCCTGAGGGTCGTTCCGTCCGCTTCCCGGTGGAATGGAGTGAGCAGCGTATCGCCTTGCACGGCGTTGTCCAGGGAATCGGTCAGACCGTTCAGGATAAGGTTCAGCTTCAGCATTTTGCTGCTTCGCTGGGAAATGTCCTGGGCGAATATGCCGCAGCGCCCGCTCCCGAGCTGGTGGGCGAGCGCCATCAGCAGCGTTCCGGTCCCGGCGGAGGGGTCGTAACATTCCAGAAAGCCGTCCGGCGCTCCGTCAGCCAGCAGCCGCGCCATTATTCCGGCGACGGAATGAGGGGTGTAGTATTCCGCGTATTTCCCGCCGCCCGCCGTGTTGTAGTCCTTTATAAGATACTCGAAAATATCCGCGAAGAAGTCGTATCCGCAGGAGAAAGTCTCCTCAAACGAGAACCCGTTCAGCTTTTCAACGACCGCCGCTGCGAACGGTGCGCGCTGAGATTCGTCCATCACGAACGGAGTTATCCGCTCGAACAGCGGGACGCGGGTCTGCTGCGCGGTGCGGGTGAAGAATACATCGCCGTTCTGGTCGGAAATCGCAGTCATCGCGTTGTCAAACAACCGGTCGAAATCCGGGCGGCTGCGCTGCTCCCACAGGTCGCGGACGCGCTGCCCCGGGAACAGCCGGGGGACATCCGCCGGGAGCCTGCCGAGAAGCTCCCGGTATTCATGCTCCGTGCGGGGAGCGCCCCCCTGCTTCCCAAGCTCATGCGACAGCTTGTCGTCAAGGAATTTGTACAGGAAAACCTGCGTGATTATTTTGTATTCGTTGCCATCGTTGCCGAGTCCGTAGCTTCTGCACACGGATTTCAGCGCGTCAATGAGCGATATTGTTTTCTGTCTTATATCCATTTTTATAGTCCGCGCTCCTTCAGCCCGTGGACGAGCTGCACATAGAATTCCCGAACGTCAAAGCCCGGGATATCCTCGCGGTTGAGGTCGATAACGTCCGCGTGGGTTATGCCGCGCTTTCCCTTCGGGTGAAGCACCGTGAAGCTCTCGCCCCAGGGCGCGGAGGTCAGCGCCACAAGCCCGTCGTTGTCGCCGTCGTATTTCTTGACGAGCGGGTAGGAGAGATTCAGCGGGAAGCGCCCGCTCTTGGAGTGATTCGCGTGGGAGCCTACGCTCTGGTACAGCACGCCGGGTACGTCCGGGGTTTCCGCGTTGAACTGCTCGCAGCGGCTGTTTGTGAGGTCTGTGACCGCTTCAAGGAAATCCGGGTGCGGGTCGCCGAGCCGCCTGAACGCGCTGTTGTAGATCTTCTCCACGGTTTTCACGAACTTCTCCGGCGCGTTGTTCAGCAGATATTCCGCGAAAATACAGCCGTGGTGCGGCGTGTTTATCGTGGTCAGCGAGGCGACGTACTTATCGGCTCCCAGCCGCGAGATGGCATATCTGGAATCCAGCCCGCCCTTGGAGTGCGCGATGATGTTCACCTTACCGCAGCCGGTTTTCTGTACGAGGTGCTCAATGCGCTCCGCAAGCTCCCTTGCGCTGACGCCTACCGCCGCCGCGGACTGCTGTTCGCCGTAGAATATCTCGGCTCCGTTGGCTTCAAGCTCTGCGGGAATCCTGCCCCAGTAATTCAGCACCTTGCTGTCCCGGAAGAACACCCCGTGCACCAGCAGGAGCGGGTATTTCGTGCGGCATATCTGCTCGTCATGGCGCTCTTGATTGAGGAGCGCCTTTTCTGTTTCAAAATCACATTCCCGGCGGACTATGCGGTAGATGATCGCCAGCATTACGAGGTTCGCGGGGGTTATCATGCCCAGCGCGATCCCCCATGCGCGGTACTTCACGCCCAGCCGCACAGAGGTGCAGTACACCCGGATAATTCCGTTCCAGAATATTACAAGCTCCGTCAGGAACAGCACGACCCCGGAGGCTATCGCGGGAACGGCGGGAATGACTTCCGCAAGGACTCCCCACAGAGTGAATCCGGCGATCACGAGCGAGGCAGTCCCGGTGACAAAGAACGCGAGTATCTGCTCCGTGCCGTCCCCCATGACCTTCAGCCGGAATGTCGGATATTTCCGCAGCGAGGGGTAGATACAATATATAACGAGGTATATCAGGAACAGCGTTATCAGGATTATCCGCAGCGGGAGCGGCGCGTCCTCCAGCCAGAAGAGCAGGGGACTGACAATCCCGGCGATTATGAGGAGATAATGTACCAGCCGGACGGTTCCGTTCGCGTATTTTCCCAGCCCGGACTGCACCTTGTCCGTTGCTATTGCCGCCAGTCTTTCGGCCTCCTGTATCAGAGTTATCAGCCCCGCAAAGAACCTCATGAGTTGTTCTCCGCAAGCCCGAAAACGGTTTTCAGGAGCCTGCCGCCCGCTTTCGTGCGGAATATCTTTTTATACGCGGAGGTCACAGCGTTCATTGAAGCGCCGTCCTCGTAGAGATTCACGATGAAATCCGCCTCAATGAGCATCTGGAGGTCTCTGCCCTCAATGTTGTCGTAGGTGTGGTGATGGGCTATCATGTAGCATATCCGCTCGATATCCTGCGGGATAAATCCGAGCTCCGTCAGCATTTTCTCCGCTTCGGGAGGGCCAAGGCGCTCCTGGAGCTTCCCGCCGCATTCGCCGTACTGCGCTTCTGCGGGCTTTATGCCGATATCGTGGACGAGCGCGGCGCATTCCAGCACGAATTGCTCGTGCTCCGGCAGGTTCTCGCGCAGCCCGATGTACCGCGCAAAGGCGTGCACCTTGATGAAGTGCTGTATCCTTTTCGGGTCGCCGCAGTAGTATTCTATCATCTTTTCTGTTAGCTTCTGTACCATATTGTTACCTCTGTTCAATGTAATTGCTCCCCTTGCTATATTGTACCATAAAATCCCGAATAATTCAACATGAAAAGGGGAAAATATCATTAAGTAATGCCCGGATTTCGGGGAAAGGAACGGGGGAAAGAAAATGTCTGAAAACGTACACACGGCGCTTCCGCCGGAGCTTCCGATAGATAGTTCGCTCGACAAAAATCTTGAACGGGTAAAGGCCATGACCGGCGGCTCGTCCGACGTGATAATCAAGAACGGAGCGATGTGCGGACAGAAAATAGCGGTGCTCACCTGCGAGGGAATGACCAGCACCGACACGCTGGCGCAGCTTATTTACAGCAAGCTGAATAACCTCGGCGATGAAAAAACGTTGCCGCCTGACGAGATAATGGCGCGGATGTTCGGCGATTACCTCATTGCGGCGGAGCAGCTCGAGGTCAAAAATCTCGGCGACCTGATACTGAAAATGCAGAGCGGCTTCGCGATAATCCTTGTGGACGGCTGCACCCGGGCGATAGCGATAGGAATTCAGGGCTATCCCGCGCGCGGAGTGGACGAGCCCTCCGGGGAGCTGAACGTGCGCGGCAGCCGCGAGGGCTTCGTGGAGGTAATACGGCGCAACATGGCGCTGATCCGCCGCCGCATAAAATCTCCCACTCTGGTGTTTGAGATGTCGGTGATCGGCGAACGAAGCAACACGGATATCTGCCTGTGCTACCTCAGCGACAAGGTCTCGCCGAAGCTGCTGGAGGACGTGAAGCGCCGCCTGAGATCCGTGAAGCTCAACACGATACTGGAGAGCGGCTATCTCCAGCCGTTTTTAGAGGGGAGCGGCGGGTGGTTTTTTTCGGAGTGCGGCACCTGCGAACGCCCGGACAGCTTTGCGGCGAAGCTCTACGAGGGGCGCGTGGGTATCCTGGTGGACGGAACTCCGTTCGCGCTGACCGTGCCGTACCTCTTTATAGAGAACTTCCAGACGCTGGACGACTACACGCAGAAGCCGTTTTATGCGCTCTTTATAAGAATAGTGCGGCTTGCCGCGTATTTCATCACGCTGTTTCTGCCGGGAGCTTATGTGGCGATAGCCTCTTACAGCCCGGAAATGCTCCCGTCGTCGCTGCTGCTGAATCTTGCTGCGGCTGAGCAGACCGCCCCCTATTCGCTTATGGCGGAATGCCTGCTGATACACTTCCTGTACGAAATACTCCGCGAGGCAGGAATAAGGCTGCCGCGCCCGATTGGTCATGCAATAGGGGTCGTTGGCGGTATCGTCATCGGGGATATCACGGTGAACGCCGGACTGGTGGGGGCTCCTATGGTGCTCATTGTGGCGCTGAGCGGGCTTTGCAGCTTCGTTGTTCCAGCGCTGTACGAGCGCACGGTGGTGCTGAGATTCATCTATATCCTCGCGGGCGGGATATTCGGGCTGTTCGGGCTGCTTCTGGCGGCGGGGGTCATTCTAATAAAGATGTGTTCGCTTAACACCTACGGAGTGCCGTATATGGCGCCCATCTCCCCGTTCTCCCCGAGGAGTTCCCGGGATATGCTGGTAAGAGCGGGCTGGCGGCGGCTCCAGAAGGGCGACGTAACTCTTCAGGGACTTAACGGCAGCCATTGAGCGAGGGTTGATATGAACGAGAATTCACACAAAATAAGCGCGGCGCAGCTTTTCTGCATTCTTCTGCTGATGAGGGTCACGGCGGAGCTGGTGTACCCCACGGCGGGAGGCTTCGGCGGCAGCGGAGTTCTGGCGGTGCTCACCGCGGAGCTTATACGCTTCCTGCTGGCTCTGCCGGTGCTGATATATTCCTTCAATGGCAGGAGCTTCTACGCGGCGATATGGCGGAAGAACCGCTTTTTCGGCTGGGCTTCCTCGATAGGAGCGGCGCTGCTTCTTTTCGTATTTGTCGCGCGCACGCTGATTTATACGGCGCAGTTCGTGCAGAGAAATCTGCTTAACCGCACCTCGGTGCTGCTTATAATCGCGCTTCTGGTGGGATTCGCGGTATACGCGGCGGTAAAGGGCTGCGAGGCTCTCGCAAGGGCGGGAGTGCTGTTCATGGCGGCGGCAGCGGCGGTCACGCTGCTTGTTATAATAGGAGATATCCCGTACTTTGACGCGGGACGGGATATGCCGGAGTGGACGTTCGACACGTTCCTGACCGACGGCGCGGCGCGGCTGATACGCGGCGGGGAATACCTGGTTTTCGCGGCGCTGCTGCCCTACGTCCGGGAGACCGGAGACACAAAAAAGACCCGCGCCGGTTCGGCGGGACTGTGGTTCGCGCTGGGCAGCGCAGTGGTAAGCTCGGCGCTGTGCCTGTTTTTCGGGGCGGTGCTCGGGGAGTACTGCTCTATGACGGAGTACCCGGCGGCAGCGGCGGCTTCGCTGTCGGATATCATTCTGTTCAAGCGGCTGGACGGGCTGTTCTGCGCGCTGTGGGCGCTTTGCGCGGCTTTCAGAATGGGCGCGATGGCTTTCGCAGGATTCGCGGTAATATCGGAGTGCGCCTCCTGCGCTGACAGGCAGGCAGCCGGAAAGGAGAGCTGCGCATGAAAGGCACTTTCGCGGCAATGATTCTGCTTGCAACGCTGCTGCTTGCGGGCTGCGACGCAACGGAGCTCGGCAGGCGCGCGGTGATACAGGCGGCAGCCGTGGACTACGCAGACGGCGAGTACACGGTGAGCGCGCTGATGTTCAGCTCCGGCGGCAGCGGGGAAATAGACGCCTCTGACGAAAACGTGATAAAGGTCACGGGAACCGGCGCGACCTTTGCGGCGGCGCTGGACGATATCTCGATGGTGGACGGCAAGGATATCTTTTTTAACGAAAACAAGCTCCTTATTATAGGGAGAGGGTTTGCCGAGGGAGATCTCACCCCGGTGCTGGAGGTGCTGACCCGGGAGCTGCGGTGCAGTCTGAATATGCTGGTGTGCAGCTCCGACGACCCTGAGCTGCTGACCGATCTGCACTTTACCGAGGGGATAACCTCCGCTGAAAAGCCGGTGAGCATGATAGAAAACGCGTATCGCTCCGGAAATTCCCCGAGGACTTATCTCCTCGACCTGCTGAACGGCACCGCCGCCGGGAAAAGCGTGCTGATACCGCAGTTCGCCTACACGGAAAACGGCTACGGCATGACCCCGGACGAAAACGGGGCGACCGCAGTGCTGTGTGGTTCCAGGGAGTTTTCCGGCGGGCGGCTCGGCAGGCGGCTCGACATAGTCGAAACCACCGGGGCAATGATGCTCTCCGGGGAGACGGACAGGGTGCAGTTCAGCTTTTCCCACGGCGGAAAGGAGTTCGGCTGCGTGGCTGAAAATATCCGCGTGGAAGCGCTCCCGGACGGGGACATCAGCATTTCTGCGAACCTCCGCCGCAGGAACGGGGAAAAGCTCCCGAAGGAGCTGAGCACCGCCGCCATGGAGGAGCTCCACTATCTGATAAGCGCGGCTATTGACGCAGAATAACACCTTCCGGCGGGCTTACTGTGAGTCCGCCAACGCGGTTTTGTGCGATAACAGAGCCGTTTTCCGGGATTTATTGTGATTTTCAACAAAAGAATGTTGAAAACTTTATGCTAAATTTGGCTAATTTTTTTCGGAAAACACTTGACTTTTTCGCAAATCTGTGTTAAATTATATTTAGCACTCAGAGAGATAGAGTGCTAAAGATACGAGGAAGGTGGTCAGATGGATACCAGGTCAATGAAAATACTCTCAGCGATAGTTGACGAGTATATCAGAACAGGCGAGCCTGTCGGTTCAAAGGCGCTTGCCGAAAAACCGGATATCTCGGTTTCCTCTGCTACGATAAGGAACACGATGGCGGCGCTGGAGCAGGAGGGTTATCTCGACCACCCGCACACTTCCGCCGGCAGAGTTCCCACCTACAAGGGCTATCGGTTCTACATCGACAACCTGATGGATCCCGTCCCGCTTGAGGAATCCGCTATTCGGGAGATAGACGAACTCCTCGAAAACGCGGTGCGCGACAGCAGCTCCACCCCGGAGGAGGCTCTGATACAGAGTGCGTCCTCGGCGCTTGCGGAGGTTACAAACTGCGCAACGTTCTCAACGAACCATGTGGCGCAGTTCTCCGTTATCACAAAGGTGGACGTTATCCCCACGGGACGGCGTATGTACGTCCTGCTGATGATAACCAGCAGCGGCGCGATAAAGAACCGCGTCTGCCGTATGCAGTTCGACCTGACGAACGAGCAGATGGAGTTCTTCTCCAGCTTCGTCCGCAGCAATCTCCAGGGCGTGAACCTTGAAGAAATGACCGATGAATACATCGCGAAGCTGACCGAGGCTCTGGGAGCCTATATGGTGACGCTTTCGCCCCTGCTCAACGCAGTACACGAGCTTTCAAACGACCTCATGCAGGACAGCGTCGAGGTCTCCGGTCAGACGAACCTGCTGGAGTGCCAGGAGTTCCCGGTGGTGGACGTTATGAAGTTCCTGGAGAACAAAAACGAGCTTTCAGCGCTGCTGGACGACACGTTCTCGGGGATCAGCATAAAGTTCGGCGGGGAGGACGATTCCGATACATTCGCGATAGGAAATTCGAGCTTCGTGAGCGGCACCTACTACAAGGACGGCAAGCCCGCGGGAACGCTCGGAGTTATCGGCCCGATGAGGCTGGACTACCGCAGGGTGATTCCTTATATCGAGTATTTAAGCAACAAGATCACCAGGCTGCTGTCTGAAGAAACGGATCAGCCGCCTCAGATAGAAAGCGAGGTCAAGGACAATGGAGAACAGCGATAGCAAGGAACTGGAGCAGAACGTACAGCCCGAAGAAGCCCCCGCAGAGGAAGCGGCAGAAGCCGAGATCGTTGACGAACAGTCAGACGCGGACGAAAAGCTCGCCAAGGAGCTTGCACAGGTAAAGGATCAGCTTTTGAGGACAATGGCGGAATACGACAACCACCGGAAGCGCACGGCCAAAGAAAAGCTGGAGCTTCGCGCGGATATCGTCAGCAGCGTGGTTTCGGATTTCCTGCCGGTCATGGATAATCTCGAAAGAGCGCTTGAGGCGGATTGCTCCGACGAGAATTACAAGCAGGGCGTTCAGATGATATACGACAGCTTCATGGGGGTTCTCGCGAAACTGGGCGTAACTGAGATCAAGAGCGACGGCGCTGATTTCGACCCGCAGCTGCACCAGGCGGTACAGAGGGTGGACGACGACAGCGTTGAAAGCGGCAAGGTCGCAAAGACTTTCGCCAAGGGCTACAAGATAAACGACAAGGTGATAAGATTCGCCATGGTTGCGGTAGCCAATTAAAACAAGCATAATTACATTTTCATAGCATGACATCATGCATACAAAAGAATGGAGGAATTCATTATGGGAAAGATCATAGGCATTGACTTAGGTACTACAAACTCCTGCGTAGCAGTTATCGAGGGCGGCGAGCCTGTCGTAATCACAAACTCTGAGGGCTCCAGAACAACACCGTCCGTTGTTGCATTCACCAAGGACGGCGAACGTCTGGTAGGTCAGCTTGCGAAGAACCAGGCTGTCACCAACCCTGAAAAGACCGTTATCTCCATCAAGCGCCACATGGGCAGCGACTACAAGGTAGATATCGACGGCAAGAAGTACACTCCCCAGGAGATCTCCGCTATGATCCTTCAGAAGCTGAAGGGCGACGCGGAAGCATACCTCGGCGAGAAGGTCACCGACGCAGTAATCACCGTTCCTGCATACTTCACCGACAGCCAGCGCCAGGCTACCAAGGACGCAGGTCAGATAGCAGGTCTTAAGGTTCACAGAATAATCAACGAGCCGACGGCGGCAGCGCTTGCTTACGGTATTGATAAGGAAGAGGAGCAGAAGATCGTTGTATACGACCTCGGCGGCGGTACGTTCGATGTATCCGTTATCGAGATCGGCGACGGCGTTCAGGAGGTACTTGCTACCGCTGGTAACAACCACCTCGGCGGCGACGACTTCGACCAGAGAGTAATTGATTACCTCAAGAGCGAGTTCCAGAAGTCCAACGGCGTTGACCTCGGCAATGATAAGTTCGCAATGCAGAGATTAAAGGACGAGGCTGAGAAGGCTAAGATCGCCCTCTCCAACTCCACCTCCGTCAACGTTAATATCCCGTATATCACTGCAGACGCGACCGGTCCTAAGCACCTGAACGTTACCCTCACAAGGGCAAAGTTCAACGAGCTGACCGCCGATCTGGTAGAGTCCACAATGGGCCCGCTGAAGCAGGCGATTTCCGATTCCGGTCTGTCCAAGAACGAGATCGACAAGATACTTCTGGTCGGCGGTTCCACCAGAATCCCGGCTGTTCAGGACGCAGTAAAGAACTTCCTCGGCAAAGACCCGTTCAAGGGCATCAACCCTGACGAGTGCGTTGCTATCGGCGCTTCTATCCAGGGTGGCGTTCTCAACAAGGAGGTTACAGGTCTGCTTCTGCTTGATGTAACTCCTCTGTCCCTTGGTATCGAGACCGCAGGCGGCGTATGCACAAGAATGATCGAGCGCAACACCACCATTCCTACCAAGAAGAGCCAGATATTCTCCACCTACTCCGACAACCAGCCGAGCGTTGATATCAACGTCCTCCAGGGTGAGCGTGAGTTCGCAAAGGACAACAAGTCCATCGGTACTTTCCGTCTGGACGGCATTGCTCCGGCTCCCCGTGGGATCCCGCAGATCGAGGTTACATTCGATATCGACGCTAACGGTATCGTAAACGTAACCGCAAAGGATCTCGGCACCGGCAAGGAGCAGCACATCTCCATTACCGCCTCCACCAACATGAGCAAGGACGATATCGACAAGGCTGTCAAGGAAGCTGAGCAGTTCGCGGCAGAGGACAAGAAGCGCAAGGAAGAGGTAGACGCTCGCAACGAGGCAGACCAGATGGTTTACCAGATCGAGAAGTCCATGACCGATTTCGGCGACAAGGTAACAGAGGACGACAAGGCTAAGGTTCAGCCGAAGCTGGACGCTCTCAAGGAAGCACTCAAGGGTACTGATATCGAAGCCATCAAGACCGCCAAGGACGAGCTCCAGAAGGAGTTCTACGAGGTAGCGGGCAAGATTTATCAGGCTCAGGGCGCGGCAGCAGGCGCTGACGGCGCGGCTCCTCAGCAGGACAACGGCCCCGTTGACGGCGAAGTCATCGACGAATAATTTCTAAGGTAAATCCGAGCGCCTTGAGGTAAAAAGTCACCCCAGGGCGCTTTGGGTTAACCTACCTCACACAAAGGATTGATTACTTATGGATAAAAAAGATTATTACGAGGTGCTCGGGCTGAAAAAGGGCGCGACTGACGCTGAAATAAAGAAAGCCTACCGCCAGATGGCGAAGAAATACCACCCCGACCTGAATCCTGATAATCCCGAGGCAGAGGCAAAATTCAAGGAGGTCAACGAAGCGAACGACGTTCTTTCCGACCCCGAGAAGAAAGCCAGATACGACCAGTTCGGGTTTGCGGGAGTTGACCCCAGTTACGGCGCAGGCGCTGGCGGGGCAGGCACAGGCGGATTCGGGGGCTTCGGCGGGTTCTCCACCGCAGGCGGGAGCATGGATTTCGGCGACATTTTCGGCGACATCTTCGGCGCTTTCGGCGGTGGCGGCGGCTCCAGGCAGAATCCTAACGGTCCGCGCAGAGGCTCGGACATTGTGGTTTCGCTCAGCATCAGCTTCATGGAGGCGTGCAAGGGCATAACCCACGACATTGAGATAAACCGCGTTGAGACCTGCGACGAGTGTGGAGGCTCCGGCGCAAAGAAGGGCACCGAGGCAAAGACCTGTCCCGACTGCCGCGGCACCGGTAAGGTCAATGTGCGCCAGCAGACCATGTTCGGCATGATGCAGACCACCAGAACCTGCTCCAAGTGCATGGGTAAGGGCAAGATCATAGATTCTCCCTGCCCGAAGTGCTCCGGTTCCGGCAATGTTCAGAAGAAGTCCACGATATCCGTGAATATTCCGGCTGGTATCGCAGACGGACAGACTATCCGGCTTTCCGGAAAGGGCAATGCAGGCTCGAACGGCGGCCCCAGGGGAGACCTCAAGGTTCGTATTTCCGTGCGCCCCGACAAGGTGTTTGAGCGCGACGGCGACAATATCCTGATCGAAGTTCCGCTGACCTACACCCAGGCGGCGCTCGGCGCGGAGATAGATATTCCTACCATTGACGGCACGATAAAGTACACCATTCCCGCCGGCACACAGCCCGGAAAGGTGTTCACGCTGCGCAGCAAGGGCGTCCAGCACTGCCAGAGATCCGGCAGGGGAGACCAGCTCGTTGCCGTGTCCATCGAGGTTCCCACAAACCTCAACAAGAAGCAGAAGGACGCGCTCCAGGCATTTGAAAGCACGCTTGATGAGAAGAATTACTCCCGACGCGCGAACTTCTTCGACCGCCTAAAAGACCTTTTCAAGCAGTAATATTTTATAGAACCGCTCCGGCTTATGGGGCGGTTCTTGTTCTTAATATACTGAAAATCCCGCTTTCACTAAAAATGAAAGCGGGACTTTTTCAACATATCATGCGGTGCTTGTAAACGCCGCTGAAATTATCTTATCTTTTCAAGCTTGCCCTTGTCCATTTCGTAAACCGTATCGCAAAGTACGTCAATGTCCTCAGCCGAGTGCGAAGCGATAAGAATAGTTTTCCCTTGCTCCTTCAAATCGAGCAGATATTTTCGCATATCTGCAACGCCGTCTTTGTCAAGTCCGTTCATGGGCTCGTCAAGTATAAGAATATCGGGGTTTTCCATGATTGCCTGCGCAAGTCCCAGGCGCTGGCGCATTCCAAGAGAATACTTGCGGACGTGCCGCTTCAAATCCGGGTCTAATCCGACCTGCTGCATTGTTTTCCGGATATCGTCCCGCGTGATTTTCCCGCGCAGATCCGCAAGTAATTTCAGATTCTTAAAGCCCGAATAGTACGGAATAAACCCGGGAGTTTCTATAATAATTCCCGCGCTTTCCGGAAAATCGCAGTCCTTTCCGATGCGCTTTCCCGAAACTGTGATTTCACCGCTTGTTGGCTTAACAAAGCCGCATATGCACTTCATAAGCATGGTTTTTCCGCTGCCGTTTCTGCCGATAAGACCATGAATTTTCCCGCGTTCGAAGTGCACGGAAATGTCCTTAAGAATTTCGTTTTTCTGTAAAGTCAGATTCACATTTTTTACGTCTATCATTATCGTTCCTCCATGAATTTCAGCCGTTTCAGCGCGAGGAAATTCCCCGCGGTCAGCGCCGCCAGTAGCGCTCCGAAATAAGCAAACGAAGCCCACACGGGATAAATCGGTTTGCTCAGAATCTCCTCATAGTGCAGCCAGATAATTGTGTTTGCAGTCGGGAAAGCCCATTTTATCGGCGAGTAGAGCGAGGTCAAAGCAACACCTAACGCCATTACAACAAGCGCTCCCGCAAGTCCCACGGAGCTTGAAAACAGCATTTTCAGCAGGTAAATTATCAGCGCAAATGACAGCAGATACATTGCCAAAAGCGCACTAGTCTGCCACAAAGCAGTCATCATCGGGATTTGATTGTACAGGTTGGATGGCAGAAGCTGGCTGTCGAAATTATACGCTTCTTCCGGAAATCGCGCAGCGTATTTTCGCACAGCTTCGCTCCATTCCGTGCTGAAATGCCCGCCGGAAAACAGCATGCTTGCAGCAAAAATCGCCCCCAGGAAAGTCAGAACTGACATGATCAAAAACAGCATTTGACCGCATAACCATGCCGCTTTTCCAGTCCTTGAAATGTAGAAAAGCGAGTTTCCGCCAAGCTTCGGATAGTCCGAAAACAACACCAGAAACACAAGCGGAATAAACAGCGTGAGTGCGCCGGAGTTTCCCACAGCGATGAACGGCTCAAAAACGATCATCGAGTCACCGAATCGTTCAGCACGCGCCGTGAGCGGGTCTATCGCGAGGGTCTTAATGAAAATCAGAAGTACGCCGAGGATTATAACGCGTGGATTTGTTAGCCAGCCGACAAATTCCGTCCGCGCTACTCCCCATATTTTTCGCAGATTTTCACGCACCACAGTCCACCCGCTTCCTGTTTATTATGATAAACGCTGCGAACATCAGCGCCGCCGAAATCCCGAAAACAAGCCAGGTAACGAGCCTTGTTTCATCGTACACCCAGAGTATGCCGTCGGGATTTATCGCATTTGCGAGGGCTATTGCGTTCTTGTCGGTATTCGCTGCCGAGAATGCGTCCTGCGATATCTTCTGATGGAGCTGTTTCAGACCGTATTTCAGGAAAAACGGAATACACATTATGAGATATTTATTGTTCAGAACGCTTGTCAGAAGCATTGCAGGAATGCTCCAGAATGCGCCGAAAAGGAACATCTTTAAAATCTGGTACGGCAGATCAAATGTTGTTCCGAGCAGAATGTCTGCGGCAAATTCCGACATTTCTCCGATATCCGGAAACAAGCCCATCACAAGAGCCGCAAAAATTATGTAGCCGAGTGAAATTGCAGCTCCTCCCGAAATGACTCCGGAGAAAAACTGCGACAGGGAATATTTCAGCCTTGTTGTGCGGAATATCTGAAAGCGCACCGCTTTTTCTCCGCGCTCAGTGCAGACCGTCGGCACGAAGCAGAACGCCGCGATGATAGGCGCGAACAGCGAAAACCAGCCGCTGTACGCATTCTTTATGACCATCTGGCTGCACAGCTCATAATTTGCGGCGCGCTCGTCCGGCGTGAGATATGTGAGCGCGCGGAAAACCGAGTAACGCGTCTGCGTGCCAAAATCGTAATAAACCTCCGCAGCAAACAGCAGAAGTACCGTCATTGCCACGCATAGCAGGAAACCGGGCGAGGCTGCGTTTTTTCGGAATGAAACAAAGAAATTTCGCATTTATTTACCTCTGCAAAAGTTGTCATTCATTGTTTTCGTATCTCACATAACCGTCAAGAATACCGCTTACTGCACCGATATAGAAGTCGTACAAAAAGCCGTCGTTATCGTTAAGCAGGGTGAACTTCCACGTTGGCACAAGAACAGGATCTGGATTTTCGGTGTTGCTGTTTGCGGTCAGAATAAGCTCCGCTGTTTTCGCTTTGTACTGTATTTTTTCCGAAACGCTTTTGCTCATAATATCTGCGGCTTCTTGCAGGCTTATTATTTCCGTTATCGGGTCGCCCTGTTCAATATACGCCTGCGGAGCAATTCCCACTGCCCAGTCGATTTCATTGCTCTTTATCATCAGAGCCTGACCTGCATATGTAACTGAATTGAATGGTTCTTCTCCCTGAGGTACTCTGATAGTTCTTTCGCCTTCATAATCTAATGGTATACCGTTTAACGCTGGAGTAAACAGAAAAACAAAAGCATAGGTATCCTCGGTTATCAGATATACATTGATTTGCCTTACGGCAAGCTTATTGACATCTTCATCTGCAATAACACCGAGCGACTGCGGATAATTGCCGCTGAACCAGTCGAGTGCGTCGCCGACCGTAACGTCGCCGTCCAGAAGATGATAGCTTTCATTGCTGTGAGAGCCATCGTTCAGATAAACGGCAACAGGCTCCCCAAGATCCGTCGGAATCGCCGATGAAGCTTTGTAATACTCATCAAGCAGCCGGAGCGCTGTGCCTTTATTGTACCAATGAGGATAGAGCATGGTTTCTGCATTCCACCATAGATAAATTTGCCTTTCATGGTCAACATATAAGTACCATGTGGGTTGAATGCTCCCGTTTATAATTTTATCCCTGTATTCCTCTATTTTCGGAAAATCAGTAAAGGTTTCGTCGACTATTCCGTCTATTGTATAAACGTCATCGCTGAGTTCACGATTTTTCGTATCAAAACAGGCAAAATCGGTATTGTATTCGCCGAGGTAGCTTTTACAGTAGCTTTCGAATTGCGCAAGCTGTTCTTCGGCGGTCATTGTTTTGTCGGGGTGGAGTTCATATCCGCCTATTTTCTTTATGGCGTAACATTCTGAAATTCCCTGCACTGGATAGCCTATTGCTGCGCCGTTCCAGTCGATGTTTACATGGGGATCGCTTTTCAGCTCGTCAAAATTATGCCGTAAATTCTCGGTAACTGATTTCAGCGGTTCGGTGTTCAGCTTGTCCGATGAATTATCCGAAATTACGTTGAGATCACTGGAATCGTCCGAAGTGTTCCCGCCGGAGGGCGCGGCTTTTTCGCTGTTTCCGCACGCGGTCAGCGCAAGCGCCGCCATAAGTATCGCCAGGGATCTTGAAAGTTTTTTCATATGATAACTCCCTATCATCAGTAAATCTGGACTTCTCCCGAAATGGCGTCAACAAATGCGTCGCGATACAGTTCGTCATTAGGATTATACAGCGTAAATTTCCATGACGGGTATGTGTGATTTCTGTCCTCGCCGACGTCTTTTCCGCTCATTTCGTCGTTCCAGCGGTAAACAAGCTCGACCCTCTCGACTTCAAAGCAGACATAATCCGTAAGCTCCTTCGAAGCCGTTTCGAGAGCTTTTTCCAGCGGGACTATCTCGGTGTACTGCGTTTCATCAAAGCCGCGGTGCGAGCTGAACGTTGAATATGTATAGTCAACATCATCTGTTTCCACCATCACGCCGTATGACATATCTCTGCCGGAGCCTGCGTTCACGCCGTCCCATATGTAGTCAAACGGAATGTTGTCATACATTCTTGAATTAATAAGCTTGAGCGCATAATGTTCATCGTCCAGTCTGAAAACATCGACCTGGTCAACATGGATTTTGAATACGGGCGGCTCTGTAACGGGAATGCTGTTTATGTAATTCTCGTAAAATGCCACGGCGTCCTTTATTGATATTTCCTTGCCGTCAAGCAGCGTAAAGGATTCCGTGCTGTCCGGGAAAAGACTGCTGACGCACTCGTAATATCTGCCTGGATTCAAATCCTCGCTGGCATAATATTCCGTATTGCCGGCAAGTGCCGCTTTGAATTTGTCCAGAACGCCCTTGTTGAACTTGTTGAAATCATTGCCGAACGGACTGCGATAATACAGCGAAACGCTGCTTTCTTTCGGCTTGTTTTTCTCGGTATACATCAAATGACGCATATACTCGGGATCACCGAGCGTTCCGTTCAGATAAGCGTCAAGGTTATCCTTGGCTGACAGGCTGTGAAATCTTGTCCCGGGATCGTCAGGGTCGGCGTTATTTCCATCAGCTACTGCATAAGCATAGAAACATTCCTCGTCAAATTCATGGTCGGGGAAGAAAAACGAGAACATATTTCTGAACTCTTCGATTTCCTCCTCGGGGGAAAGCTGTGGAGCCGTTGACGAATTAAAGGTGCTTACATGGTCTATTTCCTTTGGCGCAAGCAGATAAGCCGAGTCTGCCAACGTCATGTTAGGGAATCTGGCGACAATGTCGGCGACCTCTTCCCTGGAATAATAAACGACTGCATTTTCGTGGTTTGTAAGCGGCTGTTCTTCTGACGTAACGAGTTCCTCTGAAACCGCCGCGCTGCTCACGCTGTCATTTGAAGCTCCTGCCTCTCCCAAGCTGCCCGAATTATGACAGCCGGTCAAAAGAAAGCATATTGTAACTGCGAATGTTGAAATTCCTTTTAGTTTCATGGTAATACTCCCTCGCTGGTCAAAATTGTAGTCTGAACGCGCGCATATCTTCATCTGGCGTTAAGCAAAGCTGTATCTGAAATAACTGAATTCTCCGGCTGCCACGTCCACATACGCGTTATATATCATTCAAATTTTCATGTAATTGATGACAACAGCATTTTGCTATTCATAGCAGTTTTTTCAATTCTCTCAGCAGTTTCTCTTTCATTTCTTCTAGTTCAGTATTTGAAGGACGATTATCATCGCTATACATTTTCTCCATAGGATACCACCAAACAGGCCCTTTTCCGTTGTTGCCGTAGTTTTCAATATCCCCGCTCTTCCTAGGGAACAGGTGCCAATGGAGGTGAGTATCGCCGTTTCCCAACAATTCGTAGTTCATTTTCTCAGCTCCAAAAGCATTGGAAACCGCTTCTGCGACAATAGACATTTCCTCTAAAAACTTCATCTTCTGTGATTTGTCAAGCTGGAACAATTCGGTCTTGTGTTCCTTGCAGAGAAATATGGTGTAACCCTTAAAATGCTGATTATCTCCAATGACCACATAACCCGTTTCAAGCTCTTTTACAAAATACGGGTTAGTTCCTTGAGTTATCATTTTAATTCTGTCACAAATAAAGCACATATAATTACCCTCACAATTCACAGTAAAGTCAGCAGTTCTGTTAAATTATCCACTTCAAAGACGGCTCTTTCGCTCTCGCTGGTGATTGTCCAATACTTACCGTAGCCCTGCTTTACCCAAATCGTCGTCATTCCCACTTCCTTAGCAGGAATTATATCGTTATCGATTCTATCTCCGATCATCACTGCCTCAGTCGGGCTGCATATTGAGCGTTCAAGCGCTATTTCAAAAATCCTTTTATCGGGCTTTGCAACGCCCTCTTCAGCGGAAGCTATTACAAGCTGTATGTATTTCATAAGTCCCCAGTTTTCAAGGCGTTTTTGTGTTCCCGCTGACTGATTTGCAATAACGCCAATATTGTACCCTTTTTCGCAAAGAGAACTAAGCACACTTTCGGTATCATCATAAGATTTTTCTTCCTCATGATGCCAAGGCGTTTTGGGTAGTCCGAAAAATCTCAGTGCTTCAATATCGCCTTTTAGGTTTTGTTTTGCAAAGAACATACGCTTTTCATTGAACTCCTCAAAGGTAATGCTTGTCCCTGCAATAGCGTCTTGTATGCGATGATTGTAGCACTCGGTTTCATCAATAAGCGTTGAGCCTACATCGAAGAATAACCACTTGATGTTATTCAGCATACTTCCTCCTTGCCGACAACGTTTATATCGCTAGATTTATCACGAAAGTGAATCTGACATAATTATATCACATGTTTCAGAAAAATTCAATACCAAACCTCCCGGAAGCACTGCAAATCGCCTTGCTTCCGGGAGGTTTACATATCAATAAATAAACCGGGAATACGTTCCACCTCATTTACGCAAACAATTCCCCCGCCGTATTCCTATAATACTCCGCCTGAGCCGTTCGCGTTTCCTCGACACCATTGAATTTGGTGTAAATATCATGCTCGGAAATCGGGTCAAGCGATGTTGCCGGCTCGTCAAGCACGATAAACGTCGAACCTTTGTAAATCGCCCGCGCAAGGCAGAGCTTCTGCGCTTCGCCGCCGGAGATCTCAATGATGCTATCTGCCTTTGGCAATTTTCCGATACTCGATTGGAAGTATTCCGGTATTCTTCTTGAACAGCTCGGCAAAGCGGCTTGAAGTGGTGTAGCCGATCATCTGCGCGATCTGTCCCATGGTGAAATCAGTATCTATCAGCAGGTGCTCTGCCTGGCTCATTCGCCGCCCCTGGATATACTCTGTAACAGTACAGCCGGTATGCCGTTTGAAGCAGGTTTTGAGCTTGCTCTCGCTCATGCAGGCGATATTCGCAAGGCGGGACAGCGGAATATCGAAAGCATAGTGGTCGGCAATATAGCTGACCACATTTTCAAGTCCCTCAATATCTTCCCGTGAAAGCGGGCGCGAATTCTTTGCTGCCTGCTTTTTCTGATTATCCACAACAAGCGCAATAGCCTCTGTGACCTTTGCCTCATAAAAGAGCGCTGCCGCCGCACCCTCGCCGCGGTAGCTTTCTATCTCGAACAACAGCTTGGACATGGCGGGAAAATCAGTCGCCTGATCCACGCATTGAAACGCAGCTGGCAAATCAAAGTACTCGTCCGGATACTGTTTTTTCAGGAATTCCTCATAGTAAGGAGGGAGGATTTCAATACCCACTGAGTGAATGGGAATCCGCTTGTGTATCAGCGCACGATAACGCTGCTTTCCGCCGACAGACGGTTCGATCTCCCAGCATCTACCGGCGGGGTTGAATTTTTCCGGACAACTGACAGGTCGGAAATTATTATGCTGCAAAAGCGGGTCGTAATAATTTGCAAGAATATTATCGCTCATCTCTTTTTCTCCTTGAAACGATCAGACAATGATTTGCAACGAACAGCCAAATCGCAGCGCAAATCGTTGCGGAAATCCACTGTGTTATGTATGGTAACCTCTAAAAACCCACAAAATTTCAGACAAATAGAGGCATTTAGCATAATTGGTCAAATATTGACCAGCA
>CAKSEY010000014.1 GCA_934448295.1 uncultured Oscillospiraceae bacterium
CCAGCTTTCGGGAATATCAAAGGGAGTGTCCAAAGGATGCACTTCATCGCCGATTTTCTCATAAGGAGTATTATCGGTATCGTTTAAGGCTTAATTCCAGTGCATTTATTATAGGGACCTCTAAAAACCAGTTTGAAAAGCGAAAATGGATAGAGTGCGCCGAATGTGAGGAAATCCGACGAAATAAGGCTGTATGCCTTACGAGGAGGTTTGACGAAGCGGGCGGTGCGCTATACACATTTTCGCTCAGACGAGATTTTTAGAGGAGACCTATAGACAAAACAATATTTTTGCATTTCAGTGCAAAAACTTGATTATTTTAAGAATTTGTGCTATACTAATATTATCAGGAGGTGTTACAGAATGATAGGGTCGCATGAATTAAAAAACAGAAATGTATATTTGCGTAAGCTGATTGGATTTCAAGATACTGAGCCGGTAAAGGTCATCACCGGAATACGGCGCTGCGGAAAGTCAAGTCTGTTGAAGCTGATGATTATTCACTTGAAAGAAACAGGTGTTTTGCCGGAACAGATCATTGAAATGAACTTTGAGTCATACGATTTCCGCAGCATGAGCGCAGATGATATTTACAGCTATGTAAAGGAGCGTGTTGTTCCCCAAAAGCGAATGTACCTTTTCTTTGATGAACTGCAGCGAATCAATGAATGGGAAACCGCTATAAATGCCTTTCGCGTTGACTTCGACTGTGACATTTACGTCACCGGCTCCAACGCAAACCTTCTATCGTCCGAATATTCCACATACCTTTCAGGAAGATGTGTGGAGGTAAAAATGCTGCCACTATCCTTTAGGGAATTTCTTGATTTTCACGACTTTGAAATTCGTGAAACGCTGAGCGCACTTGGCGGCACACGAAAACAGGTGTTTGATAAAAACGGGGAACGTTACGAACTGCGGGAAGTTTTCGATGCATATATGCGCTTTGGCGGAATGCCAGGAATAGCTGATATTGGTTTGGAACAGGAAAAAGCGTTATCACTCCTTGATGGTATTTATTCTACTGTCGTTGTTCGTGATATACTGGAGCGTGAAAAAAGAAGAGGTCAGAAGCAAATAACCGACCCGACTCTGCTTCGCAAAATTATACTGTTCCTTGCTGATAACATTGGTTCTAGCATTTCAATTGCGTCAATCGGCAATACTCTGGCAAACGAAGGACTGCTTGATGATGGCAGCAGAAAGGGTACTCCAAGCGCACATACTGTTCAATTTTATGTGAATGCGCTTCTCGAAAGCTATTTCTTTTATGAAATAAAACGGTTTGATATAAAGGGCAAGGCGTATCTTCGCACACTTGGAAAATACTATATAGTAGATATTGGACTGCGGAATTATCTGCTCGGCTTCAGAAATCGCGACAGTGGTCATGCAATCGAGAATGTAGTGTATATTGAGTTGCTTCGTCGTGGTTATGATGTTGCAATTGGTAAAGTCGGTGATTCTGAGGTGGATTTCATTGCAACAACCGCCGATGATAAAAAATATATCCAGGTTACGGAATCTATGTTAAGCGAGGACGTTCGCAAAAGAGAACTAGCGCCATTACAGAGTATACGTGACAACTACGAGAAAACAGTCCTGTCGCTTGAACCCGGACTTGATTCTTCCTATGATGGTATTCGATCTGAAAACCTGATTGAGTGGCTGATTTCGGAATAAACGAGCAGGTAACTTTTACAGATAAACTTCAAATTTCGTGCAGTAGTAGTCCCCTTAGTAGTAAAAAGCAGAGCTGAAATCTGCGCGTTCACGCCCATAAATTGTTAATTTTTATTCCATATACATCAGGGAAAGCAACTTGCTTTCCCCTGTTTTTTATGCTGAATCGGACTTTATTTCATGCCGTTATTCAGCAGGAAGTTAGTAGAATTCATACTGCAAATATGTAATTATATGGTGTTTTTACTACCATAAAAAAACTCCAAAATCATGTTTTTGGAATTTCACAGTATCTTTTCAAAAATCAATCGGTAGTAGTATTTCGGTAGTAAAAGGCTTTCACAGCCACCACATCTTGCAACGATTTGCCGCTAAAAAGCCGCTCTGAACATTGACACCTTACTAGTGCCGTGGCAGACGAAAAGTATCTTGTACATCTGTGTTGTTCCTTTCAAAAGGCTTTGCGTTTATTATAGCACAGATTCCCTGATTTGCATAGCCCCAAAAAAGAAAACCGCCGTGCGGCGGTCGTATTCCGTCATGATATTCCGCCAAGCAGAACAGCCGCCGCGAACGCAGCCATGCAGCCGAAATCGCTGGCACCTCCCGGGCGCTTCATCGGGTATTCCAGCGGCTCGCATATGCCGTTCAGCGTGAGCACGGCGCGGTTGAGCGCGGCGGTCACAGTGCTTCCGGAGTCCGAGGTTAGGCTGACCGTGTTCTTGCCGCATCTGCCGCAGGTTATGAGCTGAACACCGCCCAGCCTTTCCACCGGGAGCTCTCCGCAGCAGTCGCCGTTTATCAGCACTCCGGCGGCGCGGCTGACCTCCGGAAGCTCCCCGCCGGAGCCGAGCACCACCACGCACTCCGGGCAGTCCACACGCAGCACACGCTCCGCCGTCACTACCGGAATTCCGAAAGGCAGCGCGTTTATTCCACAGTCGCCTATAAACAGAACAAATCCCATAAAATCAACCCCCGAAAGAAATCTTTCAGGGGTTATTGTATATCGTTCATGTGGAATTATTCAGTCCCCGGGCGGGGCGAATCTCTCCATTATCCTCATAGCCGTGCGTATCCCGTCCACCGCTGCGGACATTATTCCCCCGGCATAGCCGCAGCCCTCGCCGCAGGGGAACAGATTATCGGCGCAGTCGGAATATCCCGCCTCGTTTCTCGGCAGCCTTACCGGGGAGCTGCTGCGCGTTTCTATCGCCGTCAGCACGCTGTCGCTGTCGGAGAATCCGGAAATGCGGCGGTCAAAATACCGCAGTCCGTTTTTCATGGGAGCCGTGACGAATTCCGGGAAAAGCTCGTCCAGCCGCGCCGGCTCAACGCCGAGGGAGTAGGTCGGCTCAACCCTGCCGAGGGTGAAGCTGCTCCCGCCGGAGATAAACTCCCGGGTCAGCGCCGCAGGAGCCCTGCCGCCTTTTCCGAGCTGATAAGCCTTCTGCTCCAGCCGCTGAATGAATTCCGCGCCGCCGAGCGGCCCACCGCCGAAATCCTCCGGAGAAACGGAAACCAGCACCGCGCTGTTGGCGTTTTTCCCGGCTCTGTCGTAGTAGCTCATGCCGTTGGTGACGACAGTCCCCGGGGCGCTGGCGGAGGCGACGACGTAGCCCCCAGGGCACATACAGAACGTGTACACGCCCCTGCCGCCCTCGTGGTAGGAGAGCTGGTATTCCGCCGGGGGGAGCGCCGGGTGGCCCGCATACTTTCCGTAAAGCGCTCGGTCGATATCCGCCTGTAGGTGCTCTATCCTCGCGCCGACTGAAAACGGCTTCGGCACAAGCCCTATGCCGCTGTCAAGGAGCATTCTGAACGTGTCGTGCGCCGAATGCCCCACCGCGAGAGCCAGCGCGCCGCACGGCATATCCGCGCCGTTCACGCGGACTGACGTAATCCTGCCGGAACCGCGTGTGATACCGCTCATCGGCGAGAGAAACCGCACCTCCCCGCCGAGCTCGGTTATCCGCCGCCGGAGATTCTTTACCACTCCGCGAAGCCTGTCCGTGCCGATGTGCGGCTTGGCGCTGGTGAGTATATCCTCCGGCGCGCCGAACTCCACGAAGCGCTCCAGCACCCGTGAGCACAGCGGGTCGTTTATCCTGGTGGTGAGCTTTCCGTCAGAGAAGGTACCCGCGCCGCCCTCGCCGAACTGCACATTGGTCGCCGGGTCTAGCGCGCCGCCGTTCCAGTAGCCCTCCACCGCCTGCACGCGGGAATCCATGTCCGCGCCGCGCTCCAGCACCACCGGCTTATAGCCGAATTCGCACAGGGTCAGCGCGCAGAACATTCCCGCCGGGCCGAAGCCCGCGACTATAATGCCGCCCTCCGGCTTTACAGAGCCGAAGCTGACGGTCAGCTCCCCCGGCTCGAACAGCCGGACGTTCTGCCGTTTTTCGGCAAGCCGCCTTTCCCGGGCGCGGTCTTTCAGCGAGACGTACACCGAGTGCACGAAGCATATTTCCCGCCGCGCGTCCACGGAGCTTTTGTACAGCCGCGCCTCCGCCTCGCCGGGCTTAATTCCGAGCGCTGCGAGGGCTTTCCCGACTGCGTTTTCCTTTGGCTCGTCAAGGGTCGTTTTTATCTGTGAAACTATGATCGCCATTTATTCCTCCGCAGCCTCCACCTTTTTGGCGTTGATGGTTATCATGTAGCTTCCCAGCGCCCAGCAGCGCGTCTTGTCGGAGCCGCTTCCGCTGATGATGACGGTGACGGGCACGTCCTGCGAGCCCTCGTTGAGAGTAACTCCCAGCAGGTCTGCGGTGACGAACAGATTAGCGGACGACAGCCTGCTTATCTCAGAGGACGGGCCGATAACGCTGAGCGTAAGCTCCTTGGTGATGATATCAACGTCCATGTCGTTCGGCGCGTTGACCACGGTGATGTTGGTCGCCTGGTAGTCCAGCTTGCTGTAATCGGATATCTTCCAGGTTATGCGCGCGCTGTTGTTTCCGGAAAGGTTCTTGTAGCCCTCCTTGAGGGATATCGGTATCGTGGAGGTGGTCTGGTTGAACTTGATATCCGCGATGTTTACCGTGCCGATGTTCAGCTCTGAAAGGTTGAATATGCTTTCGTCCGGCGCGGCAATGATGATGCTTTCCGGCTGAATGGTGTATTCCAGGCTGTCGATGTTGAAGTTGGTGGGAACTCCGCCGAAGGTGAACGTCAGCGGCAGCTCCTTTTTCGGATATACCGGGATATTCACCACTGCGCTCTGGGCGCTCATTTCAAGCCCGTCTGCGGATATCCTTGCCCCGGCGGAATCAAACAGCGAAAGGCTGGTGTCTGAGGAGATGGTTTCCGTAAGCGTTCCGCTGACGTCAGATTTAGCCTCTACCCGGCTTATTTTGTTGAGGATATCTATGGAGCCGGTTATTGTAACGGTAGACGGCTCGGACGTTATCGTATCAAGGTGGTAGTCGTCGGTGACGCTGACCCCGGACGCGTCCGCGCTGATATTGAATTCCCGGGTGACTATCTCCTCCACCACAAGCGTGACTATTCTCGGGCTGTAATCCGAGGTGTCCGCGCGCTGGTCGGGATTATCGGTGCGGTAGACGTCCACCTCCACCGGGAAAGTGCCCGCGCTGCGGACGGTGGACAGGTCGAGCCTTGCAAGAAAATCGTCCGCGCGGTAGTTCACGATATCCACGCTCTTGCCGGAAAGCTCCAGGTCGACGGTCTTGTCGCTCATGCTGGTTATCTGGAGGTTGTTGTCCTTCATGTACTGGGTGGTCTGCGCCTGGATATCCACGCCGTTTATCTTCTTTGTGGTATCCGGATAGGCGAACACTCTGACGAGGATCCACACCACAAGCGCCAGCGCGACGCTTATAAGCAGGGTCGTGATGTTCCCGCCGTTGCGGCACATGGCGGCGAAGTTCCTGAGATAATATCTGAAGCTCCGGCGCTGTGAAGCCCCCGCCGGGCTTACCGGAGATTTGTTTTCGCTCATATTTCCTCCTGACTGTTCTTCTTAGCCCTGTGCAGCCTGCCGCCGAAGATCCCTCTCTTGACCGCCGCGGGCATTCTGTCCTGAAGAATGTGCGTGAGCCACTTCTTGGGGTCCTGCTGACCTGTGGAGCGCGTGAGCTGCCCGCTTTCGGCAACGGAGATTATACCGGTCTCCTCGGACACGACAATGATCATCGCGTCGGAATTCTCGCTCATGCCTATGGCGGCGCGGTGCCTGGAGCCAAGGCTGCTGTCCACCGCGTCGTTCCTGGTGGTGGGCGGCAGGAAGCAGCCTGCGGCGTACACGCGGTTCCCGCGGATTATCGCGGCGCCGTCATGCAGCGGAGCCTTGTTGTAGAACAGGTTGCAGATAAAATCCGGGTCGGGCTTTGCGTTTATCACGGTGGATTGCTCGATGATATTGCCGAGCTTCGTGTTCCTTTCAATGACTATCAGCGCGCCCGTCCGTGTGCGGCTGAGGCGCTCGCAGGCGTTGGCGATCCCGGCGATAGCCTCTTCGCGCTCGTTCGCGGAGACCAGGAAGTCGAGATCCTGGCGCTTTGTGTTGTCGCTGGAGAAATTCATGCTCTCGGTGAGGTTCAGCTTCACCTTTTCCTTGGGGTTGTAGATAAGGTCTATCACCTTATCCTTCTTGATGAAGCATATCTCGCCTGCGTGCTCGGAAACGGTTATCGCGAGGGCGTCCGTGCTCTCGACCAGATTCCGCAGGGCTTCGAAGCGCTCCTCCTCGGTGGATTCCGGGGTGAGGCCTTTAAGCAGGCAGCCGCCCTCGTAAACACGGTCGTTGCGTATCACAACGGCGGTGCCGTGCATGGGCGCCTTGAAATAGAACAGGTTGCATATAAGCTGAGGGTCAGGCTCGCCGTCTATCACGGTGCAGTGCTCGATGTAATCGGCGAGGTCGGTGTTCTGCTCAATGATTATCATGGCGCTGGTTTTAGTCCGCAGGAGCTGGTCGCACGCGTCCGAAACACCCTGGATAAGCCTTGCGCGGCGCTGCTCCGGCTGGCTTTTTATCTTCGCCACCCGGGCGTTTCCTATCTTCTCCAGCATACGGCGAAGCTCCGGCTGGAACACCACCACCACCGCGATTATTCCCATCTGGAACATATTCTGGAACAAAAAGCTGGTGACCTTCAGCGGCGTGAACGACATGACCAGCAGTATCCCGATTATAAGCATTATCCCCTTGAACAGCTGAGCCGCCCGGGTCTCTCTCATAAAGCGGATTATGACGAAGATTATCACCACCAGAATGAGGATATCTATAACGTCCCAGATACCGAAATTCTGTATAGTGGCAATGAAATTAGCCTTTATCGTGTGGAAATTGAATGAATCCAACGGCGTGACCTCCCTGATAAAATGTCTACATTTTATTATAACAGCATACCACTGGAAATGCAAGTGTTTTGGTGAAAAAACCTGCGGCATACCGCTTGATATTTGCGCGGGTTTGTGCTATACTGAAATCATACCCGAAAAGGGAACAATACGAAACAGTAACGGAGGTACCGCAATGGACATCAAGGCTAAAATCGACGAGATAGTGTACAAGGTGAAGAACGACCCGGATATCGCGAAGAAATTCCAGAGCAGCCCGGTAAAGACGGTCGAGGAAATACTCGGCGTCGACCTGCCGGATGATGTGATAAATCAGATAGTTGACGGCGTTAAGGCAAGGGTGAATATCAACGAATTAAAGGATAAGCTCGGCGGTCTGGGCGGATTTTTCAAGAGGTAACGTTCTGACGGCGCTTTTCCAATAACGCGGAAAGCGCCGCCTTTTTACTTTATTCGAAGGAGCAGTTATTATGAAGAGAATACTCGACTGGGATAAATACAAAGAAACGTCGGCAAGGGCGGTGTCTGAGGGGCTTGTCCTGCTGAAAAACGACGGGGCGCTCCCGCTGAAAAAGGGCGGCACGGCGGCCGTTTTCGGCAGGATCCAGCTCCACTACTACAAGAGCGGCACGGGCAGCGGCGGAATGGTCAACGTTTCCCGGGTAGTGGGCATAACCGACGGACTTATCGAGGCGGGCTATAAGGTAGACGAGGAGCTTCTGCAAACCTACCGTGAGTGGGACGAGAAGAACCCCTTCGACCCCGGCGAGGGCTGGGGCAGCGAGCCGTGGTCTCAGCAGGAAATGCCGCTCACGGACGAGATAGTCGGCAGAGCCGCCGCAAGGACGGATACCGCGATAATCGTTATCGGCAGGACCGCCGGCGAGGAAATGGACAACCGCATTGAAAAGGGCGGATTCCTGCTGTCCGACGACGAGGAGGACATGATAAGGCGCGTTACCTCCGCATTCAGAAAGACTATTGTGCTGCTGAATACCGCCGGACTTATCGACATGGGCTTCATGGACAGATACTCGCCGTCAGCGGTGATGTATGTTTGGCAGGGCGGAATGGTCGGCGGCACCGGAACTGCCGCTGTGCTGACCGGAGCGGTCTCCCCCAGCGGAAAGCTGCCGGACACCATCGCGTACAGCGTTTCCGACTACCCATCGGATAAGAATTTCGGCAGCGGCGACCGCGACTGCTACGCCGAGGATATCTATGTCGGCTACCGCTATTTCGAGACTTTCGCAAAGGATAAGGTGCGCTATCCGTTCGGCTTCGGGCTTTCCTACACCAGTTTTGAGATAACCTCTGCGGAGTTCGCCGCAGATGGAAAGAACATCGCCGCCGATATCACGGTAATGAACACCGGAAGCGCCCCCGGAAAGGAAGTCGTGCAGGTGTACTTCTCCGCGCCGCAGGGGAAGCTTGGCAAGCCCGCGAGGGAGCTGTGCGGCTTCGCCAAGACCGGGATACTCCAGCCGGGAGAGACCGAAAAGCTCGCCGTAGCTGTCCCGGTGGAAAGCCTTGCCTGCTATGACGATTCGGGAGCTGCCGGGCACAGGTACTGCTGGCTGCTTGAAGCCGGAGAGTACCGCTTCTATGTCGGCACGGACGTGCGCTCCGCCGGGGAGAAATTCACCGTGGAGCTTCCGGAAACTGTCGTAAAGCAGTGCCGCAGCGCGCTTGCGCCCGTTACGGAATTCCGGAGAATGAAGAACGACGGCGGAAAGCCGGCATACGAGGACGTTCCCCTGACCAACGCCCCCGACCCTCATTCCCATGCGAAGCTCCCGGAGGAGATACCGCAGACCGGCGACCGGGGAATAAAGCTTGCCGATGTTTACAGCGGGAAGAACACACTTGAGGAGTTCACCGCGCAGCTTTCCGACTACGACCTGTCCTGCATAATACGCGGCGAGGGCATGGGCTCCCCGAAAGTGACTGCGGGAACAGCCGCCGCTTTCGGCGGAGTATCGGACGAGCTGAAAGCCCTGGGAGTGCCCTGCGGCTGCTGCTCCGACGGTCCCTCCGGTATGCGCCTGGACTGCGGCACCAAGGCTTTCAGCCTGCCCAACGGCACGCTGCTTGCCTCCACGTTCAACCGGGAGCTTATGACGGAGCTGTTCAGCTATATGGGGCTTGAAATGCACGCGAATCAGGTGGACTGCCTGCTCGGCCCCGGCATGAATATCCACCGCCACCCGTTAAACGGCAGGAACTTCGAGTACTTCTCCGAGGACCCGCTGCTCACCGGAGAAATTGCCGCCGCAGAGCTGCGGGGACTCCACACCGCCGGAGTCACCGGAACCATCAAGCACTTCTGCGGAAACAACCGCGAGACCCGCCGTCACACGCTGGACAGCGTTATCTCCGAGAGAGCGCTGCGGGAGATATACCTGCGCGGCTTCAAGATCGCCGTGGACAAGGGCGGCGCGGATTCCATCATGACCACCTACGGCGCGGTGAACGGCGTGTGGACGGGCGCGAATTACGACCTGAACACGCTTTTGCTCCGGGAGGACTGGGGCTACGCCGGCTTCACCATGACCGACTGGTGGGCTAACCTCAACCGCCGGGGGCAGGCTCCGGACAAGAACGATTTTGCCGCGATGGCAATGGCGCAGAACGACGTCTACATGGTAACGGCGGACGGAGCGCACAACCCCGATAACGCGCTGGACAGCCTGAAAAACGGCGAACTCACCCGGGGGGAGCTCCAGCGGAACGCCATGAATATACTGCGCTTCCTGCTGAAAACCCACGCGTTAAAGAGAATGATGGGCTGCGACGACGTCACGGAGATAATCAACCGCCCGGCGGACGTCAGCGACATCGACAGCACCAATGTTGTATTCTACGATATAGACAGGGAGCTGACCCTTGACCTGAGCGGCGTCCCGACCGACAAGGGAAGCAGCCATGTATTCGGACTTAACATCACCCACGCGGGAGTTTACAGGGTAACGATAACCGCCTCCTGCGAGCTTTCGGAGCTTGCGCAGACCTCCGTTTCGCTGTTTGCGCTGGGAAGCGCGAGCGGCACCTACACGTTCAACGGTACCAGCGGAAAGCTTGTATCCCAGACGAGAAACGGAACATTCCTGTCGCACTTTATGTCTATCCGTCTGTATTTCGGCGGCAGCGGACTGAAGCTCCACAGCATAAAATTTGAATTCATTCACGAAAACCCGGAGGGCTGAAAACATGGTAAAACCGATAATCAAGGATAAATTCCTGCTGAGCCAGAAGTCCGCGCCTGCGGATAAGGGCGACCTCCAGACCGCGCAGGACATGGTGGAGACGATAGCGGCACATTCCCACGAATGTGTGGGAATGGCGGCGAACATGATAGGCGTGCTCAAACGCATTATCGTGTTCGAGGAGAACAGCAAGTATATAGTAATGCTGAACCCCGAGGTAACATGGCGCAGCAAGGAGACCTACGAGATAAAGGAGGGCTGCCTCTGCCATGAGGGCGCGCAGAACGTGACCCGCTATGCCGCGATAGAAGTGGAATTCCTCGACCTGCGCATGAGAAAATGCAAAAAGAAATACGACGGCGTGACCGCCGAGATAATCCAGCACGAGCTTGACCATCTCGAGGGGATACTGATATGACGGAGTTCGCGCTCGGGGATTTTTCCTGCCGGGCGGAGCGGCTGGGGGAGGGCGCTCCGGCGCTTGTGGCGCTGTTCAGCGGCTTCGACCGGGAGCTGTTCGGGAATATCTGCGGGCTTCTCGCGGGGGAGGGGCGCTCCCTTGTCCTTGCGGAATTCGGCGGGATAGACTGGGACAGGGATTACTCCCCGTGGGAGGCGGACGGCTCCGGCGGGCGGCATTTCAGCGGCGGGGCTGGGCGGCTGGTTCAGTTCCTGCCGGGGTTCACGGCGGAGCTTGAACGGCGCTTCGGGAAGTTTTCTGGGGTGTATTTCTGCGGCTATTCCCTGGGGGGACTTTTCGCGCTGTACGCCGCTTCAATAAGCGCGGGCGGAGAAATTTCCGGGGCGGCGAGCTGCTCCGGGTCGATGTGGTTTCCCGGCTGGACGGAGTTCCTTGCGGCTCACCCGCTGCACGGCAGGATATTCCTGAGCCTTGGCGGAAAGGAGAAGAACTCCCCCGACCCGCTGATGGCATCCGTTGAGGAAAAGACCGCCGAGGTGAAGTGCATAGCGGCGCGCACCGCCGAGGTCACGCTTGTGCACGAGCCGGGAGGACATTTCAGCCGGGTGCCGGAAAGGCTCTGCCGGGCGATAAATGCGCTGCTGTCCGGTAATAACGGCGGGGATCGCCGCTGACGGCTTATGCGCTACTTTTCCGCTTAAAAAATACCGCGCAAAGCGTAATACTTTGCGCGGTTCTGTTTTATATGGATTCTGATTACTTCCTGCCCGCCATCTTAATTATATCGCCGAATTTCAGGCGGCTGCCGTTGTGGAGTATTATCATCTCGTAAACTCTTGCGACTATCACCGCGACTATCACGTCAAACGCCGCGAGGATAAGTATTGCGATAAGCACCTGCGGCAGCGAAAGCGTTCCCAGCAGAAGCGCTGAGGGCAGCGCAAACGGCGAGCTTATCGGGAAGAAGTAGGAGAACATCTGCAAGCCGCTGATGGAAGCCGCACCGGATTCAAGGCTGTTCATCGTTGTCATAACCGGGAAGTACGCGAGGTAGAAGCCCAGAACTCCCAGCAGGGAATAGGGCTGCATTGCCTGCGCCAGATCCTCCATTCTGCTGACGGAAGCGCCGACAAGGGCGGCAATCAGCGCGAAGAACAGGAAGCCCAGAATGAATATCACGAATATCAGGATAAACGTGAGCGGCGACAGCGTGCCGAAGCTGTTGGTGAGAGCCTCCGCGATATCCGCATTTTCGCCGGTCTGGAGCGCGGGATCGTTCATCATGCTCATGATATCCCCGCCGATGCCGAACGGAGCGGTCGCCGCGAAGCTGACGCCCCCGAGTATGCCTATCATCAGGAACTGGAGCAGGGAAATAAGCCCCATTGCAAGCACCTTTCCGATAACCACCGCGAGGGGTCTCACGGAGGTCAGCAGAAGCTCCATTACCCTGGAGGTCTTTTCAGTCGCGATGGACTGCGCCACGGTCTGACCGTACGCAAATATCAGAATGAACAGTATCAGGGAAACCACCATCGGAACGACGTAGTTTATCATGGTTTCCAGCACGCTCCATTCGCCTGCGCCCGCCTCTATCTTGGAGGTGTTCACATAGCGCTGCGAAGCCGCGTAGTTCTCCGGGGAAACGCCGCTGTTCATCATGTTGCGATATCTCACCATCTCTGAAACAAAGCCCGCCGCCGCGTCAATGGAGCTGCCGTCGGTATCCGGCGCGTAATACACCTTTACGGAATACCCGGTAACATCGCCGTCCGTTTCGTCAGCGGAAATAAGTATCACCGCCTGCCCCGCGTCCGCCGCGGAGGTCTCCTCTATCAGCGCGTCGGGGGTTTTGTCGCTTTTCGTGAAATGAAGCCCCAGATTTTCAAGCGAGGCGGTATCGTCGTCGGTGAGTATTCCGGCTTCGTCCGCGAGATAAACCGTGGTGAACTTCATTGATACCGACGTATCCCCGGAGCCTGTGAGTATATCCCCGGCTCCCGCTATCTTGGGGATTATGTTCAGTCCGCCCACCAGGAGTATGACTATCAGCCCGATTATGACGGAGCTTACGATAAACGACTTGGTTTTCACAAACTGCACGAAGGTGAAGCCGAATACCTTCTGCCAGCCTCTTGCGGCGCTGCTGTTATTCATTTGTTCCACCCGCCTTTTCTATGAATATCTCGTTGAGCGACGGCTCGCGCAGCTCGTATTTTATCAGCGGTATCCCGCTTTCCATTATCCTGTGCAGCAGCGCGTGAGCCTGCTCCTCGCTCCTTACGTTGTAGCTGGAGCCGTTCGGGGTCTCCTCGGCGGCTGCAAGGCCGCATTCCTGCGCCATTGCGGAGATATCGCCCTCGCATTTTACCGTGAGCTTCACCCTGCCGTAGCCCTTCTTTATCTCGTTGAGGTTGCCCTGGAGCACCGTCTTTCCCTTGTTGAGTATCACGATATCCCGGCAGAATTCCTCTATGGTAGCCATCTGGTGGCTGGACATTATCACGAACTTGTTGCGCTTTATCTCCTCGCGGATAACGCTCTTGAAAAGCTCCGCGTTTACCGGGTCAAGACCGCTGAGCGGCTCGTCCAGTATCAGCAGTTCCGGATTCGGCGCCAGCGCGGCGATGAGCTGTATCTTCTGCTGGTTTCCCTTTGAGAGCTGCTCCGCGCGCTTGTCCCGGTGCTCCTGCACGCCCAGGCGCTCGAACCAGTAGTCTATGGATCTCTGCGCGTCCTGACGGCGCATTCCCTTGAGGGAAGCAAAATACAGGAGCTGATCCATTATCTTGTATTTCGGGTAGAGCCCGCGCTCCTCCGCGAGATAGCCTATTGATTCGTTGGCGGTGCAGAACGGCTTTCCGCGCCATGTGACGTAACCGCTGTCCGCGCTGAGCATTCCGAGTATTATGCGGATAGAGGTGGTCTTGCCTGCTCCGTTCGTCCCCAGCAGTGCGAAAACTCCCGGCTCGTTCATCTCAAAGCTCAGCCCGTCCACCGCTTTATAGCTTCCGTAGGTCTTGACGATATTCTCGACCTTCAGCGACATATGTTTCACGCTCCCTTTCAAGCTGTTTATGTGTTGTATATACAGTATACACTGTTGACTCCCGTTTGTCAAGGGGTTTGTGAAATATTTTTCCGTATTTTTCCCTGAAATCGTCCGATGGGCATAATCTACTTGATTTTTTGGCGATATTGTGGTATTATATAGATTATAAATATTCCTATCAAAACGGAAAG
Source organism: uncultured Oscillospiraceae bacterium (assembly GCA_934448295.1). Taxonomy (GTDB): domain Bacteria; phylum Bacillota; class Clostridia; order Oscillospirales; family Ruminococcaceae; genus CAG-115. Next base: position 13,879 of record CAKSEY010000014.1, read on the forward strand.
GAAACGGAAAAAACTTTCACAGGAAAGGAAACAAATACAATGAGCGAAGAGAAAAAGGAATTCGTAAAGCACGAGATACCCCGACCGGAGTTCCCGAAGCGTGCAATAATCACCGGAGGAATGCCCTACGGCAACAAGAAGCTGCATTTCGGACATATCGGCGGCGTGTTCGTTTTCGCGGACGTATACGCGAGATTCCTGCGGGACAGGCTGGGCGATGAGAACGTAATTTTCGTGTCCGGCACGGACTGCTACGGCTCGCCCATCGCGGAGAGCTACCGCAAGCTGTGCGCCGAGCAGGGATTCAAGGGGACAATCCACGATTTCGTGGAGGAGAACCACAAGGCGCAGAAAAAGACCCTGGACGACTACATGATAAGCCTGAACATATTCGGAGCCTCCGGGCTTGGCAGGACCGCCGAGATACACAACAAGGTATCCGACTGGTTTATCCGCACATTATATAAGAACGGCCACCTGCACCGTATCAGCACTAAGCAGTTCTATGATGAAAAGGCGGGCTGCTTCCTCAACGGCAGACAGGTTATAGGCAAGTGCCCGGTGGACGGCTGCCAGAGCGAAAAGGCATACGCCGACGAGTGCGACCTCGGTCATCAGTATATGCCGGAGAACCTCATCAACCCGAAGAGCACCCTCACCGGCGACACGCCCATAATGAAGGACGTAGAGAACTGGTATTTCGACCTGCCCGCGTACAACAAGCTGCTGAAGGAATACGTTGCGAAGATATCCAAGCAGAAGAACGTGCGCCAGCTCGTTTCAAAGACTATATCCGAGTTCCTCGCCGACCCTGTTGTGCACATCAAGAACGAGCTTCTCGACAGCTACAACGCGGTAAAGGATCAGCTTCCCGCGCATGAATTCCTTGAGGAAAAGAACAAGCCGAGCTTCACCATAAAGTTCACGGAGCTTGACGAGATGAACAAGGCGACCGAGATACTCTCGGCGAACGGGATACGCTACCGCACCGGCAAGACGCTGGTACCGTTCAGGCTCACCGGCAACATAGAGTGGGGAGTTCCCGCGCCGGTGCTTGAGGGCGAGGATCCGCTGACCGTGTGGGTATGGCCGGAATCTCTCTGGGCGCCTATCTCCTTTACGCAGGCGGCTCTCGAAAAGCAGGGCAGGAGCATGGACGAGTGGAAGGACTTCTGGTGCAGCAAGGATTCCACGGTATACCAGTTTATCGGCGCTGATAACATCTACTTCTATGGCGTGGCTGAAATGGCAATGTTCATGGGACTTATGGAGGGCGAGAACACCATCGACCCGCCGGAGGGAGAAATGCAGCTCCCGATACTCTGCGCGAACAACCACATTCTGTTCCTGGACAAGAAGGCTTCAAGCTCCGGCGCGATAAAGCCCCCGATGGCGGCGGATCTGCTGGATTACTACACCCCTGAGCAGCTCAGGATGCACTTCTTGGGTCTGGGTCTGGGTCAGCGCAGTGTAAGCTTTATGCCGAAGCCCTACAACCCGAAAGCAGAGCCGAAAGACCCGGATCCCGTTGTAAAGGACGGTTTCCTGCTCTCCAACGTGTTCAACCGCATTATACGCACCTGCATTTATTCCGTCCAGAAGAACTTTGACGGCGTAATGCCGGTCGGCGCGGTTGACGAGCAGGTCCTCGCGGACGCGAAGAAGGCTATACTGGATTACGAGCGCTTCATGTACCGATTTGAGTTCCATCAGGCGACCTATGTGCTTGACAGCTACATCAGAAAGGCGAGCAAGTACATGGCGAAGAACCTCGGCGACGCCGACAAGGCCGACGACAACGAGGCGCGCCGCCACGCGCTGATACAGGTGTTCCACATGATAAGGACGGCGGCGGTGCTGCTCCACCCGATGGCTCCGCAGGGGACCGAGATGATCCTCGAGTACCTCCAGCTCGACAAGAGCTTCTGGAGCTGGGACAAGATATTCGACGCCATCGCGGACTTCACCGGCGGAAAGGATCACAAGCTGAAATTCCTCGAGCCGAGAGTGGATTTCTTCACCAAGCACCCGAGCCAGTTCAATACGGAAACTGAGGAATAAAACAAAATGGCGCTGTACAAATGCAGCGCCATTTATTTGTAGGGGAGGGGCAAACCTCCTGTTTGCCTCTCCCGCATTTTAATGCGGAAAATTGTGAAAAACGCAGCGAATCCATTTTCTCAAATAAGCATCAAACCCCTGTGATCTCTCACAGGGGTTTGATGCTGGTTTGGTTGGTAATTATATGAAAATGAACGGTGTCAGAATCAGGTGAAAGCCTTTGTTCGCTTTCCGTAACATAGTATAGCCTATTCCAGTGTAATTATAATGTTTCGTTTGTGAAAATTGTGTGAATTTTTGGCTTTATTCGAATGTTCACTTCATCGCCATGCTGTTATATGCGGTTTCCTTGAAATTGTACCTGCGGTAAGCAAAAGAAGAAATAACGCCTCCAAGCAGTGCGCCCGCGATGGAGCCTCCCGCTGCGATGAGCGCCCCAGCCCACAGCGGCAGCCCGAATCCGTACGCGGCTACCTGAGAACCGGGAGTTATCGACATTATAAGGATAACCCAGAACGGCAGGTAAAACAGCGCGAACGTGAATCCCCCGAACCGGAACGACATCATAGTGCAGGAAATCACAGCAATAAGCCCGCCGACGATCCCGGTGAGTATCAGCATATCCGTGATGTTGCAGATATCCCGCCCGGTCGCCAGAATAAATACCGCATACACTATATTGGTGAGCGCTCCGCCGGCCGCCGGAACTATCGCCGAGAACAGCGGTACTCCCACGGTGTACATCTTTTCCGCGCAGGGAACCGCGCGCATGAAGCGGCTCCCGACGTTTTCCTGCCCCATGAATAATATCGGTATCATATTCCAGAACATCATCGGCATAAGGGCGCATATCTTGCACATCAGGTAGTCGGCGTCACCGTCTTCGGAGAAGCCCGGGTCTGCATGGAAAATCATCACGGCGGCGAGCATTCCCACAAACAAGAGGGCAATAACCAGTATTGCTGTCCTGTGCCTCAAATATCTGCTGAACAGCAGTTTAAGTCCGATCATTTGTCCTGCCCCCACTTTCTTTCGCAGGCCTTTAACGTGTAGATAAGACTTGCGGCGTATACTGCGGCGGCGATAACGGTCAGGATCACCGCCGCAGTGATATGTCCGGCGATAAGATTTGCAAGCGAACCTTCTTCCTCGCTGGCTCCTGATGAAAATCCCGAGATAAAGCCGAATGTGCACAGCGCTATTATTGTCGCCAGCATTCTTGCCGATGTGCTTTTCAGATATCCGACAAAATTGCACACCGCCGAATCAACGAACAGCACGATAATGCCGAAAAATATGATCCCGCAGTCCAATCCGAGAAGCGAATACACCACCGCGGTAATAGCGAGCAGTACGGCGCCGATAAGCAGAAAAAGCGCGTTCGTGGAAACTATGGCTCTCCTGAAATGCCCGGCTATATCAGGCACGGAGGCAAAATGCTTGTAGCCCGGGGTCGCCGGGTTTATGTAGGTGTACAGGCTGTTCAGGAAAATAAATCCCGCCATGGGAATCATGAGGGCAAGCATTGAGGAAATTCCCTTAATGAATCCGGCTAGAAAGTCGCCTTCGCCGATTGTCATGGGTATCGCGAATACAGCGATAAAACCTATCATGACGCCGAAAAATACCGCCAGCGATTTCATCGGGCAGCTTCCGAAAAACAGCCGGAAGGACTGAACGTACTTTTTCATCTGTGCTCCTCCGCGTATTTCAGCAGTCCCACGCTCAGCTGCTGGAGCGTGGGAGATTCGCTGTCAACGTTCATTGCCGCGAGAGTCTCCGCGTTTTCCGAAAGGGAAAGCCCGTCAAACGTGGTGCGGTTGTGGCTTCCGCTCAGGAGGTACGGCTTCGCCTTTTCGTAGTTTTCTGCGTCCCCGCGAACGATTATATACTTTTCCTTCAGATCCTCGATGAAGCCCTGTTCGATGACGTGCCCCCTGTCCATGAAAACCGCGTAGTCCGCGGCGTTCTCCATATCCGCGATATTGTGCGTTGAGAATATTATGGACTTCCTGCCGTCGCCGTCGTCGAGGTATTCCCTCATGCGGTCGCACAGCCGGTCGCGCATGAGCGGGTCAAGGGAGCTTCCGGGCTCGTCAAGCACCAGCAGCTCGGTATTCCGCGCAAAAACCGCCGCAAGGCAGGTGCGCATTCTGTTGCCGTCGGACTGCTTGGTCATGGGACGTGGCTTTCTGGTGCGCTCGCTGTCCACCTCGAATTTTTCGCACAGCTCCGCGAATTTCTGCCGGTCGAAGCTCTTGTATGCTATCTCCATGGAGATAGCGATATCCCTTGCGTTGAAGCCCAGCGGGAAAAACGCATTGCTGGCGCAGTAGCCTATCCTTTCCCGGAGCGCCGGGTCGCTTATATCCTGCTCCGCGTTGAAGTAAGTCACCTCGCCGGAGGTCTTGTGGGTAACTCCGCAGAGAATGTCGATCAGCGTAGTTTTCCCCGCGCCGTTTGCACCGATGAGCGCCGTGGAGAAGCCCATCGGGATATTCAGATCAAGCCCTCCCAGCGTGAATTTGCTGTATTTTTTCGTGAGCCCCCTTGTGCTCACGCAGAAGTTGTTTTCCATGATAATTACTCCCTGTTTCCTGCGTTTCATTACAAATGTTCTATTACGAATAAAAATATGAATACCGGCAGGCAGACGATATCTGCAATTCCTATAATGCGGACTGCGGTATCCGGCAGGAATCCCCCTAATATCCCGTTGACCGCCAGCAGAAGCCCGCTGAGCCCCAGTATAATAAGCGTTATCCAGTACAGGCGCTTTATTGCGATTCTGCCCATGCTCCCACCTCACATACGGTAGGACGCCGCGCCGCCCTCAAAAGCCGCGAACAACTTTTCAAGATCGTCCATGGCGGTCTTTTCGTCCGCGTAGTACGCGAGAACTCCGTCATAGGTAGTCCCGAAGCCGCTGGAGCCTATCAGCGCGTATTTTTGTTCCTTTCCGCCGCCGAATACCTTCTGTACCGCGATGGAAACGCAGTCCTGCACCTTTTTCCTGTCCCTTGAAAATATAAGCATGATTACCAGCCTTTCTGTATCAGTCCGCGTCATAGAGTACGCGGAGCATTTCCGTAAGCTCTTCCCGGGAAACTCCCGCAAGCTTTGCCGCTTCCATAGCGTTCTGGAGGTGCTGCTCAAGTAAACGGAGCTGCTGCTCCCTTACCATTTCCCGGTCCTGCGGATTCACGATGTAGCCCTTTCCCTGCACGGGGGATATCATGCCTTCTTCCGTCAGCAGCTCGTAGGCCTTCATCGTGGTTATCACGCTGATTTTAAGATCCTTTGCCAGACCGCGTATCGACGGGAGGTACTCACCTTCGTGTATTCTGCCGTTCATGATATCGTCCTTGAACTGCGACGCTATCTGCCGGTAAATCGGCACATCGGAATTCTGCAAAATCTTCAAGCGTATTTCCTCCTCTCTGCGTGTTCATGTGTCATATATACAGTATACACGGATATTCGCGTTTTGTCAAGGGGGGCGGGAGGATTTTTTTCAGCCTGCGCCGCTCTCTGGCGGGAGCTTTTTATTCACACAGCAAGACTGCAATGTGGATTTCCGGACATTTTGTGTATTTTGATTATTGAAAAAAATCCCTTGCGGTGCTATAATCTATGGTGGATTACAGGTTAAAAAAATAACGTAAATAATGGAGTGATGAGATGAGTACGCAAAAGAAAAAACAGTCGCCCATAGAAAAGATAGCAACGATAATCGTAGACAAGCGCAAGGCGTTCTATCTTTTCTACATCATTGCCGCAATATTCTGCGCCGTTGCCACAGGCTGGACGCAGGTAAACAACGATATCACGAGCTACCTGCCGGATACATCAGAGACCCGCATGGGACTTGACCTGATGAACGACCAGTTCGTGACCTACGGCTCGGGCAGCATAATGCTGGACAATATCACCTTTGAAAAGGCGGAGCAGATAGCCGCCGAGCTTGAGGAGATAGACGGCGTTACCTCGGTCACGGTGGAGAACGACGAGGACGGCTATAAGGACGGCTGCGCCCTGCTCTCCATAACCTTTGACGGCGAAGAGACCGACCAGATCTCCAAGGACGCCATGGTGCAGGTGAAGGAAAAGCTGGTGCCCTATGACGAGTACATTTCCAGCGCCGTGGGCAACAGCTCCTCTGAAACCATCGCGGCGGAAATGCAGGTCGTTGTGGTTATAGTCCTGGTGATCATCATCGCGGTGCTGTTCTTCACATCGCATACATATATGGAGATACCGGTGCTGCTGGCGACCTTCGGCACGGCGGCTCTGCTGAACATGGGCACAAACTTCATTTTCGGCGAGATCTCGTTCGTGTCCAACTCCATCGCGGTAGTCCTCCAGCTCGCGCTCGCCATCGACTACGCGATAATCCTCTGCAACCGCTACACCGAGGAGCGCGCGAACATGGATCCCCGCGAGGCGGTAATAACCGCGCTGAGCAAGGCTATCCCGGAGATCTCCTCAAGCTGCCTTACCACGCTTTCCGGTATGGTGGCTATGATGCTGATGCAGTTCAAGCTGGGCTTTGACCTGGGTATCGTGCTGTGCAAGGCTATTTTCTTCAGTATCTTTGTGGTGTTCACGCTGATGCCGGGACTGCTGATGTCCTTCTCCCCGCTTATCGACAAGACCCACCACAGGAACTTCGTGCCGAACATCACCGCAGTCGGAAAGTTCGATGTAAAGACAAGGTTCGTTATTCCGCCGCTGTTTGCGATACTGCTGGCGGCAGGCTTCATTCTGTCCAACAAGACGAATTACGTTTACGGATATTCCACCCTTTCCACATACACGAAGAACGCATCCCAGATAGCCGAGGAAAAGATAGACGAAAACTTCGGTTCGCAGAATCTGGTGGTAGTTATGGTGCCCGCCGGAAATTACGAGCAGGAGCACAAGCTGCTCCAGCGGCTTGAAACCCTGCCGGAAGTGGATTCCGCCATGGGACTTGCCAACATCGAGGCGATGGACGGCTATGTGCTGACGGATTCCCTGACGCCGCGCCAGTTCGCGGAGCTGACCGATATGGATATCGAGATAGTTCAGCTTGCCTACACCGCGTATGCCGCAAATCAGGAGGATTACGGTGAGATTGTCGGCTCCCTGACAAGCTCTACCGTAAGCAGCTATTCCGTGCCGCTGATAGATATGTTCAGCTTTATCTATGATGAAAAGGAAGCGGGCTACGTCCATCTCGACGACGATATGAACAAGACCATCGACGACCTGCACGAGCAGCTTGACAAGGCAAAGCTCCAGCTCGGAACGGACGAGTACAGCCGTATGCTGCTTTATACCAACGTCCCGGAGGAGGGTCAGGAGACCTTTGAGTTCCTTGATAAGCTCCACGAGGTCGTTCAGGAGTATTACCCCGAGGGCAGCTACATTGTGGGAGATTCCACCTCTGACTACGACCTGTCGAACGTGTTCTCCACAGATAACCTGATGGTAAGTATCCTGTCGTTCCTGTTCGTGCTTGTTATCCTGGTGTTCACGTTCAAGTCTGCGGGACTTCCGGTGCTGCTGCTTGCGATAATCCAGGGCTCGGTATGGATAAACTTCTCCGTGCCGGTGCTGACTGATACGAATATATTCTTCCTCAGCTACCTTATCGTAAGCTCCATCCAGATGGGTGCGAATATCGATTACGCGATCGTTATTTCCAGCCGCTACACCGAGCTTAAGAAGTCCATGTCCACCAAGGACGCAATGGTGGAAACGCTGAACCAGGCGTTCCCCACCATCATAACCTCCGGCGCGATACTCGCTATCGCCGGACTGCTTATCGGATTCCTGTCGTCTGACGTGGCGATATCCTCCGTTGGTATCTGCCTTGGACGCGGTACGCTGATATCCATTTTCCTGGTAATGTTCGTGCTGCCGCAGATACTGCTGCTTGGCGATACGATAATCGAAAAGACCTCCTTTACGCTCAAGCGCCGCGACCTGGTACAGAAGCGCTCCGGCTATATCCGCGTAAACGGAAGAGTGCGCGGCTATGTATCCGGTATCGTTGACGCGCAGATAACCGGTCTTATCCACGGCGAGATAAGCGCGCAGCTTGATTCTGACGCGGCAGAGGAGATGAAGGGCAAGGTAGACCGCCAGATAATCAACCATATTGACGCTGACGGAAAGCGCATAGAGGATATAGACGGCATATCTCCGCCCGACTCCGCCGGGTCAGCGGAAGACGTGGACGATATAATGGACGAAACGGAGGAATGATGAACATGAAGCACATAAATAAGATCATTTCCGTTGTTGCCGCGCTTACGCTTGCCGCCGCAGTCCCCATGGGGAGCTTTGCGCAGGCGGCGCAGGCGTCCCAGACAGCCTCCAGCCGGACGGAGCTGACGATTTCTGACGCGGCGGGGCTGAGGCAGCTTGCAGAGGACTGCCGGATAGATTCATACAGCAAGGACCTTTACGTCACCCTGACGGCGGATATAGAGCTTTCCGGGGACTTCACGCCGATACCCGTTTTCGGCGGGACCTTTGACGGCGCGGGACATACCATTTCCGGCATGGATATATCGGAGGACGGCTCGTACTGCGGGCTGTTCAGATATGTGCTCCGGGGCGGTCTTGTAAAGGACGTGACCGTAAAGGGACATATCGACATCGGCGGCACCTCCGGCTATATCGGGGGCATTGCGGGCAGCAACTCCGGAAATATCACCAACTGCAGCTTCAGCGGGTCGGTAAAGGGAACTGAATATGTCGGCGGTATCGCCGGAATAAACGAAAAGAACGGTCTGATCTCCGGCTGCGAGGCGGCGGGCGCTATGAGCGGCAGCCACTACACCGGAGGTATCGCGGGCAGCAGCACCGGAACTATCCTCAACTGCTCCAGCAGGTGCAGCGTGAACACCACCGCCAGCGAGGCGAAGCTTTCAATACAGGATATCGACTGGGACAGCATAATGTCCTCGGAGGAGCCCGCCTCCATGACGGACGCGGGCGGCATCGCGGGCTATTCCGACGGAATAATCCAGGGCTGCGAGAATCACGGCACCGTGGGATATCCGCATATCGGGTATAATGTCGGCGGCATTGTCGGCAGGCAGTCCGGCTTTGTCAACAACTGCGCAAATTACGGCGAGATATTCGGCAGGAAGGACGTCGGCGGTATCGCCGGCCAGCTCGAGCCGTACCAGAGCATAGATTTCGCCGAGGACACCGTGCAGAAGCTGCTGGACGAGATGACCGTGCTCAGCACAAAGGTGAACAAGCTGATCTCTGACGCAAAGGGAGCGGGCAGCGCCGTGAATAACCAGGTGCAGGGACTCACCACCCAGATGGACAACCTGAAGAATTCTGCGGACGATATTTCCGACCGCACCCAGGATATATACAACGGCTGGACTGACGGCGTGAACCAGATAACCGCAAGGGCTGACGAGGCGCTGGACGGTATCTCCCCGGCGCTGGACGACTTCCGTTCCGGGCTTGACCTGCTCAGCCAGCTCGGCAGCACTCTTTCAGAGGTTTTCGACCAGTTGACTGCTTCCGGCGATGAAATGCAGGAGGCGATAGACAGCGGAAAGGACGGTATCGACACGCTGAGCACTGCGGTCAGCGGGATATCCTCCGCGCTGGACGATATCGCGCTTGCGGCGGATAAGATAAGCAGCTCCCTTGGCGACACGGATAAGATACAGTCCTCGGTAAAGGATATGATAAAGGCGCTGAACAGCGCCAACGGCGAGGTGACCAACATCACCGCCGCGCTGACGCAGATAGGGAATTCCTGCGACAAGCTCCAGCAGTGGGTCACCGGAAAGGACTTCAAGCAGCTTTCCGATGGAATGATAGAGCTCGGAAAGGCAATGCAGGACGTTTCAAGCGCCCTCAGCAGAATGTCCAGGGCGCTCCAGAAGATAGTAGGCTCGGTGGACGAAAAGGAACTGAAAACCGCGATAGACGAGTTTTCCAGCGCCGCAGCGGATTTCAGCAGCGCGTCAAAGCACGCTTCGGCGGCGATAAAAGCGGTCACCATCACCACGGATAAAGATGAACTAAGCAAGGCTCTCGCCAAGGTGAAGAAGGAAAGCGAATCCGCTGCCGACAGCCTTTCAGACGCTGCCGACCACATTTCCGCAGCTTCCGACGCTATAAGCAAGGCGGTGGATTCCGACCAGCTCAGTGCCGGACTGAATCTGATGGAATCCGCCTCGAAGGAGCTTTCCTACGCGCTGAGCGACACGGAGACCGCGCTGAACACCATAACCGAGGCGTACAGTAATATAAGCAGCTCCAACGTGCCCACTGAGACCTACAACGAGATCTCCGCGCAGATAAAGAACATAAACGACTGCATGAACAATATTTCGGCGGCTGCGGGTCAGATAAACGACGCGCTTGATGAGATAACCGACCAGCTTGACGCGGGAGCGCTCCAGGACGGCATTGACAAAATAGCCGTTGCGGCTGATAAGCTCTCTGACGCGGCGGACGTGGTGGCTTCCTCCAGCGAAAGCTTCAATTCGGCGGCGGATTCCCTGAGCAGCGCCATTGATTGGCTCAAGGGCGCTTCCGGCTCGGCTTCGGACGCTTCCGCCTTTCTTTCGGACGCCGGCAAGAAATTCTCCGATGGAATGTATAAGCTGACAAACCTGGTGAAGAAGATCGGCGACGAGCCGGTCGTGGAATTCCCGGCGGCTGACGCGGAATTCGCGGCGGCGGTGGACAGCTTCTCCAACGATTTCGCCGGGATAACCAGCGCGCTCTCTGCGATAAGCAGCACCGCGCAGCAGCAGAGCAACGTCCTGCTTGACGATATACAGGCTATCAGCGACGAGTTCAGCAATATCACAGCGATCCTCCAGGATCTGAAGGACAAGACAATGAGCTCGGACGACAGCGACAGCTTTTCTACTGACGTGTCCGAGGACGATTCCAACAGCAAGGTGGGCAAGGCGGCGTCCTGCACGAACTACGGCGGCGTCCAGGGCGACCTGAACGTTGGCGGTATCGCTGGCTCCATGGCGATAGACTTCGATTTTGACCCGGAGGACGACATTGCTTCCAACGGCGACCACTCCCTGAGCTTCAGCTACAAGGTGCGCGACATAGTGGAGGACTGCACGAATACCGGCGAGATAACCGCCAAGAAGAACTACTGCGGCGGCATTGTCGGAAAGCAGGATATGGGAGTCGTGCGCACCTCCACGCAGAACGGAAAGGTCACCAGCTCCAGCGGCAGCTATGCGGGCGGAATTGCGGGATATTCCTCTTCTGCAATAAGAAAGTGCATATCCAAGACCACCGTTTCCGCCTCCAGCTATGTGGGTGGAATCGCGGGGCAGGGGCTTATCCTGACGGATAACGCTTCTATCCTTGACGCTTACGATTACACCGAGCGCGTGGGCGCAGTGGCGGGATATGTGGACTTCTCCGACAAGAATGCCGAGGTGCTGAGAAACAGCTTTGTTGACCGCGGCGTTGCGGCGATAGACAACATCAGCTACTCCGGAAAGACCGTGCCGGTGGATTTCGCGAAATACCGCGAGATAGCCGGAGCGGCGGCAGTCATAGACGTGAAATTCATGGTTGACGGAGAGCTTGCCGATACTATCCAGGTGGATTACGGCGGAACGCTGCCGGAGACTGATTTCCCCGAGATACCCGCCAGGGAGGGCTGCTTTGCAAGGTGGTCGGAATTCGACAACGACTGCATAACCTTCCCGGTGGTGGTAGATGCGGTGTACACCCCGTATGTAACGGTGATCGAAAGCGCGGAGCAGTCCGAGGGTGGATTTGCGCTGGTGCTTGCGGACGGGCTTTTTGATGACGGCAGCACGATAAAGGTCGCAACACAGAGCAGCAGCGTGTTCGCCCCCGACAACAACAGCGAGCTTCGGGTGGTGAAGATACACTCCGGGGTTGCCGACAGCACCGCTACGCAGCTCAGGTTCCTGAAGCCCGAGGGCAGGGGAAACGTGAACGTTATGCAGTTTGTAAACGGCGTATGGAAGTCCATCAGCTTCAAGGACAACGGACATTACCTGCTGGTCGAGGACCCGGCGCTGACAAACGGCACGGGAACGTACTGCGTACAGCTCCAGGCGATTGAGTTTGTTCCGATGATAATAATCGGTGTATGCGTGCTTGTGGCGCTGATAAACATTATACTCTGGACTATCCTCATAAAAAGAAAGCACGCCGCCGGAAAAGCGGCAAAGGCTGCTGAAAAGCAGGAGGATTCCGAGGAAAATGAGGAAGATTCCGAGGAAAATGAGGAGGATTTCGAGGAAAATGAGGAGGAGCCTGAGGAAAAGGAGACTGTGGACAACAAGTAAAAAACTGCTGATAATATAGTTACAGGCTGTCGATAAAGGCGCATCTGCACCTTTCTCAACAGCCTGGGATAGATGCTTTTCGACAAGTTGACAGGCTGGCGGTTTCCCGTCAGCCTGTTTTGTTTTTTAGTTTTTCTTAAATCTCAGGGAATCAAGCCGATTTTCTGCTCTCCTGCCTTTTCATTATACGGAATTCCACTATCAGCATGATAACGCACGCGATACCGGACAGCAGGTCGGCGAGGGGACCCGAATACAGTATACCGTCGATCCCGAAGAAAATGGAAAGCACGATCATCGGCGGCAGCAGGAACAGTATCTGCCGGGTCAGCGACAGGAACGCGCCCTTCACCGATTTTCCTATCGAGGTGAAGAACGTGGAGGCTATCGGCTGTAAGCAGTTGAGCCATGTGAAGAACAGGAACACCCGGAAGAACTTCACGCCGAAGTCAAAGTACTCCTCCGAGCCGCTGCCGAACGCCGAGATTATCTCCCGGGGGAAAAGCTGGAACAGGATGAACGCTGCCACCGCCACGGCGGCTCCCACGGTTATCGCCGAGCGGAAAGCCTTTCGCACGCGGTCGTATTTCTCAGCGCCGTAGTTGAAGCTGATTATCGGCTGCGCGCCCTGTCCAAGTCCTATAACTATCGAGAAGGTTATCTGGTTCACCTTCATCACGATCCCCGAAACCGCTATCGGTATGGATTCGCCGTAGGCTGAAAGCGCGCCGTAGTGCTTGAGCAGGTTGTTCATGGCTATCTGCACCACCATCATCGCAAGCTGATTTATGCAGCTTGCCATGCCTATCGCCATTATCCTGCCGGTGTATCTCCAGCGAATGCGCAGGTGCTTAAGTCCAACGTGGACTGTTTTATAGCGGGTGAGGTAGATTATTGCGACAGCGCCGGAAATTATCTGTCCGATTATCGTTGCGTATGCCGCGCCCACCATTCCCCACCGGAAGCCCAGCACGAACACTGCGTCAAGCACGGTGTTTATTCCGGCACCCAGGAGATTGCACAGCATGGTCATGCGGGGGCTGCCGTCGGCGCGTATCAGGTGCCCGCCGCCAGTGGTGATTATCATGAACGGAAATCCCCAGGAGGTTATTCCGACATACTCCTCCGCCAGCGGAAGCACGTCCGCCGGGGAGCCGAACAGGTTCAGCAGAGGGTTCAGGAACAGCCTGGTTATCGCCGTCAGAATGATCCCGCAAATTATCATCATCACCGCCGCGTTTCCCACGAAATAGGGAGCCTTTTCGCGTTCCCCGCGCCCCATGTTCAGGTTGAAGCAGCTTGCGCCGCCTATTCCGAACAGAAGCGCCAGCGACAGGCAGGAGGTGGAAAACGGGAACGCGATATTGGTCGCCGCGTTTCCAAGCGGCCCCACAGCCTGACCTATAAACAGCTGATCCACGATGTTATACAGCGCTCCCACCAGCATTGCGATAATGCTGGGCACCGCGAATTTCACCATCAGCGAGGTGACGGGGGCGTTTCCGAGAAGCTCGGAGCGGGTGTTTTCTGCGTTTTCAGGGGTATTGCTCATTTTTTGCACTCTTTCTTTTGTTCTGTCTTAGATTGAATCCTAATAATTCGAATCTTTCACCATTATTTCACATTTCGATTACGCTAAATTCATAGATGTGGTGTATTATATAATCACCGAAGATGACATACAGGTCGTCGCCGGACAAGCGCCGCAGCAATGCGGCATACCCAACAACCAACCTCCCCTTTTTATGATGAGTTTTCATCATACGTCCCCACGTTTTCCTTCCTTTTTTCGTGCGGGCGTTATATCTTGTTCCCCGCAGCCCACAAAGCTGCGGGATTTTTTTGTCTGCGGGAGTTCGCGGGATATCACAGCTCGCTGCGGTTTTCCAGCGCCTTCATCAGCGTTACGTCGTCTGCGAATTCCAGCGCAGAGCCTGCGGGCAGCCCGTAGGCAAGCCGGGAAACCTTTATCCCCATCGGCTTTATGAGCCGGCTGAGATACACTGCGGTAGCCTCGCCCTCCACCGTGGGGTTTGTCGCCATAATTACCTCGCGGGCTTCTGAGAGCCTGCTCATCAGCTCCTTTATCTTGAGATCCTCTGCGGTAACTCCGTCCATCGGGGAAAGAAGCCCGTGCAGCACATGGTACACGCCCTCGTAGCCGCCGGAGCGCTCAAACGCAGAAACGTCCTTCGGGGATTCCACCACGCAGATGACGCCCTTGTCGCGGCTGTCGTCGTCGCATATCGCGCAGACCTCGCGGTCGGTGAAGTTCTGGCAGCAGCGGCAGAGCTGCACGCCGTTCCTTGCGCGCACCAGCGATTCAGCGAATTCCTCCACCTCGTGCGGCGGGAGGTTCAGCATATAGTAGGCAAGGCGCTGCGCGGTCTTTATCCCGATCCCCGGGAGCTTTGCGAACTGCTCCGCCGCAAGCGCCAGCGGTGCGGAAATAAATTCAGACATATCATTCTCCTTGTGCCTGCGTAATTCCCTGCGGGACGATACGCAGCCCGTTGTCGTAGATGTTCACCCCGTTTTCCGGCAGCGCGTTCTGCCGTGCCGAGGCATACAGCGGAAGCGCCGCGCCGGTCGGGGGAATGTTATTCTTGTAGCCATAGTATACCGCGATGTCTGCGGGAGTATCATCTCCGGCTTTCAGCATTGCGTAGCTTACGCCGTCGATCAGCAGGATATCCTCCGCCATGCCGAATTCCCGGGCGGCGACGCACTTTTCCGCGCCGGGAAGCTGCTCCTGCGGGCAAAGGAACGTATCCGCCGGGAAAAGCTCCGTCAGCTCCTGCATGGCGAGAAGCCCGCTGCTGTCAAGCTGCGGAGCGTTTATCAGCCGCAGCCGCGTTATTCCGCTGTCCGTCAGGAAGTCGAAAAGCTCCCGGGAGAAATTCCCGCTGCCGGATATCGTGACGGCGGCTTCATTGCGTTCGCATATCACTGCCGCTCCGCTTTTCCCGTCCGAGATGAATCCGGTGTATTTCCGGTCAGAATCATGGCAGATACTCAAAGTGATCAGCAGGACGGCGCAAAGCCCGCTGCATTGCAGCGCCAGCTTCGAATGGTCGGTAACAAAAGCGCCGATGATAAGCAGCAGCGCGATAAATGCCGCCAGGATAACGGCGCCGTCAAAGTCCATTGCCCGCCATGCTCCGGGTATATCTCCGAAGCAGCCGAGAATGCCCCGGAAGCAGCTGAGCGCCCATTTCAGAGGCACGGCTGTCAGCGGAACCCCGCTCATCAGGAACAGCAGCCCAAAAAGAACCGCCAGCGTAAAGAACGGCGACAGCGCAACAGATGCGGGTACCTCCGCGAGAGATATCCCGCCGAAAAGCGAGACGCTCACCGGAGCTATGCACGCCATCGCCCCGAGCGCCATCAGCGAGGCTTCCTTCAGCCTGGCAAGGAGCCGGAAGCGCTCCCAGCGGTAATGCCGCAGGCGGTTCAGCGCAGGACCAAGCTCCGCCGCACCGAATACTCCCAGCGCGGACATCTGGAGCGCCGGGTCGAATGCGGCGTTCGGCGTGAACACGGTCATTATAAACAGCGCGGCGCACAGGGAATTCAGCGTCACCGGCTGTCTGCGCAGGAGAACCCCGCAGCGGCAGATCATCAGCATGAATCCCGCCCTCATAACGGACGGCGAGAAATCGAACAGCACCGCCAGAATCAGCGCCGAGACTATCGCGACATATGCCTGCGCACTGCCCCGCCTGCGGCAGAAAAGCTCCGTAAGTATCGCAATGCAAAGCGTGATGTGCGCTCCTGAAACTGCGCACATATAGTTCACGCCGCTGTATTTTATGTCCCGCCGGAGCTTCAGTGGAAAATCTGAGGTATCGCCCAGCAGCAGACCTTTCGCAAGCTCCGCTTCGTCCCCGCCGAGCGTGTCCAGCCGGGACTCAGCCGCCGTGCGGACGGCATCCGACCAGTGGAACAGCCCGCTGGGCTGTGTGGAGCTGTAAACCTCCGCCGCCTCGGCGGAAAGAAGCGCTCCGTCTGCGTAATTGAAGCCGCTCTGCTGCTCCTGACAGATCTCCGCAAGCACTTCGATATCCGAGCCGGGCTCGGCGGAATACTGCCCGGTGAGCGTTATCACTGCGAGCTTTCCGTCAATAACGCAGAAAGCCTTTGAAACGCTGAACCGCTCCGAGGAATAGCTCTGCGACATAATGTGACATTGCAGGCGCTGCTGCGTCCCGGCGAGCTGCCGCAGCGCCTGCGCGTAGAAGCACTCCCACCCGGAAATACACATCATTCCGAGCAGGAACCCGACAGCCCACAGGCGCCAGCGCCTTTTTATCAGGCATATCGCGAAAAAGGCGAGAGCCGCTGCAAACAGCGCTATCGGAGCGTCCCTTCCGGCAATGCACCCCGCAAAGAAAGACAGCCCCAGCGCGACAAGCGGGAGCTTCATCACGGCAATTACATTCTTGTTCATACTTTAAAAGGCGGGTCAGCCGACCCGCCAAAAGCTGTTATGTTTCAGGCTATCAGATAAAGCCGGGGAAGGAAACGCCTCCGGTAACCTTTTCCATCTCTGCCGCGCCGTAGTCGTCAACTTCCTTGAGTATCTCGTTAACGCCGCTGATGATGAGATCCTGGAGCATTTCGATATCCTCGGGGTCAACGACCTCGGGCTTGATGGTCACGGACTTGAGCTGCTTGTCGCCGGTCATTACCAGCTCAATGGCGCCGCCGCCCACCTGCTTTGTGAACTCCTTGACAGCAAGCTCCTCCTGAATCTTGCCGATGTCCTCCTGCATCTTCTGCGCCTTTCTTACCATCTGGTTCATGTTGGGTGTGGAATTCTGATATCCCTGGGGTAATCTTGCCTTCATAGTGGTGTTATCCTTTCACTTATATTGTACTTCTATATTGAGCTGCTCTGCTTTGCGCAGCAGCTCCCTTACAGCGGAGATATCCTCCCCGGCTGTTTTTTCCGTTTCCTCGGGCTTTACTATCGCGCGGACTTTCTTTCCGAACGCGTTGAACAGCTCCTCGTCAAGCTGGCGGCTTCCCGCGCTGCCCTGGAGCATGAGGTTCCCGGTCACAATCTCGAGAACTCCGTCGCTGTTCACGCTGACCTTTGCGCCGTCAAACATCGCGGCGAAAAGCGGCGACAGCTTCTTTGAAGCCTCCGTCCATTCCTCTGCGGTCAGCCCGGAGAGCTTCTCGTATTCGCCGCCCTGCTTTGCCGGGGGAGCCTTCTTTTTGGCGGGCTTTGCCGCTGGAGCGGGTCCCGGCTCCTTTGCGGGCTTCGGCGCCGCAGGCTCGGGGAGCGGCTCAGCTTTTACGGGCTGAGGTTCCGGCTTCGGTTCGGGATTGGGTTCCGGCTCAGGCTTTTTTTCCGGTGCGGGAGTTACAGCCGGCTCCGGCATGAACTCGCGCGGCGGAATGAATTCCTCCGGCGGCTCTTCCGGCGGGGGAGCGAAATCGAAAGGCTCCGGCGCGGCGGGTCTGCTGTTGAACTCCGGCATGGGCGCGGATCCATCCGGCGCGCTGTGCTGTCCGGTTATCTCGTGGAGCTTGCTTATATTGTCAGCCGCTTCCGGCGCGGTCTCCTGCTTCGGAGCAGGCTCGTGCGCTGTTTCCGGCGGCTTTGAGAATATCTCGTGTATCTTGCTGATGTTCGCGTTCTTCTCTGAGGCGGCGCGTTTATCCGCTAGCGTCGGCTCCGGAGGCTCGGCGGGCTTTTCCTCTGCTTTTGCAGGCTCGGGCTTTGCTGGCTCAGGAGCCGCAGTTTTCGGCTCAGGCTCGCTGAACAGCTCATGCAGCTTGCTGAGGTTTGCGGCGTGCGCGGGCTTCAGCTTGTCGTCTGAAACCGGGGTGAACTCGCTGCCCATCGGCTTGAATTCCGGCTTGGGGACGGGCGCAGTCCTTACAGGAGCCGCCTTGCTCTGCGCGGAAGCCTGCGCTGCGGTGACCGCGCCTGTGCACAGCTTGACGAAGCACATCTCCGCAAGGGTGCGGCGCTGGCGCGTCCTGGAGATTCCGTCCGTGCACTCCTGGATAAGCGTGAGGTCGTGGAGTATCTCGTCAAGGGAAAACATTCCCGCCAGTCGCTCTATCTCCGGGTAGTCGTGCGGCATGGCTTCAAGCAGACCAGTCTCACCGGGGGCGCTGGAATACAGCATAAGGTCGCGGAAAACTCCGCTGAGCTCGTCCATCAGCCGGGCAACGTCCTTGCCGTTTTTGTAGAGCTGCTCCAGGAGCTGTATGCACCCCGGGATATCCCGGGCGGCTATCATCTCGGCGAACCTGTACAGCGAATGGTTGTCCGCCACTCCCGCGCAGTTCCGGACTACCTCGTCCGTTACCTCGCTGCTGACGGCAATGCACCGGTCAAGGAGCGAAAGCGCGTCGCGCATACCTCCGTCGGAGATACGCGAGATAAGATCCGCCGCCTCCTGCGTGAGGGTCACGCCCTCTTTTTCCGCAATGCTCAGCAGCCTTGCGGAGCTGTCGGCGATCTCTATCCGCCGGAACTCGAACCGCTGACAGCGGGAAAGTATCGTTGCGGGAACCTTGTGCAGCTCCGTGGTGGCGAATATGAATATAACGTGGGGCGGGGGCTCCTCGATGGTTTTCAGCAGTGCGTTGAATGCCTGCGTGGTCATCATGTGCACCTCGTCCAGAATATATACGCGGTACTTGCAGCTCACCGGGGTGTAGGACAACTGCTCCTGGAGCGTGTGGACGTCGTTTACGCTGTTGTTGCTGGCGGCGTCTATCTCCATGATGTCCGTGGCGGCTCCGCTGGCTATCTCGCGGCAGCTCTCGCACTCAAGGCAGGGATTCCCGCCGACCGGGTGCTTGCAGTTGAGCGCCATGGCAAGAATTTTGGCGCAGGTGGTTTTTCCGGTGCCGCGGCTTCCGGTGAAAAGATACGCGTGGGCATTCTGTCCGGTGGCGATCTGGTTTTTCAGCGTAGTCACGATCTGTGGCTGGGATATTACGTCGTCAAACGTCCTGGGACGATATTTTCTGTATAGAGCCAGATACACTGCCGCACCTCCCGCGCATAAAAATATAAATGCCCTCGATTATGGGAACAGGCTGACTGCGGCACACAGAGAAATCCGCTTAATGCTGCTCGGTTCCCCGCCTGACATGGTTCACAGCACTCTGTTGCACAGGGCCTGCCCCCATAAGCGAGAGCATTTATTGCTTGATTATGTACTTACCCTACTATTATACTCTATTTCACGCAAAAAATCAAGTAGTTTTGCAAAAATTGTGCCGACCTCACCGGCAAGCCTTGAAAAATACGGAACTTTGGTATATAATAGAGCGTAGTGATCACAGGGGGAGGCAGACAGATGGCTGTAAAAAACGAGGTCGCCGCGCTTCTGGAGCAGCGGCGTGGCACTGCGGTTTCCGGGCAGGAGCTCGCGGATATGCTGGGAGTTTCCCGGGCGGCGGTATGGAAAGCCGTGAAGCAGCTCCAGGACGAGGGCTACCGCATTTCCGCCGCGACCAACCGGGGGTATCTGCTGGAAAATGAAACAGACGTCCTGACTGCCGACGGTATCCGGCTGAACCTGCCGGAGCGCTATCGGGGGCTGCCCGTGGAGGTCTACCGCTCGGTGGGCTCCACCAACACCGAGGCGAAGGCGGCGGCGCTGCGCGGAATGCCCCACGGCACCATAATCGCCGCGGACGAACAGACCGCCGGGCGCGGCAGATTCGGTAAGAGCTTCTATTCCCCCGCCCGCAGCGGGCTTTACATGAGCGTTATCCTGAAGCCGCAGAAGCCCGTTTCCGACTGCACGCTGATCACCGCCGCAGCCGCCTGCGCAGTCACCGACAGCCTTGAAGAGCTGTGCGGAGTTCACGCAGGAATAAAATGGGTGAACGACATTTTCCTTGACGGGCGGAAAATTTCCGGCATACTGACCGAAGCTATCAGCGACTTTGAAAGCGGCACGGTGGAGGAGGTCATTGTCGGCATAGGATTGAATATCTCCACCACGGAATTCCCGCAGGATATCGCGCCGGTCGCGGGCGCGGTGGGAGTTTTCGCGGAGCGCAGCCGCTTGTGCGCGGATATCGCGGCGCGGCTCCTCGACAGCGCCGCCCGGGACGACCATGCGGAGCTGCTGCGAAAATACCGGGAGCGCTCGATTGTGTTGGGCAGGGAGGTAACGTTCCTGAAAGGCGGAGCGCTCCACACCGGGAAAGCGGTCGGCATTGATGATGACGGGCGGCTGGTGATAAGCTCGGAAAACGGAACGGAAGCTCTGCGCTCTGGGGAGATTTCAGTTGTGGGCGGATTCTGAGCGGTTGCATTTTTCCGCGAAATGTTATATAATGAGAAAAAATAACCCCATTCCGGGGAGCATACACAGGAGGTCATACAATGAAAGTGTTATTAGTCAACGGAAGCCCGCACGAGCACGGCTGCACCGACAGGGCGCTGAAGCAGGTATCCGAGTCCCTCGCAAAGTACGGCGTGGATTCCGAGATATTCTGGATAGGGAACAAGCCGATTTCCGGCTGTATCGGCTGCGGAGCCTGCAAGAAGGGTCTCGGCAGGTGCTGCATTGACGATATCGTGAACGAATTCGTAAACAAGGCGGCGGATTTCGACGGGTACATATTCGGCTCTCCGGTGCACTATGCGGCTATCGGCGGCGCTATGGGAGCTTTCATGGATAGAGCGTTCTACTCCGGCGGAAAGAAGATGGCGTACAAGCCGGCTGCGGGAGTTGTAAGCTGCCGCCGCGGGGGTGCCTCTGCGGCGTTCGACCAGCTCAACAAGTACTTCACCATCAACAATATGCCGGTGGTTTCCTCGCAGTACTGGAATCAGGTGCACGGAAACTCCGCAGAGCAGGTTGAGCAGGACCTTGAGGGTCTCCAGACCATGGATATCCTGGCGAAGAACATGGCGTGGCTGCTCAAGTGTATTGAAGCAGGCAAGGCTGCCGGGATCGCCTGTCCGGAGCCTGAAAAGCCCATCAGAACAAATTTTATCAGATAAAAACAGCGCGGGACTGTGACAGCACAGCCCCGCATTTTTTTATTCATTTTCCTTGTAATCGCACGAGAACCCTGTAAATTCCGCCGTACCGCGCACTGCGAAAAGTCCGGTCATAACTCCGGTGAAGCCCTCGGCTACCTCGCTGGAAAGATACTTGGTGCTGCCATAGCCAAGCTGCACCTCGTTTCCTGCCTGGACTGCGAAGAAGCTGTACCCGTAATTATCCGCGCGGATAATTAGCTGCGCCTTGTTTCCGCTTACCGGAACGGAATTCTGGCGGTGCTTTATCCCGCCGATGTTCAGCATGAGCACCGCATTGCAGCCCTCCGCCGTCTGCTCCAGGAATATGTCGTAGTGTTCGTTTTCTGTGATGAGCACCGTAAGTCCGCCGATACCGCCGGATATCTCAACGCCGCACTTCATCTCCATGTTGAAATCCCGCTGGCGCATAGCCACGAATGTCGGAGAATCCACATCGTCCAGGGTGACTTCAGTTCCGTGAAGTATCGCCTTATTCTCCGAAAGCTCGTAATTTTCCAGGCGCGGGTGGCGCATGAAGCACCATTCCTTGTTCCAGTCGGTGTTCTCAAAGGTGAACGAACGCTTCTCGTTCTGGGTGAAATCTCCCTGCATTTCGTAGCTTTCGTCCGTTGTGCCGTCCCTGCCGCACCTGAACCAGCCGTCCTCAGTGAAGTAAACCGGGGTCAGGAAAACCTCCCTGCCGAGGTGGTGGTAGGGTCTCCAGATGTGCTGCTGACGGAAGCCCAGCGAAAGGACGTGCCAGTCGCCGAAGCCGTCCTGGATAAGGTCGCCATGACCTATTCCCTGGATAATGAACGGAGCCTTGTTGCGGTTCGTGAGCACCGGGTTGTGCGGATTTCCCTCAAACGGGCCCCACACCGAGGAAGCCCGGGCGCAGGTTATCATGTGGCCGTACTCCGTGCCGCCCTCCGCCGCCATGAGGTAGTAGGCGCCGTTTATCTTGTAGAGGTGCGGACTTTCGAGGTAGCGCCCGCCGCTCCCCTGCCATATGCAGCGGCTGGTGGAGAGCTTCTTTCCGGTGGCGATGTCTATTTCGCACTGGACAACTCCGCCAACGCCGTTGTCGTCAGCGCCGTTGCTCATGAAGTAGGTTTTTCCGTCCTCAAAATAGAGGGACGGGTCGATACCGCCCTGGTCAACGTAAATCGGCTCTGACCACTCGCCGTAGATATCGTCCGTGTAGACGTAGAAATTCTGGTGCGTGGTGTCGTTGGTGGTCACCATGTAGAACCTGCCGTTATTGCAGCGGATAGTCGGCGCGAAAACTCCGCCGGAGCTGTTTATCCTGTCAAGCATTACCTGGCTTTTTCTGGTGAGGACGTAGCCTATCTGCTCCCAGTTAACAAGGTCGGAGCTTTCAAACAGCGGCACTCCGGGAAAATACTGGAACGAGCTGCACACAAGGTAATATCTGCCGTTGTGTTCGCATACGCTGGGGTCGGGGTAGAATCCCTTAACTACCGGATTTTTGTATGTCATGGTGAGTTCTCCTTTATAATATGATACTCTCATTATATCATCTGAAAACAGATTTTCAAGTTCGTCCGGGACTTTTTTCAGCACAAAACGGACATCTTTTCTCCGCGCTTGACAAAGCATAAAGTATCGGTTATAATATAATAACCGGACAAATCACTTAAATTGTCCGGAAAATTCAAAGGTCACACCGTAACGGAGAATATAGATGAAGCACACAGAACAGTCGCAGCTCACAAGACAAACGCTTTCCACAGCGCTGAAAAAGCTGATGGAAACTAAGCCGCTGAGCCGCATAACAGTCAGCGAGATAGTGGAAAGCTGCGGTCTCAACCGAAAAACCTTCTACTATCATTTTGAGGATATCTACGCTCTGCTGAAATGGACGCTCGACCAGGAGGCGATCGCGCAGTTCGATAAATTCGACCTGGTGACCCAGCATATTGAGGCGATACATTTCGCGCTGGATTACATCTCGGAGAATCACTCCATGCTGCGGAATATCGTTCATTCGATAGGCAGGTCGGAGCTGAGCCGGTTTTTCTTCAGCGACATCTACCAGCCGGTTTACAAGCTGGTGTGTACCTCCGCCGAGATACGCGGTCTGAGCGTTGGCGGGGAATACCGCGCGTTTCTCGGGAAGTTTCTGACCGAGGCCGTGGCGGGGGTGCTCATGGAGTGCATAGAGCGCGAAACTCTTTCCGACCGCGAGGAGCTGACGCGCAGGATATCCGTCACGCTTACCGCCGCGATAACAGCTTCGCTTGAAGAGGCTGACAGGGAGAAAATGAAATAGGATAAAGGGCTGCAAAATTAATAATGCAGCCCTCGTTTTGTGTATTAAGACAGATTACTTTATAGCAGCCTTCAGTGCTTCAACCATGTCGGTCTGCTCCCACTTTACGCCGAGATCCTCCCTGCCCATATGACCGTAAGCCGCAAGCTTCTTGTACTGGGGCTTTCTGAGGTCGAGCGCCTTGATTATCGCAGCGGGGCGGAAATCGAACACCTTTGCTACCGCTTCGGAGATGGCCTCGTCGGAGATCTTTCCGGTGCCGAAAGTGTCAACGAAGATGGAAACGGGCTTTGCAACGCCGATAGCGTAGGCGACCTCTATCTCCGCCTTGTCGGCAAGACCAGCGGCGACCACGTTCTTCGCCGCATAGCGTGCCATGTAAGCCGCAGAGCGGTCTACCTTTGTCGGGTCCTTGCCGGAGAAGGCTCCGCCGCCGTGGCGGGAGTATCCGCCGTAGGTGTCTACGATTATCTTTCTTCCGGTGAGTCCGCTGTCGCCCATAGGCCCGCCGACAACGAAACGTCCTGTCGGGTTGATGTAATACTTGGTCTCATCGTCGAGAAGCTCCGCCGGGATAGTGGGCTTTATCACCTTTTCAATTATGTCCGCGCGGATCTGCTCGAGAGCGGCGGAAGCCTTGTGCTGGGAGGATACTACAACAGTATCGACCCGGGCGGGCTTGCCGTCGATGTACTCAACGGTAACCTGAGTCTTTCCGTCCGGCAGGAGGTACGGTATAGTGCCGTCCTTGCGCACCTCGGTGAGCTTCTTTGCGAGCTTGTGCGCGAGGCTTATCGGCATAGGCATAAGCTCCGGGGTTTCCGTGCAGGCGTAGCCGAACATCATGCCCTGGTCGCCGGCGCCGGTGTCGTGCGCGTTTTCCTCTCTGCCCTCAAGCGCGTTGTTTACGCCCATTGCGATATCCGGGGACTGCTTGTCGATGGTGGTGAACACTGCGCAGCTGTCTGCGTCAAAGCCGTACTCGGAGCTGGAATATCCGATATCCTTTATCGTCCTGCGGACGATAGCGGGGATGTCTACCTGAGCTGTGGTGGTTATCTCGCCCATTACCGTTACCATACCCGTGGTGGTGATGGTCTCGCAGGCAACTCTGCCCATGGGGTCCTGCTCGAGGATCGCGTCAAGCACTGCGTCGGAGATGTTGTCGCAGATCTTGTCGGGGTGACCCTCTGTTACGCTTTCAGATGTGAAGAAATATTTGCTCATTCGTTTTTCCTTTCTCTATATCCTTAACTTCCAATAAACAAAAAACTCACTCCAGGGAGTGAGCCGAAAATCGTATCACTCCTCATCTTTCGGCCGGATAAACCGCCGCAGGAAGTAGCACCTTTTCCCTCCGTACCGCATAAATGCAGACATCGACAGGAGAGGTTGCCGGGCTTCATAGGGACCAGTCCCCCGCAAAATGCACGAAGCCGCTCTTGATAAGGTTTTTTGTCGATATTTAGTATAGCATATACTAATCGCTTTGTCAATACCCTGACTCCATTTCACGAAAAATATTTTGTCTGAAAAATCTCATACAAACATCAGACCCCCGCGATTTTACCCGCGGGGGTCTGATGCTGGTTTGGTTGGTAATTATATGAAAAGGTGCGGTTGGCATTTTAATGTAAAGCTCCGGTCTGTGTCCCGATTTGCTGTTTCCTTTGCTTTACGGTTATATTATAACCATGCAACGTGAATTATATACGTTAGGAATGTGAAAAATAGATAAAAACGCATACGCAAAACTGGAGGAACTTACAAAGAATATCTTATCATGGATTTTACAAATCCTGCCTTGATTTATAGGCGGAAAAATGCTATAATAAATAGAAATAGCGTTTTGAGCTATCGTATCCACCAGACAAAAGAACGGAGTGTACACCTAATGAGAAGAACCAAAATCGTATGCACACTGGGTCCTGCGACAAAGGACGATAAAATACTTCGCGCGCTGATAGACAGCGGCATGGACGTTGCCCGCCAGAATTTCTCCCACGGCACGCACGAGAGCCACAAGGTAGACCACGACCGGGTCATCCGCATTGCGAAGGAGGCGGGGAAGCCCGTTGCCACCCTGCTTGACACCAAGGGTCCGGAGGTAAGGCTGCGCAAGTTCAAGGGCGGCGTGAAGCCCGAGATAAAGACCGGCGGCGTTTTCACCCTCACCACCCGCGAGGAGGAGGGAACGGCGGAGCGCGCTTCCGTCAGCTACAAGGGGCTGCCCGGGGATATCTCCGCAGGCACGCGTATTCTCATTGACGATGGAAATATCGTGCTCCGCTGCAACGAAATAAAGGACAACGGCGATGAAACCTCCGATATTGTGTGCTCCATACTCAACGGCGGCGTGCTCTCCGACAACAAGGGCGTGAACGTCCCCGGGGTGAAGCTCTCCATGCCCTACATCAGCGCGGTGGACGAAAGCGATATCCGCTTTGCGGCGCAGGAAAACTTTGATTTCGTTGCGGCAAGCTTCGTGACCTGCGCGGACGATATCCTGGAGGTCAGAAAGATCCTCGAGGAAGAGGGCAGACCTGATATCCGCATTATCGCAAAGATCGAAAGCGGCGACGGCGTGCGCAACATAGATTCTATCCTGCACGTTGCGGACGGAATAATGGTAGCCCGCGGCGACATGGGCGTTGAGATCCCCTTTGAGGAGATACCCCAGCTCCAGAAAATGCTCATCAAGAAGGGCTACAACGCCAACAAGCAGGTCATTACGGCGACCCAGATGCTGGAATCCATGATAAAGAACCCCCGCCCGACCCGTGCGGAGACCACCGACGTTGCCAACGCTATCTACGACGGCACCAGCGCGATAATGCTCTCCGGCGAGACCGCCGCAGGTCTCCACCCGGTGGAGGCTGTGCGCACCATGGCGCTCATAGCGGAGACCACCGAGAAGGCCATCGACTACAAGAAGCGCTTCTACAAGCTGGAGAATCCTGATGTGGTGAACGTTTCCACGGCTATCTCCCACGCGACTGTTTCGGCGGCGATGGATCTCGGCGCCACTGCGATAATCACCGTCACCAAGACCGGCACCACCGCGCGTATGCTCTCCCGCTACCGCCCGGAGTGCCCGATAATCTCCTGCACCACCAGCGAGACCACGCTCCGCCAGATGGCGCTTTCCTGGGGAGTTATCCCGCTGATGGCGGAGGAGCGCATGACCTCCACCGACGACCTTATCCACCACGCGGTGCAGAAGGCTGTGGAGGCTGGGCTGCTCAACAACGGCGACCTGGTCGTAATCACCGCCGGAGTTCCGCTGGGAGTTTCCGGCACCACGAATCTGATGAAGGTGCACATTGTCGGCGATGTTCTGGTAACGGGTCACGGGGCGACCTCCGGCACAGTGACCGCCACCGCCTGCGTATGCAAGGACGAAGCGGACGCGGCAAAGTACTTCAATTCCGGCGAGATACTTGTAATTCCGCACACCAGCAACGCTATTCTTCCGCTGATGAAAACTGCGGCGGGAATCATCACCGAGGAACGCGGCGACGACAGCCACGCGGCTATCGTAGGCATGACGCTGGATATCCCGGTTATCACCGGAGCCTCCAACGCGACCCAGATACTGCGCTCTGGCACGGCGGTCACCATTGACGCTGAGAAGGGCATAGTTACAAGCGGACACCCCGCCGAAGATGAGGATAAGTAATAAAAATGCCGCGCAGGTCGATTCAGCCTGCGCGGCGGTTTTCTCTTAATGAAACGCTGAGTAAAACAAAATCTCCGCGTTTAAACAAGCGAACTTGTGCGTCAGATTTTGTTACGCTACGCTTTATTCAGCGTATCCCTAAAAAAATCCCTGCGGTTTTATGCCGCAGGGATTTTTATGTACCCGTAAATTACTTGATGATGGTGATATTGCCGAGAAGGGGAACGCGGGTCTC
The DNA here is from genome assembly GCA_934448295.1 of uncultured Oscillospiraceae bacterium. Lineage (GTDB taxonomy): Bacteria > Bacillota > Clostridia > Oscillospirales > Ruminococcaceae > CAG-115. The sequence goes on from CAKSEY010000014.1 coordinate 41,491, forward strand.
CTGACCCTGGCAAGCGCCAACGAAAGCGATTATCCAGCATACGAATATGAATACGCTCCATGCCCAGCCAACAACCGGAATAGCGCTAAGCAGAGAGAACAGCACCAGAACCAGCGCCTGGTTGATGTGGAACTTTGCGCCTTCCTTATCGCCTGCGAGATAAGCTATGAGAAGTCCTATCCATGTAAGGTAAGCAACGATACCTGTTGTTTTTGCGTCCATAAAAATTACCTCCTGAAATTAAGCGCCCGCGCGTAAGACTGCCACAAGTCCCTGCGATATTTTATTGCGGCGCTCTATAATATAATGATATAATAAAAATTAGCTTTTGTCAACAAATACGGCGCATATTTCAGGTACCTGAAAAGATTTTATACGAAAAAGCTAAAAATTTCTTTCTTGTTATCAAGTATATCGGTAAATCTGTCCAAATATTCGTAAGGGTATTTAGGGTTCATAAGGCGGACTATCCTGCCGCCCCGCCTGTCCACAAGCTTTGTGGAGGCTCCCGCGCCCACCGCAAGTATCGTCTGGAGCTCCTCCATGATGTAGGCGTTGTAGAGGCTTTCGCAGCCCGGCTTTGAATAACCGGTGTTCTCCTGGTTGTCGGCGGTGTTTTTCTGCCGGTAGAGGTAGTAGGGAACGTACCCGCATTCCGCCAGCTTCTGGTGGGAGTAGTCTATCATGCGCTCAGCGGCTCCGGCTTCGCTGTCGCAGCCCTCGTGGAACAGCCGTGCCGCGCGTTTCAGGGACAGGCTGTGCACCGTGATGTTCTCCGGGGAAAGCGCGCACACCCGGTCTAGGCTCGCGGTGAAGCTCTCGTAAGTGTCTGTCGGAAGTCCCGCGATAAGATCCATGTTTATCACGCTGAATCCGACTTCCCGCGCCATCAGGAACGCCTGCTCGGTCTGGGCGCTGTCGTGAGCCCTGCCGATGGCTTTCAGCACGTCGTCGTTCATCGTCTGGGGATTCACGCTGACGCGCCCGGCTCCCGCCGCCTTTATCGCTTCCAGCTTTTCGAGGGTTATCGTGTCCGGGCGGCCGGCTTCAACGGTGAATTCCCGGATATGCGACAGGTCGAAGCATTCCAGCCCGGCAAACAGCCGCTTTAGCTGCTCTGCGGATAGCACCGTGGGAGTCCCGCCTCCGACATATATCGTATCGGGGATAAGCCCCAGATGCCGGGATATCGAAGCAAGCTGCCTCATTTCCTCGGTCATTCTGCCGAGGTATTCGTCAAGCCGCGCCGCCGCCTGCTGGACAGAATGCGACACGAAGCTGCAATAACTGCACCTTGTGGGACAAAAAGGAATGGAGATGTACAGGCTGAACGAATTTGCGGGGATACTCGCTTCAAGCGGCTTCTGGACCTGCTCTATCCTGCGGGCGAGGGCGAGCTTCCGGCTGCTGACGAGATACCCCTGAGCCGCCTGGACGTCCGTCATCTGTGACAGCACCTTTACCGGGCGCACTCCCGTGAGAATGCCCCAGGGCAGGTCGCGCCCGGTGAACTCCCGGAGAGCCTTGTACAGCAGGATACACATTTCGCGCTCCTGCTCCTTTTCCGGCATATCCGCAGAAACGCTGCGGCTCATGGAGTAGCGCTTTCCGCCGCATACAAGCTCCACAAGCAGGGTGTACCCGCCGCCGTTTTCCGTGCGCTCGGTCAGGCAGTATTCGCCCTGTGCGTCCGCCCTTTCGGTGGAGAGCTTTATCTGGACTGGCGGAAAAAAGCTCCTGAAAAGCCGTTCCATCTCGTATTGAAATTTGTGATTGCTGAAAATAAGTGTCATTTCGTATATCCTTTTTGTTGCTTGAATAAATACTCCGTCACGAATTCCGGAAACCTGTCCCGGGGAGCGGTGAGCTTTCTGCGCGCGGTTATCATGTCCTCCGGCATATCGTCCGGGAACAGTGCCGTATCTGCGATATTCAGCAGGGGCACGTCCATATGGCTGTCGCCCGCGCATACTATCTCCCGCCCGGGGGCTGTCCTGTCCGCAAGCCGTTTTGCGAGGGCTCCCTTGCAGAGCTTTTCCGGCAGGGCGTACAGCTTCGCGCCGGTATGGAAGCACCTCACGCGCTCCCCGGCGGCTTTTTGCAGCGATTCCAGCGAGATCTCCGGGAGCTGTGACTTTGTGAAGAGGAACAGCCCGTCAACCATGCGTATCTCAAAGCTGCGGTGAGGGTCGCGCTCCATTGCTTCGCGGCAGCGGGAAAGCTCCGCGCGGCATTCCTGGGTGAAGCTGCGGGTCAGCTCCTCCCATTCCGGGTCGGGGACGCCGTTTATCAGCAGGGTGCCGCCGTTGTCCGCGAGGGCGTATTCCGGCGCGAAGCCCTCCGGGAAGCTTATCCTGCGGTACTGCTCAATGCTCCGGGTGGTCACAGGAATCACTGCAAGCCCGGGCAGAAGCTCCGCCTGCCTTGCCGTAATGCAGGATATCTCAGCGCCGTCCTTGTATTCGCAGACGATATCCCCGGGCAGCCTTTTCCCGGCGGAAAAAATCAGCGTGCCGTCAAGGTCGGAGAAGAAAACCGCGTCACACATTGTCCATCACCCTGATTATGCCGCAGGCTTCGTAGCACCGGAGCGGGTACTCCCGGACTTCAACGCCCTTTTCCTGCGCCAGCTCCACAATGTGCCGGGTGAGCGGGCTGTTTTTGTCCCGCAGGAGTATCAGCTCCGGAATCCGCCGCAGCAGCACCCGGGTAGTCTCGCCGATTCCGGGTTTTACCAGCTTGATGTCCTTCACGCCGAATTTCTCCGCGATATCCCGCGCCTCAGCAAGACCGCCGCCGGATATCGCGGGGGGGAGCGGAGCGGCTTCGTAGATCATTTCGCGCTCTATCGCCGAGATGAAATCCATTGTCCGGTCGGAGCCCGCAAGCTCCCCGAAGTACGCCGCCCCGTGGAATTCGTCCGGACTTATCAGCCCGTCTTTCAGCACGGTGCGGCTGAAAAGCCCGGAGACCACGCTGTTAAGGCAGGCGCAGGGGATAAACATATCGTCGTGAGTCCCGCACAGCCTGCAAAGCCCGGCGGGGTCGGCGAGCACGGCGATCTCGCACAGCCTGTCGAGCCTGTCCCTGCCGATACCGTATTCATACAGCGGGAATTGCTCCATAGCGCTGCGGAGGGTGCGGGTTATCATGCCCTTTCCCGTCCAGCCGTCGATGAACTGAATTCCCTCGGCGGGGTGCCGCGCGAGGATATATTCCATAGCCCGGCGGTCTATCCCGCGCCCGACGATTATCGAGATTGAGTAGTGCGGCAGAGAAACTCCGTATTTCTTCCGGATATAGCGCTTTATCAGCACTCCCGCCGGAGTGCCCGCCCGGGCGAGTGAGACCAGCACGGCGCGCCTGCCCTTTTCCGCCCATATCGCTTCGGCGACGGTGCGCACCGCGTCCGCGTTCGGCTTCGCCCAGAGCTTCAGCCCGCGTTCGTATTCCTGAAAATACGCCGGGGATGGCTCGTATTCCGCCGGGAGAAGCTCGCTGTAATGCGTGCCGCCCTGTATCAGCCTTTCGCGCTCCCTGGCGGGCAGCGGCGGGAGCTTTCCGGTGACGTCGGTCAGCAGAAGCTGAACGTCCTCCGGCGGGTAGCTTGTCGGGAGCTTCTTCCCGTGCCAGTGGACAACGATCACCTTTCTGCCGCCTGCCGCCCCGCAGAGCGCCTGCAATGCGGCTTCGTCAGGGGCTTCCGCGTCCGTCATGATAACGCTGAGGCCGCACGGCTGGCTGTTGTAGAGGTACACGGTGCGCCCCTGGTCGTAAACGCTCGGGAGTTTTGCCCGGTTCACTATCGGATATTCTCCCGGCGCGGGCAGCTCAAACCCGCCCCTGCCTGATTCCGCCGGGAGCATGGGGCTTCTGGTGGTGCAGTGGACAACGACCCGTCCGAACTTCTCCGAGAGCATTTTCCCCAGAATGAGCGGCGCGTAGCAGAATTCCTCCGTGCCGATTATCTCCAGCACCTTGCCAGGGGAATCCGGGAATTCCGCCGCAAGCTTAGCGCAGAAGCCGCGCGTTTCCGTGATGAAGCTGTCGGAATTTACGCCGAGCCGGGGGTCGAAAATCGCGTTTATGTGCCGTATCTCTGCGGCGCTCCGGGGCTGCGTTTCCCTGTCGGGAATGAAGCAGTCCGGAATGGCGCGGTTGGTCATGTCCTCCAGCCGGTCGAGATAAACCGGGGTCATTCCGCTGCCGGAAAGCAGCTCAAGGCTCTCCGCAGAAGCCGCCAGAGCCGCCGCGAACACCCCGCACCCCGGCGCAAGGCAGCCGTCCAGCGCGTTTTTGAGGTTCACGGCGGTGCGCCCGGTTGTGAATTCATCGTCCACAAAAATCACCTGCGAAGCCCTGCGGAGCGCGTCCTCGTCCCGCACGCACAGGAAGTGCCGCTTTGCGTGGCTGTGGCGCTCTTCAAAGGAAATTGCCGGCGCCCAGTCCGGGAGCTTTTCCCTTGTGGTGGTCAGCAGGAAGCAGTCGTGGAAGAATCCGGATACCACCGCGCCTATCGCCGTGGCAGTCTCCGCGAATGCGACAACAACGGTGGGCTTTTCCGAGCGCCCGTCCTGCGCCAGCTTCTGCCCGAGCTGCTCCATCAGCTTCAGCGAAGCCGCCGGGTCGGACGGGAAATGCTTAGCCTGCCGCGTGTTCAGGATTATGTGGGCGCGGTGGGGATTGTTCTCACGCTTTGCGAGAAACAGGTGCGATACGTTGCTTTTCATATTTACTCCAAACCTCATTGTCTCAGAGCTTCATCGTTCTCTCCCTCGGGTAGACCTTGCCCTCCCTCAGCAGCCGGAGATAGTCTGCGGGGCAGTTTATCGGCTCCGGGACGTCTATCCCGCCGCCGAAAAGCTTGTCGAGATGGTGGCTGTCGGAGCCGCCGGTCTTTATCAGCCCGTAGCTGTCCGCGTAGAGCTTGGCGCGCTCGTTGTACAGCTTGCGCGGGTCGTGGCTTGCGTTGATGACCTCCACGGCGTCAACGTCATAGGGGTAAAGGCTGATGTGGTGGATATAGGAATCATAACGGAAAGGGTGCGCGTGCACTATGAAGCAGCCCAGCTCCTCGCGCAGCTTCCTGAACAGCACGCGCTCGTCCGTGTGCATGAGGAGTTCTTCGTTCTGCTTCATCCAGTCCTTTTCCATGCCGTATATGAGAAAATCCGCGTTGTAAACCGTGAACTCACAGCCGAACCAGACCTTCAGCCCTATCTCGCCGCCGACCTCCTTTGCGTGCTCGTAGCCTAGGAAATAGCAGTCAACGCGCTCCTCCCAGGGCAGATCCCGGGGGACTGCGGTGTTCGCGTTGAAGAAGTGGTCGGTGATGAAGATCCCGTCGTAGCCCAGCTCCTTGTGGGCTCTCGCCATATCCGCCGCCGGGGCGGAGGAGCAGGCGCTGCCCTCACTTGTGTGGAGATGCGTTTCGTATTTATACATTGATATTTTGACCTCCATGGTTATATACATTAAATTACACAGAATCATTGTACCACAAAGGTAAGATTTTTGCAAGATGAATTTTGTGGAATTTACCGCCTTTTTTAAGCATAATATGGCAGTATGGGGTGATCATATGGTTTACAGCTTCAACGACCTGAAATGCAAGGAGATAATCAATATACGCAACGGCTGCCGCATAGGATTCCCGGACGATATCGAATTTGAGAACTGCACCGCGAAGATATGCAGGCTCATCGTGTACGGCAGGGCGCGGTTCTTCGGGCTGTTCGGGCGGGAGGAAGATATCTGCATTAAATGGTGCGACATAGAGGTCATCGGCGAGGATACCATACTCGTTTCCTGTCAGGAATCGTCAGGTTCACCAAAGAAACGCGGGAAATTCTTTGGAAATTTGTTAAAGTAGACAGTGGGATATGTGTTGAAAAAAGCGGCGGTTTGTGGTATAATATTTTAGTAAGTGTGCGGTAATACTATGCACAAATACACACACGGCCTGGCAGTTCCGCCGGTGCGCTCACGCGTCCGGAACACAGCAGGCGTGGAGGAAAAATTCAACCAAATTTCAGGAGGAAACACAAATGGCAGTAGTATCTATGAAGCAGCTTCTCGAAGCAGGCGTACATTTCGGTCACCAGACAAGAAGATGGAACCCTAAGATGGCTCCCTACATCTTCACCGAGAGAAACGGCATCTACATCATCGACCTGCAGAAGACCGTAAGAAAGCTCGACGAGGCTTACAACTTCGTACACGAGGTTGCAGCTAACGGCGGCGAGATCCTGTTCGTAGGCACCAAGAAGCAGGCTGCTGATTCCATCAAGGAAGAGGCTACCCGCGCAGGCGCTCACTATGTAAACGCTAGATGGCTCGGCGGTATGATGACCAACTTCAAGACCATCCAGAGAAGAATCGCAAGACTTGAGCAGCTCCACACAATGGAGACAGACGGCACATTCGACCTGCTCCCCAAGAAGGAAGTCGTTAAGCTGAACCTCGAGATCGAAAAGCTCGAGAAGTTCCTCGGCGGTATCAAGAACATGAAGAAGCTCCCCGGCGCTCTCTTCGTTGTTGACCCCCGCAAGGAGAAGATCGCAGTATCCGAGGCTAAGAAGCTCGGTATCCCGGTAGTTGCTATCGTTGATACAAACTGCGACCCTGACGAGATCGACTATGTTATCCCCGGCAACGACGACGCTATCAGAGCTGTAAAGCTCATCGCAGGCGCTATGGCTGACGCTATCATCTCTGCAAAGCAGGGTGCTGAGGAAGCAGCCGCTGCTGAGCAGGCTCCCGCTGAGGACGCTGAGTAATTCCGACCACGGAACGTTACGGAATCTTATATAATCAAGTAAAGGAGAACACAAATGGCTAACATTACAGCAAGCGAAGTCAAGGAACTTCGTGAGATGACCGGCTGCGGCATGATGGACTGCAAGAGAGCCCTCGTTGAGGCTGACGGCAACAGAGACGAGGCTGTCAAGATCCTCCGTGAGAAGGGCCTTGCAAAGGCTGCAAAGAAGGCAGGCAGAATCGCTGCCGAGGGTATCGTAAAGGCTAAGGTAAACGGCACAAACGGCGTTATCGTTGAGATCAACTGCGAGACAGACTTCTGCGCTAAGAGCGACAAGTTCCTCGAGCTGGTGGAGACCATCACCGATACTATTCTCGCTAACGACGTTGCAGACGTTGAGGCTCTCAAGAACTGCACAGTTGCAGGCGGCGCACAGACCGTTGCCGAGTATATGACCGAGAAGATCGCTACTATCGGCGAGAACATGAACATCCGCCGCTTCGCAAAGATGACCGGCACACTCGTTCCCTATATGCACGACGGCGGCAGACTCGGCACACTGGTAAAGCTCGACACCGACAAACCCGAGGACGCAGCAGTTCTCGCTTGTGGCAAGAACGTAGCTCTCCAGATCACCGCTCTTAACGCTCAGTATGTATCTCAGGCTGATATCCCTGCTGACGTTATCGCAAACGAGAAGGAAGTTCAGCTCGGTCTGGTCAAGACTGAGAACGCTCAGTCCGCTAAGCCCAAGCCCGAGAACGTTCTTGAGAAGATCGTTGAGGGTCGTCTCAGAAAGTACTATGAGGAAGTTTGCCTCCTCGACCAGAAGTACTTCAAGGACGATACAATGACCATCGCTAAGTACGTTGAGTCCGAGGCTAAGGCTGCCGGCGCAGCTATCAAGGTTGATTCTTTCGTTCGCTACGAGCGCGGCGAGGGCATCGAGAAGAAGCAGGACGATTTCGCTGCTGAAGTTGCTCAGATGGCTAAGGGCTGATAAGCTCAAAAGATATTACACAATGCAGACCTCTTTCGGGGTCTGCATTTCAGGCTGTCGATAAAGGCGCATCTGCGTCGTCAGCTCCATTTCGGCAGGCACAAAGCCTAGCCGAAATGGAGCTTCCTAGCATCTGCACCTTTCTCAACAGCCTGGGATAGATACTTTTTCGACAAACTGTAATGCAGACCTCTTTTGGGGTCTGCATTTTTTTATATTGACAATGCTGATTGCTGATGTTATAATAGATATAAGTGTAAAATCATAGCATAGATGGAAAAGAGGTCAGACATGACTCCAAGACTGATAATAGTGATCCCCTGCTTCAACGAGCAGGAGGTGCTTCCTATAACCGCGCCGCAGTTCCTTGCGAAGATAAAGGAGCTGTCAGCCGCCGGAATGATAACCGAGGACAGCCGCATAATGTTCGTGGACGACGGCAGCAAAGACAGAACATGGGAGATAATCTCGAAGCTTTCCGAGCAGGACGAGCACTATATCGGAATCGCCCAGAGCCGCAACCGGGGGCACCAGAACGCAGTGCTTGCCGGGCTGATGGAAGCCAAGGATATGTGCGACATCACCATCAGCATAGACTGCGACGGTCAGGACGATATCAACGCGATGAACGGCATGGTCGCCGCTTATCATGAGGGCTGCGAGATAGTATACGGGGTGCGCTCCAGGCGGGATACGGACACGTTTTTCAAGCGCTTCACCGCCGAGAGCTTCTACAAGCTGCTGAATTCCATGGGCGCGGAGGTCGTGTACAACCATGCGGATTACCGGCTGATAAGCAGCCGCGCGCTCCAGGAGCTGGCAAAATTCAGGGAGGTAAACATCTTCCTGCGCGGAATGGTGCCGCTTGTGGGATTCAAGAGCACCAGCGTGTACTACGAGCGCAGCGAACGCGCCGCAGGAAAGTCGCATTACCCGCTGAAAAAAATGCTCGCCCTCGCGTTTGACGGGATCACCAGCCTTTCCATAAAGCCGATAAAGCTCATCATCGGAATGGGCATAATCGTTGCGTTTATCAGCTTTATCGGGATAATCTGGGCGGTAGTGGAGGCGCTCCTCGGGAAAACCGTGTGGGGCTGGGCTTCCACCACCTGCATTATCTGCTTCCTGAGCGGGGTTCAGCTTATATCCATCGGCGTTATCGGCGAATATATTGGCAAGATCTACATGGAGGTAAAACACCGCCCGCGGTACATCATCAGTGAGCGTACCTGGGAGGACAAGAAAAAGCGGTAAATTAAAGCGGTGCAGGCAGTTCGCTTGCCCCCAGACTGTCGATAAACCGCCATCTGCGTCGCTGGGCGAAAGCTTAGCTGCGCGGCGTCCGTGTTCTGTCGTTAGTTTGGCGCAACACGAAACAAATCCGTTAAGCAATTACGCGGTTTTTGCGCCAAATTAGCCCCTCTGGCACTTCGTGCCACCTCCCCCGCTGGGGGAGACACGCGCTTTTGGCTTTCGCTTGTGACATCGTGTCACAACTCCGCATGACGTCAGGCACAAACACGATGTTTGTGGTGTTGCCCCAAAAGCCCGACACGATGTCGGGCAACAAAGGGCAACGTCCGCAAAGCCTAGCCGTCATACGGGTTACTAGCATCTGACGATTTCTCGACAGTCTGATTTTATATTTTTTAATAAGCATGGGTGCAGACAAGCCGTCTGCACCCTACTTTATTATTCGCTCTGATATTTCTCAATTCTGGGAATAAGCTGGAGATCCGGGTGATAGGTGAAGATCATGATATTGCTGTCCGGGAGGTTTCCCGCGCCAAGCAGGGTGCCCTCCGCTTTGAACAACATTTCCTCCCCGGGATTGTCCGGCTGAATGTCGAAGTCCAGCAGGTACAGGTGCTCAATGTCCTTTAAATCTTCGTAGGACTTGCGGTAATCCAGCTCCTCCGGCTCACGGGACGGAGCGACATGCCCGTCGGGTTTCACCTGGAATGAGTAGGTTTCGTATTCCGAGTAGTTCAGCGAGTAGAACTTGTACCCCGGAAGGTACGCCCCCACATGGGAGAAAATTTCGTTCTTCACCACGATCACGGAATCCTCCGGGAGATTTTCCCGTATGAAGTCTGCGGCGTTCTTCGACTGGCTGTAATCCTGGAAGTAATCCGCGCCCAGCACGAACATTCCCATAGGGATAGTCGCAGCATAGAACACGCAGAGCAGCGCACAGAAGTTCCTGTCGAATTTCTGGTCAGCGCGCCAGAGCTTTTCGAGTATTTTCCTGCCTGCGGCGGAGATATCCATGCTGAGCAGCTTTGGCTCGCGGCAGACGGGGGCTTCGTTTTCCTTTCCCGTCCAGAAGCAGAATATCAGCACGAACAGGAAGCAGAAAGCCCGGGCGGGCAGGGTGTACCACATAATGCAGCACACGATCATGTAGAATCCCGTGAAGAACAGGGCGGCGATGAACGCGCGCCTGTAATGTCTCAGTTCGATATAGGCGAGAAGCAGCACCAGCGCCCCAAGAAGCTTGAACGCGCTCAGAAGCTCGGTGTTCATCAGCCCGCCGTTTCCGTCAAAAACAGCGTTCAGCGTGATATCCGGGAAGCAGGCGAAAACCCTTATCAGCATGGTAAGGAGAGAATCTGCGCTGAGCGACATCGGCGCGCTGCCGACCTTGTTCAGAGCAGTCAGCAGCGGAAGCACCATGCACAGCACTCCGATACCGGAGATGGCAAGCCCGGCAAGGCGCATTATGTTCATTCTTGTGGTGGAGGACTTCCACAGGCGGAACAGGTCGATTATCATGAATATGCCCATGATACCGATAAAGCCGCTCATCATTGAGTGGGTGTTCGCCATCAGCGCAACCAGCAGCCCGAAAAGCAGCGGGCGCTCGTTCCGTTTGGGGTAGAGTATTGCCATCAGCACCAGAAACAGCGCGATAAGGCAGTAGACCCTCGACTGGACCGAAAGGTAGAACATCGAGCCGCCGGAAAACAGCACCAGCCCCTTTAACACGGAATTCAGCGGAGCTTTCCAGAGGAACAGCGCCATTGTCACAGCCGAAACAGTCCAGCTTATGAACGGCATGACCTGCACCGGGCAGCCGGAGGCGGCGAAAATATGCAGCAGCACGAACCACAGCGGCGGGTGCCCCTCAAACTGTATCTGTTCGATTATCCCTGCAATATCGTTGTCCCGGGCAATGTTCCATGCCTGCGCCTCGTCGTACCATATCTCGTGGCTGAATGCGCCGATAAGCGTCAGCACTGCGTACACAGCGAACAGGCATATAAGCACCGCGCGGCTGCGGGACAGCGGCTTTCCGGCAGAGGTGGTTTCAGTCATGCTTCTGCTCCTTTGCTTCCTCGTGGTATTCCTTTTCGGTGTTGACGTTCCACACGCTCTCGCGGTCGCCGCTTCCGTTGATTATGGCGCGGGCGGCGTTCATCGCGGTCAGCATGGAGTGATCCATGTTGTTGTAGCGGTGCTGACCGTTCCTGCCTATGCAGTAGAGGTTCTCAAATCCGTCAAGGTATTCCCTCACCCTGCCGAAATCCTTGTATGTTCCGAAGTATGCGGGATACGCCTTCTTCACCTTTGTGGTGAAGCTGTCAACGATGTTCTCCCGCCTGATTATGCCTATCTGCTCAAGCTCTCCGGCGGCGAACTTTATGAAATCCTCCGGGGGAGTGTTCCACATTTCGTCACCCTCGGTGCAGAAGTATTCCAGCCCCACCCAGACGTGCTTCGTGTTGTCGTCCACCATGTACGGCGACCAGTTGTTGAATATCTGGAGCCTGCCGAGCTTCACCTCCCGCTCCTGGATATATATCCAGCAGTCCGGGACGATGTTGTTTATGGTGGGAGTTTTTGTCTTGTTCTGGATCTCCAGTCGGTCGAGCAGAAGCCCCACGGTGATGAAGTCGCGGTAGGGGAGGTTCACTGCAATGTCCAGGATATCCTCCGGCACCTGGGGCAGAGCCTCCGCCAGATCCTTTATCGGCATGGAAGAAATCAGGAAGTCGCACTCGATGGTGCGCTCCTTTCCGTATTCCGGGGAATTGCCGTCGGTGCAGCGGATAGTAACTGACTTCACCTTGCCGTTTTCGGCGTTTATCTTCACGACCTCCTGCTGCATGAGAAGTTCCGCGCCCTTTTCCTGGTCGATTTCAGCCATGCGCTCCCATAGCTGTCCGGGGCCGAATTTCGGGTAGTAAAACTCGTCTATAAGGGAGGTTTCCACGTTCTGGTTTTTCTTTTTGAACGGCTTTGACAGCGCGGAGGTTATGACCTTCCAGACGGACAGACCCTTGACGCGCTGAGCGCCCCAGTCCGCCGCGATGTTGGACGGGTGCACGCCCCAGAGCTTCTCGGTGTAGTCCTCGAAGAACATCTGGTAGAGCGGCTTTCCGAAGCGGTTTATGTAGAAGTTTTCCAACGAGGTCTCCGGCAGCTTGTGCACCACGCTGGCGAGGTACCCGAAGCCCGCTTTCATGGTGTTCGCGAAGCCCATGTTGATGAATGTCGCGGGCTTCAGCGAGATGGGGTAGTCGAAGAATCTCTTGCGGAAATATATGCGGGAAAGCCGCGTCCTCGCAAGGAAAACATCGTCCATCCTGTCCGGGTCGATACTGGGGTCGTCGGAGAACGTGTGCGTCCTGCCCAGCACCTTGTCGTCCTTGGAGGGCGCCCCCTGGAGCGGCAGTATATCCATCCACAGCTTCATGACCTCCTTATCCTTGGAGAAGAAGCGGTGTCCGCCGATGTCTATGCGGTTTCCGTTGTACCTTGCGGTGCGGGAAATTCCCCCGATGAACTCGCTTGCCTCAATGATTATCGGGTGGTATTCGGTGCTCTCGTTAAGCAGCGTGTATGCGGCGGTGAGCCCTGCGGGTCCCGCGCCTATTATGATAACGTTTTTCATCAGGTTTCTTTCTTTCCTTTTCTGTCGAATATGAGCAGCTTGCGCCCGGCGTAGTTCCACACCAGCACTATTGCCGCCGCGATTATCTTTACAATCAGGTAGCTTATATGGAGCAGCTCAGTGCCGAGGTACATGATGAGCTCCGTCAGCCCCAGACCGATAACTCCGACAACGGCGAATATCATGAATGCGCCGAGGCTTTTGCCGCTGCCCCGGTTGTCCTTCTTGCGGAAAACAAAGGTCAGCGAAAGTATATAGTTCACCGCCAGACCTACAACGAATCCAGCCGCCGTTGACGCGAACAGCTCCCACGGAGTATCTCCGGTGAGGATCGCCTCCTGAAACAGGAACAGCGTTCCGTAATCCGCGAGGAACGCTATCCCGCCCACTATCGCGTATCTGAAAAATTCCCAGAACAGGGCGGTCAGTTTATCTCGTTTTTCTTTAGTCAATCAAAACACCCCGGTCGTGTAATATATAGTATGATTATACTACTTTTAAGCACTTTTTTCAATATGATGTGTATGGGACTGCCTAAAATTGTGACTTATTACATATATGGAGTTTGGAATTTGTCTATTTTTATTTTCGCCTATTGACAAAAAGCCGCAGTGGGTATATAATATAATTACAGCTATACGCTGAATACATTTATATCTGTTTCGGGGCGGAGTGCGATTCTCCACCGGCGGTGAAAGTCCGCGAGCCATACGGCTGAACCGGTGCAATTCCGGTACCGACGGTATAGTCCGGATGAAAGAATCAGAAAACGAATGTGCCGTTGCTTTCTGCGTGCATATTTGCGCCCCTGTGCAGCCTTTGTGCGTGCAGGGGCTTTCTGTTTCCCCAGAACAATGGAGGAAAACATGAACAACACAAACACAGCAAAATCCAGGCAGACCTTTGACGTCAGAAAACTGGTGTTCACGGCGCTCCTGAGCGCTATGGCGGTAGTCCTGATGAAGTTCCTTTCGTTCAATCTTCCGATAATGCCGGTGTTCATCAGCTTTGACTTTTCCGATGTGCCCGCGCTCCTGGCGGCGCTGACGATGGGGCCAGTGTCCGGCGTTGTGGTTACGCTGATAAAGAACCTCGGCGGCTTCCTGCTTGCCGGTTCTGCGACGGGCGGCGTCGGCGAGGTGTCCAACTTTATCCTGGGCTGCCTGCTTGTGCTTCCGGCTGGAATAATTGCGAACAAGACCGGTCATACGCTGAAGCACGTTGTATTAGCCTGCCTTACAGGGGCTGTTTCCATGGCGGTACTCGGATTAGTCACCAACTACTTCATCGTATACCCGCTGTATACGGCGGTCATGCCGATGGATGTAATACTCGGTATGTATAAGGCTATCCTGCCCTCGGCGGATTCACTTATCAAGTGCCTGCTGATATTCAATATGCCGTTTACCTTTGTAAAGGGACTTATCGCGGTGCTTATCTGCCTGCCGCTTTATAAAAGACTCCGCCCGGTGTTCAACAGCAGCTTCCGGGGCGCGGAAAAATAAACCGTGCGTTCCGGAATGGACGCGCGGAAAAGGAGCAAACCAATGCCGCTCAGTTCATTTTTCGGACATTTACGCACGATAACCCGCCACCGCCACAGAGTTATAGCCCACTGCGCCCGCGCTGGGATACTGTGGCAGGGGCTGCGCCACGACCTCTCTAAATACACCCCCGCCGAGTTCATGCCCGGTGTGAAGTACTACCAGGGCACCCGCAGCCCGAACGAGGCGGAGCGTGAGAAGAACGGGTACTCCCTCGCGTGGATGCACCACAAGGGGCGCAACCGCCATCACTTTGAGTACTGGGTAGACGTTGACCCGGTGGAGAAGGTCTACAAGCCGGTAAAAATGCCGCTGCGGTTCCTGGTGGAGATGTTCTGCGACAGAGTGGCGGCGAGCAAGATATACCGCGGCGATAAATACAGGGACAGCGACCCGCTGGACTACTTCATGGCAAGGAAGCAGACGCGGTCTATCCACCCGGAGACCTCTGATATGCTGGAAAAGCTGCTGAGAATGCTGGCAGAGCAGGGCGAGGACGCAGTATTTGCCTATGTACGGCAGCTTCTGAAAAACGGAAATGAATACTGAAAATGGAGAGGTTTTCGCCTCTCCATTCTGTCTATTTCAGCTTGTTGTAGCCGCCTTTTCTGATTATCTTCGCGTAGTCCTTATAGGAAATATCCAGGTCAACGTAGCCGCTTATTCCTGAGACGATACCCTTGCAGCTATACTGCCAGATACCGAAATCCCCGGAGTATGTCGGGACGGTGTTCCACTGCGCCAGCCATATCTCGTAGCCGGAGAGCTGGGACATATCAAGGTAATATGTAAGCCAGGACTTGTTGGAGTACAGCATTACATAGTACCCTGCGGAGCGTACCTCGTCAAGGAACGCCTTGGCTATCTTGGTTATCTTGCTCTTTCCGAGATTTGCCTGCGACTGTTCTTCAAGATCCAGCACAACGGGGTAGGTTATCTTGTACGGGGCTATCGTTTTCAGGAAGAACTTTGCCTCCTTCTTTGCGTCCGCGACTGTTTCGGCGTAGAGGTAGTGGTAAACTCCGACGTTTATCCCCGCTTTGGTGGCTTCGGTGACGTTGTACTTGAAAGTTGTGTCCTCGGAGCCGCTGAGCCCTTTCACCGTGGTACCCCTTGAAGCGCGCAGGAATGCGAATTTCACGCCGGACTTCTTGACCTTCGCCCAGTCTATTGTGCCCTGGGCGTAGGAAACGTCGATTCCCTTGATACCTATGTCGGTGGCGTCCTCGCTGGATTCGTCCTCGTCGGGAGGGGTGGGCTTGTCGGGTTCTGCGGGCTTATCCGGGGTGGTGGGTTCGTCCGGCTCGGTGGTAGGTTCGTCCGGCTCGGCGGTGGATTGGTCGTCCTTGCCCGGCTCGTCATCGTCGTCGCGGCCGGGTATCGGGGTGGAATCGTCCTCGTAGCGGAAGTCTATAAGCCTGCTGCTTTTGGAGACCGCGAACCTTGCGCTCTTCGCCTTGTAATATCTGACGCTGCGCTCAAACACGAACACGCCGCTGTTCACCACCTGACCCGACAGCGAGAAGTAGCCGCCCATCGTCACGCGGCCGTTTATCGTGACGGAAATGCTTCCGCGGCATATCAGGCGGCCTGTATCGGAGGTCTGGAGGTCTCCGGTGACTTTAGTCTGGCTGCTTGTTGTGAGGGATATCTCGCCGTAGTTCAGCATAACGCCCTTTTTATAAATATTCACCACGCCGGAGAGGGTCATTATACCGGTGCTGCGGTTGATGAGATCTCCGGAAATGCGCAGCTCGGAGCTGAGCGTGCTCTTTATCGTACCGTAGTTTTCGATCCCGGAATTCTTATACAGGGAGGAGGTTCCGGATATCGTGAAAACCGCGTCCGGCTCCACCGTGATCTTGCCGCGTATGTTTATCGTCTTGCCCTTGTAGACCACAAGCTCCCCGCCGGATCTTATCAGAAGGCGGCTGCCTGCGGGCACGGTGAAGTTGCTGCGCGGGCTGACTTTTCCGTCTATGTAGTAGTTCTTCCCGGAAACCATTCTGGTCTTTCCGTCCCACTGCGTCCAGCCGGAGACGTCGGTGCCCTCATAAATGCAGTTTGACAGGTCAAAACCACTGCCGGCGCTGAAGTTCTCCTTCTCGTCCGGGTCGATGATAGACGCGCCTGTGTTTTCTCCGGTGCTGATGACAGAAGTCTCATCGGAGCCGGAGCTGTCGGTCACGTTGGCCGCGTCCGTTCCGTCCGGGATAACCTTTGTTTCTTCGCTGACCGGAATTATTACCGTTTCGTTCTGCTGTTCCGCAAACGCTTTTGGCGAGTATGAGATCAGCGTGAGTGCCGCCAGGGCAGCGGCGGTGATTCTCTTAAAATATGTCATTTCCTCACTCCATACTTTTTCGCGCCGGAGAACCGGCATATATTTTCCCATAAAAAGAGCAAAACTCTCTATTATATTGTGCCATATTTTTTTGATTTTGTCAAATGTTTTTTTATAAATTCATCAGTTTTTTCACAGGTAAATAAAACCATAGGGGGATACGCGCCCGAGCTTGTAATATTTGTCCCGGACATAGCATATATTCCAGCAGAACACGGCTTGCATACCGCCGGACGAATATAGGAGGACAGCAATATGCGTATGGTTACATTTACGAAAAAGAAAGTAAAAAGGCTCACGGTCATAGGGCTTCTTGCCGCAGCGACCGCGGCTGCGGGGATCGGGGCGATAATCACCTCGGTGGGCACCCAGGCGGCGGAGCGGCTGCTGCCGATCTACAGCGTGGAGCGCGGCGACAAGGAGATTTCCCTCACGTTCGACGTGGCGTGGGAGAACTCCAACACCCAGGAGCTTATCGACATATTGGACGAATACGGCGCGCGGGCGACGTTCTTCATAACCGGCGACTGGTGCGACCGCTACCCCGATGATGTAAAGCAGTTCAGCGAGGCGGGGCACGAGATAGGCAATCACTCCGACCAGCACCCCCACGTCAAGGGAATGAACGTCAACGACCTTATCTCCGACACCAAGGCGGCATCCCTGAAAATAAAGGACATAACCGGAATTGACCCTGCGCTGTACCGCGCCCCCTACGGCGAATACGATGATTCCCTTATGACCACCATCGGCGGAATGGGCATGAAGGTCATCCAGTGGGACGTTGACAGCATAGACTGGAAGGACCCCACCCCGGAGGAGATCACGAAAAAGGTGGTCGGCGGGGTCAAGTCAGGGTCTATCGTGCTGTTCCACAACGACCTTGAGAACACCACGAAGGCGCTGCCTGACATACTGGAGCAGCTCAAAGGGCAGGGCTACAGCTTTGTGCCGGTGAGCGAGCTGATATTCGCAGAGGACTACACCATCGACAACGCAGGCAGGCAGATACCGGCGGTGCAGAGCGCGCGGGAGATAACCGCGGACAACGTTGAGGAGGTCATGGCGCAGTATTCCGACAGGCTTACAGCGGCGGGATTCACGCAGGAGCAGATAGCGCTTGCGGTGCAGGCGGTGAAGAACGGCGCGGATGTACCTGAGGAGGTTTACAGCGCGCTGGCGGAGTTCGTGATGGCTCCGGTTTCCGCCACCGCCGAAGGCTCTGCTGAGGAGACCCGGGACGGAGAAGCGGCTGAGTCAACTCCAGAAAGCGGAAAATAAAGTTTGGAATTAAGGGTTATTACCTAAATTTAAGTAATCTCAACTAACTCCCTGTGCGATATTGCATAAAAAAGCCGAGAAATAATTATCTATATTTTACATTGAAATATTGCTTCATTTACGTTATAATATAACTGACAAGCAATTTTGTCTCTGCTTTTAATTTTTTACTTAAATGGAGGTTTACCGATGAACAAGTTTAAGCGCGCTGCTGCCGCTGTTATGACTGCAGCTATGGTGCTTTCTCTCGCAGCCTGCGATGAAGAGGCTCCTATTACAAACAGCGGTGCAAGCAATGGCGGTGCCAGCGTACCGAATGCTGACGCTAATGCGGTTACGACCACGCCGCTGGTAACAACTACCTATGACACAGACCCCAATGTTATCAAGGCTGCCGAGGACGCTGCAGCAGGTCTTGACAACCCCGACCTGAAGGTAACAAAGCGCCTGAAGTGGATGGCATGGTGGGATATCGATGAGACCACCGCTGCGGCTGAGATGTTCAAGTCCGCTTACGGCATTCCTACCGAGGGCGACGACGCTTCCCGCGAGGGCAGGATCTTCGAGTACATCAACGTTGCATACGGCGAGCGCTACGACAAGCTGGCGACAGCTATCCAGTCCGGCGACTCCCCCGACCTGTTCCCGTTCGAGATCCGCGACTTCCCGTACGGCGTACTTAAGGGCAGATATCAGCCGGTCGATCAGATCGTTGACCTCACCTCCTCCAAGTGGGACGGTGCAAGAGACGTTCTGAACCAGTTCCAGCTCAACGGCAGATATTACTGCGCTATTTACGAGGTATCCTTCGACGCTCTGCTTTACTACCGCAAGAGCATTCTTGAGGGCGCTGGTCTTGAGGATCCCCGTACGCTGTTCGAGAACGACCAGTGGACATGGGACGCATTCCTTGAGATGGCAAGAGAGTTCCAGAAGTCCGGCGACAACAAGTTCGTTATCGATGGCTACAACCCAGAGAACGAGTTTGTAGTATCCACCGGTGTTCCGATCGTTTCCAACGAGAACGGCGTTATCACCAACAACATGTACAACGCTAACGTAGAGCGCGCTATGGATCTGCTTTCCACACTCCAGAAGGAGAACCTGCGTTACCCCAGACACGAGCTCAACAGCTGGAATGTTAACCCGGGCGCATGGGCGGCAGGCGATATTCTGTTCTACGGCGACGGCGGCACATGGGTATTTGAGTCTACCCTGAGCAAGTATGCAAGAAAGTTCGGCTGGTCTGACGATGAGATCGTTGCTGTTCCTTTCCCGAGAGATCCTCAGGCTGACAAGTACTACCACTTCATGAAGCAGGACGCTCTGATGTGGTGCAAGGGTTCCACCAACGCTGACGGCGTTGCTGCATGGATCGACTGCAACGTTACTTCCTCCCTTGACCCGGCTGTAAGAGAGACCTCCAAGGAGCAGGCTAAGGAGAAGAACGGCTGGACAGACTACAACTACGACTTCATTCTCAGCCAGACAACTCTCGACGGCACCAGCAAGCTCACTCCTATCTTCGACTTCAAGAACGGTCTGGGCTCCGATATCGCTTCTGCTGATACCGCTGATTCCAACGTTGAGCAGCTCACCAAGTATGTTTACATCCAGGGCGAGCAGACCTACACTCAGCTCAGAGAGGCTAACTTCGCAGTTATCGACGCTCGTATCAACGAGATCAACGAGGCTATCAAGAATCTCTGATAGTTCTGACCTGACATTTAAGGGGGAGCTTTGGCTCTCCCTTTTTTGTGTTTTGATGGGGGAATTCCGTAGGGGAGGGGCAAACAGGACGTTTGCCCAAACCGCCCCCAAGCGCGGCAGGGACGCCGCTCGGTCAAGGCGGGAGGGGCTTGCCCCTCCCCTACATTATATTTATGACGATGGAGAAAGACATGAAATACACGATAACGGAAATAATCGAGCCGGATTTCGGCTGCGAAGGTCTCCCGGAGGGCGGCGAGCGCATGGACACCGTGCTCCTGCTTGCAGAGGACGGCACGAAGCACACCGCGGCGGTCTCCGACGAGCTGCTGTACAGGCTCGGGCTGGACGTTGGCAGCGAGTGCACCGCAGAACAGCTCCGCGCGGAGGTTTACTGAGGGAGTGCGGGCTCCGTCCTAAACAGTCCACCGGACTGTTTCGGAGGGCAGGCACGTTTAAGACTCTATGTTGCTTGGTGGGGGAAAACTCTTAGTTTCTAAGACAAACGTCCCGTTTGTCTGCCCCAACCCACACCCCTTTAGCGCCTTTTGAGCGTAATTATTACGCGCACGACAGTAATGAGCGTGTCGAGGAGTTGATTTGTGAGGGGAATTTCGCCTCTGCGGAGGCGACAAGGGCGCTGCCCTTGACCTGCAAGGGGGCGGTCAGGACGACCGCCCACGCGCACCCAAGCGCGGCACGGACGCCGCGCAATAAAGTGCGGGTGGGGCGCACCCCTCGACCGCGAGTAAACGCCGTGGCTCAGATTTTATGGAAGATACGGGACGCGGGAAACGCGCTGAATACAGTTTGTGGAAGGAACGCCCGCGAATTTTCAGAAAAACCTTGACTTTTGCTGAAAAAGATGTATAATAAATATGTATGCGTATTCCATGAGGAATACCTGATTTCTGAACAAAAAGAGGACAAACATTATGAAATGGACTGGACTTAACGACCTGCGCGAGAGCTATCTCAGCTTTTTCGAGAGCAAGGGTCATCTTCGCCTGAACAGCTTCCCGCTGGTTCCCCAGGGCGATAACTCTATCCTGCTTATCAACGCCGGCATGACGCCGCTGAAAAAGTACTTCCAGGGTATCGAGGAGCCTCCGCGCCACCGCGTTACCACCTGCCAGAAGTGCATCCGCACCCCCGATATTGAGAACGTCGGCAAGACCGCGCGCCACGGCACCTACTTCGAGATGCTCGGCAACTTCTCCTTCGGCGATTACTTCAAGCACGAAGCCATCGCGTGGGCATGGGAGTACCTCACAAAGGTTCTGGAGATACCGCCGGAGCGCCTGTGGGTCACCATCTACGAGCAGGACGACGAGGCGGGCGACATCTGGGCTAACGAGGTCGGAGTTCCGCGGGAGCGTATCATCAAGCTCGGCAAGGCTGACAACTTCTGGGAGCACGGAAGCGGTCCCTGCGGCCCCTGCTCTGAGATACACTACGACCGCGGCGAGAAGTACGGTCACTTTGACCACATCGGTCAGGACAACTTCGAGGAAGTGGGCGACTGCGACCGTATCATAGAGATCTGGAACAACGTATTCACCCAGTTCGACAACGACGGTCACGGCAACTACACCCAGCTCAAGACCAAGAACATCGACACCGGCATGGGTCTGGAGCGCCTTGCGTGCGTAATGCAGGACGTTGACAACCTGTTCGAGGTAGATACGGTACAGAATATCCTGAAGAAAATAAGCTCCATCGTCGGCGTGGACTACAAGGCAGACCCCGAAAAGGACGTTTCCCTGAGAGTTATCACCGACCACATCAGGAGCACCACTTTCATGGTAGGCGACGGCGTTCTTCCCTCCAACGAGGGCAGGGGCTACGTTCTCCGCAGACTGCTGAGAAGAGCCGCAAGACACGGCAGGCTTCTCGGCTGCACAAAGCCGTTCCTGCACGACGTATGCGACACCGTTATCAACGAGAACCTTTCCGCTTACCCTGAGCTGGACGAGAAACGCGCCTACATCAAGAAAGTTATCCAGACCGAGGAGGAGAGCTTCGCCAAGACCATCGACAAAGGCACGGATATCCTTAACGAGATGATAGAGAAGCTGGAGAAGTCCGGCGAAAAGACCCTGCCCGGAGCAGACGTGTTCAAGCTGCACGACACCTACGGATTCCCGCTCGACCTCACCAAGGAGATACTCCACGAAAAGGGTCTCGAGGCAGACGAGGAGGGCTTC
Source organism: uncultured Oscillospiraceae bacterium (assembly GCA_934448295.1). Lineage (GTDB taxonomy): Bacteria > Bacillota > Clostridia > Oscillospirales > Ruminococcaceae > CAG-115. The sequence continues at coordinate 63,234 of CAKSEY010000014.1, forward strand.
CGCAAGTATATGCAGGAGCAGAAGGAGACCGCCCGTGCAAACAAGAAGCTCGGCGGCGGCTGGGACAACGCGAAGAACTCCGCGCTTGACTTATTCAAGACCACGTTCGTTGGTTACACCGACCTAGAGAAGCAGACAAAGCTGCTTGCCATCGTGAAGAACGGCGAACTTGCCGAGCTCTGCGAGGAGGGCGACGACGTTTCCGTGATTCTGGAGGAAACTCCGTTCTATGCGGAAATGGGCGGTCAGGTCGGCGACTGCGGAACCGTAGTTTCCGGCGACAACGTGATCGAGATAACCAACACCCAGAAGCTCACCAACGGCGCGTTCATCTCCAACGGTAAGGTGGTAAGCGGCGGCTTTGCAGCCGGCGAGACCGTCACCGCAAAGGTAGATACCGAGAAGCGTGCGGCTACTCAGCGCAACCACACCTGCGCACATATCCTCCAGGCGGCTCTGAGGAGCGTGCTCGGCGACCATGTACATCAGGCGGGTTCCTATGTCGATCCGTATCAGTGCCGTTTCGACTTCAGCCATTTCAGCGCGGTAACGCCCGAGGAGCTGGCAAAAGTCGAGGAGTATGTAAACAAGGTCATCATGGAGGCCGTTCCGGTAGTCACCGAGGAACTCCCCATCGAGGAAGCGAAGAAGAAGGGCGCGATGGCGCTGTTCGGCGAGAAGTACGGCGACGTTGTCCGCGTGGTTTCCGTGGGCGATTATTCCACCGAGTTCTGCGGCGGCACACACCTTAAGAATTCCTCAGAGGCCGGTCTGTTCAAGATAGTATCCGAGAGCTCCGTAGCAAGCGGCGTAAGACGTATCGAAGCCGTGACCGGCATGAACGTGCTGAACCTGCTGAACTCCATGAAGGAGACCCTGGCGAAGTCCTGCGATATCCTGAAGATATCCAACCAGAACGAGCTTATCCACCGCTGCGAGGGTGTGATGAACGAGCTCCGCGAGAAGGACAAGAAGATAGAGAGCATGGCTCAGGCTGCGGCTAACGCACAGCTCGGCGACCTGGGCGCAGGCTGCCCCGAGGTAAACGGCGTGAAGATAGTCACCGCCGCGCTGGAGGGCACCGGCGCCGACGGTCTCCGCAAGATAGGCGATTCGCTGGCGGACAAGTTCGACTGCTTCGTTGCAGTGCTTGCAGGCACCGCAGACGGCAAGAGCAGCATTCTCTGCAAGTGCTCCAAGAGCGCTGTGGCAAAGGGCGCGAACGCCGGGACTCTCGTCCGCGAGATAGCGGCGGTAGCAGGCGGCAAGGGCGGCGGAAAGCCCGACCAGGCTATGGCGGGAATCCCGGACGCTTCCAGGATAAAGGACGCGCTGGCTGCTGCGGCTGACATCGCTGCGAAGTATATCAAGTAATTTGCTGACTGCGGGGCAGTTTCCCCCGGTCTTAAAATCTAGGGTGAAATGTCGTTTTCCTTGGTTTTCAGGGGAAACGGCATTTTGGTAATACTGGAATGTAAATTTGTTGTTAATATAGGCTCCTGCGAAAGGGCTTCTATGTGAACCTTTCCCTAAAAAAGCTCACCGCAGGTGCACAAAAAATAATGCAACCTTTTATCCACAAATCAAGTTTTAATAACAGGAGGAACACAAAATGAACGACTGCTTATTCTGCAAAATTATCGCCGGGGAGATCCCCTCAACAAAGGTTTACGAGGACGACCAGGTGCTTGCTTTCCGCGATATAGCGCCTATGGCTCCCACCCATATTCTTGTTATCCCCAAGACGCACATCGCGGGAGTTGACGAGATAACCCCCGAAAACAGCGCGATAGTTTCCCATATTTTCGAGATAATCCCGATAATCGCTAAGGAAGAGGGACTGACGGGCGGCTACCGCGTAGTCAGCAATATCGGCGCGGACGGCGGACAGACCGTGCGCCACCTGCACTTCCACATTCTCGGCGGCAGGAAGCTCGCCACCGAAATGGCATAATGGCTAAGGAGACATTCACCCTCACGCCGGAGACCCGGCTCAGCGCCGAGCTCAAGGCGGGGAAGCTCCGCAGGGCGTATTTTTTGTACGGCGAGGAGGTTTTCCTCACCGGGGTTTACGCTGAGAGAATAGCGAAGCTTGCCGGGGCGGATACCGGGGACGGGCTGAATCTGCTGAAACTGCGCGGCGCTCCGGACGTGGAGGCGCTGTCCGATTTCGCGGAAAGCATGCCGTTTTTCGCGGAGTGCAAGTGCGTCCGCATAACGGATATCGACGCGGAAGCCCTCGACAACGACCAGTCCAAGCGGCTCATTTCGCTGATAGAGCAGCTCCCGGACACCACCGTGCTGGTCGTCGCCATGACCGGCGTTGAGGTGGACGACAAGAAGCCCAAGGCTAAGACCAAGAAGCTGATACAGACCATCGAGAAGTGCGGCGCAGTCTGCCGCTTCTCGTTCCTGCCGGTGGAAAAGACCGCCGCGATGGCGGTGAAGAAAGCCGCAAAGAGCGGCTGCACCCTCTCGCCGGAGAACGCGCGGCACCTTTCTGAGCTTTGCGGCAGGAGCCTCACGCTGATACAGAACGAGGTGGAGAAGCTGTGCAGCTTCCAGCAGAGCGGCGAGATAACCCGGGAGGCGATAGACTCCCTCACGCCGCGCATGATAGACGCAAGCACGTTCGCGCTTGCTGACCTTATCCTCGCGCGAAAGACCGCCGGGGCTCTGCGGCTGATGGACGACCTGTTCACCCAGCAGACCGATCCGGTGATAATACTGTCCTCTCTGTCGGGTGCGTTCGTGGACTACTACCGGGCGAAGCTCGCGATAAAGGCGGGAAAGCCCCCGCGCACGGCTTCGAAGGAGTTCCAGTATTTCGGCGGCAGGGCGTACTATTTCGAGCAGACGTTCACCCCGGCGCGGCGCGTCTCCGAGGATTACATCAAAACCTGCCTGGAGGTGCTTTTCCGCACGAATCTCCTGCTGAACTCCTCAAAGATGAACCGTCAGACCCTGTTGGAGCGCGCGGTCATTGAGATGACCTCCGCCAGCCAGAGGTGAGTATGTTAAGGATAAAACAGGCAATAATAACGGAGGGCAGGTACGACAAGATACGGCTCTCCAACATCGTGGACGCGGTGATTATCTGCACCAACGGCTTTTCCATCTACAAGGATAAGGAGAAGCAGGAGCTTATAAAGGCGCTGGCGGCAAAAACGGGCATAATCATTCTCACGGACAGCGACAGCGCGGGGTTCCAGATACGCTCGTTCCTGCGCAGCGTCGTGAAGCAGGGGGAGGTGCTCAACGCCGTCACTCCGGATATTTACGGCAAGGAGCGCCGCAAGGCTCAGCCCTCGAAGCAGGGGAAGCTCGGCGTTGAGGGCATACCGGACGAGCTTCTTATAGAGGCTTTAAAGCGCGCCGGGGCGGTAGTCGATGGGGAGCCCGCAGTACCCCGGGGGGAGCCGCTGACCCGCGCCGATTTAATGGAGCTGGGGCTCATCGGCGGGGAGAATTCCGCAGAAATGCGGCGGGAATTACAGCGGCGGCTGGGGCTTCCGGAGCTTCTTTCAGTGAAACTCCTGCTGGAGGTCGCCAACAGGATGTTCTCCCGGGAGGAGTTCATAAAAACCGCCGGGGAATGCGGCATTACACTTATTGAAGATACGGATTGATACGACAGGGGAGAGTATATGGTTTTTTCCAGTCTGACTTTTTTGTTTGCGTTTCTACCGATAACGCTGATACTATACTACCTCGTGCCGCAGAAGGCAAAGAACGTTGTGATACTCGTCAGCGGACTTGTTTTCTACGCATGGGGCGAGCCCGTCTATGTGCTGGTGATGATACTTTCAACGTTCATCGACTACACGGCGGGGCGGGTCATTCACGCGAATGACAAAAAGCCGAAGGTGCGCACGGCGGCGCTTATCGTGTCGCTGTGCATGAACATCGGGCTTCTGGGGACGTTCAAGTACCTCGGGTTCATCATCGAGTCGCTGAACGCGGCTTTCGGGCTTGCAATACCCAACCCGAACCTGCCGCTTCCCATCGGGATAAGCTTCTTCACGTTCCAGTCCATGAGCTACACCATCGACCTCTACCGCCGGCAGATAAAGGTACAGAAGAACCCGGCAAGCTTCATGGCGTTCGTTACGCTGTTCCCGCAGATAGTGGCGGGCCCCATCGTGCGCTATGAGGATATCCAGAACGAGATAGACAGCCGCACCATCACCGAAAAGATGGTCGGGGACGGTATCTCGCGCTTCATCGTGGGTCTGGGCAAGAAGGTGCTTATCGCGAACAACATAGGTCTGCTGTGGACTGAGATAAAGGCGCTGGATTACGGCAGTATCTCGGCGGTGACGGCATGGCTCGGGATACTCGCGTTCACGTTCCAGATATACTTTGATTTCAGCGGCTATTCGGATATGGCTATCGGTCTCGGCAAGATGATGGGATTCACCTTCCCGGAGAATTTCAACTATCCGTATATGAGCCACAGCGTTGCGGAGTTCTGGCGGCGCTGGCACATCACCCTGGGCGACTGGTTCAAGAGCTACATCTACTTTCCCATGGGAGGTAGCCGCAAGGGGCTTCCCCGCACAATAATCAACCTTTTGGTGGTGTGGACGATAACCGGTATCTGGCACGGCGCAAGCTGGAATTTCATGCTGTGGGGAACCTATTTCGGTATACTCATAGTTATAGAGCGGCTGTTCCTCGGGAAAGTGCTGGAGAAGATACCCGCGTTCTTCAGCTGGCTGTACACCTTTGTCATGGTGGTGTTCGGCTGGGTGCTGTTCGACGCTGTGGCTCCGGGCACGGTGGGCTTCGGTGACGTGTTCTCGCAGGTGTGGACGTATATCTCGGCGATGTTCGGCGGAAACGGAGCATTCATGGACAACGCCGCGACCAACTATATCGTGAACTATGGGCTTATTTTTGCGATATGCATTTTCGGAAGCTCCGACGTGCTCAAGACCATCACGGAGTATATCCGCAAAAAGGCGCCGGTATGGGTCCAGTATGGGTTCCCGGTGGTGAACACGGTCATAATGCTGGCTTCCATCGCGTACCTTTCCACCGCGACCTACAATCCGTTCCTGTACTTTAACTTCTAAGGAGGGAGAACAATGGCAGACCAAAAGAAAAAGGGCTTCAGAATGACTCCGGCGAAGCTGATGATAGCGCTGTTCTCCGTGGTAACGCTGTCGATACCGATAGCCACCGCAGTCCTCCCGAAGCAGGAGCGCAGCGAGAACGAGAACCGCAGCCTTGCGAAGTTCCCCGACCTTGTGAACCACACGAAGATGGACAAGGCGGAGAACCTCGCGGACGTGCTGGACGCTATCCGCTGGGACTTCATCACCACCCGCACCGAGGATAGCTGGATGGACAAGGTGGAGACGTATTTCTCCGACCATCTGGTCGGGCGCGAGGAATGGGTACGCGCCAAGAACGAGATGGAGACCCTCGCAGGGAAGAAGGAGATAAACGGCGTTTACACCCTGGACAACCAGATGATACAGGTGTTCAAGGACTACGACGAGGAAACGGTGAACGCCAGTCTCAACGCGATGAACCGTTTCGCGGAGGCTCACCCGGATATGCAGTGCAGCCTTATGCTGGCGCCCACGGCGCAGGAGATATTCAGCGCGAAAATGCCGTCCTACGGCGGGTACCTCAGCGAAAAGACATTCATAGACGACTGCTACAAGAAGATGCAGGGGATCACCACGATAGACAGCCTGAGCTTCCTGAGCGGACATTCCTCGGACTATGTGTTTTACCGCACCGACCACCACTGGACGAGCCTCGGGGCGTACTACGCGTACTGCGCGGCGGCAAAAACGCTGGGTTACAGCGCGTACAGCCTTGACAGCTTCAACATTGAGACGGCGAGCAGCTCCTTCCGGGGGACGCTGTACTCAAAGACGCTGGACAACTCCATCACCCCGGACAGCATAGATTACTACCACCTTGCCTCCGGCGAGCCGAAGGTGAAGATGACGGTGTTCGACGGCACAAAGACCACGGAGTACGACAGCCTGTACGTCCGCAGCTTCCTTGACGTGAAGGACAAATACTCCAGCTTCACTGGAAGCAACTCGCCGATAGTCACCATCGAAACGGACGTTGACAACGGCAGGAACCTCCTGCTGGTAAAGGACAGCTACGCGCACAGCCTTGCGCCGTTCCTCTCGAAGCATTACAGCAAGATAACCATGGTGGATATGCGGTACATCAACACGGACCTTAACCGCTTCATCGACCTCGGCGAGTATCAGCAGACCATGTTCATGTTCAACGCGGTAACGTTCAGTTCGGATATGGATCTTAAGAAGATACTGTTTACAAAGTGAAACACATCAAAAAATGAGAGCCGACAGACTGCCTCACATAGGAATTAAATAACTTTGAAAAATATCGGCATAGCTGGTAAATCCAGCCATGCCGATATTTTCTGTTCTTCAAACAGTTCAACTGCTGCGATGAAGTTCCAATGAATTAGAACGGTCTGCTTTTTTGTCCTTGTACCAGGCACTTTTTCCGGTGTGAATACATCGATGCGCTTTACTAGATTACGGATTATTTAAGCGTCCAGCTCTTTGACTTCCGTGTACTTTTTGACCTGTGCAAGGAATGAATCGACATTGATACGCTGTCCTTTAGCCGCTGCGATAGTCTTACGCAAAACAGCAACTTGTTCCTCAAAGTCGTTCTGCTCTCGCTCATAGTTAGCGGTCATTTTTGCAAAACGGCAATCACTGATTTTACCATCGCACATATTATCATGTATATTAACGCGCCATTAAGCAGAATCGCAATAAGAAACAGCCAGAACTCAGCTAATTCAAATCTCCCTCACCGGACGTCATAATAGAATTTGTCCGCCGCTTCCCTGTCTGTGCCAGTGAAGATCCGCTTGGTGAGCTTGCGGTTCTTTATAAGGTACCAATCTCCGAATTCATCGAACTTCCGGCTGGAGGTTATTATGTACGCTTTTTTCAGGGTCGCATATTTCTGCCCTCTGCTCACCCCGAGTCTGTTCAGCCTTATTGCAAAATCAAGGTCTTCAACGCTGACAAGGCTTTCGTCAAATCCGCCTATTGCGTCAAAGTCCGCTTTATAAAACCAGAACATTCCTCCGGACAGCGCAGTTTTATTCTTTATCATAGCCGGGGCTAAGTTGGCGGCGACATACATGGCGGAAAAGGCAATACCAATGGACATTCTGTCGAATCTGGACACGGCTCCGCCGCCGACATATTTCCCGCATTCAAGCATTCGCCGTATCTCCAGCAGCGAATTGTCGGTCATGCAGCTATCCGCGTCTATCGTAACAATAATTTTCCCCCCGGCAGAATTAACGCCGTGGTTCCTGATCGCGCTGATGGATCTGTCCTCGTTCTCCAGGATGTCAGCGCCGTGCTGCCTTGCTATTTCAGCGGTTCTGTCGGTGCAGCGGTTGGCGACAACGATGATCTCGGTGCTGAGAGGTTTCACCCTTTCAGCGGCGCTCTGAATTGCGTTCAGGCACTTTCCGATATACTTTTCTTCATTGTGGGCGGGGATTATAACTGAAAAATCATACATGACCGTTACCTCATTCTCATTGCGTCAGCTTCTCTTGACTGCCTGATAAACCTTTTCCGACCAGTCCCAGATATCATTGCAGTCATTCTTGATATACATGATCCTGTTCTGTAAGTTATCAGGTATATGCGTTCTGACTGAATCAGCCAGCTTTGCGGGAACCACTATTTTATAAACCCAGTCGGCAAGAACGATTTCGTCCTTTACCTTCATGGGAAGAACGCCGTCGTTTACTGCGCCGGGGTGGCGTATAAATTCATCATACCTGAAGTAAAACCTTATTCCCGGCTCAAAATCAGCGCTTAAATCCTGCTCTGTCGGGAAACGTCCCAGCTTTCGCTCCATGACCAGTCGGTCGCCCGCCTGACAATTTCCCCAGGCGAACATGATGTATTCGAAATAGTCGGCGGGATCGTTGGCGGCGTTTCTGGATTCCCTCATAAGCTCCCCGACCGGGATTTTCCTTACATTCAGCGCTGAAAGCAGCTTTCCGCTGTCGAATATGCTGACGGCGTTTTCGGGCGAGGTGGTATGGCAGACGAAATCGGTCAGACAGCCCCTTTCATACGGACAGGCTGTACATTCCGTCAGAAGCTCCGGGCGCGGCACAGCCTTGTATTTTTCCCTATCCCTGAGCTTTGAGTTTATCGATCCCAGCAGACGTTCGTCCTCACATTCAATGGCGCAGCTTCTTCCGTGGCTGTTCTCGTACTCGATAAACTCAATGAGCGTTCTCATCTCCCAGTCCGTCACCTGCGGGTAGTTGGAGAGCTTCTTGTACAGAACGCCGTCCCACACCTCGGTGAACTCAAAGTTCCCGACTTTTATCAGCATGATATCACCCCATATTCTGCGGCTGCGTTCAGATACTGTGCTGCGGTTTTATTTTATTATACTATAATTATATATCAAAAGTCAAGCGTTTTGCTGCAATAAAGATTCGGGGGGGTAAACTCCAGCAAATAAATGGCTTGACATACGGGAGAAATAATGATATAATGTAACTACTTTGAAAGGCAGGTGAATGATATGAAAACAACCACAAACCATAGCGGGAATATATCATTCACACCTGTGCGCTTAACATCACGGTAAATCGAATGGTGAAATTCAAGTGTTCCCGTTATGGGGACGCTTTTTTGTTATTAAGGAGAATGTATGAGCGATTTGAATTTTACCGGCATTACCGAAGAAAACCGCAGCGAATTTCACCGCCTGATGCAGCAGTATGCAAAGGAACTCGACGAGCACCAGAACCGCACCACCGACCCCGAAATGCTTAGAAAATGGACGGACAGGATAATCGAAAAGCAGTCTGAGCGCGGCAAGTATCTCAACTTGTGCTATTCTGGCGGGACTGTCGCAGGTTTCTTTTTTGGCAGGATTGACCTCCCGGGCGATAAGGGCTTCACAAAAGAGGGCTGGGGCTGCATAGTGGAGTTCTACGTCATTCCCGAGTGCAGAGGAAAAGGCTGCGGCAGGGAAATGTTCCTGCATTTGCAGGCTATGTTCAGAAAAGACGGTGCAAGGAGAATGTACCTCACCGCCGACCCCGTCACGGGAAAACCGTTCTGGGAAGCTATGGGCTTCATTGGAACAGGCGAAATAAGCCCCGAAAACGGTCAGCGGATATACGAAAAGGCAATTCCGGACGAAGCGATTTCTTTTTCGGTAAGAGAATTTATCGACTTGGAAGCCGCTCAAAAAATAGCGCAGGCGCTATGGAACGCCCCCGAACAGTACGATGGAATCGTACATTTTGCATTCAGCGGAAAGACGGAAACCGACTGCTTCAATGTCATTGCGCAGAACGAGGCAGGCGATGTGGTGGGAAGATTATTCTGCCTGCAAAACAGCGAGGACAAAAGTCTGTGGTATTACGGCGACCTGTTCGTTGTTCCCGAATACCGCCGCAGGCATATTGCAATGAAAATGCTGGAGTTTACCGAGCGCGTCCTGTGCGATAAATGGTGCGGTACGCTAAGGTGCTATGTTGAGCCTGAGAATACGGTATCGCTTGATTTACAGGCAAAGGCGGGATTTAGCGAGCGCCCATATCAGGGCTTCAACAATCTTATAAACTATGGGCAATTGATGTTTGAAAAGGCGCTTCCTACTTTTAATGTTACCGAAGCCCGCGACAAAACCGCCGCGCAATACATAGCGGCAATTTTCGGCAGCAATGCAGAAGCGCTCCACAGCAGGACGATTCCGTACAGAGAATGGTGCGGCCTGCTTTCGGCGAACGACCCGGACGAAAAGCACTTTCTTATCTGCAAGGGCGCTGTTCCGTGCGCCTACCTAAAAGTAAACGGGCTTGAAAGCGGCGACGAAACAGGCTGGATATCAATGCTCGCTGTGGCGCCGTCTTTTCAGCGAAAGGGAGCAGGCACCTATGCCGTGCTGTTTGCCGAGGAATTCCTGCGGAATGTAGGTAAGTCGTGCGTCAGAATACATACGACGCGGGATAACCTGCCTGCCAGAAGCCTTTATGAAAAGTGCGGTTATTCTCTTGAAGATATCCGGGCTGACAATGATACGCTAACATATTCGAAGCATTACTAAAATAACTTATCCGGCGGTTTCGGGCGCCGGATAAGTTATTTCCAGCTTGTTCTATTGTGATAGAATGATGAAAAATATTCCGGAGTACTTGACAAATCCTTTCTATTGCAGTAGAATAATATCGTGATCACATTCTATTGCAATAGAAAGGAACTCAGAACCATGGAAATCAAACTGTTTGACTCTGAACTGAAAGTTATGGACATACTTTGGAAGGAGGGCGATACCTCCGCGAAATCAATTGCGGAAAAGCTGAACGCGCAGGTCGGCTGGAGCAAGACCACCACCTACACCGTGATAAAGAAATGCATAGACAAGGGAGCGGCGGGCAGGTCGGAGCCGGGCTTCGTCTGCCGGGCGCTCATTTCCCGGAAGGAAGTGCAGGAGGCGGAGACCAACGAGCTTATCGACAAGATGTACGACGGCTCGTCTGATAAGCTGATAGCAGCTCTGCTGGGCTCAAAGCGGCTCACCGCCGGGGAGATACAGAGCCTGAAAAAGCTGGTGGAGGAGCTGAAATGACTACCCTGCTCAGCATGACCCTCTCGGCATCCGTCATTATCGCGGCGATAATCGTGATAAGGTCGCTGTTCATCCACAGGCTGCCTAAACGGCTGTTTGTGATACTATGGGCGGCCGCGGCGCTGAGGATGCTTGTCCCGCTTTCCTTTTCCGTTAATATTCCACACGAAAACACACAGCCTGAAAACGCCATAGTGCGTGAATTCACGCCGCCGGGCTCCCCAAAAACCGCCCCGAAAACAAGCGGCGCGCCAGACCGCGAAACGATTTTTGAAATCGTCTGGGCGGGCGGAGCGATACTCTCGCTGGGGATAATGACCGCCATTCACCTGCGCAGCCGCCGGGAGCTTTCCACGGCTCTGCCGCTCGAAAATACGGAAATAAATTCCCGGATATCCGCGGAAAAGCTCCGCCGGAAAATAACCGTAAAGGTGAGCGACCGGGTGACCTCTCCGCTGACCTACGGCGTGATAGATCCGGTGATAATCCTCCCGAAAGACCTGCCCGCAGACAGCGAAGAAATGCGGTTCGCGCTGGCGCATGAACTGGTGCATATCCGCAGGTTCGACGTGCTGTTCAAGCTGGTCCTGACCGCCGCCGTGTGCGTGCACTGGTTCAACCCGCTGGCGTGGGCTATGCTGTCGCTGGCGGGGCGGGATATCGAGCTTTCCTGCGATGAAGCAGTGCTTAAACAGCTCGGCTGTAAGCGCGAGGACTACGCAATGGCGCTCATCAGGCTGGAAGAAAGGCGCAGTATTCCCACCGGAGTCTCATTCGGCAGGAATGGCGTCCGAGAAAGGATAGAAGCTATTATGAAATTCAAGAAAACTACGCTTGCCGGAATCATCGTTTCTGCGTGCCTTATCGCAGGGACTACCACCGCATTCGCGGCAGTGAATTCCGATAAACCCGCACAGGAGGCGGCTCCCGCAAATGAGCCGGAAGCCGTTTATTACACAGCCTCCGAAAGCGTTGACGAGGTCGATGTTGAGTGGTGGACATACGACGAATACAAGGCATGGCTGGAGCAGCAAAAGCAGGAGATCGCGGAGCTTGTAAAGCAGGGCGCGTCCGGCTGGACGCAGGATCGTGGGGATTTCATCTGGACCCAGGAGGTAGCAGACGAGACTATCGCGCTGTACGAGCAGAACCTTGAAGATATCAAAAACGGCACGCGTATCTCAAAATCCGTGAACGGAAGCGATAATTTGATCATTACCGAATCGCCTGACGGCACCGACATCCTGATGGAGGACAACGGCGGTCAGGCAGGCACAGACGAGGCATATCATCAGATCATCTCATGGGATGAGCAGGAAGGACAGGACGTCGTGGAGCCTGCAAGGCAGGGCGAGTCCGTCACAGAAGAGGTATATTACATCGTTGAGGACGATGAGACTGTGCCTTCTTCTGACGATTCCGTCAACTCAACCCAAGACAGCAATATGACGGACGAGGAATTTGCCGAATTTTACAGCAAGTATGAGCAGTACGACCTGAAGTACGAGGACAGCAGGCTGTATTACAAAGGCGAGCCCGTGCGGTTCTTTGACGATGTCGTTGACAGCTATTCCACTGATGAAGGAGGCACAACGGAGGTCATGTGGTACATTGACCATAAGGGCACCGTGGCGCTCAGCGCCGTGCGCACCGAAGTCAGCGACGGCATAGGCGAGCTCACCGGCGTGAGAGTTGTCCCGGACGAAGAGCTGAAGCTGATCAAATCTGATTCCAGATCCTGATATTACAGCCCCTCTGCGGTGTGAAGCCTGCGGAGGGGCTTACTGTACGAAATTTTGCCCGGAAAAGCGTTGCGACCGGTGACAAATCCCGGCGCAGTTTTGTTATATTATTGAAAGACGTCCTTCAGATCCATGAAAGGGAGGGAGAACATGACAGATCATGACGTGGAGAAATACGTCCGTATGTTTCACACAACGCTGTACCGTCTGGCGTTCAGCTACCTCAGAAGCGCTGCGGACGCCGAGGATGTGTGCCAGGATTCGTTCATACGGCTGATGAAGTATCCCGGGGAATTCCCGACAGACGAGGATTGCAGGCGCTGGCTTATCCGCGTGGTCATAAATCTCTCAAAAAACCTGCTGAAATACCGCAAAACTCACGCCGAGCCGATGGAGCTGCCCTGCGGCATTGCGGGAGCTTCTGCCGACCCGGCAGCCGAAAGCGAGCTTGTGCCGCTGATAAAAAGGCTCCCGCCGGAATACGCGGCGGTGATACACCTTTTCTATTACGAGGGGTACTCCGCAAAGGATATCGCGGGGATACTGGGTATCAGCGTTACTGCGGTGACTTCGCGGCTGTCCCGGGGGCGCAGGCGGCTGAAGCAGCTATTGACAGAGGAGGAACAGTTATGAAATACAAAACGCTTTTCGACAGAATAACTCCGCCCAGAACCGATGATGAGATGATAAAACTGGTGCTTTCCGGCGAACCCGGAACCATTCCCGCCCGCGCAGAACCGCCGGTGAAAAGGCGCTCCTTCCGCAGAACGGCGGTTTTCGCGGCGGCTGCGGCGCTTGCCGTGGGAGCCACTGCGGCGGGGGCTTCCTGCGGGTGGGACTTCTCAAAGCTGTTTGAGGGCTTCTACTCGCGGATATCCTCGGAGGCCCAGGGGTACGTTGATACTGACGTAGAAAACCAGACCTCAGCCGCCGATTTGTCGCAGATGGGGATAAGCCTCAACAAAACCGTGGATCTCGGCTGCGGCACGGTCACTTTCACGGGGGCTGCCGCCGACAGAAACACGGTCATGGTGATGTACGACCTGTCCTTAAATGAAAGGGCGCTGGACGAATATCACAACAAATTTGGGTACAGCGAAAAATCGCTCTGGTGGGAGCTTGGACTCAGTGAAAACCCTGCCGGCTGTAATCTTGCCACGGGCTACGGAACTAAGGACAATACCAGCGGCGCAGTTTCGTACACCAGCGTGTATTCCTGCCAGAACGGCTTTCTTACCAGGGACAGCGTTATGGAGCTGGAATTCGGCACGGTCGCGATACATGACGGAGCTTCGCGGCTGGAGATAGAGCTTGAGCAGCCCGTCACGCTGTCATTCCCGCTGGACTTCATGAATACGGAAATCGTTTCGGTATCTCCCGGTGCGGATATCGCCATCGACAACTACGAATATCATCTTGACGAAGTGGCGGTAACTCCGCTGAGCATTCAGTGGTATGCGGTGCGCGGCGGCAAAACCGGAAAGCTGGAGGGAGATACCGACCCGCTTATCTGTAAATTCGCGGACGGTGCAGTTGTCAGGAACTACCAGATATCCAGCGCTTCGGAATACGGCGGAGACCGGGAATTCTTCACCGTTCTCTTTGATAAGCCGATAAACCCCGCCGAACTTGTTTCCGTTACGATAGGCGGCGGCGAGATCTCACTGAATGGCGGCTGACGGCTGCTGCCCCGGCGGTTCAGCGAATCCTTGAATGTTCCTCCTCTGTTTTGCAGAGGGGGAATTTTTCCGGATATGGCGAACCCCAGGCGCATTTAAATCATCTGACACCGATTGACAAATCAACCGCTTAGGTGTATAATAAAATGGTATGATTTTCTTTGGATATTGTCATTTTGTGGCACTGCACCAAAAAGCTACTACCAGTTGCGTATTCCGGAAGAAAAAATGTATAAAATTTTGCTGAAATGCTGAAACTTTTTTCAAGGTTGATTTGACTTCAGTATTGCAGGCAGTAAGCGAGGTGAGCACTGCGTGGGGAATCCAGACTTAGACAGCTACTTTGACGCCGTATATGCCGAAACCTTCGGCTCAGTTTCCAGATTTGTGGCAAGCCACGCAGCCCGCTTTCAGGATTGTGAGGATATTATCCAGAACGTCTACACCCGCTTTTACAAAAGGATATCCGACAAGGGGTTCGCTGATATCGATTCCCCGGAGGCGTTCCTTATAAACATCGCAAAGTTTGAGTGCCGCACTATCTTTTCCGGATTTATGAGGAGAAAGGAACGCGACGTCATTCTGTCTGAGTTTGACGAGGAGCAGTCCGCCGCCATAGAGGCCGAGATGTCCCGGGACCAGAAGCTCCTGGAGGACGTCATGGCGGACAAGATACTCGCAAAACAGATATTCGATGATATCATGTCCGGCGACGAGACCGTCGGAAAGATATTCTATCTCCACTTCGTCTGCGATATGAAGCTGGATGAGGTCGCGGATAAGCTGGGGCTCAAGACCGCAACGGTCAAAACCAAGCTCTACCGCACCATTGAAAAGCAGAAGAAAAAGTTCGGTATTTAATGCCGGACTGCATATACTATATTAATTAAAAAGCGCAAGCGCTACATGAAAGGAGGTCTGCCGTATGAACAAAAATGAATTCTACAAACAGCTCATGAGCGAATACACGTTCGACGCCGAAAAGATACGCGAGAACGCAAAGCGCGGTGCAAAGCGGCAGAAGCTCCAGCCCATGTACATCGGCATGACGGCGGCTGCGGCTGCCTGCGTTGTGACTGTCGGCACCATCGCTGCAGTAAACCTCGGCGGCAGGGGCGGCGTCACCATTCAGGACTCCGGTCTGACCCAGCTTTCCGCCAGCGACCGGCTCACCCAGGCGCTTGAACAGCTTGAGCTTGAACGCGGCAGCACTGAATCCAAGGATTTCCTTGTGACCTTCTCCGCCCCCATGTCTCCAGCCGAGGCAAGGGCGGTGCTCACGGAGTTCACGGAAGGCTCCGTGCCTGTAAAGATGCTGTATCTTGCAGACGGCTCCCGCATTTCTGACGTAAAAGAGATCGAAAGCGTGTTCTCCGGCGGCTCCGCGCAGATAACCGGCGCGGCGGTCTACTGCTCCGGCGATACGGCGGCGAAGCTCCAGAGCGACCCGGCTGTGTTCCTGGTTGAGACCATGCAGCAGAGCGATTTCGATAACGCTTCCCCGGTAAACCCCGAAGAGGTCAACACCGAAGAGATCGTCATTCCCGCACAGCCCGATGTTTCCGCCCCGATAACAAATACCGCTCCCGTGACCCCGGATAAGGACGGCGCGGCTTCTACCGCCGAGCCATCTGACAACGGTGCTACCTCCGAAAGCGACGGCACTGTTGAGATACCCTCCTCCACCGAGGAAATGGACGGCACCGCCGAGCCGGAATTTACCGAGGAATCCGCAACGGACGACTCCGACCCTGTGACCGCCGAGGCTCCCGCCCCGGATAACGAGCCGGGACTGAACGGCGCGCCCACTAGCGAGGTCGCTGCGCCGGAGGTTACAGTTCCTCCAGCAGAGGTCACAACACCTGCGGACGTTCCCACAGCCGAGGTGACAGCTCCCGGCAGCACCACAGAGCCGTCCGATACGTCCACGCCTGCGGATACGACCACTAATACCGAGCCGACCACGCCTCCCGAGGAAAACGTCCCGGCAGAGGATACCTCTGTCCCCGAAGAAACCGTTCCCACTGACGAAGCGGTAATACCGGACGAGACGCTCACTCCCGCAGAGCCCCAGCTTCCCGCCGGGGTCACACTCCCGACAGAGGTAACGGCGGAAACCCACAATACCTATATCAGCGGCGACAACGCGTTCTTCCTGACGGATAACGTGATGTATGTCCGCAACGGAAGCTATATCGAGCTTTACAAGTACTCTGACAGGCGCGAGGAACACCTGTGCTCCGAGTACCTGGAGGAGCCGAAGGTGGTCTGGGTCGCTGAAAACGGCGGCAAGATGATGCTCACCGGCATGAGCGACTACGGCACGCGCGGCAGAACGCTCTTCGTTGACGCAGAAAACGAAACCATAACCGACCTACACACCGAGGACAGCGTTATGTCCGGAGTGCTTTCCAGCGCCTCCTACAACGCGGAAAGCGGGCTTCTTACGCTGAATATCCGCGAGGACGGTATGTATTATATTTCCGTGCTGGCGGTGGATAACAGCGGCTCCTGCGACTATATCGGCACGCCGTTCAAGTCTGAAACCAAGATCTCCACTGTCGCAATGAACGGCAGCACATTATATCTGCTGAACAGCTCCAGCGGCGCGGCAGCGCTGACAGCCGTGGACGTATATTCCGGCTCGCAGCGTACTGTTACCAGCTTCAGCGAGATTCCCGAGATGAACCGCAACTACGCTTTCACCCATGCGGTATTCACGCTTTCTGACGGCTCTGTAAAGATCTTCGACCCGCAGACTGAAAAGCTTATCAGTCTGGATTCCCCGGACGGAAGCGTTACCTTCGGCGCAAGCCGCCACAGCTTCATAAACGGCGGCGTCTGCTACACCGTATCGAACGGCAGTATATCCGCAAACGGCGGTATCTCTGCAATGGCGGCGGTAGAATACAAGCGGAGCTTCTCCGCTAAGTATGCGGCTTCTGTAAGCGGCGGTATGGTTCGCATTTCCGCAAGCAGCTACAATTCGCTGAACCGCAGCTCCATGCTGACGTTCAGTGAGATTTCCGACAGCGCTTCCGCAGAGCTGCGCAATATCACAAACGGCGCGATAGGGCTTAACAATGCGCTTGCGCTCAGCACGCTGCGCGAAAACGGCATTACCAAGCCAGAAACCGCTTCTGAAAGTCTATCCGTGTACTACTCCGCCGCTGCTTCAAAAACACTGCTCGCAAGGTGCGATATCGCGGAGTACGGCGCGCTGCGCTACACAAACGGCGGTCTTACGGCGATCAACGCGCGGGATACCGCGCTGGTCATCTCTTCGGAAAACAGCTCCACAGCCAGCGGCGTGCTTTACGTCAAGGCGGGGGTTTTCTCCGGAAGAACAGCGTACCGCTCGGTAAATGTGAAGTTCGTAAAGGAAAACGGCTTCTGGAAGCTGGATTCGTTACTCAGTTGATTTGAATTAGTTATCTATCGGGGAGGGTTTTCCTCCCCGATATTTTTATCCGGTGGAAAAATGAAAAAATACATAATTCCTGCGGCGGTGTTTGCACTTCTCGCTGCGGGCGGGATAGCGGTTTTCGCCGCAATGAAGGACGCTCCGGCGGAAAATCCCGCTGCCGAAATACGCGTTGACGGAAAGCTTGTCCGCACCCTCCCGCTGGACGAGGACGAGGAATTCACGCTTGAAACCGAATACGGCAGCAACACGATACAGGTCTCCGGCGGGGAGGTTCGCGTGACCTCCGCCGACTGCCCCGACAAGGTGTGCGTACAGACCGGCGGAATTTCCCGGGGAGTCGTTCCGATAATCTGCCTGCCGCACCGCCTGGAAATTTCTGTGGTTTCCAATGCGGCAGATACCGCTGTATATTGATTTTATTAGACGCTTTTTGCCTGATTGTGAATTATTGTGCGGTCACTAGGTGAAATTTTCAAAAAAGTATTAACTTTTGCTAGAATATGTGCTATAATATTATATGTGTAACATGGACAGAATCGGATGCTCCGGAAACGGAGCTAAGGTGATATTATGGACAAGAAAAAGAAGATAAAATACATCAAGATCAAAGAAGAACAGCCCAAAAAGCGTTCGAAGAAAAAGAACAGCCGCGCCATGAAGAACATAGGTCACGCAATGACCGTTGTGGGAACTACGTTCTCCGCAATGCTGCTGGTGCTGGTGATCATGATATGCGTGGTGGTCACAGTGCTCGCGGTGTATGTGCTGGACTTTGCGGACAACAGCTATGACGCCAACCTCCGCGATATTGAGATGAAGTACACCAGCTTCATCTACGGCTATGACGAGGAAGGCACCCTGGTGGAGATAAAGCACCTTGCCTCAGAGCAGAACCGTATCTGGGTGGACTACGAGAACATCTCCCCGAACATCATAAACGCAGTGGTGGCTTCCGAGGACAAGCGTTTCTACACCCACAAGGGCGTCGACTGGTACCGTACCGTCGGAGCGTTCTTCTCCAACGGCGACAGCGGCGGCGGTTCCACGATAACCCAGCAGCTTGTAAAGAACCTCACCGGCGACAAGGAAGTAAGCTGGGAGCGTAAGCTCCGCGAGATCTTCCGCGCCCTCAGCCTGGAGGAAAAATATACCAAGATAGACATTCTGGAAAGCTACCTCAACCAGATCTGGTTCGGCGGAATGGTCTACGGGGTCGGCGCGGCCTCGCAGTACTACTTCGGCAAGGACGCGGCTGACCTCAACATCGGCGAGGCGGCTGTGCTGGCGGGAATGATACGAAACCCCGGCAAGATGTCCCCCTACTACGACCTGGAGCGAAGCAAGACCCAGCAGGTCTACTCCCTGCGGTGTATGTACGAGCAGGGAATGATCACCACCAAGGAATACGAGGACTACAAGAACAATGTAATAGAGGTGCACTTTGCAAAGCCGGTCGTCGGCATGGCTTACGGCTATGTTGACCCGCGTTCGCTGGAGGACAAGACAGACGACGACAACCTTGTTCCGGAGGTAAAGGACGACACCTACGAAGCGTACAAGTGGAACGGCGACTACACCGTTTCCCAGGACTGGTACGTTGACGCAGCCATCGACCAGGTCATAACGGATTACGCCGACCTGAAGGGCATAACCTATACCTCCGCGAAGAACGAGCTTTACAACGGCGGCTACAAGATATACATCAACGAAAACATGAAGCTCCAGAAGATACTGGAGGAAAAATACCGCGACCCCTACACGGTTCTGTCGTATTACGACCCGACTGCGCCTGAAAAGGATCTGATACAGTCCGCGTTCGTTGTCATGGACTACACCGGAACCGTCCAGGCGGTAGTCGGCGGCCTCGGTGAGAAGCCCGGCGACGGCACGTTCAACCGCGCGACCCAGGCAACGAGATCCCCCGGCTCCACCATGAAGCCCATCTCGACCTACTCCCTGGCGATACAAAAGAACCTCATAACCTATTCCACGCTTATCCCGGACGCGGCGATAGACATCGGCGTAAACGGCGAGAAGCAGCTCTGGCCGCAGAACTACGGCGAGGTATGGGGCGACGGAACGCTCCGCCCGGCGTGGTACGGCGTTCAGCACTCGCTCAATACCCTGGCGGTAAGAGTCGGCAGAATGAACACCACCAAGTCGATGTACACTCAGCTGACGCAGATGCTGGGATTCACCACCCTGGTAGACGCGGACGTGGCGCTGTCCCCGCTGTGCCTCGGCGCGCTGACAAACGGCGCAAAGCTGGTTGAAGTCGCGGCGGCATACCAGATATTCGGCAACGGCGGAATTTACTACCGTCCGATGTTCTACAGCAAGGTAGAGGACAGCAAGGGCAACGTTATACTCGAGCAGGACTACTACGGCACCCAGGCGATAGACAGCGACAGCGCGTGGATAACCAACCGCATGATCTATCAGGTAGTAAACGGCGGCACAGGCACCGGTCCCAACGCGATACTGCCGAACGTTGAAGTCGTCGGAAAGACGGGTACCTCCAACGCCGGCACCGACCTGCTGTTCATGGGTCTTACCCCGGAATACATCGGCGGTCTGTGGATAGGCTACGATGACAGCCGCGTTATCGGCGGAGCGGACGGCTGGAAGGCAGTCGCAAAGATATGGCACGATGTCATGATAGACATTCAGGACACCTCAGAGGTGATGAAGTTCACCAAGGATCCGTCCGTTGTCGAGAAGCGCTACTGCACCATGACCGGACTGCTGGCGACAAACTCCTGCGAATCCACCAATATTGGCTACTACCGCACCAGCAATATCCCGGAGTACTGCACCGGCGACCACAAGACCATTCGCGCACAGATACGCGCAAATAACCCGGAGTGATGGATTCAATTCGGAAATCGGAATTATGGAGCCACCGGCGGTGATATATAATAAAAAAGGATAGCCTTTCGGGGTGTTCACTTAGGGATTATTGAAAACAACTATATTTTTTGAGTGACGTCCTCAAGCGGTGCCTAACAAAAATACCACACAACTGACTACAATGTCGGCTGTGTGGTTTTTTTATTCATTATCCGAGTATCTCGATTATTTCGAGTTCTTCCTTGAGTTCGGTAATAAAATCTGGAATTTCTTCACAATGCTGTGCGATGGCCTTGGCCATACCTGGCTTCGAAGTTATATGGTACCTCTTTGCAATCTGCTGTTCCAGAGAAGTATATTTCGTAATATTTGCCGGGTAATATTTCTCAAAATCAACTCCAAAATACGTATATTGGCTTGTTTTAACATATTTTTCTGCAGCCGTTTCCCGAGTATCTATAGTAATTATTCCTTTGAATATTCTGGTGTTTTCCGTTGTTTTGCCATCTCCATCAAAGATAAAATAGCAGTTGCAACCATATGCGTTAAACAGTCGCCAGAATAATGGTATGGAATCTTTGCCTCGGCAATTGATAATTTCAACGCCGTGCTCGCCAGAGAGAAACCAATTCTTCTCAAATATACCGGCAAAGCAAAAAATTCTGTAGCAACCTCAACAAGTACTATCGTCTCTGCAAACATTCTCTTTAATTGGTCTGCAAAAAGTCGTGTGTTATAGAAATCGATAATGTTTTCTGGCGAAGTTTTATCGGCAGGAACACCGGATTTCACACAAAATGTACACAAATCCTCTTTGGATAGCTGAATGACCCTTGTTATACCACCCTCAACAACACTTGCTGCTCACCCGTTCCAAATTCCTCAAAGCTGCGGATATTCTCGCCCTCCTTAGCATAGATACGCAAAGAGTTAGGGGTCATATGCCAAAAATCCACAGCCAAGGAGTGTATGAAGCCTTTAACAGCACCTTGTAGTGCTGTTGAGAATTTTTAATCTGTTCGAACACCGCCGACAATTCTTCTTTATGTGCTGCACTCAAAGCCTTGTGTATCTGGTGAGAAAACTTACTCAGCAGTGAATATTTACTGCCGTAGTTAAATGCACTCTGTATGTTTCGTTCTGCATCAATAAGGTATGACTGACACGCTGCCCTTTGTTCATTAGTAATATACAACCGGTTTCCCAAACCATCATGAATGAGATTTTCTGTTGAATCCCCATTATAGCCCTAGGATAGGACAATTGTTTTACAGGATATCCCTCGGCGGTCGGTATAGTATGCATCCGAAAACCGAGCAGCGATTGAAGCCGTCGGATGTGCGTCCTTATCCCTCATAAAATAGTCGCTCGCAAGTATTTTGAACCGCCCCTTTTGTACAGACAGTACAAAAAAAGGTCCCTATGGCATGAATTAAGCGACAAACAGGTTCCTGGTAACGAGAGGAGCCTGTTTTGTTTTTAGCTGAATGCGTTCATTATTGTAAAACCAAATGTAATCATCAATCAAACGCTGCGCCTGCTTAAAAGTATCAATCTTCTGGCGATAGATGCATTCAGTTTTCAGAATGGAGAAAAAATTTTCAGCTAAAGCATTGTCGTATGGGTTTCCACGTCTTGACATTGACGGCGAAATGTTGTATGATTGTGTCAGGCGATAATAAGCGTGTGAAACATATTGTGCGCCTTGGTCACTGTGCAGCTGCAACTGCCCAGTGACCTTTTTCTTTTTTCATAGCCGCTTTTACTGTATTAAGGACAAGATTGACTGTCTGCTCTGTCCCGGTATTGTAGGCTACAATGCTGTTATCATAAAGGTCACGAATAATCGAAAGGTACAGCACTCCCTGCTTTGTAAAAATGTAAGATATATCTGTTACCCATTTCTCATTCGGGCGACTTGCACTGAAATCTCTGTTCAGCAGGTTAGGATATCTATGAAGCTGCTGACTCATTACACGGTATTTGTGCCTGCGGCGTATCTTATAATGCGCCCATTACGATGGACAGCTACTACACGGCTCTGGTTAATCACGATATGTACGAAAAGCCCGACCGCTCAGAATGAGTTTTTCTTTCAAATCTCAAAAGAAAAATTATGCGGGATTTTGAGATTTTCTTAATTCTCCGGGCGGTTCATTCTGAACAGTTTTATAAATTTCCTCGTTTCACTGGCAAGGTGTCTGAGAGGAGTTTGGGGGATTTTCCCAAGCAGGTCAAACGAGCGATTTGATGAAAAATCAACATAAATGAGATGAAGCTTATGGGCGAGAAAAATCCAAAAGGGCTGTCTGTTTCTTTCCGGGTGGATAGTGGTTTTCTTGACCACAACAACCGAGTGATCACCGCCCATAATGTAGATATCTCGCGAACCTCCGACAACGTTACCTACACAAAAATCAACCTGCGCGATTTTGAGCAACGCAATCCGAACCTAAAAGTTTTCAATGCCGTAATGCATTTAGACGAGAGCACACCGCATTTGCATATTGACCTCGTTCCCGTGGCTCACAAAGAGCAGCGTGGTATGCCGCTGAAAAATTCTATGAGTGGTGCGCTCCGTGAACAGGGCTTTTCGTCAAGCAATCGAATGGAGAATGAGCGGACAGCTTGGGCGGAAAGCGAGCGTTCCGTTATGGAGCAGATTTTGTTGAAGCACGGTCTGCGGCGAGAGGATAAGAATATTCGATGTCCGCATTTGTCAGTTGAGGACTACAAGAAAGCTGCGCTTGAAGCAAGAAATATCAACGAAATAAACGCACATATCACCGCACTGAAAAAGAAATCCGAAACGAATCTGACCCCCAAGGACGCTGCTCTGCTGAACAATCAGAACGACTTTTTGCGAAGCACAATCACAGAGTTGAATCGGCAAATTGAAGATATGAGCAAGAAGGCAGGATATTTGCTGCCATCGTTGGAGATATAGTCCTCCCTCTATCCAATAGATCAGCTTTACTGTTTCAGAGGCTGAATGCCGAACCGTGTAAATGCCAATAATACCCACAGAAAGTGAGGTATTGCACATGAAAAAAACACACGGATTAGACGAGCGAGAGATGGAACTGGTGAAGCTGCTGATGGCAGACTGCCAGACAACCGGAGACATTCAGGCAAAGCTGAAAAAGCTGTTTGCCGGAACCATCGAGCAGATGCTCGAGGCTGAAATGGACGAACATCTTGGCTACGAGAAGAACTCCGTAGCCGGGAACAACTCCGGAAACAGCCGGAATGGTTACGGGAAAAAGACGATAATCAGCGACTATGGGGAGTGCGAAATCGCAGTGCCGCGCGACAGGAACGGCGATTTTGAGCCTAAAGTCATCGAAAAGCGACAGACAAGAACCGACGAAATCGAACAGAAAATCATGCAGATACCGTACGCCGGCTGAACAAGTTCAGCTTAGGAATGTCTCAGCGTGACATCGAAGATACGTTAAAGCAGATCTACGGAACCGAAATTTCACAAGGCTTGGTTTCGCGTATAACCGACAAAATTCTGCCGGAGGTCAACGAGTGGCAGAACCGTCCTCTGGAGGCAGTTTATCCGGTCGTTTTCTTCGATGGGATCGTGTTCAATTCGCGCAAGGATAACAAAATTGTCACGAAATGCGTGTACTCTGTGCTGGGTATAAACATGGATGGTCATAAGGAAATCCTCGGCACCTGGATATCGGAAAATGAGTCCGCGAGCTTCTATGCAAGCATCTGTTCCGACCTGCAAAGCCGCGGCGTTAAGGATATTTTCATTGCCTGCCATGACAACCTCACAGGGCTCTGTAATGCGATAAACTCGGTTTTCCCCAAGACGAAGAATCAGCTCTGTATAGTCCACCAAATCCGCAACAGCTGCAAGTTCGTACCGTACAAGGATCGTAAGGCAGTATGCGCTGATCTGAAGAAAATCTACGGCGCTGTGAACCTTGATGATGCCGAATTTGCGAAAGAGGAATTCCGTGAGAAGTGGGATAAGAAGTACCCGAATATTCTGAAATCCTGGGATAAAAACTGGGCTGAATTAACGGTATTTTTTGAATATCCCCAGGAAATTCGTAAGATAATATACACGACGAATGCCGTCGAGGGATACCATAGAATGGTCAGAAAATTCACTAAATCCAAGTCGATTTTTCCGACCGATGACGCTATCCGCAAGGTAGTTTATATGAGCGTTTCCGAGATTTCGAAGAAGTGGACTATGCCGGTTCGCGACTGGGGCATGGCTTACGCTCAGTTCACGATTTATTTTGAGGACAGATTTGCAGCTTAACAGACTTCGAGGGTTCCACCCTCGAGCTCCCGGAGTTTATCCGCTGGAAGATACCGGTGAAGTATGAAAAGCAGCGAACTGACTCCGCTGCTCTTCACCGTATATCTTGCAGCTGCGTCGGGGCGCTCTCCAGCGTTGCCCTGTTTCGCTGCATTTTTAGCTTTGGTATGTTTTTCGGGTTTATTCGCGTTTACACAGTTGTTTTTTCAGACCCCTGTTTCAGTTGATCTGGCGATAATAAACGCAGTTCCATACTTATAAATGCATTGGATCTGACCTTCTGTGGTTTCATTATAGAACACATCTTCGGTTCACTGTTGAGGTTAACACACAGTATTTGGTACAAAAACTTTTTCAGTACAGTCAAATATTTTATTAATCTCAACGTTTCCGGCAAATTTTCCTTCAAATAATAAGCTCAGATTAATTGAGTTTGTTTTTTCTGCATTCATTCTGCTGCTTAACATCGACAAAACCAACTCCTGCTTATCCTTGCTTCCGCTGATGTACATTATATCTGTATTTTCTTCAGAATCGGCTAAGTATAAATGAAATCTCACGCCGTCAATTTCTGTTTCAAACATATTGGTTTTATGGCGATATTTATGTTTTATTCCATTAACCGATATCATCGCCGGTAATTTTTTTAGGCAATCATATTCATCAATATGAGCAAAATTGCTTCTGACTGTTTCTATATGCCGTGTTGCTATAAAGGTTACTATAAAATATCCTGATATGATTCCCAGAATTATTGCGCAGAATATAGCAGGAAAACTAAATGATATCATACCAGTAAGAGACAAAAGAAAAGATACTGTTCCAACGCAAAGAATCAATGGCAGAAACCATTCGAGAATTGCCGCAGACCTTCAGGGATTACAATTTAACGCCAATAAGTTATGACAATTTTTGCAGCAAAAAGTCAGATATTCTTTGTACAGACATAACCCGCCTTTTCTTATCTGGCTATCAATATATCTCGTTGTAATACAGCGAAAACGAGCATTACCCCTTGCATATATCGTGCCTTGATATGGGTCGACAGCATTATTTTCAAAGAAGCGTTTTGCGATTCTATCTTGCTTTTTCTGCTATCACCCGTTTTGTTTGAATAGCTGCGAAGCCTGAATGCAGGCTTAACACAGAATTCCACACCGTTTGCTGATAATCCCAAACGAATAGGATTATTTTCCTTTTGAGGAGATATTAACTCTAGTTTTTCGCCGCAATATGGGCAATATTTAATGTTAAGATTCATAAGGCCGCCCCCGTCCTTTCGTTCCGCTGCAGAATAGGGAAACTGACTTAGATATGCATTATGTGGTCTGTGATAACTACCCTAATATTCATTATATCATTTTACTAAGGAAAAATCAATATTTTTCAAACAGCTTTCCATATGGCATTGACGACAGATATTATGTTGTAGCTCATGAATGGGACAGCTTGCCAAAACAAAAATCCTCCCCGAAAATCGGAGAGGATTTAAAAAGTTCTCTGGTAAAGACCAATTTGATAACCTGATTGCCGCAAACCGCTTCGTAAAGCTGTTTGTAATGGCTTTGATTATCTCTTGGAGTTTTGGATAGCGGTTCTAGCACTTTTGCGCAACCTGCCACAAATCGCATAGCAATGCGGTTTTCAGCGCTTCCTTTTCGGTTCTGTTGCACGGCTTTTTGTAAGCTGCTGCAACATTAAAGACCAAATAAAGACCAAATAAACTTATTATGACAGCCCTCTGCATTTTTTTGCCAAAAGCAATTATCATGTTAGATTACAACAATACTTGTCAATGCGGATATCTGATTGCAGATGTTTTCTTTCAATGTTTCTATTGTTGCCATTTTCATTGACAGTTTTTGTTGTTTGCTCAAATCAAAAGAACCATCCTCTGTTATTGGAATAGGAACAAGAATATTTAAATTTTTTATCATATTACTATTGATCTTCGTATATTCATTCTTCCCATTTATACCCATTCTTCCTTTTGTGTTGTTCCTGAAAATGGGTTCAAGGAAATATTTTAAATATAGCAAATCAATATCTGCAAACTCGCTATTTATTTTCATAACACACCTATCACCGTTTATCGAAAAATACCCATCGATTATTGTTATATACCCTGCACAACCATTTTTGGAATAGGTTAAATACCTGCCATTATAGTCTGCGGTATCAGAATAAGCAAACGGTGTTCTATTATTAGCTGAATATACAGGTATATTTCCGCTATGGATATTGCACCAATCTTTGGTATAGCGCGAATTTCCGTTACAATGAATTACTATGTCATTCAGAGGAACATACCTATATTTAAGTGTATTATCGACATTAATCAAAATTTTTGTTTTCTTAAGTTCATCTGCCTTAAATTGAAGAATCGCTTTTTGATGTTCAATATCATCGTAAATTCTGGCAAGCTCTATTTGCTTTTGTAAATCAAATCCTCCGCTAGGAAGAACTGGAACCTCAACCATAATGTTTTGTGTATTGCTAATGGTTGCTTTTGTATTCCAATCGAAGTCTTTTGTGCTAAAAGCCGCTTTAAGAGCATAGAACAAATATTTTATATCCAGAGAAAGTTCATATTCTTTTTTTGGATAATACAATCTTGCATCACCGTTCAAGGAGAATTTATGCTTGGTTCGGTACAACCACGTTCCTGCGTTAGCTCCATTTGTGGTAAGCTGAAGCCCTTCAACATCAAACATATAGGAATTTATCTCACCTACTTTCGTTTCACCAATAGTTTTGGCTGAATATACCGGATATGGACCTGGATGTTCGCTAATATATTGTTTTGTTATACTAGCACTTCCGCTTTTATAATCTAAAATGTCTGTAAAGACAACTTTTACAGTTTCAAGCATTCGATAGCCTCCCTATAGTTATTCATATCGTTAATTAGTTCATCGATAAAAGCCTTAAATTCGTCAAGTGTCATAACGCTATCAGCTTTCTTGAACCCAAGTCTAATCTTTTCTTCATTAGACCATAAATTGTCAATAATCCAATTAGCTTCCGAAGAAAACGTATCAATAGATATCAATTTCATTTTGCCATCAGAGCTGAACCAGCCCCAAAATGGCTCCTGAATAGAGTTCTTATCGGGCAAGTTCTTATAAGAATTATATTTGTTCACCGCTTCGTGCAAGTCGTTATCTTCATTTGTATCTGTGCGATATACATCCAATGTTTCTCCTATGCTTTTACAAATATAGCAAAACACCTTATAATCTTGCTTTACATTGTTTTCTATTTCCTGTTCTGTTTTCTTTCGTAGAGTTAGGATGTATGTTTTCTTAGGTGTATTGAAAAAGCTATTGATGGGTAAGGAAATAATACTCTCCATAAAGCAGGTTTCCACAATTAGTTGTTTCAGATTTTTATTCCCAAGATTGGCGAAAATTCCGTCGGGGAGCACTATATTAGCTGTTCCACCATATTTTAAAGAGCGAATTATCCATTCCAAGAAAAGAGCTTCAACTCCATTTCCTTTTGCCTTATAAAGACCAGTATCGGATGCCAATTTTGAAATCATTGCGTCCTGATAATAAGGAGGGTTTGCAAGAATAAGGTCATACTCATTTTCTTTTATTGAACCCAGAGTTCCTAGCGCGCTTTTACTTGAATGAAACGCTTTATTGAGAAGCTCAGTAGACAATTTAATTACATCATCTATATCATTGTGGTCTTTAAATAGAGTAGAATAATATATAAGCATATTTGCTTTAGCAAGAATAGTAGTAATATCATCCTTGCCGGACATTTGTTTTTCAAAGCCGTAAAGCTCGACACCAAGATCAACATGTCCATTTTCCATTTTAAACGGAATATTCGATGCAGCTTCTAACAAAAACTTGCCAACGCCGGACGCAGGGTCACATATTTTCATGCCCCTACCAATCGAAACCATATTTACCATTTCTCTTACTATCTTAAGAGGTGTAAAGAACTGTCCCATGCCAGATTTTTCATCACTATTTTTCATAAAGGTTTCAAATAGCTTTGACTTAAAATCTTTACTTATATTTATAAACGGACCATTTGCTTTGTCATATTTGTAAAATTCATCCATGATGCTTTTAAAACAAAACGCATGCGAATCTTCTTCCACATAATGACCGTCTGCATTTTTTTTAACATGGAAAATCTGTCCATTAACAATAGTTGTTCCATCATCGCCCTTAGGAAACAAGAGTTTCATCTGTGCTCTTGGACCTTCCAGATAATGCCCGAGTATATCAGCGTTAGTAAGTCTTTTTGATTCATCTTCATTATATAAGCTATAAAGATACCTAAAAGAATTATTGCCTTTCAAAACATTTATATCACTTAAATATTTAAAAAGAAACACTTCCACAAATGTATAAAGTGCCATCTTTGATGAAGCAAAAGTCATTCGTTTCAAAATGCCTGCAATTTTTTTCGCTAAGTCAGTCGGGTCAATATCTTCTAACCTCAATATTGTATCGTTACTTTCAGTTATAGAAAGGGATACTAAATCAATAAATTCAGCTACTTTCTTTGGCTCTTCCTTAGGGTTAATCTTTCTAGTGATTCTGTTACCACTTTCATCCACTATGTAGTTTTCGGTAAGAGAATTAAGCCAAATAAAATTATCGCCATCTGTTACAACATATATTTTTGAACCGATTTCTCTGGCTACTCCTATTTCCTGCTTGATTGCTTTGCGAATCTTGGTTTCGGTATTCAGCTGGTCTGGTGTTTTGAATTCCAAGAATACAACAACTTCTTTATTGTTGTTTATAATTAATACATCAGGTTTTTTGCCTAGGTTTTTAGAAACCTTCACTGTCTTTAGTATTCCGGACTTCATTAAGTTGTTTATAGTAGTTGCACCAAGACTAAGGCATGTGTATTTATCAAGAATGCATACCTCGTTAGTATATAATTCGTTCTGTATAGTTTGTTCAGACATTGTTTTTTCCTCCTATAATCTCGGAAACGATTCTATTGTATTCCTTTGGATTTTTTAAGTATGCAATGGCAGCTTCGTTAAAAAAATCAACAAGTTTTCGCCCATCTAGGGCTAAATTGCCTTTTAATTGATTGTGAAGTTCGGGAGTTAATCTTACCTGAACCTGTTTTGTCTTATTGTCCATTTGCAGCACCTCAAATGATATCATTATATCATGATATAATGATATCATTTTTTGACAAAAAAGTCAATAGGGCGAGGTGAAAATTGTTAATTGTGCCATTGTATTTTTGCAAACAGCTACATAAGAATACTTGAATTTAAGGGCTGCGTATGGTATAATACTAATATAAAACAAAAAGGGGTGTTACAGTGTATCCAAAAAGCATTGATTCTTTGATGAAAAATATGCGCGACAAAAAGGGCATTCATATAAAGGGAAGCTTGCAAAAGAAAAAATTAAGATATATGGGATATTTCCACGGATATAAAGGATATCGTTACTGTAATTCTCCGAACTCCCTACTTCCCTACACTGATTTCAATGAATTGCAAGCTGTTTATGATTTCGATATGAAAATCAAAGCAGTCCTTTATCCACAGATTATGTTTTTGGAAACCACTTTGAAGAACTTTGCTCTTGAAGTTATAATCAGTGAAGTAAACAGCGACAGATTTACAGACATTTATTCAAAAGCGCTCAATGAGTATAAAGCATATCCTGTTGGGTCTTCCGATTACAAAAAATTCATATCAAAGACAATGAGTATAAGGAACAAGATTTATAATGATATTTCTCGTGATTACGGAAGTAGCAATATTGTTACTCATTATTATGACAAAGATCGTCCCGTTCCTATATGGGCTATTTTTGAGATAATCAGCCTTGGAGAATTTGGATACTTTATATCTTGCTTAAACTCAACAGTAAGAGCTAGAATATCTTCATCAGTAGGTATAAAATCAAGCGTTGACCCAGATTTAAGAATGGTCGAGAAAATTGTATTCACTCTAAAGGATTTGAGAAATGCGGTTGCCCATAATAACACAATTTTTGACACGAGATTTAAAACGGGCGCAGTAAATTCTCGAATCTCAAAATACATAAGTTCAGAAACAGGAATAACCAATATCACATTTAATTCAATTGTTGACTATATCATTCTTATTGCATTTGTTATGAGCCTGTTGCAGTGCAACAAAACGGATATTATTGGCTTCATTCGACAATTTGAAGATGCTTGCGCAACATTTAGGAAATCAGTTCCAATGGCAATATATTCCAAAATAATATTTACTGACACTAAGAATAAGCTCAATGCTATAAAAAACTTCTTGTAAATTTTAAAAATGGGTTGCATTTTTTTGCAGTATATGATATAATATAATATAGAATAGCGGCGGACGTCTGCGGACTAAGCCTAAGGGAGTCGGATGCGTCCGGCTCTCTTTTTGTATATAGCAATTAATGTTGAGATTTATTTTCTAGTTTGATTTTTAACTCAGAAACATGATCAATATATTGCATAATTTCTGTTTCTAGCCTCTCGCTACAACTTCTCTCATACTCCTTAAGCATAGCAGCAGACTTGGCAACAAACTCATCATGCAGCGCCCTGTACTGCGCTTTTTCAGCCTCGGAGAGCCTGTCCCAGCCCTTCTTCTTGTGCATGAAGTTCTCAAAGCCGTACTTGACCCTCTGCCGCAGGTTAAAAACTCCCTCGGAGCATTTCTCGCGGTAGACTGCCTTGCTGTTCTTCTTGCGGAGCAGCCTGCAATCCCCGCAATAAAGCGTGTTTCTGGACTTCGCAAGAAAATAGCTGCCGCAGAGCCTGCACTCAATGCAGAACAGCTTACGGCTTTCAAGAAAACGCAAATACTCCGTAAGGAGCTTCGCGACATCTCCGCAGCCAAACCGAATAACACTCAAAATCTCCGTGTTCTGCGGAGATTTTTTCTTTTTCAGCGTGGTGAATGTATCGGAAATCAAAGTTTCCACATCGCTGCGGAACTGCTCGCCAAGCTCTGCCCTGTCCGCCTGTTTCATTCCCAGACCGAAACGGGCGTTCATGTACAAGCCAGTCACAGCCCTATACATTTTCAGAACGACCCTCGTGAGCAGGCGGACGGACGCGCTCCTGTCCACCTTGAAAATGTAGTCGAGAGTATTCAGCGTTTCGGCAACGCGGCTCTTGTTGGTGTTCTCGTCTTTGAGGTTTGCGTAGAGCCTGTCCACCTGCTCCTGTATCTTCTCGGATTCCGAAAACGAACGGCATAAATTAAGTGCGAATGTTCCAAGGGACTGGCTGCGGAAGTATACGTCAAGCTCCTTGACAGCAAAATTCGGTGCGTCCGGGTTCTTCAGCGTCTTGTTTATGGTTTTCTCCGAGCCGCCGATCAGCGTTTCAGAATTGTTCGACAGCAGTAGAACTACCTCATAATCGCAGTTTATTTCGTATTTCTTTTCCATAATTATACATCAACCTCAAAAAATTTTTCTTAATACAAGGATAAAGTATGTGTATTCAGCCTAACAGCGGTTAAACTCCAAAAATATTGAGCATTCAATGCCGCATTACAATGCAGCTTTTGCACTGCTCAAAATTACTTTTAGCAGTTACAAGGATAATGTATAAAGTGGCAATAACCCGCTCCATGAAGCTAATTATCCAAATAGTGAATGAGCGATTATTAAAACACTATCCTTGTAAAGTATAACACGACCTATTGCATTTGTCAACCCTTTGTGATAGAATACCATCAACCGAAGTAATCTCGGAACAATATCGCACAAGGAGGTAATTTTTATGACAAACGAAAAGAAACAAGAAATTATCGCAGCAATGACAGGCTTACTTGAACATCTGACCGACAACGAACCGACGAAAATCGAACCCCCCCATGCTACCGAACAGGTGGTCGAAATGCTCACCATTAAGGAATGCACTGAGGCAGTCAAAGGTCTGAACGAGTACACTGTAAGACAGCTTGTTCTGCGCAAGGAACTGCCATCCATCAGAATGGGTCAGGGAAAGCGCGGGAAGATACTCGTCCCGAAAGCGGCACTTATGGCATATTTTACGGGAGATAAGCTATGATAGAACAGATAATCAAGCTACTTAATTCAGACAACACAGTATCTGCCAACCGACTGCTCGCTCATGCTCTGGGGATAAAAGCGGCTCTGCTGTTTAATTCCCTTGTCGGAAAGCAGGCGTACTATGAGAAACATTCCATGCTTGACAGCGAGGGCTGGTTCTATTCGACAATTGAGGATATGCAGGAAAGTACAGCGCTGTCCCGCTGTCAGCAGAATAAGGCCATTGGGGTTCTTGTCAAAGCAGGTCTTATTGATTACCGCACAGGAGGTGTGCACTGCCGCCGTCATTTTCGTGTTCGTAATGATACGGCGCAGCTCGAAAAGTACCTCATAAAAGGTGCAGAAAAGTTGAATAGTACCGTGTCGGAAATTGACAATGCACCCTGCGAAAATACGGTATACTACCCTGTCGAAAACGCTCATAGTACATTGCAGGAAATCGACAATCCCTTTATATATAATCTTAATAATCAAACAAAAAAGAATAATCCTTATCCATCAATCATATCCGACGGAACAGATGAGATACAGATTTCCGAACGCGAAGATTATCGTGACATTATCCGCGAGAATATCGAGTACGATTGCTTTTCCGAGGATAAAGCGCGGGTGGATGAGCTGGTGGAAATAATGCTTGATGTGGTGTGTTCGGCAAAAAGCACTACCCGCGTGAACGGCGAGGAAATTCCAACCGGTACGGTTAAAAGCCGTTTTCTGAAACTCACTCATGAGCATATCGAATATGTGCTGACTGCACTCGGAAATAATACCTCCGATGTTCGGAACATTCGCGCATATCTTATAACGGCGCTGTATAATGCGCCCATTACGATGGACAGCTACTACACGGCTCTGGTTAATCACGATATGTATGGAAAGCCAGACAACCCGGAATGAGTTTTTTTCAAATCTGAAAAGAAAAATTATGCTGGATTTTGAGATTTTCTTAATTCTCCGGGCAGTTCATTCTGAACGGTTTGAGAATTTACCTTGTTTCACTGGCAAGATATCCGAGAGGGGGTTGGGGGATTTCATCCAACTCAATGTGATAATGACGGGCGCAGCTTGTCACTATCACTATTGAGTTTAGCAACAATGACAACAGCCGTCAGATATAGTCGATTTCCCTAATCAGTTCAAATAAACGATTTGAAGAAAAATGAAAAATCAACATAAAGGAGATGAAGCGTATGAGCGAGAAAAATCCAAAAGGGCTGTCGGTTTCGTTTCGGGTGGATAGTGGTTTTATCGACCATAACAACCGAGTTATCACCGCCCACAATGTAGATATCTCACGAACCTCCGACAACGTTACATACACGAAAATCGACCTGCACGATTTTTATGAACAGATTTTCGGCAAGGCTCTTGCGGAATACAACGCAAAGCAAAAACGCGCCGACCGCCAAATCAACGACTACTACGAACACGTCAAGAAATCCGGTAAGGGCAAGCTGTTCTATGAAGTCGTGGTGCAGTTTGGTGATTTACACGACTGCGGACTTGGCTCGGAAAATTGGAATACGGCGAAATCTATGCTCGATGATTATATGCTTGACTTTGAGAAACGCAATCCGAACCTCAAAGTGTTCAATGCCGTAATGCACCTTGACGAGAGCACGCCACACCTGCATATTGATTTCGTTCCCGTGGCTCACAAGGGGCAGCGTGGAATGCCGCTGAAAAATTCTATGAGTGGAGCATTGCGTGAGCAAGGCTTTTCCTCGGCGAACCGAATGGAGAACGAATGGACTGCCTGGTCGGAAAGCGAGCGTTCTGTAATGGAGAAAATTTTGCTGAAACACGGTCTGCGGCGGGAGGATAAGAATGTTCACCGTCCGCATTTGTCGGTTGAGGATTTCAAGAAAGCTGCTCATGAAGCGGAGAGAATAAGCGAAATAAACGCACATCTCACCGCGCTGAAAAAGAAACCCGAAAAGGAGTTGACCTCCGAGGACGCTGCTCTGCTGAACAATCAGAACAACTTCCTGCGTGCAGAAATCACGAAGCGCAACGAAACTATTTTCGATTTAAGCAAGCGTGCAAACGCTGCCTTTGTCCCAGTGATTGTTTATAATCCCGACAAGCTGCAATATATAGCGGACGGTCTGACGCAGGCAAAAATTCCGTTTGTCGCGGAAAGCAATACTCTTTACATTCCCGATTACGCACTGGAAACGGCAAGGGCAATTTCACGGCACCACAAGCCGAGCGAGAATGTGACTTCGATCCGTGAGCAGATAAAACTGAATATTGACAGGCGGGTTTATTCATCGGATAGATTTGAGGACTTGCTTGCAAGGCTGAAAGAGCGTGGTTACGAAATCAAGCGGGGCAAGTACATCTCCGTGAAAGCGCCCTCTGCTGAACGTTTCGTGCGTTTGAAAACGCTGGGCGAGGAATATCTACCGAAAAACCTTGAACGGCGCATAGCTGAAAGCGGGCGGTTCGTTGACTGCGTTCGGGAAAAAGCACTGACCGCAAATCCTGTTGAGAAGCGGTTTCACAGCGTTATTTTGAATGTTACCACAGCCGTTACGAAGTTCCTGCTTGAACCGAAGAAAAGCAATGCACGCAGGCATTACTGCTTTCAGAACGACGAGCGGATAAACTATCTGTCGCAGCAACTTCTGACTATCGGGGAGTTCGGCATTACTTCCCGTGATGACATTTACGCAAAGGCACAGGATTTGCAGAGGACAATACACAAAATGCGTTCCAACGGCGAAAATTCTGAACCGGAAGAAATGGCTCTAAAACGCATCAACGAGCTGATAAAGGCTTATGAGGAGATAGTCGAGGGTAATTACATAGATAATCTTATAAAAGCGCAGAAGTCACGGGAAGCTGCGGCACAAAAGACAGAGAAATCTCCAAAGCACAAAAGATGACGATATGCCTCTTGACAAATCACACTTTAAAGCGTAAAATAGAATTGCAGAGGGTATGTCATAAATCTACGATATTTAAGGAGAGTATCATATGGCTACCATTACAAAACGAGGGGAAACCTTCAGAATTAAGGTGTCATTAGGCTATGACGCCAACGGAAAACAAATCGTCAAATCAACCACATTTGCGCCTCCGACAGGAGCAACGCCACGGAAAGCCGAAAAACTTGCACAGGAATACGGCCTTGATTTTGAGCGCCACTGCAAGGGCTATTCGCAGCTAAACGAGAATATGCGCTTCTCGGAGCTTGCGGACTGGTACTTTGAAAACTACGCCCCAGTGGAGCTGAAAGAGGGAACGCTCTACAACTACAAAAGTGCCTACAAGAACCACATTGAACCTGTTCTGGGAAATCTGCGGGTCAAGGACATCAACACGCCGAGGCTCACAACATTTGTTCAGTCCCTCAAAGTCAAGCCCGAAACCGTTCGTAAGATTTATGTCGTTGTGCAAAGCATATTTCACAGGGGCGTAGAGCAGGGATTTATCCGTGACACTCCGTGTCGAAATGTTATTCTTCCAAAGGACAGGAGCAAAAAGAAAAAGCCTGTCCTTGATGAAGAACAGACCAAGCGGTTTATGGAACTTCTTGAAACAAAACCCTGCGACCTTGATGTTAAGCGAATGATTAAGGTGCTGCTGTACACGGGGCTGCGAAGCGGAGAAATGCTTGCACTTTCATGGCATGACATTAATTTTGATGAAATGACTATCTCGGTAAATCACAACCTCGCCGATGTGGGTGGAAAACACTGGCTCACCACCCCGAAAACCGAAAGCAGTATCCGAACAATCGGAATGAGCACGGCTTTAGCAGACATTTTCAGAGAGCAGAAAGCATATCAGGAACAGCTTATCAGCGCTCTCGGCGGGAAATTCGCTCACTCGGAAATTGTGTTCACTTCCGCAAACGGGAATTTTCGCGACAGGTCGGCGCTCCGAACGTCATTCAAACGTTTCCTCAAAAGCACGGAGTTTGAGTTCCTTACCCTGCATCAGTTACGGCACTGCAACGCAACATTACTGCTGAACAGCGGAGTAGACCTAAAGGTAGTATCGGAACACCTCGGCCACTGCGACATAGGCGTTACGGCAAACATCTACGCTGACGTCCTCAAAAGCACAAAATCAAAAGTTGCAGACCTTATCTCGCTTAAGCTGGCATAACAAAAATCCTCCCCGAAAATCGGAGAGGATTTAAAAAGTTCTCTGGTAAAGACCAATTTGATAACCTGATTGCCGCAAACCGCTTCGTAAAGCTGTTTGTAATGGCTTTGATTATCTCTTGGAGAACTGCGGAGCGCGACGTGCAGCCTTGAGGCCGTACTTCTTTCTTTCCTTCATTCTCGGGTCACGAGTGAGGAAGCCAGCCTTCTTGAGGACGGGGCGCAGCTCGTCGGAGTACTGGAGGAGCGCTCTGGAGAGGCCGTGGCGGATAGCGCCTGCCTGACCTGTAACACCGCCGCCTGCAACAGTAGCAACGATATCGAACTTCTCAACGGTGTCTGTGAGGGTCAGGGGCTGACGAACGATCAGCTTGAGGGTCTCCAGACCGAAATAATCATCAATGGAACGGCCGTTTACAGTGATAGTGCCGCTTCCGGGGTAAACTCTGACTCTGGCAACAGAGTGCTTTCTTCTGCCGGTGCCATAGTAATAAGGCTTAGAATCGTACATTGTTCAGGCCCTCCTTATATTTTGTATTCAACGGGCTTCTGAGCCGCATTGTTGTGCTCTGCACCTGCGTAGCAGCGCAGTCTTGTGAGAGCCTTTCTGCCGAGTGTGGTGTTGGGCAGCATGCCGTTTACAGCGATGGTCATTGCCTTCTCGGGGTTCTCCTTCATCAGCTTGTCATAGCCGACTTCCTTGAGGTGGCCGATCCAGCCGGTGTGCCATCTGTAAACCTTCTTCTCCAGCTTCTTGCCGGTGAGGACTGCCTTTGCGCAGTTGATGATGATAACATGATCGCCGCAGTCGCAGTGGGGAGCGAATGTCGGCTTGTGCTTGCCTCTCAGGATATGAGCGGCTGTTGCAGCTACACGGCCGAGGGGCTTGTCAGCTGCGTCGAGAATATACCAGCTGC
This sequence comes from uncultured Oscillospiraceae bacterium, assembly GCA_934448295.1. Taxonomy (GTDB): domain Bacteria; phylum Bacillota; class Clostridia; order Oscillospirales; family Ruminococcaceae; genus CAG-115. The sequence goes on from CAKSEY010000014.1 coordinate 100,941, forward strand.
GCTCAACTTCGGCAGCCTTGGGCATATATGTTGACATATTTGTTTCCTCCTTATTTCAAGTTTACGGTATTTTTCGCGTAAATACCTCTATGCAACGTTAATATTATACTCGTTTCCCGGGACTTTGTCAAGGGTTTTGCGGCTTATATTTCAAATATAACCTGATTTCTCTTGTTTTCTTTGCGATTCTCTCCGTTTTTCTCGCTTTCTCTGGGTTCATTTCATTTTGTGCAAAGAATTTATATAAAAGAGGATTCGCGCGATTATGTGAGAAAACACGAGAGTCCACGCTTTATTTTAAAATCATGGGATTATCGGTTCTGCCGAGCAGGTAAACGCGGAATAAACCGCAATAGAAATAAAGCTTTTCAGCCTGAGCGCGACTCATTTGCTTCGTAATCTGTGTCTGCGGACATGGCAGGAAAATTAAGATTTCCTAAATTATAAAGAATAGTTAGGGGAGGGACAAGTCTCTCCCCTTATGCAATTGTAAGAGCGTACCCGCTGATAAACGCAGATACCCCCGCCGAGAAATTTCGGCGGGGGCGCAGGGTCAGTGAGGTTCACTTATCTGCAAACCCACCAGCACCAGAGACCGCACCCTGCTGCGTAAATTATAGAGCCGCAAAGGAATCCCATAGTGTTCACCTCACTTTTTTCTGCCGCTAATCCTAATGCAGTGCATTGTTTTATTGGCAGGATTATTGCACCTATATAGGTGCAATAATATTATAAGGTAACCTCTAAAAACCCCTATGCAAAAGAAGGAAAAAGTGATATAATAAGGAAATGAAACAGAAAACACTA
>CAKSEY010000015.1 GCA_934448295.1 uncultured Oscillospiraceae bacterium
GTGTCGGAATCAGTGTCTGTGTCAGAATCTGTGTCTGTATCGGAATCTGTGTCCGTGTCGGAATCGGTGTCTGTATCGGAATCAGTGTCTGTATCGGAATCAGTGTCTGTGTCGGAATCTGTGTCTGTGTCGGAATCAGTGTCTGTGTCAGAATCTGTGTCTGTATCGGAATCTGTGTCCGTGTCGGAATCGGTGTCTGTATCGGAATCAGTGTCTGTATCGGAATCAGTGTCTGTGTCGGAATCTGTGTCTGTGTCGGAATCAGTGTCTGTGTCAGAATCTGTGTCTGTATCGGAATCTGTGTCCGTGTCGGAATCGGTGTCTGTATCAGAATCGGTGTCCGTGTCTGTATCAGAATCGGAATCGGTGTCCGTATCGGAATCTGTGTCTGTGTCGGAATCCGTATCTGTGTCGGAATCCGTATCTGTGTCGGAATCGGTGTCTGTATCGGAATCAGTGTCTGTGTCAGAATCCGTGTCCGTGTCGGAATCAGTGTCTGTATCGGAATCAGTGTCTGTGTCAGAATCCGTGTCCGTGTCGGAATCAGTGTCTGTATCAGAATCTGTATCTGTATCAGAATCCGTGTCAGAATCTGTGTCCGTGTCGGAATCTGTGTCTGTGTCAGAATCGCTGTCCGTGTCGGAATCCGTGTCCGTATCAGAATCGGTGTCTGTGTCGGAATCTGTGTCCGTATCAGAATCGGTATCCGTGTCGGAATCTGTGTCTGTATCAGAATCCGTATCTGTGTCAGAATCCGTGTCTGTGTCGGAATCAGTGTCCGTGTCGGAATCAGTGTCCGTGTCGGAATCCGTGTCTGTGTCAGAATCAGTGTCCGTGTCGGAATCCGTGTCTGTGTCAGAATCAGTGTCCGTGTCCGTGTCGGAATCGGTGTCGGTGTCGGAATCTGTGTCTGTGTCGGAATCAGTATCTGTGTCCGTATCGGTATCAGTGTCTGTGTCGGAATCCGTGTCTGTGTCTGTATCAGAATCGGTATCTGTGTCGGAATCGGTGTCTGTATCTGAATCGGTGTCCGTATCGGAATCTGTGTCCGTGTCGGTATCTGTATCAGTGTCAGTATCAGTATCCGTATCAGTGTCGGTGTCTGTGTCAGAATCGGTATCTGTGTCGGAATCGGTGTCCGTGTCCGTATCAGAATCTGTATCTGTGTCGGAATCAGTATCTGTGTCCGTATCGGAATCTGTGTCTGTATCGGTATCGGTGTCCGTATCAGAATCGGTGTCTGTGTCAGTATCAGTATCCGTATCAGTGTCGGTGTCCGTATCAGAATCAGTGTCTGTGTCAGAATCAGTGTCTGTGTCGGAATCGGTGTCTGTGTCAGTATCGGTGTCTGTATCCGTATCAGAGTCAGACTCATCATCGCCATCGTCCGGGTCAGGAGCTACGGGCGTATCTGAATCGTCGTCTTCGTCTTCATCATCAACATCGATGGAGTATTCGCCGCGGGTGACCTGATGTATCTCGTTGCCCTGGTCAAATATATCTGCGATGATCGCGCCGTTTGCAGCGGCTGTACCATTAGTTGATACTGTTGCATACGGAGCAACGATGATTCCGCCGGCAGGCGCAATTATAGTACCCTGGAAGCTGCCGAAATTCCATATTACATTCGCGCAGGAGCTCTTGTAAACTACATCGTTTATATTTTGCAGGGATACAGTCCCGCTGTAATTGTCAGATTTTACATTGACAACTATGCTGACGCCCCTGTTGTCCAGCAGAAGCTTCTGGATCTTCCGCTTCTGGTCGTCGTTTGAATTTGCAAGATCCTGAATATCAACGTTTACTAACAGCGTGTCGCCGTCCTCAACATATGCATTGCCATCGTCGTCCCTGCCGTACAGCGCGTCGTAGGCGTTATCGAACGTATTGCCCAGCGCCAGGCGGTTTGTCGTTCCGACTGCGTCGATAAGAGCGTCGCCCTTCTTCGCAAGGTCGTCAAGGTTCTGGCTGATGTTGAAAGCCTCGTCGTCTGCGGAAGCGCGTTTTATGGTGATGTTGTCCTTGCTGACGCCGAATATCTCATACTGAACGCCGCCCGCCGTGAAGCCGGGTCTGTTGCCGTTATCTGTGTATGAGAGCTCAAAATCAAAGCCGAGAGCCAGCTCGAACTTCTTGCCGTCAGGAAGATTGGAGAACTTTATTTCAGTATTGGACGGCGCAGTGCCAAAATATGTTACGAATGTGCCGTTCATCATTGTTGCGGCAACGCCGTTGTAACGCTGCTCGACAGTGTTCACCGAGCCAACGCAGGAATTCGCCTCGAAATGGCCGGAGCTGTTCGCAGTATTGGCATATACTCCGAAGTCCTTTATCTTGTTGAGTATTTCATAGAAATGCTTTACCTCAAAGGACTTTCTGGTCGATACATAGACGTTGTCCTTGCCGGGGATCTGGCTGTACGCCGGGAGCGCGCCGGTGTGCTCCGTGCTGACAAGGTTAGGATTCTGCACGACATCGCTGCCGGAGGTCTCCTCAGCCGCTGCCATGACGGAAACCGCATTTGCCGCAAGCAGTGACGCTGCAAAAGCCAGCATAGCCGCAGACTTGCCGTGTCTGCGCTTGTTCTCGCTCATAAAATCAACCTCCTTCTGTTCTCACGCTATATCGCAAGAAGCGGGGCATAACCTGTTAGTATGCACAGTTATCCCCATATATATCCACACAATAATTATACATCGTCCCTGCTTATTTGTCAAGCGGGAGTGAGGCGGACGAATCACCGCGCGCGAAATAGTTTGAATTTGCTAAAACCGCATTCCAGTGCAGTTTATCAGCAAAACGCATAACAAGTATCGCTTCATCAGTAATTTACATGACCCGCTTTGCCATAATATCCGGATTATACGCATGGTCAATGGCTGTCTGGGCGGTTATCCTGCCGGCTCTGAAGAGGTTGGTTATGCAGCTGTCCATAGTCTGCATTCCGGCGGAGGACTGGAGTATCGTGTCGATCTGATGGGTCTTTCCGTCGCGGATAAGCGTCCTGACGGCGCTGTTGGTGGTCATTATCTCGAAAGCCGGGATAAGCCCTCCGTCCACGGACGGCAGAAGCTGCTGACACACCACCGCGTTCAGCACCATGGAAAGCTGCACGCGTATCTGGTGCTGCTGATTTATCGGGAACACGTCGATTATTCTGTCGATGGTATTCGCGGCGCCCAGCGTGTGGAGCGTTGAAAGCACGAGCTGACCCGTTTCCGCAGCGGTCATTGCAACGCTTATGGTCTCGTAGTCTCTCATCTCGCCAAGGAGAATCACGTCCGGGGACTGGCGCAGCGCCGCCCTCAGCGCCTCGATATAGCTGTCCGTGTCTATGTTTATCTCGCGCTGGCTGACTATGCAGCGGTTGTGCTTGTGCAGGAATTCTATGGGATCCTCTATCGTTATTATATGCCCGCTGCGCGTCTGGTTGATCCTGTTGAGTATGCAGGAAAGCGTGGTGGATTTGCCGCTGCTTGCCACGCCGGTTATGAGGACTATCCCGCTGCGGCACTCGCTCAGCCCCATCACCTGCTCGGGGATCCCCAGCCTCTGCGCGTCCGGCAGCTCGAACGGAACGTACCTCAGCACCGCCGAATAGGAGCTTCGCTGTTTATATATATTCGCGCGGAATCTGCCTATGCCCGCCACCGAAAGTGAAAAATCCTTCTCACGCTCCGGCAGAGTATTCTCGTCTGCGTTCAGCCGTGCAAGCTGGAATATCTGCAAAACCAGCCGCTTTGTGTCGTCCGGGCTCAGCGGAGCTTCGTCTATCCGGTACATCCTGCCCTGCGCCTTGTAGCTCAGCGCCGCGCCGGAAACAATGAAAATATCCGCCGCCTGATTTTCCGCCGCCGTCCTGAGTATGTCAAGAATATCCATAATTCACCATTACCTTTCAAACCGCAAGATCTCCGCCGTCCCAGACATTCTGGTGGGAATCGTCGGAGGTATCGCCGGTTATGCTCTGCCAGCCCAGTATATCGTATCTCCCGTCGGAGGGGGAGTTGTAAAACAGCACGCTCACCGCCAGGCTCTGCCGGTCGTTTATCTCCACGGAATAATCCACCCGGACTCCGCCCGGGATCTGTTCCGCGCTCACGCCGTCAAGCTCAGAAGCCGCCCCGGCGAACTCCTCCCCGAAGTCGAACCCCTGCGAAGCCTCAAGCGCCGCGCCGTCCAGCTCCGCGAGTATCTCCTTCGCCCGGGAATCCGCTTTGTAGTACTGCTGGGTGAACCCCTCGCTGCGGTCGATAAGGCGGCTGTCAGAGTATGCCGCCTGGAAGCTCAGCACCGCGAATATCGTCAGGCATATCACGGTGAATATCAGCATTATCGAAACGTACCCAACGCCGATAGTCCCGCCGAATCTCGTTTTCTTACCCAACTGCGGCACCTCCCTGCGGGATATACGCGCCGCATTCCAGCGAGTACAGCTCCTCGCCGCCGGCGGTGAAGCTGATGAACAGCCTTGAATACTCCCCGGCGGGAAGCCCGCGCCGCTCCTCGGAAAGGCTGAGCGTGACCTCCGGCTGCGCCGACGGCTTCATGGAGCCGTCCAGACCTATCCCGCCGTATTCGCTGAAGGCTTCCCCGAAAACAAGCTCCAGAGCCCTGCCCGCGTCTCCGCTGACCGAATATGCCTCAGCTATCGACTGCGCGCACAGCGACGCCTGCTCACGGCGGCGCTCACGGCGCTCCATGCCGTCCGCCGCCGCAAAAATGCGTATTATCACCGCAAACGAGATGATAAAGAACAGCAGCGCCGTCACCATCTCGGCAAACAGCAGATGGCTGGTCTTTCTGTAAGCCTTCAGTTTTCTCACCCTTTCCGCACCAGCATCGAGGACGTCTGACCCCCGCTGACGACCGTTATTTCATACAGTCCGTCATGCTCCGTTATGCTCATGGAATCAATATCGGATATCCTGTCGCCGCCCGACAGGGAGATGTCGTCCCCGCTGACCGAGCTTTTCTCGTAAAGTCCGCCGTCGCAGTAGATAACGCTGAACATTCCGCCGCTTTCCACCGCCGCCCCGCCGTCCAGCAGGGTCACGCTGTCCGCCGAGCGCAGCTTGTTCGAAACGTATTTCATCGAAGCCGCCGCCCCCAGCGACTGCTGATAGCCGTTCTTTATGCGGCTGTATGTATCCGCAGCGACAGCCACCGCCATCAGCATGCATATCGCGAACAGCACGAAAAGCAGCATACTCCCCACCGCAGAGGCGGTGTCCGCAAGAGTGCGGCCGCGGCTGTCCGGAAATTTTCCGCCTGCCATATCAATTCTCCCTCCGTATCACGGTGACTGCCGGGCGGACGTTCGCCGCGAAGCACTCGTAATGCACCAGGTATTTTTCCTCGTCTATGACTACGCCGTAGTTCTCCGTCAGGTGCTCCAGCTTTTCGGGATAGGCGCCCTCCACCGCGTAGCACAGCGTTATGCCGTTTTCCACCGACTGCCTGACCTGCTCCAGCCGTTCGCCGTCAGTGGCTGCGGAGGCGTTGCCGAGCGAGGCTATCAGCCACACGGTCATTGCGGCGAACAGCAGCACGCCCAGTATCCCGGGCAGAACCGCCCTGAACCTTTCCGACCTTCTCATGCGCTCACCCCAGTACAGACATAATGTTCATCAGCGGGACCATCAGCATCAGCAGTATCGCCCCGATGAGCACGCCGAGTATCACGATTATCGCCGGCTCTATAACCGCCGTTATGTTCACAAGGCTGCGGGAGGCCTCCTCGCTGTAAGCGCCGCTTATCTTCCTCCAGACCTCCTCGAACCTGCCGGAATCATACGCCAGCCGCAGCGACCGGGCGTACAGCGGCGGGAGGATCCCGCTTTCCTCGATGGCCTGCGGGAATCCCTCGCCGTCGAACACGCGCCGTTCGCACTCGCTGAACCTTTCCGCAAGCCGCTTGTCCCGTATAAAGCTGCGCAGGTCTGCGTGGGTCAGCATTTCTGCGGGAGAAACTCCTGCGGAGACGGTTATGCTTATCGCCCGGGTCAGCTCCGCCAGGGAGAGCTTCTCGGATATTCCCCGGGTCAGCGGGAACGCCGCCGCGAATCTGCGCAGCGCGCCGCCGGTTTTCTTCACCTGCGAGAGGATCGCGGTCGCTGCCGAAACGGCGATTATCGCCAGCAGGACTATCATTATCACAATGCCGGAATTGTAGGCGAGGTCTATCGTTTTCTGCACCGTGGCGCTGACGGAGCTGTCAAACTGCGAGAAGATATCCCCGAACATCGGGATGACCGCCAGCACCAGCACGATTATCACCACCGTCATCATCAGCAGAAGCACCATCGGGTGCAGCACGGCGGAGCGCAGCATTCTGCGGATATCGTCCCGTTCCTCGTAGTACTCCGAAAGCCCGCGCAGCACGTCCTCCAGCTTACCGCTTAGCTCGCCCAGGGCTATCATATCCGCCGCATATGCGGGGAAGCAGCCGGTGTTCCTGACCGCCTGCGAAAGCGGAGTACCCATTTCCGTTTCAGAGGCTATCCGCCGGCAGACCTCCGTTAGCTGGCTGTCTCCGGTATCGCTGCAAAGCAGGGTCAGCCCGTCCGGAATACTCATGCCGGAGCCCAATATCATTGACAGCTGTTCGCACAGGAACTCCACCTGAGCATAGTTCAGCCTTTTGTTACGCATTTACCGCACCTCCGGGTCAATAGTAGTACAGCGCGGAATAATTCCCGCTGTCAGATATATAAGCCGATATCTTCTCCTTGTCGGAGGAGCCGGCATAGAATGTCGCGTCAGTGATGTTATAGCCGCGCTTCGCGAGCAGCAGCTCCGGGGTTATCCAGCCGATTTCGCTGGTGTAGACCTCGTTCCACGCGTGGTAGATATTGTCCCTGGCATAGCCCACCACCAGCCTTGTGGGAATATCCTGTGAGCGCGCCATCGCCGCCATCAGCGAGGCATAGTCGAAGCATATCCCGGTTTTCTTTCCGAGGGTCTTGTCCGGGTCTGGACAGTAGCCGCTCTGGACGGTCGCCGCGAGCTGTTTGTCGTAGGTCACGTTGTCGGTTATCCACTGGAATATCGCCGCCAGTCTCTCTATCTCGTCCGTCTTTCCGGCGCACAGCTCCGCCGCCTTCCGCACGCAGTCCGATTTCTTTGTAAAGCTCACATATTTGTTGGGGTAGAGGAACGGAGAAACGTCGTTTTTCAGCTTCACGGTGATCTGCTGCTCCAGCGCCTTGCGGTACTTGTTGCCCTCGGTCTGCTCGTAGATCTGCACGGTGTATTCCCCGCTGCCGCAGGAAACCGGAAAATAGTCCGTGGCTCCGCCGCCGGTAACGTCATGGTCGTAGACCTTGTCGCCGCCAGTCAGCCTGAGCTTCACGCGCTTGCCGGATTCGCTCCAGCAGACGGAAATGTACCCGTCGGAGGAATTGCTGTAATCCACCACCGCAGCGCCCTCGGCAGCGGTTTCCGTGCCCGGCGACAGCGGCACCAGCACGTCCGGAATGACCACCTTCGCCGGCTTTTCCGGCGGAGCCGCAGTGGTCGCCGCCGTGGTCGAAGCGGTCTGGGGCGCGGCGGCTGTGGTCTCAGCCGGGGCGGTCTCACGGGGAAGCTCCGGCTCGGTCTCGGAAGGCTCCGTATCCGTTGCGGGGACTGTCTCTTTGGAGGGTTCCCCGGGCGAGGGTTCAGCCGTCTGTGCGGACGATTCTAAGGTCGCCTGCCCGGTCGGCTCCGCCGTCTGCGTGGATTCCCCGGAGGGTTCGCCCTGCTCCCGGGACTGCTCCGGCTCCGAAGTAACGCTGCGCCCGCTAGTCAGCGGCTCTGCGGTTGGCTGCGCGGGTTCGGCGGTCGGCTGAGCCGGGGCTTCTGCGGAGGTCTGTACGACCTCGGCTGTGGGCTCATGCAGGGGGGTCTGCTGCGGCTCCGCATTACAGCCGGAAAGCAGGGCTAACGCCAGCAGAAGCGCAGCGCTGCGCCGTTTTATTCGGTTGTCCACGGAATCGCCCCCTCTGCAATTCAGTTTTTATCCGGGATACGCTGAATATAGCGAAGCGTAACAAAATCAGACCCGTGAGTTCGCTCGTTTGAGCGGGTCGATTTTGTTTTATTCAGCGTTTCCCCGGGATACGCTGAATATAGCGAAGCGTAACAAAATCAGACCCGTGAGTTCGCTCGTTTGAGCGGGTCGATTTTGTTTTATTCAGCGTTTCCCTTAGTTATCTGTTCAGCTTGAGATTCCTCAGCAGCAGGTAATTATCGTCCACCGTGCTGAAAACGCGCCGGCTGCTGCCGCTGATTATCTCCGTTATATACTCGCCGGTCTGGCGGTAGAATTCGTCCTCGTAATGCACTATGTGCGCGCCGCCCAGCGGGAAGCTGTCCGAGGAATAGAAGTGCTTCGATATGTCTATGACGTAGCACCCGGTGACGCTGGCGAAGCGCTCCTCGCACAGCGAGATGAACTTTTTCTTTATCTCGAACATTCCGTCGTCCTCCAGGGGCTTCAGCCTGTTGTCGAGGTCGATGTACATATTTTTCGGCTCGGTCTTTATAAGTATTATATGCTCGCCGTACTTTTCCAGTATCATCTTGGCGAAGCGGGTCATGACCTCATAGCAGAACTTCATGTCGCGCTTTTCGAACAGGTAGCACTCCCGGCACTCCGGCTGAATGCTCTTGTAGAAGTCCGTCCGGAGAATGAAGTCGTCTATCTCGAAAAGCCCGCCCCTGTACTCCGCCATGCGGCTTATCAGGTCGTAGAAATCCAGCAGTATCCAGCGGGATTCGCTGCCCTTTATATCCGCGTCGCCGCTGCGCAGGAACGAATCCTCCATCGTCCGCCTGCGCCATTTGTTGCCGCAGAATGCGTCCGTCCCCTCGGGGAGCTTCACGTCCACCGGCGGGTCGAACGCGAGGATCGGCGACTGCTTGAAGATGTACGTTCCGATATACGCGCCCCGGCTGCGGTTCGCGGATTCCCTGGAAACACAGCTTCCCCAGATGTCCAGGGTCATTCTGTTCAGGGAGTTTATGTAGCGCTTCATCTGGGTTTTTCCGCGAAGCAGGAACGCAAGCTCGGCGCTGTCCTCGTTCACGGAGGCGCCTATCTCGTTCGAAAGCAGCCTTACCATCCGGCGGACGATGTTGTAATGTCCCCGGAACGCCGGCTCGAAGAAGTCGTAGGAGCGGTCGATGTGGCCGTTCAGCAGTGCGTGGATCATCTCGGCTGCCTTTATTATTTCCTCGGCGCCGCTGTCCCCCACAAAGAAGTCCCTGACGGACATAAGCGAGGCGCTGCCCGAATGTTTCAGCCGCAGCAGGCGCTCGCGGTTCCTGCCGACGAATTCTGCGGAGGTGTGCGCAATTATCTGGTCTGCCGCGCAGTCCATGTCCAGCAGCCAGCTCTGATACGCCCGGGCGGTCATACTCGGGTAGTACTTCATCACCCTGTCGAACCACAGGCTTTCATCAGGCAGGGAAACGCAGGTGCGCCCGCTGCCGTCCGTCAGCTTCGCCACAGCCCTGTACGCGTCCGCGTAATATGCGTCCTCGTACTCCATCGTGCCGTCCGCGTCCGAAAAATAGTGCTGCGACAGGTCCACCACCAGCGGCGAAGCAATGGAGATGAAGTAGTCCTCCATCGCGCGTATGAAGCGGTTTATGCTGTTTTTCGGCTGAGCGTTCCGAAGCTCGTTGTCCTTCACTGAATGTACCCCGAACGTGTGCCTGAACAGTATGATTTTTTCCGGCGGGAACGCCTGGAGCGTCTGCGCCGCGTAGCGCTCCACCAGCGGCTTCCAGACAGTTTCACCGAAGGGCGGGTTTATCTTCGTGAAGCGCTCCTTGTGCTCCTTGTAGAACGCGCTGCGCTTGAAGCTCTTCGACCCGGTGAAGAATATCGGCGGCTCCCCCGGCTCTCCCGCCAGCTTGTAGCAGGCGGCGGCAGCGGCGGCTAGGAAGTCCACGGCGCAGTAATCCGCCTGGGATTCTCCCATCACGTCCGCAAGATCTTTGTCCAGGTCGAGCCTGAGGCGCTCGTCGTCACCGACCGCTTCCACTACCTCAGCCGGGGCGCCCTTTCCGCAGCCCAGAGAAAGCTGTGAAAGCAGCAGAGCCGTGCGGTCAGTGCGGAACCCTCTCCCGGCGGAAAATATCCTGTTCAGCAGCTTTGAGCCGCTCAGGAATATCAGCGGTCGGAACTCAAAATGATTTATCCCCGTGCCGAGTACTGCCTTTGTGCGCTCGAATGAAGCCGTGCTCTCGCTGTTGTGCGGCGGGAACACGGGAACTATCTCATAGCCCCAGCTCCTGTCCTCCGTCATGCAGGGAATGTAGGAGACCATGGTGATTATCCTGCCGTTCTCCCGGCGGAGCTCCGCACGGAGCACCGCGCCGTCGCGGTTTCCGTCTATCTCGGACATGGCGCTGAGCATATTCCCCAGGGAAAACGCGCAGGGCACCCGCCTGCCGTCCGCAGCGCCTATCCAACTGAATTTCTGCACAAGGTGCGGGTGCGAACCCACTATCAGGTCGGCGCCCGCGTCCGCAAGGAACTTCGCTTCTTCAAGCTGGTGCTTTCTGAGACGGGGGGTATTCATCGCGCCCCAGTGCATATATGCGATTATGTACTCCGCGCCCATGCTTCTGGCATGGTTCACCATCTCCGTGAAATACTCCCGGCTGTAAGCCCCGTTGGGGTTCGCGCCGGAAGCCCCCACAAGACCCTCGGTCCCGTTGGATATCATCGTGCAGGCAAGTATCGCCGCGCGTATGCCCTTGACGTCCACCATCACCGGATTGTCGCCAAGGGTGCCTATGTTCATCATGCCGCAGCGCCTTACCGCGTCCGCCGTGGAGGTCAGCCCCTCCATTCCGCAGTCGCAGCTATGGTTGTTGGCGGTTATCATCGCGTCAAAGCCCGCATATGCTGCCGCCGCCGCAAAGGAGGTCGGCGAGTTGCAGTTCGGCGAGCCGCCCTCCAGCCGGAGCTGCTCGTACTCGTACGGCTGGGTGTCGCAGCAGACGGTTTCCAGCACTCCCGCAGAAAAATCCGCGCCGGAAAGTATCTCCCGGAGCTGGCGGAACGTATCATGGAAATCGAACCCGCGCTTCGCCGCAGCGCGCTGCTGCTTCGAGGTGCACATGAGATCCCCGGTGAACATGAGCACGGCGCGCTTTTCCGCGCAGGAGTGGTTTCTGTCCACCGCTATCTTCGTCACGAAAGTCTGGCTGTCGTTGAGGGAGGTCAGCGTGATGTTCGCGGTGCCGCGGCTTTTCGCCGTGACCGTCCCCATGCCGTCCACGAAAGCCACCGAGGGATTATCGCAGGAAAAGGACACCGGCGGCATTCCCATCGCGGATTCCCAGGATATCTGACCGCTTTCGCCGCGCTTCAGGCATAGCACGCGCTGCGCCTTCAGCCGGAGCACATGCGGCGTGAACCGCTTTTTCTCCGACCGCTGACCCAGCGTCTCCTTGCCGTCCTTTACGGTGTAGGCGCATATCTCCACAAGGTACTCCCGCTTGTTGGTGAAGCCGAGTATGCCCTTGCTGGTTCCCTGCGCGTAGCGTGCCTTTATCAGCGTTTCCGGAGCGTCAGCGCTGTAAAAGAACAGCCGGTAGCCCGCCGCGCCGGGGACGGGATTCCATTTCATGAATGCGCTGCCGTCCCTGCCCGTGGCTGAAAATCCCTCTGGTGCTCTAAGAATTGGTGCCATTGCCGTTAGTCCTCTCGCTTATTCAAAAGATGTGCGCAGCGCCTCCAGCCTGCCGTAATTCCGGTAGAATGCATAGTAAGCGCCGCAGAAATGCTGAATGTCGTCTATTCTTATCCTGTAGCCGTCATGCCGCACGAAAAAGGCTCCCAGCGACATATTCGGGAATTTCAGGTACATGACGTACTCCGGGTAGCCGTAGCCGTTGAGCATATAGTCCGCGCGGTGATATATCGTCCTGATGAACTTTTCCACGTGGAATTCTTCCAGATACTGGCAGGAAAGTCCCTGCTCCCTTATCCGGCTGTAAAGCTCAAACGTCACGCAGAGAAGCTCGAGATAGGTGTGGTAGGTGGTGTCCTGGCTGTATATCCTGTCTAGGTTCACGTCTGCGTTTTTCAGCCCGAAGCTCAGGTATTTGTCCTCCGGGAGGTATTTCGTCAGCTCGTTCATGGCGTAGGCTACCCAGTGGTCGCGGTACTGCTCGTAGCCCTTGCGGATGAATCTGTCCGCCGCCATCGCCGCCGCGTCCAGCCACTTTTTGTCCTTTGTCAGACCGTAAAGCCGGCACAGCGCGAACGTCGCCTCGCCGTCGTAATACACGGTGCGGAACTGGTCCTTCGGGGAGAGCGACGGGTAATTCAGCACATGGAAGAACCTGCCGCAGCGCGGGTCGAACAGCTCCATCAGCCCGTTTCCCAGCTCCCGGCAGAGCTTAACGTACCTCTGCGAACCGGTGGCGTCCATGTACTCCGTCAGCATTATCACCGCGAGCGCGTTTCCGCCCAGCTTGACCTCGTTCAGCTGTAGATCCGCGAGGTACACGGTGTTGTCCGCGCCCTCCCGGTCGGGGTACTTCTTGAACGTATTCGCGACCATGAAGCCCACTGCCTTTTCGATCTGGTTCAGCGTGAATTTGTCGCCGGTAAGCCGGTAGGCGCATATCAGGCTCCATATCGAGGAAGCGTGACGCTGAATGTTGTACCCGGGTATCTCCTTATGGAATATCGGGTAGTATCCGTAATCGAACTTTCCGTTCATCGCGACCTGCATCGACAGGTACTCCGAGGAGGTTCTGACGACCTCCAGCGCGGTCTTATCGTCAAAGCGCGCTGTTATGCGCCTGCCGCAGTTGTTCCCGCTGCCGTAGAGCTTATGTACATCGTTGTTTTCCCCGCAGAAGCGGCTCTCGCAGTCAAACAGCGTGACTTGCTCCGGGAATTCCTGGAGGGTTTTCAGCCCGCAGGCGGCGAGATACTTGTTCACGCGTTTCAGCTCGATGAGATGCTGTTTGTAGGTTATCACGCGGTTTCCGTTTATTTCCGCCTCAATGAGAGCGGTTTCGAGCCTGTCGTCAAACGAGATACCGCGCCGGAAGAACTCGTTGCGGCTTTTCGTGATCTGCTCCATCAGCTCCGCGAACGTCGCCCTTTCACTGCTGGAGGTGATGTCCGCCTTGACCCACACCGGCAGTATCCCGGATTTCCGGACGTACTCGGAGGCGGCGCGGCAGGCGCTGTTCCATGCGGCCTCCGGAGTCCCGCCGTGACCGCGCAGCACCGCCGCCCTTACCGTGGTGTCGCACACGGAAATGAACGCGGCATATTCCCCACCTGCTTTCATCGCGGGGGCGAAGCGCTCCAGAAGTCCGGAGAAATCCCCTCCGTCGAGGAAGCTCTCCCGCAGGAGCGCCAGCTTTTCGTCTAGCTTGTTTGTGAAATCGGACATAGGAACCTCCCGCGCATTGTAGTTTTCTTAATTATACCATACAGAACCTGATTTGTAAAGAACCCAAAATCAAATGTCGATTATATCGTCGTCCTCGCCCTTTATCTCCTTGACCAGCTTGTCGGCGTACTTCACGCCCACTACCACCGCCGCAAGGATCGCAAGGCTTGAAGCCAGCTTGATGATTTCCTTTACCATAATAAAACCTCCTTAAAGTCCGTCCCACAGGAATCTGTCCAGGTCTACCCTGCCGTCCCCGGAAACCTCCACTCCCTCGGCGCGGAGAAGCTCCGCCTGCCTGTCTGCGCCGCCGAATGCGAACGCGGGAGCCGTCCCGCCGAACCTGTTGAGCACCCGATGGCACGGGATAACTCCCGGCTCGGGATTCGCGTGGAGCGCGTAGCCCACCGCCCTCGCCCACCGGGGATTCCCGGCGAGCATCGCCACCTGTCCGTATGTCGCGACCTTGCCGCGCGGTATCCTCCGGACAACGTCATATATCTTCTCGAACGTTGATTTCTCTGCCATAGTGCTCCTTTCCGCAAAATGAAACAAAAAACGGCAGACATTTCTGCCTGCCGTGAGTGTCAGTTCTTTGCCGTTTTCTTCGCAGGCTTCTTTTTGCCGTGCTCTATCTCCGGGGCTCCCGTGCCGTTCACACAGTCGGCGGTGATAGTGATTCTGGTGATTGTGTCGTCGCTCGGGGCGGTGAACATCACATCGCGCAGCGTCTGCTCAACGATGGAGCGCAGTCCTCTTGCGCCGGTGTTGCGCTCGATGGATTTCTTCGCGATCGCCTGGAGCGCGCCCTTGTCAAATTCAAGGTCGATACCGTCCGCGTTGAACAGGTACTTGTACTGCTTTATCAGCGCGTTCTTCGGCTCGTCAAGTATCCTCATGAGAGCCTCCTCGTCAAGCGCGTCAAGCACCGTGACTACCGGAAGTCTGCCGATAAGCTCGGGGATTATGCCGAACTTCACGAGATCCTCCTGGCTCACCTGGTGGAGTATCTTGTAGCTCTCCTTCTCCTTCCTGGAGGAAACCTCCGCGCCAAAGCCCATTGCTGAGCTGGAAACGCGGGAAGCTATCATCTTCTCCAGACCCTCGAAAGCGCCGCCGCAGATAAACAGAATGTTCTTGGTGTTTATCTGGATAAACTCCTGGTGCGGGTGCTTTCTTCCGCCCTGGGGAGGTACGTTGGAGATAGTTCCCTCAACGATCTTCAGCAGGGCCTGCTGTACGCCCTCGCCGCTTACGTCTCTGGTGATGGAGGTGTTCTCGCTGCGGCGGGAGATCTTGTCTATCTCGTCAATGTAGATGATGCCGCGCTCTGCCGCCTCGATGTCGTAATCCGCCGCCTGAATAAGACGGAGCAGCACGTTTTCAACGTCCTCGCCGACATATCCCGCCTGGGTGAGCGTTGTAGCGTCCGCGATAGCGAACGGAACGTTCAGCAGCTTTGCCAGCGACTGAGCCAGCATGGTCTTGCCCACGCCGGTGGGACCGAGCAGGAGCACGTTGCTCTTCTGGAGCTCCACCTCGTCGTCGGCCTCCTCGTCGTTGAGGAACGTGCGCTTGTAGTGATTGTAAACGGACACGCTGAGGATCTTCTTCGCCTCGTCCTGCCCGATGATGTACTGGTCAAGATAAGCCTTGATCTGCTCGGGTTTCATCAGGTCGCCGCTGTTGGACATGAAGCTGTCGGAGCTCGGCTTAGCTGCGGGGGGTGCTGCGCGGCCCGGCTTGATGTCGCCGCTTTCCACCAGCATATTGTAGGAGGCAAGCACGCACTCGTTGCATATCACCGCCTGATTGTCCCCGATTCCTGCGTAAAGCAGACGGCGAACCCTGTCCTCGCCCTTTCCGCAAAAGGAGCAAACCATCATATTTGTATTCCTCTCATAAACAAACGCACAGAGAGCCGTAAATCAGCCCTCTGGCGCCATAATATCCTGATTTACTTGATGTCGTTTCTGCTCTTGTATACCTTGTCGATAAGGCCGTACTCCAGAGCCTCCTGCGCGGACATGAAGTTGTCGCGCTCGGTGTCGCGGCAGATATCCTCGTAGGCCTTGCCGGTGTTCTCGCTGAGGATCCGGTTCAGGCGCTCCTTGGTTCTCTGCAGGTAGTTGGAGTGTATCATGATATCCGTTACCTGACCGGAAAGTCCGCTGCCGGAAATAAGCGGCTGGTGTATCATGATCTCGCTGTTCGGAAGAGCGATACGCTTGCCCTTAGCGCCGGAAGAAAGCAGGAAGGCACCCATGGAAGCCGCCATGCCCGTGCAGATCGTGGAAACGTCGCACTTGATATACTGCATGGTGTCATAGATGGCCATACCGTCGGAAACGGAGCCTCCGGGGCTGTTGATGTAGAGATAGATGTCCTTGTCAGGATCCTGCCCCTCGAGATAGAGAAGCTGCGCCACAACAACGCTGGCAGTCGCAGAATTCACCTGATCGTGCAGAAGGATGATCCTGTCGTTCAGAAGTCTGGAGAAGATATCGTAGGAACGCTCTCCGTGCGCACTCTGCTCAACTACATAAGGAATATAAGCCATATTGCTCCTTTCCCCGCTTTCGCGGTGCCGTGCTGTCGACTCTGTAAAGCGTCGGCTCTCCCCGGTCTCCCCGGGGAAGCTTCAGCGTGGGATTACTCAGTTACCTCTTCGATCTTAGCGGATTCGCGAACCAGGTCGAGAGCCTTCTCGATCCTGAGATCGTTCTTGACAGCCTCGGCGGGAATTGCAGACTTGACCTTCTCAACGTCCATCTTGTACTGCTCAGCCATCTCTGCGTATTCCTTCTCGATGTCCTCGTCGGAAACCTGAATGTTCTCCTGCTCTGCTATCTTCTCCAGTGCAAGACGGAGGTCTACCTGGCGCTTTGCAACCTCTGTGAAGTTAGCCCTGAACTGATCCATGGTCTGACCCACATACTTGAGGTAGTCCTCGACCTTGATCCTGTTTCTTGCAGACCACTCGCGAACGATGTCGTCAATGCGGCGCTGGTACATTACCTGCGGAACCTCAGCCTTCATCCTGGAGATAACGCCGTCAACAAGCGCGTTGTCAAGGTTGGTGTCAGCCTCGTCGGTCGCAGCCTTTTCAAGCTTGCTTCTGATATCAGCCTTGTACTCGTCAAGAGTATCGAACTCGCTTACGTCCTTAACGAAATCATCGTCAACGGCGGGAAGCTCCTTGCCCTTCAGCTCGTGCAGCTTGCACTTGAATACAGCGGGCTTGCCTGCGAGGTTCTCAGCCTGATAGTGCTCGGGGAATGTTACGTTTACGTCGAACTCGTCGCCGATGTTCTTGCCGACGATCTGCTCCTCAAAGCCGGGGATAAAGGAGCCGCTGCCGAGCTCGAGCGGGAACTTCTCGCCCTTGCCGCCCTCGAAAGCTACGCCGTCAAGGAAGCCCTCGAAGTCGATAACTGCCGTGTCGCCGTTAACAGCCGCTCTGTCCTCTACGGTAACGCTGCGTGCGTTTCTGTTGCGAACCTTTTCGATCTCAGCGTTAACTGCGTCGTCAGTTACAGCCTTGGTCACTTTCTTCGCTTCTATTCCCTTGTAGTCGGAAATTTCTACTTCCGGCTTTGTGATGATGTCAGCCTTGAACTTAACGCCGGTATCCTTGTTTACTTCAACGACCTCGGTGTTCTCAACGTCTACAACGTCAAGACCGGTCTTTTCAACAACCGCCGCAATGTTGTGGTTGTACAGGCTGTTTACTGCGTCCTCGTAGAAAACGCCGGTGCCGTACTGCGCCTCGATCACCTTGCGGGGAGCCTTGCCCTTACGGAAGCCGGGAACGGTGATGTTCTTCTTTCTCCTGTTGTAAGCAGCGGAAACTGCGTTCTCGAACTCCTCTGCTGTGAATGCGAACTCAATGGCAGTGGTATTTGTTGCTGTTTTGTTCTGGGAAATGATCTCCATGATTATTATTCCTTCCTCGTCCGTTCGGACAATTTATAAACTTTTTATTCCGCGTGTGCCGCGGGCTCAACCAGCACCGGGTCAAAGCCAACGCTGTCAGCCGACACCAGCCGGTAATCTATGCCGTTCCTTACTCCGACCACCGCGCCCTTTATGCTTCCGCCGTGGAGGTGCGCGTAATAGCACCGCTTCACGCCGTAGCGCTGGAGCACGTCGGTAAGGTAAACATTTTCCTCCGCGCGGTATATCGGCGGATAATGTATGAAAGCTATCAGCTCGCCGCCGAGCTTCACAGCCTCCTTGACAGAAGCCTCAAGACGTCCCGCCTCGCGCAGAAGCACCTTCATATCCGGGGTCTCGCCGTGCTCGCTTATCCAGCCCCGGGTGCCGCACAGCGCCATTCCCTCCACCAGATATGCGTTGTTGAACAGGAAGCTTATCGAATCAAACCCGCTGCTTTTCACAAAAGCGTTGAGCTTGTTCATCGTAGACCACCACAGGTCGTGGTTGCCCTTTACGAATATCTTCCTGCCCTTAAGCTGCGAATGGATAAACTCCAGATCCCTGTAGCTTTCCTCCAGCTTCAGCGCCCAGGAGTGGTCGCCCAGGAGCAGCACGGTGTCCTCATCGGTTATCTTGCTGTTCCAGTTGCGCTCCAGACGCTCAACATGGTTGCCCCAGCCCGGGAATATATCCATCGGCTTGTCGGTGCCGAGCGATAAATGAAGGTCGCCTATTGTGTAAAGCAACGTCAGCCTCCGTTCAGTTGTCAGGACTTAAGAAAATCGCATACGACTGCGGGCATTTCCTGCTTCTCTACGCAGCCGGTGAACCTGATCTCCTTGTTCTTGGTCGCCGCGAGGGGAGCGGGCATCTTTGTGCCGGTCTTTGCCTCGAGGTCGGCGATAGTCTGCCACTCGTCCTCGGAAACCTTGCCGCCCACTGCCTCGTAAACCGCGCCGCTGAACTTGTAGGGGTTAGCGGTGGAAGCGATAACGGTCTTGGTCTCGTCGCCGGTAGCCTTCTTATAATCTTCGTAAACCTTTACCGCAACCGCAGTGTGGGTGTCGAGGAGATAGTTGTAGTTCTCAAACGTGGACTTTATCTCCGCCTTGGTCTCGTCATCATTGCAGCAGCCAGCCCAGAACAGCTCGGCGATCTTAGCCTTTACATCGGCGGAGATCTCGTATCTGCCCTCGGACTTCAGCTTGCCGAACCAGTCGTTGATGACCGCGTCGCTGCCGCCGGAGAGGTGATACAGCAGGCGCTCCAGGTTGGAGGATATCAGGATATCCATTGACGGGGAAACAGTGGTGTAGAACTTTCTGTTCCTGTCGTACACGCCCGTGTTGATGAAATCAGTGAGCACGTTGTTGCTGTTGGAAGCGCAGATAAGCTTGTTTACCGGGATCCCCATCAGCTTTGCGTAGTACGCCGCAAGGATATTGCCGAAGTTTCCGGTGGGAACGACAACGTTTATCTTCTCGCCGTACTCAATCTCCTTGTTCTTCAGGAGCTCAGCGTAGGTGGAAACATAGTAAACTATCTGCGGCGCGAGTCTGCCCCAGTTGATGGAGTTCGCGCTGGACAGCAGTATATTGTTCGCAGCAAGCCTGTCTGCGATGGACTTATCAGTGAATATAGCCTTCACGCCGTTCTGGCAGTCGTCGAAGTTGCCCTTTACAGCGCATACGTTGACGTTCTTGCCCTCCTGGGTGGTCATCTGGCGCTTCTGCATCTTGCTTACTCCGTCCTCGGGATAGAAAACGGAAATGCTTGTGCCGTCAACGTCCTTGAAGCCCTCCAGGGCAGCCTTTCCGGTATCGCCGGAGGTTGCCACGAGAATCGCTATCTGCTTGCCGTCAACGGTCTTCTTCGCGGAAGTGGTCAGCAGATAAGGCAGAATCTGGAGCGCCATGTCCTTGAACGCGCAGGTCGGACCGTGCCACAGCTCCAGCACATATGTACCGGGGATTAGCTTCGCCAGCTCCGCTATGTTGTTGGAATCGAAGTTCCTGTCGTTGTAGGCAGAATCCACGCAGTGACGTATCTCGTCAGCTGTGAAGTCCGTCAGCAGGCGGCTGAAAACCTCGAACGCCCTGTCGGCGTAGCTCATATCGCACATAGCAAGGATATCTTCCTTTGAAAGCTGCGGAATGCTCTCAGGAACGTACAGTCCGCCCTCGTCGGAAAGTCCCTTGGTGATAGCGTGCGCGCTGGTCACGTTAAGGGAAGAATTTCTAGTGCTTCTGTAATTCATAGTTATCGTCCTTTCATAGACTGAATAAGCTAATTGATTGTGTAAACTCCGTCCGCCGAAAACGCGTCCTCGCAGATGTCCACTGCGGCGACCCTCGGGGGCTCCCCCGCAAGAGTGACCTCAGCAATATCGTATCTCGGCTGGAGCCGCACATCGTTGTCTGAAAGCCACAGGTCTGCGGTGCGGATTATCCTGACCTGCTTGCTGCGGTTGACAGCCTCAAGCCCGGACACCAGACTCCCGCGTTTTCTCGCCTTTACCTCGGTGAACACCACGAAACCGCCGCACCTCGAGATGATGTCCACCTCGCCGCAGCGCCTGTGATAATTCCGGGCAAGTATCTCATGTCCACGCTGTTCAAGGAGCCTGCAAACCGCGTCCTCGCCCAGCTTACCCTTTTCCTGTCTGTCCATCTTCCGCCTTCTTCGCGTAGTATTTCCTCAGGAAAAAAGGTCTGTGGATATCACACTGACCGTACTCGTCCAGCGCAGCGTAATGCGCCTTTGAGCCGTATCCCTTATTTTTCTCGAAGCCGTAGTGCGGATACTTCTCCGCCATCTGCTTCATGTATCTGTCCCTGGATACCTTGGCAAGGACCGAAGCCGCCGCAATGCTCGCCGATCTCGCGTCTCCCTTTACGATACTCCGCATGGGAGCGCCGATATTCGGGAGCATATTTCCATCGACGATAACCAGCCCGGCGGTCATGCCGAGCCCGGCGTAAGCTCTTTCCATGGCGCGGAAATCAGCCTGGAGAATGTTTATCCTCTCGATCTCCTCCACGCTTGCAGTGGCAACGCACCAGGCCTTCGCCTTCGCGCATATCTCGTCGAACAGCCTTTCGCGCTTCTTTTCAGTGAGCTTCTTGCTGTCGTCGAGACCCTCGATGAACACGCCCTCGTCAAAAATGACCGCAGCCGTGAACAGGTCGCCCGCCAAGGGACCCCTGCCCGCTTCGTCAATGCCGCAGATCACTCCGTGCTCAGCCCTGAGCCTGCTGTCGAAGCCGAACAGATCCCGTTCCTCCTCGTCAAACATCGTGAGCTGCGCCGGTTCATCCGCCCGGCTTTTCAAGGGTGATCCTGCCAATCCTGCCACCTCTGTATTCGTCAAGAAGCGCCGCCGCAGCCCGCTCTGTGTCGGGTTCTCCGCCGGATACGAGCATTCCGCGCGACCTTGCGATATCACAGAGGATATCGTCCTCGCCCTTCAGCTTATAGCGTGCGTTCAGCAGCTCCGGGTACTGCTCCCTGAGCAGCGCGCCCAGCGCCCTTGCCAGCGCTTCCGTGTCCATTACATCGTCTTTTATCGCACCGGTGAAAGCGAGCCGCTGAGCCGCCTGCTGGTCGTCGAACTTCGGCCATAGTATGCCCGGCATATCCAGAAGCTCCACGTCCCTGTCAATGGAGACCCACTGCTTTCCGCGTGTAACTCCCGGCTTGTCGCCCACCTTGGTTTTCTTTGTTTTCGCCATGCGGTTGATGAACGAGCTTTTGCCAACGTTTGGTATTCCAACCACCATGAGCCGCAGCGCCTTGCCTATCATTCCGCGCTTTTTGCGGCGCTCGATAAGGTCGGCAAGCAGCAGCTTGACCTCCGGCAGAAAGCGGTTCAGCCCCTTTCCGCTACGGCAGTCGCAGGTAAGCACGCGAATGCCTTTTTTCTCGTAGTACTGCTTCCACAGCCTCGTGGCATTCTCGTCCGCGTAATCGCATTTGTTCATCAGCATGATGCGGGGCTTATCCTTTACCAGCTCGTCCAGGATCGGATTTCTGCTGCTTTCGGGTATGCGTGCGTCCGTGATCTCCACCACCGCGTCCACCATCTTCAGATCCGCTTCGATCATCCGCCTGGTCTTGGTCATGTGGCCGGGAAACCACTGGATATTTCCTACATCATTCATAATAAAGTAAACTGGTCTATCGGGAACAGGCGAACGAACGCCTTTCCCATGATCAAATCTGTGTCAACGTCGCCGACGTACATACTGCGGCTGTCAAGCGAGTTGTTCCTGTTGTCGCCCATGACGAACACGCAGCCTTCCGGCACGGTGTGTTCCTCGCCGGTATGGCGGTCAAGGGAATTATATGTCGGTGCCGCGATATAGTCCTCCTCCAGCAACTCGAAATCACTCTCGCCAGCTTTCTTGAGGTACACCTCGCCGTTGTCGAAATCAAACTTTATCGTGTCGCCCGCGAGAGCTATCACGCGCTTGATTATCGGCTCGCCGTACTTGTGTGTCACATAATTCGGAACCTTATCCGCCTGGATAACAACAATGTCGCCCCTTGCCGGAGTATAGAAGAAATTAGTCGAAATGACCCTGTCCTGATCCTGGAGCGTGTTGTTCATCGACTCGCCGTCAACGGTTATCGACCGGAACACGAACAGATTCAGCACGATCATCGCGAGAACGGCATACACAAGACTCCCCGCCCAGTCCATCGCATTTGCGAACGGCCTGTACGAAGCCTTTTCGATTTCAGAAGCAGCCTCCGCCGCCTTTTCCATCAGGGGGCGGTGGTCGGTATGCTTATTGCTCTCCGCCTGCGGCTTTTCAGTGCCGGACTTCTCTTCCAGATTCTCGTTATCGGACATTGCACATACTCTTTCTCAGTATATCCACGTTAAGCCCCGCCGGAGCGGAGCGAACGTGAATAGGAAACCGGTTTGAAAATCAAACCTTGGACTTGACCTTGGCAGCCTTACCAACTCTGTCGCGGAGGTAGTACAGCTTAGCTCTGCGAACCTTACCGTTTCTTACGACCTCTACCTTCTCAACGATCGGAGAATGTACCGGGAATACTCTCTCGATGCCAACGCCGTGAGCAACGCGTCTAACAGTGAAGGTCTCGTTGATGCCGCCGTGCTTCTTAGCGATAACGGTGCCCTCGAATACCTGGATACGGTACTTCTGACCCTCCTTGATCTTTACGTGAACCTTTACAAGGTCACCTACTTCGATCTGGGGTGCCTCAGCCTTCATGCTGCCCTGCTCAATGAGTTTTAATGCGTCCATATTTTTCCTCCTGTTTTTCGGATATTCTTGATACCGACCTTTTCGAGCGAAATTCGCCAGGGTCTCTGCCCTGATATCAGCGGACTATCCGTCTTAATGTTTGGCTCTCGCCGCGCACTAACACACATTATCCTGCGAAAAGCAGAATAACGGATACTAAATGCTTTAATATTATAGCACCTTTCCACAAAAAAATCAAGTGCTTTTTTGATATATTTTCTTACAAATTCGCCCCAAATCCCAGATTTTTTATGTACAAATCGTTAAACTCCCCCAATATCTGCTCTGTGACGTCCTCGGCTGAGGCGCACATTTCATGCAGCGCGGCGAGAGTTTCGGGGGAGGTCAGGCAGCTTATCAGCCCCTGTTCGCCCGGGCGGCGGCTCCAGCCATACCTGTCCGCAAGCCCCCGCGGAACTGCGCCAAGCTGCGCGGTCATGGCGGCTCCCTGCTCCGAGCCGAACGCCTCGCCGGAAATTATCACGCGCTCCGCACTGCCCACCGCCTTTCCGAACAGCTCCAGCGCCGCCCGGCAGGAAGCCTTGTCCGACTGCACCGCGCGGACGTCCGCCTGGGAAATGTACAGATCCTCGCCGATGTAAAACAGGTCGCGGTCGGTCATTATGCCGTCCGGGTCGAGGGCGCCGCAGTCCAGCATGAGCTTCACCGCGCTCAGCGCCGCCGGCACGGATATTCCCGACGATTCACCGTCGCCGATAACGCTGTACGAGATCGTGCCGTCCTTTTCGCGGTCGAGGGTATCCACCGCGCCCTCCTCCAGCGGCATTCCGCTTTCTATCGCGGAGCCGTCAAAGCCGCCCGCCAGCGGGATATGCGCGTATTTCACCGAATCCCCCCGGCAGGAGACAAGCCGCAGGCTCCCGGATACGTCGGCGCACAGCACATTTCTGCCATCAGAAACGGCCGAAGCAAGCGCCGCCGTGAAGTCCCCGCCCAGCGCCGAATTCATCATCGGAAGAACGGCAATTTCCGTATCCGGGTGGAGGAAAAGGTCGCCCGGGGTTATCTGTTCCTCCACCGCCATGGTGATGTCAGACGGAGCCGCAAACCCCACTCGCTTCACCACATTCCCGGGAGTTCCGCTGCCGCGCATAACCCGCTGTATCGCCAGCGCTATCGGCTCGGCGGCGTCTGCGGCGGTCAGTGCTCCGCCGTAGCTGACTGCCCGGGCGTACCGCCTGGAAAGTCCCATATCATAAAGCACCGCGCTCACAGAATGTCTTGTGATATAGCACGAAAGCGCCATCTCATTGCTGCGCTCATTACGGTATTTTGCGAAAGCTGTTCCTTTGACCATGTTTCCTCCATAACCAAAAGCCGCCCCTGTTTTTGGGGGCGGCACAGTTTATTTTACTTTCAGTCCATCAGCGTGCGCTCGTCGCAGTACTCGCAGACGAGCATATCGCCGTATTTCTTGAAGCTGTGCGGCAGATAGGTTTCGGTCTGCGTGATACACCTCGGATTTGAGCAGCGGCAGTTGCTATGGATGGTTCCCACCAGCAGCGGGTTCGCTTTAAGCTCGCCGTTCAGCGTCGTGAGAATTAACGCCATTCTGACGAACATTCCGCACCTTGCCTGGCGGAAGTAAGCCGCGCGCGGGTCGTCGTCGATATCCACCTCTATCTCGTTCACCCTGGGCAGCGGGTGCATTACTATCATGTTCTTCTTTGCAAGCTGCATTTTTTCCCGGGTGAGAATATACACGCCCTTCTGCTTCTCGTATTCCTCGCGGCTCGCAAAACGTTCCTGCTGGATTCTCGTCATGTAAAGCATATCAAGCTCCGGGAGCGCCTCTTCTATGGTCGCGACCTCCTTGAACTCGCAGCCACGGGCGTTCAGCACGTCCTTTATGTACTGCGGCAGCGCCAGCGACGGCGTGGATATCAGGATGAACCTGTTGTTCTTGTAGCAGGAAAGCGCTTTCAGGATAGAGTGCACTGTTCTGCCGTACTTCAGGTCGCCGCAAAGCCCGATGGTCAGGTTGTCCAGCCTGCCAAGCTCTGTTTTCAGCGTGAGCAGGTCGGTGAGGGTCTGGGTCGGGTGGAGGTGCCCGCCGTCCCCGGCGTTGATCACCGGGCATTCAGCGGAAAGAGCCGCCGCCCTCGCTGAGCCCTCCTGGGTGTGGCGCATTACCAGAATATCGGAGTAGCTGCTCACTATCTTTATAGTATCCTTGAGATTCTCGCCTTTCGACACGGAGGAGTTGCTCGGGTTGTCAAAGCCGATAATGCTTCCGCCAAGGCGTATCATAGCCGCCTGGAAGCTCATCTGGGTTCTTGTGGAAGGCTCGTAGAACAGCGTAGCCATTATCTTCCCACGGCATTTGTCAGCGTAGCTTTCCGGGCGGTGCATGATGTCCTCCGCAAGCTTGACTATCGCATTCCACTGGGAAACGCTGTAATCGTCCATATCTATGAGATGATTGAATCTCTGGTTCAAGTTTATCACCTTTCCTGTACTATTTTTATATATTATATCACTTATGAGATTCTTTTTCAATATCTTTTTTCGACATATCAGATATTCATTTTTGGGGACACAAAAAAGCGGTCCGGAAAACCGGACCGCTCAGTTTATTTATCCAAGTACGCTCAGCAGAACGCCCGCCGCAACAGCGGAACCGATAACGCCTGCAACGTTCGGACCCATAGCGTGCATGAGCAGGAAGTTGGAGGGGTTTGTCTCCTGACCGACCTTCTGGGAAACACGCGCCGCCATAGGAACCGCAGATACGCCCGCAGAACCAATGAGCGGATTGATCTTTCCGCCGGAAAGCAGATACATCAGCTTGCCAAGGAGCACGCCGCATGCAGTACCAACGCAGAACGCCAGCAGACCCAGTGCAATGATAAGGAGCGTATCGACCTTGAGGAAGTTCTGAGCAACAGCGGTAGCGCCGACTGTTACGCCGAGGAATATCGTGATAATGTTCATCAGCTCGTTTGTAGCGGTCTTTACCAGACGCTCGCAAACGCCGGATTCCTTCATCAGGTTACCGAGCATCAGCATACCGACAAGGGAAGCGGAGTCCGGAACGATAAGGGAAACGATAACCGTAACTGCTATCGGGAACACGATCTTTTCAAGCTTGGATACCTGACGGAGCTGACCCATCTTTACGGAACGTTCCTTCTCTGTGGTAAGCAGCTTCATGATAGGCGGCTGGATTACAGGCACCAGAGCCATGTATGAGTAAGCAGCAACTGCGATGGAGCCGAGCAGCTCAGGAGCAAGTCTTGAAGTAAGGAATATCGCCGTAGGACCGTCCGCACCGCCGATGATGGCGATGGAGGCCGCCTGCTTCAGTGTGAAGCCGTCGCCGAGACCAATAGCGTTAATAGCGCACGCGCCAAGGAACGTGAAGAAGATACCGCCCTGTGCAGCCGCACCGAGGAGGAAGCTCTTCGGGTTTGCGATAAGCGGGCCGAAGTCGGTCATTGCGCCGATTCCGAGGAAGATGATAGGAGGATAGATGCCGAGCTTAACGCCGAGGTAAAGCATATCCAGCAGACCGCCCTCGTGAAGCACGCGCCCGTAGTCCAGGCTGACTTCCTTGGTATATGTCACCAGGAGGTTCGCGCCCTCCTGAATGTATTCAGGGGCAAAATAGGGGTTTGTGGAGGGATTCCACAGCTCAGCGTGATAAAGTCCGCTGAAGGGGAGGTTCGTGAGCAGCATACCGAATGCGATAGGGAGCATCAGCAGCGGCTCGTACTGCTTCTTGATCGCCAGATAGAACAGGACGAAGGAAAGCAGAATCATAATTATGCTCTGCCAGCCGTTTTCAACGCCGAAGCCTGCAAAGCCCGAGCCGGTGGCGAGCGATTTTATGGTATCAACAAATATTTCCATGCTTCATTATTCCTTTCTGTCTGTTCTCAGAACGGGCGGGTGTTCTCGCCGATTCCCGCGAGGCTCCATGCAGAACGCGTTCTCTTGTCGCGCTTCTTGACATCCCTTATCGTGTAGGATGTGCCCTCTTCCTCTGCATAGGCTGCGATCGCAGCGCTGATTACAGCCATTATCTCATCATCGTTATCCTCTTCCTCAACGATTTCCTCGACCGGTGCGGGAGCGGGAGCGGCGGGCTTTGCAGCTTCAGCGGCAGCCTTGGCAGCGTCAGCCTTTGCCTTCTTGTTCTTGTCAATAGTCTGGAAAGTCTTGCCAAGCAGCCAGAACAGGAAGATCAGAATTGCAAGAATAAAGAATACCACAAGGATACCTGTCAGCGTTATAATGCCGACGGAGCCCCAGTAGTCCGGATCGCCGAGCTGCGCGTGAGCGTCAGGCAGCGCCTGGATCCGGTCGATAACGTTTGCTGATCCGTCCGTTGCTGCCTCGGCAGTGGACTGAATGGCATTATAGACGTTTTCCCACGGTCCGGAGTACGCTTCTGTTGTGCCAGCCGCTTCCAGGGAACCTGCCGCAGCCGACAGAATGGATAAAGCGATGTTCATATTAAGTCTCCTTTTTTGCCGAAATCGCCTTTCGGATTTTCAATCATATCTATTATACTATATTTCTGTCCAAAATTCAACCGGAAACTTTGTGTTTTTTTTGACAAAACATTTATTATTTCCGCGTTATTTTTTGGACAAAATGTTAAACTAATTTAACGTCATTTAACGTCATTTTCTGGGAGCCTCAGCAGAAGCCGCCGTCCACTCCCAGCACCTGCCCGGTGATGAACCTGTTCTCAGCCAGCGCCCGCACTGCCTTTGCGACCTCCTCCGGCTGACCCAGGCGGCACAGTGGAGTCTGCTCTGCAAGGTCTGCAAGCTCCTGCGGGTCAAGGTGTGAGCTGTTCATGGGGCTGTCGATAACTCCCGGGGCGACGGCGTTCACCGTTATCCCGGAGGCTCCCAGTTCCCTGGAAAGCGCCTTGGTCAGCCCGATAATTCCCGCCTTTGAAGCGGAGTACGCAGACTCGCACGCGCCGCCGTAAACTCCCCAGACTGACGAAATATTAACAACCGCGCCGCTCTTGCGGGATATCATCGGCTTCACCGCCGCCTGGGTCATGTTGAACACCCCGGTGAGATTCACGGAAATTACCCTGCTCCAGTCCTCGGGGGTTATATCCGTGAACAGCTTTATCTGCGCTATTCCCGCGTTATTTACGAGCACGTCCAGCCTGCCGTAGTCATGCACGACCTGCTCCACCGCCCGCCGCGCGGAATCATAGTCCGAAACGTCCGCCTGCACCGCCTGGCAGCGCAGCTCCCGGCAGAGCCGCTCTGCCTCGTCGGCGCGGGATTTGTAGGTTATCACCACATCGTCGGTTTTCGCGAATTCAGCGGCGATGGCGCTTCCGATAGCTCCGGTTCCGCCGGTAACAAGAATAACGCTCACTTTCCGGTCACCGTTATCTCGTCCCCGTCCGTGCCGAGGGTTATCTCGAACAGCGGGCTATCCGCGTGGTCGATTATGAGCTCCGCTATCCTGTCCTCGATGTCGCTGCGGATGACCCTGCGGATATCTCTGCCGCCGTACTTCCCGCCGTGGGATTTCCTTGCGACCGCGCCGTAAACGCTGTCGTCTATGGTCAGCGTGATGTTCTTCTCCTTAAGCGGCGAATACAGCTCGCCCAGCATGAGCTTCGCTATCTTCGCGTAGCTCTCAACGCTCAGCGGCTTGAACACGATCACCTCGTCAACTCTCGCCAGGAATTCCGGTCTGAGGAAGTCGCGGAGCCCCTTCATTGCGCGCTCTTTGGTTATCTCGCCCTCGGTCTTGGTGAAGCCTACGCCGTTCATTCCGGTGGAGGAGCCCGCGTTGGAGGTCATGCAGATGATGGTGTTCTCGAAGCTTACCGACCTGCCGTGCGCGTCGTTTATCCTGCCCTCGTCAAGGATCTGGAGCAGTATATTCATTACGTCCGGGTGAGCCTTCTCTATCTCGTCGAAGAGCACCACGGAATACGGCTTGCGGCGCACCTTTTCGGTGAGCTGCCCCGCCTCGTCATAGCCGACGTATCCGGGGGGCGAACCGATTATCTTGGAAACGCTGTGCTTCTCCATGAATTCCGACATATCAAGCCTTATCAGCGGCTCTACCGTATCGAACATTTCCTTTGCGAGAACCTTTACAAGCTCTGTCTTACCAACGCCCGTGGGGCCGACGAATATGAACGAAGCCGGTCTGCGGCGCTCCGTGAGCTGCACCCTTGTGCGCTTTATCGCCTTTGCCACAAGCTCGCACGCCTCGTCCTGACCTATGACGTGCTCCTTGAGGTTCTGTTCAAGGCTTCCCATGCGCTTCAGCTCGGTCTCCTTTATCTTGTTGGCGGGGATTCCCGTCCACAGCTCAATGACCTTTGACAGATCGTCCATCGTTACCTGGACGTCGTCCGCCTTGCCCTTTATCTTGTCGAGCGCGTCGTTGGTCTGGGCTATCTGCATTTTGATGTCTGCAAGCTTCTCATAGTCAACGTCGGAAGCCGAGGTCGTCTTATCCTCGTCCACCCTGAGCTGGGCAAGCTTTGCCTTGAGCTTCTCGTTTTCCGTGATGTACGGGTTGCCGAGGCTTGCGCAGGCGCAGCTTTCGTCCAGCAGGTCTATAGCCTTGTCCGGCAGGAATCTGTCGTTGATATAGCGCTCGGAAAGCACCGCGCACATTCTGGCTATCTCCGGGGAGACCTTTACCTTATGGTGCTCCTCGTAATAGTCCTTTATTCCCTCCAGCAGCTTCACGGTGTCCTCAATGGATGGCTCCGCCACCGTTACCGGCTGGAAACGGCGCTCCAGCGCGCTGTCCTTTTCGATGTACTTGCGGTACTCGTTGAACGTTGTGGCTCCGATCACCTGAAGCTCCCCGCGGGAAAGCGCGGGCTTGAACATGTTTCCGGCGTTCATGGTGCCGTCCGCGTCGCCGGTGCCGACAAGGTTGTGCACCTCGTCAATGAACAGCATTACGTTTCCGGCGTTCTTTATCTCGTCTATAAGGGACTTCACGCGGCTCTCGAACTGACCCCTGAACTGGGTTCCCGCAACAAGCGCGGTGAGGTCGAGCAGGTAAAGCTCCTTGCCCTGGAGCCTGAACGGAACGTCTCCGCTTGCCAGCCGCAGGGCGATCCCCTCGGCTATGGCGGTCTTGCCGACGCCCGGTTCGCCGATAAGGCAGGGGTTGTTCTTCGTACGGCGGGAGAGTATCTGGATAACTCTGTCGATCTCCTTGTCCCTGCCGATTATGCGGTCTATCTTGCCGTCCTTTGCGCGGCGGGTAAGATTGGTGCAGAAAGTTTCCAGGGTCTTGCGCTTCTTGTCGGTCTTTTCGGACTTCTCGCGCTTTTTCTTCTGGTCCTTGCCGCCGTCTGCGGAATCCTTGTTCTCCTGGAGCCCGAAAAACTTCGCGAAATCCGAGATAGTCCCGGAGCCGCCGTTCTCAAAGAACTGCTCGGAGCCGTTGTCGTCGTCCTCGTCGCTGTCGCCGTCCGCATCATCCGGCTTGAAGCCGTTGGTTATATCTGTCAGCCCGATATTTTTCAGGAACTCCTGATTCGGGTTGCCGTTCTCGTCAAAGAACTCGTCGTATGCCTTTTCGAACTCCTCCTCGGAAATACCCATCTGCTTCAGGTAATCGTTCACCTGGGGCAGACCCATCTCCTTGGCGCAGTGTAGGCAGAGCCCCTCGGTGCGGCGCTCGCTCCCCTGCATTGAGGAAATGAACACCACTGCGGGACGCTTCTTGCATCTGGAACACATCATCATAGAATAAAACCACCTTTATATCACACCTCCGATAAAGCCGGAGGGCAGTTGCCGTCAGTAAAGAAAATTGAGCTGGTCGAAGTGATAGAGGTACTTGAACAGGTAGGTCGATTCGATAGCCTGTTCGTTCAGCAGCATTACCTCGCCTTTTGTCACTGTCACGATAAACCGCACCACTATGCAGATAACGAATACTGCGAGCAGTCCCTTGACAAGCCCCGTGCAGCCGCCCAGGAATCCGTTAAGGCTGCCGATCACCGGTATCTTGTTGACGATTTTCAGCGCGGAGGCGATTATCCCCAGCACCACGGTCACAACCACGAAAATTATCGCGAAGAACAGCGTTTCCATCGCCACCATGAACGTCGGGCGGATAATTTTATCCACCACCGCCGTTTTCACGGACGAGGAGGTGTTCATCATCGTCAGCACCAGCGAACGCAGCGCGGACAGCTCTCCGTCGTCTATGCTCTGCGCCATGCCGCCGAACAGCGCCGGAACAGCCTTTCCGACCTCGCTGGTATATTCGCTGAGGGTCTTGAAAACGCTGCTGCCCTGGAGCTTCACGGCGATCACCTGCGCCGTGGCAAGCTTGCCCAGTCCGTTTTCGCTGACCTCGTTCATGGTGAATTCAGCGGTCTTTCCGTTCATGGAAGAAAGATCCTCCGTGCCGTCAAAGCCGAAATTGCTGAGGTCTGCTTTCTCAAATCCAGTTCCGGAAAGTCCGACGTCCGAAAGCTCCGCGATAACCTTGCCGGTGCCCTCGTAATTCAGCTTTACCTCGTCCGCCGGGACTCCCGAGATGGTCACGCTGCTGAAATCCATGCCGGACAGGGAGCTAAGCGTGAGCTTTCCCATGCTTTCGTCAAGCGTGCTGCTGACAGCCTCGCTGAGCGGCTTTTCAACCGATGTGGAATACACCCATTCCGCCGCCGGGCTGCAAAAGCACAGCGCGCAGAAAAAAGCGACAAACACCGCAGCCATGCCGACTATCGTGCTCACGAAGCCCTTACGGACGCCGCTGAACACCGCCATCACCAGCACCACTGCGATTATCACATCATAAATTATTGCAAACTGTGATCCCATATAATTCTCCTTTATGACAAAACCTGGAGCTGCACCTTGTTGTATCCCAGCAGGTACGCGTTTCCGCCTATCACGATCATATCCGAATAATCATCGTCCAGCTCGGTTCTGCTGACCTCGGTCAGAGTGCCGTCGTACTTCGTCAGCTCGCGCCCGGCAAGGACATACAGCCCGTCCCCGGAGCTGTACACCCGGGTGACGTCCTCCAGCGAAACCGCCGCCTGCGCTTCAAGCGCGTCGTCGTAGACCGTAAGCACCTCGCTGCCGGAGCTGTCCCTGTACAGCACCGAGCGTATCCTGCCGCCGGGTATCTGCATGACCGTCTTTACGGAGCCAGCCTCTGCCGTCACCTCGCCAGTGCCGGTATCAAGCAGCTTTACACCGGATGAATTCACCACGAACAGCCCGCCGCTGCCGCATTCCATGCTGAAAACCATATCCGAGCCAACGTCCGTCTGCCACACGCTGCCCTCCGCGTTTTCCAGGTCGAAGCGGAGTATGTGGTATTCCAGCTCGCCGTTGTCCGCTCCGCAGACCGACACGAAAATGCTGTTGTCGTCCTGGGAGAACTCCACCCGGTCGATAAGGAACATCGGCGACAGCCAGCGGAATATCTGGTTGCCCTCGCCGCTGAACACATACAGGCAGTTGGAATACTTCGTGGACTTGGTCACCACCGCGCAGCGCTCGTTGTGCCCTATCTGCGCGAAATCTATCGTGTCGTCGGTGGAGGACGAATAAACCTCGGCCGTCCTCGAATACAGCCGGAAATCCCTGCCGTTGCGGTCGTAGATGAGCGCGCGCCGGCTGCTGCTGGATATCACGGGGTTCTGCATTCCGTGCTGCTCGTTCATTATCATAGCGCCCTGGGAATTATATGTGTAGAAGTAAGTATCCGTCAGCAGGCAGAAATTCTCGCCCAGCTCCTCCAGAACATAGTCCGTGCTGCCGGGCAGGTCTACCGGGAATCCGCCCTCGCCCACGTCAAGAGCCGCGTCCTTCAGCGGAGCGATTATGCTGCTCCAGTTTGCCGCGACCACCATTATCACCAGCAGAGCCGCCGCAATGACCAGCAGCCTTATTCCAAAGCGCTTTGCCTCGCGTTTTCTGCGGAATTTTCCTATGTCGTTGTTTTTATCCATCTTGCACCAGCTTTCCCCAGGCTCAATACCACACCTCGTTGAGATAAAGTCCCTCCGGCGGGAGCGTTTTTCCGGCGTAATTCCTGTCGCCGGTGCTGAGCGCCGTTTTTATATCGTCAACAGTCAGCTTCCCCTCGCTGACGTAAATAAGCGTGCCCGCGCATATCCTCACCATATTGTACAGGAATCCGCTGCCGCTTATTCGCAGCTCGCACACTTCCTCTTTCTTTTCCGCCGTGAAGCTGTATATCTCCCGCACGGTGGACTTCATGCGCGCCTTTCCCTCCGCGCGGCAGAACGCCGCGAAATCGTGCTCCCCGACAAGGAGCCGCGCCGCCCGGTTCATCTTTTCGATGTCCAGTTCATACGGGTAATGATACGCCAGCTTCTGGAAGAACACGTCCCGCTGCGGCGCATTGGTTATCAGGTAGACATACTCCTTGCCCCTTGTGCAGTACCGCGCGTGGAAATCCTCCGGCGCGTCCTCGCAGGAGAGCACCGCGATATCCGGCGGCAGAAGCGTGTTCATGCCTTTCATGAAGCCCTCGCATGGGATCCTGCTGTCAAGATGGACGTTGAAGCAGAACCGCCTCGCGTGCACCCCGGTGTCCGTCCTGGAGCAGCCGTATATCACAGGCGCGGGAATTTTCAGCAGCTTTCCTATGCAGTTTTCCACTGTCTCCTGCACGGAAATTGCGTTGTCCTGCCGCTGGAAGCCGTGGTATTCCGCGCCGTTGTACGCTATGAAAACCTTGAGATTACGCAAATCTTACCTCCTGACGTTCACGGAAGCACCGGGAAGCAGTTTATGACTATGACCGCCGCCAGAAGTAACGCCATGCAGCCGATGGCTACATAGTCCCTCGGAGCGGTGCGCATGACTTTCAGCCGCGTTCTTCCCTCGCCGCCATGGTAGCAGCGGCACTCCATAGCGGTAGCAAGCTCGTTCGCGCGCTTGAAAGCCGAAACGAACAGCGGTATCAGCACCGGTATCAGGGACTTCGCCTTTTTGATAAGCCCGCCGGTGTCCATCTCCGCGCCCCTCGCTTTCTGCGCGGACATTATCTTGTCCGTTTCTTCCACCAGAGTGGGTATGAAGCGCAGCGCAATGGTCATCATCATGGAAAGCTCATGCACCGGGACGCGTATCTTTTTCAGCGGAGACAACAGCCGCTCGATGGCGTCCGTAAGCATGATGGGAGATGTAGTGTAGGTCAGCAGCGACATGCCGATTATCAGCGTGAGCACGCGTATCAGCATGAACAGCGCCGTGTTTACGCCCTCCGGGTATATCTCGATGAACTCCCACTTGAACAGCGGAGTCTCGCCCTTCACGAAGAACAAATTCAGTATGCCCGTGAATATCATCAGCGGAAGGATAGGCTTCACGCTTTTCAGTATCATGACGAGCTTTATCCTCGCCAGAACATAGCACAGCGTCATGAATAACATTCCCAGCAGCAGACCCGTGTAGCTCTGCGCGGTGAAAAGTATAACAAGGAACAGGATATCCAGCACGAGCTTTACGCGGCTGTCAAGCCTGTGTATGACCGAATTACCCGGAAAATACTGCCCTATCGTAATGTCCTTTATCATCTTTTGTTCTGTTCCTTCTGTTTCAGCCCTTTATCAGCGGAAGCAGGCGTTCTGCCGCCCTTTCGGTCGTGTAGATGTCGCTGCCGATATCGGTGCCGAGGTCTTTTAATATATGGCTCATTCTGGTTATCTGCGGGACGTCAAGCCCTATCTTCGCCAGCTCGTCCGTCCTGCTGAACACGTTATCCACGGTATCGTAGCAGAAAAGCCTGCTCTTGTTCATAACGAGGACTTTTCCCGCATACTTCACGATGTCCTCCATCGAGTGGGAGACCAGGAGTATCGTCTTGCCGTACTGCTCATGATAGCGCTTTATCTGCGCCAGAATCTTGTCCCTGCCCTTTGGGTCGAGGCCTGCAGCGGGCTCGTCAAGAATGAGCACCTCCGGGTCCATCGCGAGGACTCCCGCCAGGGCTACCCTGCGCTGCTGACCGCCGGAAAGCTCAAACGGAGACCTGTCCAGCAGGTGGACTATATCCATGCTCTCTGCGGCGCTGTGGACGCGCTTCCTGATGTCCTCCCCGGAAAGCCCCATATTTTTCGGGCCGTAGGCTATATCCTTTGCCACTGTCTCCTCAAAGAGCTGGTGCTCGGAATACTGGAACACAAGCCCCACCTTGAAGCGTATGTCCCGGATATTCACGCCCTTGCTCCAGATGTCCGCGCCATCGACCAGAACGGTTCCGGAGGTGGGCTTCACAAGTCCGTTGAAGTGCTGTATCAGCGTGGATTTTCCGCTGCCGGTGTGCCCGATTATTCCCACGAATTCGCCCTGCCTGATGGACAGATCAACGCTGTTCACAGCGGTCTTTTCAAACGGAGTGCCTATGCTGTATTTATACGTCACCTTGTCGCACCGTAGCACCTCCGGCCGGTCGTCCACGGAATTATCCGCCTGCTTCGGGGGGATCACCGCGCTTCTGCCCCCGGTGAGCCTGAAAAGCGATTCGGCGCACTCCTGCTCGCCGATTATTTCCGGGGAAATATCAACATTCTTTTCACGGAGCATATCGCACAGCTCTGTCACCTGCGGAACGTCCAGACCGACGGATTTCAGCCGCCTTACCTGCGAGAATATCTTCTTCGGAACATCGTCCATTATGATGTTCCCGCCGTCCATTACGACGACGCGGTCAGCCTGCGCGGCTTCGTCCATGTAGTGCGTGATGAGCACCACGGTTATGCCCTTTTCGCGGTTGAGCGTGCGTATCGTGTTCATGACCTCGCGCCTGCCCTTGGGGTCGAGCATTGCGGTGGGCTCGTCCATGACTATGCAGCGCGGCTGCATGGCGATAACTCCCGCGATGGCGACTCTCTGCTTCTGACCGCCGGAAAGCTGGTGCGGAGCGTGTTCGCGGTACTCGTACATATCCACCTGCTTCAGCGCGTCGTCTACCCTCTGGCGTATCTCCGGCTGGGGAACGCCCATGTTTTCCGGCGCGAATGCAACGTCCTCCTCAACGATAGTCGCAACGAGCTGGTTGTCAGGGTTCTGGAACACCATTCCCACCGTCTGACGGATATCGAACAGCCTGTCCTCGTCTGAGGTATCCATGCCCGCGACAGTCACCTTCCCTTTTGTCGGGGTAAGTATCGCGTTGAGGTGCTTCGCAAGGGTGGATTTTCCGCAGCCGTTGTGCCCGAGGATCGCGAGGAACTGCCCCTCCGGCACGGAAAGGCTGACGTCCTTCAGCACGCTGCTGCGGCTTATCTCTTTTCCGTCCTCGTCCCGGGTAACGTAGTCAAAGCTGACGTTTTCAACTTCTATTATATTCAAACGTTTCACCTGTTATCTCAAAAATGTACTATCGCGGTGCTTCCTGCGGGGAGCGCCATTCCTGTCTGCTTCACCGGGAGACCTATCTCCTGCGAATCCACCGTGATGTCAAAGCGCCTGCCCACCGTCATCTGGAGCAGATAGCTCATGACGCTTGCGGAAAGCCCCGTGGTATAGCTGTTCAGCAGCAGGAACAGCGGTTTGTCGGAAAGAAGCTGCGTGCAGCTCTCCATCAGGTCGTAAATGCAGTCCTCCAGCTTCCACATCTCGCCGTTCGTGCCCCTGCCGTAGCTCGGCGGGTCGAGGATAATGCCGTCGTAGCGGTTCCCCCGGCGTATCTCGCGGTTGATGAATTTCTGAGCGTCGTCCACTATCCAGCGTATCGGCTTATCCGACAGCCCGGAGAGCTTCGCATTGGTGCGCGCCCAATCCACCATGCCCTTTACAGCGTCCACATGGCACACGGAGGCTCCCGCCGCCGCGCAGGCAAGCGTGGCTCCGCCGGTGTACGCGAACAGGTTGAGCACGTTTATCGGGCGGTCTGCGGAGCGTATCGCGTTCATGCAGTAGTCCCAGTTGACCGCCTGCTCCGGGAATAACCCCGTGTGCTTGAACCCGGTGGGCTTCACCATGAACGTGAGCTCGCCGTACTTTATCTGCCAGCTCTCCGGCAGCTTCCTGCGATAATCCCACGAACCGCCGCCCGAAGAGGAGCGGTTGTACTTCGCATGGGCGGTGCGCCACTCCGGGGCTTCGCCGGTGCATTTCCAGATTATCTGCGGGTCGGGGCGGATAAGGGTGACGTCCCCCCAGCGCTCCAGGCGTTCGCCGTCTGATGTGTCGATAAGGCAGTAGTCCTGCCATTTGTCTGATAATCTCATTCTTTTGTCCTCTGTTCCTGTTTATTCTTAACGCTCACCTGGCTCTGACCGGGTGGCGGACAACAGTTTTCAGCCTTTCCGGCGCACATTTTCGCGGGTCTGAAAGATAAATTTCATGATGCATTCGCTCTGCGCTTATATCCGGAACAAATCCGTTCTGTGCCGCGTATTCATGCATTGCTTCTATAGTTTTCGGCTCGTCGTCATATGAACCGATGTGCATACACTGCACGCATTGTCCTTCATCATATGTGAGAAATTTCACTTTGGAAAGATCAAGCTTCTTCTTTCTGGAGGCTTCCCCCACCGCCCAGTTGAATTCATCAACAGTAACAAAATCGGGCAGCCTTATTGCCGAAATGAAGTGGAAATCCTCCTTATGAGAATAGTCGATAGAATCAGAGCCGTCCTGCCACCAGAATCCCTCCAGCGGCGGAACCACATAATCGAAATAGCCGTCCATTCTGTGGCTGCCCATTTTGCTCATCTTTATAGTGAACGCAACGGCGTACAGCAGCCCGATGGACTCCCTGTACTCGCTGTTATCACTGTTGGGGTCGCCTGTTCCGCGGACCGCTATATAGTTTATCACAGGGACGTTTACAATGCCCGGCTTTTTAGGCGGCATATAGAACTCTTTATATTCCTTTTTGAAATCAAACGGCATATTTCAGTTCCTCCCTGTTGATTCAGAGCTTTTCCCACTCGATACATCCCGGGAGCTTCATCTCTTTCATGAACTCCTCCGCTGTCTCCAGTATTTTTTCCTCCGGGACTATCTGCCCCCTGTCGAGCTGGTAGACCTCGCCGTCGATATCAACATTTATTACGCCGTGGAGCTTCCTATCCCCGATGGAAACGTAAGCCGTGCCACCCTCGCTCTCGAAGTAGTTTATCGAAGCCCCGTCCTCGCAGCAAAGTATCGCCATGCAGGGGTAGGTGTCCGTTCCCTCGCCGAGCCATATCTCGCCGCAGGCGGCTTTCAGCGCAGTTTTGAGCTGTTCGCTGTCGTCAGCCGGAAAATTTCCATTGTTTGCACAAACTAACATTGTATCCTCCGCCTTATGTAAGGCTGTTTCTTACTTCGTCCGCTATGCTTCCGGCGAGGCGCCTGACCATTTCCATGTCCTTGCCCTCGACCATTACGCGCACCAGCGGCTCCGTGCCGCTCTCGCGGACGAGGACGCGGCCGTTTCCGGCGAGCTCCCTTTCAGCGGCTGAAATGCTCTCGGTTATCGCGGGGACTGTGCTCCACTTTCCCTTGCCGCCCTCGGTTATCTTCACGTTCACCAGAAGCTGCGGGTAGTCCACGATATCCCGGCACAGCTCTGAGAGCTTCTTCCCGGTGTCCTGCATTACCTTTATCAGCATTGCGGCGGTAAGCTGACCGTCTCCCGTGGTGGCGTGGTCGAGCATGATTATATGCCCGGACTGCTCCCCGCCTATATTATAGCCGTTTTTCAGCATTTCTTCCAGGACGTATCTGTCGCCGACCTTTGCGCAGACGGTTTTCATGCCGTTCTGCTTCATGAAGTCATGGAATCCGAGGTTGCTCATAACGGTGACGACCGCCGAATCTCCCTTTAGTATGCCCTTTTCCTTCATGCGCTTTGCAAGCACCGCGATAATTCTGTCGCCGTCTATGACGTTTCCGTTTTCATCGACCGCAAGGCACCTGTCTGCGTCGCCGTCAAATGCGAATCCCGCAGCCGCGCCGCTGTTCCTGACGTACTCGCAGAGCTGGTCTATATGCGTGGAGCCGCAGTTGTCGTTGATGTTGGTTCCATCCGGCTCGTCGGCGATGAACTCGCAGTCGCTGCCGAGGTACGCGAACAGCTTGCGCGCGGTAGCTGCGGAGCTTCCGTTTGCACAGTCGAAGCAGAACTTCTTGTTCAGCCCCGCGTAATCCCCCGCCCCGGCGCAGCCGCGGATATGCTGTATGTAGTCCTTGCAGGCGCTGCTGAGCCTTGTTATCCTGCCGACCTCCGTGCCGCTGCACAGCGGTATCTCGGCGGTTCTGTCAAGGATAAGAGCCTCTATTTCCTCCTCGGTGCTGTCGGGCAGCTTGAATCCGCTGGAGGAAAACAGCTTTATGCCGTTATATTCTACCGTATTATGCGAAGCGGATATCATAACTCCCGCGTCCGCGCCGTACTCCCTGACGAGGTAGGCCACCGCCGGGGTAGGGACTACTCCGAGCTGGAGCGCGTTGGCTCCCACCGAAGCAAGACCCGCCGACAGCGCCGCTTCAAGTATCTTTGAGGAAATTCTGGTATCCATGCCCACAAGGATATTCGGGTGAGCCTTGCCGCTCTCCTTTGTAAGGACGTAAGCCGCCGCCCTGCCTATCTCCATGGCTCTTTCGCAGGTGAGCTCAGTTATGGCGACGCCCCTTGCGCCGTCCGTGCCGAAAATTCTTCCCATAATGACCCCCATAATTTAAAATTCGGAATTCGTAATTCAGAATTCGGAATTGATGTGCCGCTTCGCGGTTATTTTAAATTTAAAAATCCATAGTCTGCTGACCGTCACGGAGAATACCCAGGTGCTTGTAGGCAAGGGCTGTGGCTGTCCTGCCCCGCGGAGTCCTAGCAATGAAACCGAGCTGCATAAGGAACGGTTCGCAGACCTCCTCCAGCGTGACGGATTCCTCGCCCAGCGCGGAGGCAAGCGTTTCAAGCCCCACCGGGCCGCCGTTGTAGCCCTTGATTATCATTTCAAGGAACCTGCGGTCAAGCCGGTCGAGACCGAGCCTGTCGATATCCTCCCGGGCTAACGCAATATCCGCTATCTCCCGGGTTATCTTTCCGTCCCCGAGCACCTCGGCGTAGTCGCGCACGCGCTTTAACAGCCGGTTCGCGATTCGCGGTGTTCCCCGGGAGCGCTTCGCTATCTCCATCGCGCCGTCCTTTGTGCAGGGTATCGCGAGGATTATAGCCGAGCGCTGCACAATGCTGCAAAGCTCCTCGGGAGTGTACAGCTCCAGCCGCTGTATAACGCCGAAACGGTCGCGCAGCGGCGCGGAAAGCTGCCCGGAGCGCGTTGTGGCTCCTATCAGCGTGAACCTCGGCAGGTCAATGCGGATAGATCGCGCGGACGGACCGTTGCCCATGATTATGTCCAGAACATAGTCCTCCATCGCCGGGTAGAGGACTTCCTCCACCTGCCGCGAAAGCCTGTGTATCTCGTCGATGAACAGCACATCGTTGGGCTGGAGGTTCGTCAGCAGAGCCGCAAGGTCGCCAGCCTTTTCTATGGCGGGGCCGGACGTCACGCGGATATTGACCCCCATCTCGTTTGCGATAATGCAGGAAAGCGTGGTCTTTCCAAGCCCCGGAGGGCCGTACAGCAGAACGTGGTCAAGGCACTCGCCGCGCTTCTTTGCGGCTTCAATGTAGACCTTCATGTTCTCCTTGACCTTTTCCTGACCTATGTATTCGTCAAGTACCTTCGGACGGAGGGAATACTCGATATCGGTATCTGCCTCATTATATTCCGGCTGGACTATTCTGTTACTGTTCCCGGGATCTCCCCCGAATTCAGACATTTCAAGCATCTTTGTCCTTCTCCTCCGTGTCCTGTGGTTCTTCCTTTTCTATGCGGCGGTAGTAATTCGCCGGCAGATCTTCGCCGTCCGCTTCCTCCGCATGGTTGAACATACGCAGCGCGGTCATGCGCTTTGAGAGCTGCTCCGGCTCCTTGTAGCCGCTGAGTATCGCTTTGTCGTAGTGCTCCTCGGCGGATTTTTCGTCGTCGTGCATTGCGTACCATGTGGCAAGCTCCGCCTGAACAAGCGGGTGCCCCGCCTGTATGGTTTCCAGCTTTTTCAGTGTTTCAAGCGCACGGTCGTCCTCGCCGCGCAGCATATAGATGAGCGACAGGCTATAATAGGAATATCCGTGATTCGGGTCGTATTTCAGCGCCTGCTCAAAGCAGTACTCCGCATTTTCGAGCTTTCCGTCAGCGTAATACGCGTGACCCAGCCGGGACTGCACGTCCGGATTGTCCGGAGCGACCTCCGCCGCCTTGCGGAAAGCCCACAGCAGGCGCGCTTCGTTTTCCGTCTCCTCGTACAGCTTCACGAGCCACTCCACGCAGAAAAGCTGATTCTGCCGCACGCTTGCCATGCTGAGGGATCTCAGCAGAAGCTCCTCCGCGTCAGGGTAACAGCCCTGGAACAGCTTCACAATGCCCTTGTAGGCTACCCGGGCGCTTTCGTCGTTCGCCATGACTTTCAGCCCGTGCTTGCCCAGCGCCCTTAATGCAGCACGGCGCATTTTGATTTTTTCGTGAAAATACTTCCACACCAGATAAATGATCGCCCACGCTGAACACAGCGCGCCGATACACATGAATGTGACCGCAAACAGAAGCTCGTTTTTCGTGGTTTCCTCGCTGTACAGATAAAGAAGAAACACTGCGGCTTCTCCGATAGCAGCAGCTCCCAAAACAATGCAGAGCCTCATTTCTCTTGTAGCCTTTTCCCACCATTGCTGCATTAAATCACCACCCTTACCAGACCATTTTTGATTAACCAAGCCGCTTCAGTGCGTACTTTATAAGCTCCTCCACCGTGCTGTCAGGGTTCGCGCCGACAAGTGCCGCCTGAGCCTGCGGCAGCGCGAATCCAAGAACGCAGAGCGCCGTGACTGCCTCCGCAGCCGCGTTGCCGCCGACCGCCGCGGCTGTTATCGGCTCGGTGCCGAGATCCGCCGCAGAAATGTGCTGCTCCTTCGCGACCTTGTCCTTGAGCTCCATCACTATTCGCTGGGCTATCTTGTTGCCTATCCCCGGAGAGCGGGTCAGGGTCTTGCTGTCGCCCGTGGTTATGCACAGAGCCAGCTTTGAGGGAGTAATGTCAGAGAGTATCGACAGCGCCGCCTTGGGACCTACTCCCGAAACGGAAGTAAGCTGTTTGAACGCCTGCAGCTCCGCAGTATCCGCAAAGCCGAACAGATCGACCGCGTCCTCCCGGACGTTGAGCTGCGTGAAGAGCTTCACCTCGCCGCTGTTTCCTATCTTTTTCAGCGTGTTCATCGTGGTGCGGCAGGCGTAGCCCACTCCCCCGCACTCCACCACCGCGAGATTCGGCTCGGTGTGGATAAGTTCTCCGTGTAAGCTGTATATCATGTAAATTACCTCTTGTTCCTGTGGAATATCTTTCCGCGCGCGCCGTCGTTCTCCGTCGCCCTGGCTATCAGCGCGGAGAGCTGCGACCCGCTGGAATGTCCGTGACATATAGCAAGAGCCACTGCGTCCGCGGTGTCGTCCGGCTTCGGTATCTCGTTCAGGCGGAGAATGTTCTTCACCATCTCCTGTACCTGGTGCTTTTCCGCCTTTCCGTAGCCGACCACCGCCTGTTTCACCTGCATGGGGGTGTATTCGTAGATGTCAACGTCATGCTGAACGGCGGACAGCAGAATGACCCCGCGCGCCTGCGCAACGTCGATCCCGGTGGTCTTGTTGTTGGTGAAGTACAGCTTCTCGATGGACATACAATCAGGCCGGAACATATCCAGCACCTTGTTCATATCGCTGTATATCTCCATCAGCCGGAGATCAAAGCTTGTCCCGGAGTCTGTGGTTATCGCGCCGTAGTTCACCACGGAAAACTGCGCCCGGTCGTAATCCAGCACCCCGTAGCCGACTATCGCGTAGCCCGGGTCTATCCCGATTATCCTCATGTGTAGCTTTCGTTGTCGGTGATGTACTCCCGCACCCTGAGCGGTATCCCCATGCTGTCCGCAAGCTTCTGGCAGCGGTCTATCTCCTCCTTTGAGATGACATCTACTACGGTAAACTTGGTCTGCACGCCCATGTCCTTCATGTCCCTTGCGAAATCCAGCATTGCCTGGAATGCCGGCTCGCCGAAATGCGGCCTTGTGACCTCGTTGTAGCGCTTGGCGTCCGGCGCGTTAAGGCTGATGGAGGCTATGTCGATAAGCCCACGGAAGCGCTCCACGTCAAAATCCGGGTGTATCAAGCGGACAAGCCCGTTGGTGTTAAGCCGTATCTTCATGTCGGAGTGCTCACGGATATACTGCGCCGTTTTTACCAGCATATCCGCCCGGACTGTGGGCTCTCCGTAGCCGCAGAATATCGCGTTGGTGCAGCCGGTCTTGTCGAAAGCCTCGTACGCGGCAGTTATCTCCTCAAAGGAGGGCTCGTGCTCCAGCCAGAGACTGTCGTTGTCCTTTACGGAATCGGAATTGTTCCGCAGGCAGAAAACGCAGCTGCAGGGGCAGCCGTTGGTTATATTAATGTACATCTGACCATCAAATTTGTAAAAAATCGTCATTTTGATATACCTCTACGCATAAAATTATTCATTATATTATACCACTATATTGCGGTTTTGTCAAATCGAAATTCACTAAATATTGACCGTACAGCGGCTCAATTACAACATTCAGCACGATTTTCATAAAAATTTCAGCCGGAAGAGACCTCCCGGCTGAATATGGTTATTCTGATATTACCTGTCCGTCCGTGGTGATGACGTTCACCCGCACCGGAATGTTCTTGCCGCTGGCAGAGACCGCGCGCTCCACGGCGCTGACGATACCGCCGCAGCAGGGAACTTCCATGCGGACAACAGTTATGCTCTTAATGTCGTTGGCGCGTATTATCTCGCCGAGCTTTTCAGCGTAATCCACCTCGTCCAGCTTAGGGCAGCCGATGAGCGTTACTCTGCCGCTGATGTACCGCCTGTGGAAATCCCCGTAGGCGTATGCGGTGCAGTCTGCGGCGATGAGCAGGTCGCAGCCGCTGAAATACGGAGCCCGCGCCCCGGCAAGCTTTATCTGCACCGGCCACTGGCTTAGCATACTGGGAACCTCCCCCGCTCCCGCCGGAGCCGCTTTCGGCTTCATCTGAGCCGCCCTCATTCCGGGGCAGCCGGTGAAAACCGGCTTTGCGGCTGGCTTCGGAGCCGCCTTTTCCGCAAGGTGGCGCTTCACCGCCTCCTCGTCAAACTCCGGAGCCTCGCGCTGTACGAAGCTGATAGCGTTCATGGGACAGGCGGGCAGGCAGTTGCCCAGTCCGTCGCAGAAGTCCTCACGCAGCAGCTCCGCCTTTC
The DNA here is from genome assembly GCA_934448295.1 of uncultured Oscillospiraceae bacterium. Taxonomy (GTDB): domain Bacteria; phylum Bacillota; class Clostridia; order Oscillospirales; family Ruminococcaceae; genus CAG-115. The sequence goes on from CAKSEY010000015.1 coordinate 43,927, forward strand.
CGTTGACTATGCCGATAGCGGCTTCCTTGCAGGCGTTCGCGCACAGACCGCAGCCGTTGCATTTCTCTTTGTCTATATGTATGATCTGTCTTATCATGATTACTCTCCGTTTCCCGGGGCGGAAATGCGCTAAATATGGTATTTGCGGGTGCCGCCCTCAATTTTTCGCGGTATTCATACCGCCGCATATATGATAACGCATTTTCGGCGCAATGTCAATAGAAAGGCATAAACTACATTTTAAGCCAGATTCTTCTGCGCTTATTTGTTGGTTTTTTTTTTGACTTTCCGCTTGACAGGCTGAATAATATATGTTACAATTATCATTGTAATTTCTGTCGAATGATCGCTGACAGGTTTAAACACCAAGGAGGAATTTGAAATGGATAATATTCATGCAGGAGATAAGGTCGTTGTAAGACTCAAGGAGAGCTATTACAGCGACGGCAACACAAGACCCATCGTACAGGGCGAGGTGGTTTACGCTTCACCGAAGGGTACATACGCTGTAGTAAACGTTGGAAAATACAACGTGACTTACTGGAACAACGAGATAAACGCATTTGATACAAACAAGTACAAAATGACAAACGGAAACCGCGTTGAGCCTATCCCCGGCGCTGCTTCCGATGATGAACAGCAGTAATTCACATATGATATAAAAAATCCCCTCCGCACCTGGAGGGGATTTTTAATTCAAAGACTTCTGCCGTCAGGGATCGTACTCTGACGGCAAAATTATTATGCCCCGAAAAGCTCCTTGGAGAGCCATACATAAGCGGTGTCGAGCGCTTCGTACAGGCTTCCCATCTCGCCCTTGCGGATCTTTGTGAGGTCAACCGGCTCCGTTCCGGTCGGAACCATCTGAACCATAACCTTTGTAGGTATCTCGCCGTCCTTGAAGGTTTCGCTTTCGCGGATCGTCAGCCTGGTCACGACCTTGTCGCCCATGCTTCCGTAGTAAATCTCATTTCCGCTTCTCACCAGAGGGAAGCCGCGGTAGTAGACAAAATTACTTTCAGCCATTGTTAATTACCTCCATATGCAAAATATAAATTACCAGTTGAGCTGTATCTCTCCGCCGTTCAGCAGGGCGTCAAGATTGCTGAGCAGGCGCTCGGTGTAGACTTCGCGCACCTTGTAGAGAACGTCGCCGTTTACGCGGACTATGTTCTTGCGGTCGTCGGACTTGTAGAACTCCAGCGTGTCCGTAAGCCTGCCGTAAGTGCTCTCATACTCCGGGCGGTACTCGAACTTCACCGTGACGTAAGGCTCGTAGTCGGAATCCTCAAAGAAGAGCTCCTCGCCCATGGACGTGATAAGGTGCTGGTAGAAGCTCTTGAACTTGGTCTCGTCAAGCGCCTCGCTGCCGTAGTAGAACGTGTGGTTGTCGGAATCTCCGTCAACAGTGAACTTGTACTCGCCGTCCGGAGTCGTCACGGTCAGCGTGTCCACCGTGTATATATACGGGGAGATCGGTCTGCGGGACATGATGTCCTCGACCTTGAACGTGTACCAGGGGGCATTCGCGGTGCTTATCGCATAGACGAGCCTGTTGCCCTCGAACATCGCGTAATATCCCGTCACCTTGGAAAGCGAACCGGAAGTATCGTCGGAATCGTCCGTGGAGCGTATCTCGTTTCCGAGAAGCAGCACCCGCGCCTTTCCGCCGTACTTGAAGCTTATGCGGCAGTACGGGTCGTCAAGACCTGTCAGCGCAAGCTCCTCTTCGGTGGGGTCGATATACTGGCAGGAAGCCGCGTTGAGCGCGTACAGCCCGTAGCATATCGTCTGACCGCTGGTGGTGTCCACCTCGGCGGTTATCGGGGAGGTTATGCGGTGGGAGTTGAACGTTGTGATAACGGAATCCACATCCTCCGCTTCCTCCTTGATGTCGTACATATATTCTATCTCCACCGGCTCGGAAAGATCCTTACGCTCGATGGTGAGATAGTCGAGCTCCTGCGGGTTGTTGGCGTCGTAAGCCTCGGTCAGCACAAGGCTCACGAAGTCCTTGATGTCGTAGAACACGCTTCCGGTGCTGTAATAGCTTACCTGGAGCACGTCGCTGCTTCCCTTCTCGCAGAAGTACACATAGTTGGTCGCCGCCGGGTTGCGGATACCGAAGCACATCTCGTTGGAGGTGCCGTCGTCAAACGTTATCTTCACCGTGGAAACCGGCTCGGCAAGCCCGTATTTCGCAAGGTCTGACGCTCCGCTTTCAACGGTGGATGCCGCCGAAAGTCCCGCCATGCTGCGCACGAACGCGCCTATCGTGGAGGTATTATGCTCCACGCCCTCAAGCTGCGGGCTGGTCCAGTAGTACTCGGTAGAGGTTGTGACGTTTCCGTCGTCGTCAGTGGAGGAAACCTCGCGCTGCTGGCGCTCGAACGAGAAGCTGCCGGTTTCGTTGGAGACCTCCAGGGAAAGGACATTCTCCTGCTCCTTCTGGTTTATCGCCACGTCCCCGCTGTCAGAGAATTCGGTATCAGAGGTGCCGCTCTCCGCCTCACCGGTGGAGGAGCTGTCGGATACGGACGAGCTTCCGGAGGCCCCGGAGGAAGTCTCCTCCGAGCCGTCCGCGGGCTTCGTCATAAGCAGCACCAGGAGCACCGCCCCCAGTGCCAGAAGCACAGCCGCCGCAATGATAACGGTTTTTGTGGTTTTTGAAAGCTTTGCCATTTATCTGTGCCTCCTGCGCACCCAGATAACTATACCAAGGACGATAACGACTATCGGCACCACGATACAGAGGACTACCGCCAGGACATTGGCGTTCCCCTGGTTTACCTCGAAGCCGACGTTGGAGAAGGACTTCGCGGTGATGGTGATACCCTCGGTCTTGCCGGAGATATAGTTGAACATATTTATCAGGAAGTCCTGATTGTTGGAGTTTGCGTAGTTCATGAACATACTGTTGGCTATCATGTCCGAACCGAACGCCACAACTCTCGTAACGTCCTGGGTCGTGCTGTGCACCTTGTATGCGCATACCGCGTCGTTGAACGCTCCGGATTCCGCCGAGGAAGCGTCGAAGCTGCTGTCTGAAAGCGTGCTTATCGGGCGGAGATACGCGCCGTCGTGGCTCTTTATCAGTATCTCCTGCTCAACGCTGCCCTTGGTGCCGCCGTCCCACATCTGGATGACCGGGCGGACGTAAGCGTCATAGGTCAGCAGGCTGTTTCCGTAGGTGCTTCCTGCGTAGTCGGTGTCCTGTATCTCCTGGAGATGAACGTACTCCATGCCGCCGTAGGTGTAGGAAGCGTTGCTCTGGAGCACAAGGCTGTCGCCTATCTGTATTCCCCATTCCGCAAGGAACGAAGCCAGGTTCTTCATGGAGCTGCTGTCATCGTCAGCCGGGGCATAGCTTGGCTGGCTGTAAGAAGCGAAGTAGACCAGATTCTTGCCGAAAGCGCCGCCGTTGTCCAGGAACTTTGACAGCTTGGAAAGGCTGTCGTTGTCGTAGTCCATGGAGGGCGCGTACATCACGACATAATCAATGCCGCTGTCTATCTCGGAAACGCTCTGGATATTGATGGTCTCAACGTCGTAGCCGTTCTTGTCGAGAAGCGCGGAAAGCGAGCTGCCGTCCTCCTCGCCGAAGCCCTCGGTGAACGCAACGCGCACGGGGTCGGTGTTGGTGACGTACATCAGCGCGGAGATAGCCGCCTGCTCAACGTTGCTGCCCTCGATTATCTGGGAAGCGTAGGAGCTGTTGACGTACTGGTTAACGTACTGCTCGATATAGTTCTCCGGATAGCCGTACTGCGACAGGTTGTCGCGGAATGTCGGGCAGGAGAAATAGTTGCCCGGCGTGATTATGCGGTGTCTGCCGGTTTCAGCGGATTCCACCACGATATAGTTCTCGGAAAGGGTCTCGCCGTTGAATCTGGACGTGAAATCCGGATTCTGGTCGATAAGGAGATACTGGAGCTTGAAGTGCCCGTTCTCCATCGCCATCTTTTTGAGGAGCTCGTTCACGCTCTTGTAATAGGTTCCGCCGCCCTCGAAATTCGCCTCGGAATTCATCACGGAGACCGTAACGTCCTTGTCGAACCTCGCCAGGTAATCGGTGGTCGCCTCGTCCAGCGTGTAAACTCCCGTGTCGGTGAGGTCGGCAGTGGTGTCCACCCGGTCGGAGATTATGCTTACGATAACGTTCAGCACAACTACCGCCGCCACGAACAGAACAGTCAGGACTACCGCCATTGTGCCGTGCTTAAGGGTGCGGACATTCACCTTGTGCTTTCTCTCGGCGGGGTTTCCGTTGCGTATTTCAGCCTCCTGCTTTGCGGGCTTCTTTCCCTTTGAGGTCTTGTCAGCCTTCGCCTCCGCAGCTTCGGGAGCCTTCTCAGGGGCAGCGCTTTCTTCAAGCTGATTCTTTTCGTTGTCTGTCATATCTGCTCCCCCTTTCTCAGCTCCAGCGGCGGCGTTCGATTATCCGCATCGTCAGGAAGTTGAAAACTACTATCATGCTCAGGAAGAACAGGATATTCTTCAGGCTGAATATTCCGTAGGTGAATTCCCTGTACTTGTACAGCACAGAAAGCGAATTGATTATATCCTTGAGGAAATCCACGGAAACGAAATTAGAAATAACATCGAACAGGCACAGCAGGATATTCAGACCTATGCTGCCGATGGCGGCTATCATCTGGTTTTCCGTCAGGCTGGAAATGAATATTCCCGCCGAAATGAACACCGCGCCCATCAGGATTATGCCGACAAAGTTTCCGAAGAAGCTTGCCCACGCAAAGGTAAGCCCGGTGTCAGAGCCTGCGACCGCCGCTGAAAGTCCCAGCGCATAGACGAGCATTACCGCCGCGCCGATAAGGAAAATAAAGAACGCCGCAAGGAATTTCCCCGCAACTATCCCGAACAGGCTCACCGGAGCCGTCAGCGTGAGCTGATCGGTTTTCTGGCGCTTGTCGTCCGCCATGGTCCTCATGGTGAGTATCGGGATAAGTATCATCATTATGAAGAACATCCACAGGAAAACATACTGCATATCCGCGGAGCCGCTGGTAAGGCAGGTTATCCACAGGAACAGTCCCGAGAACCCATAGAATACCGCAAGGTAAACGTAACCCAGCGGAGATGTGAAATAGGACGCAAATTCGCGCTTTAATATCGCTGTCATTTCGCACCTCCGTTGTCGATATTGCCGTAGAAGTCGCCGGTGGTGAGCTTAAGGAAGATCTCCTCCAGGGTCAGCTCGCTGCTCCTCATAAGGAGAATCGGGTAGTTTCTCGCCGCCATGCGCTTGAATACCTCGCGGCGGATATCGCAGCCCTCCTCGGCGTTGAGCTCGTACTCGCCGATGGTCTTGTCTATCGTGCGGTTGAGGTGCACCTCCACCATCTGCGGTATCTGCTCCAGCAGCGATTTTACCTCCTTGGTGGGACCCTCCACCTGGATAGTCAGCTTGTGGTCTGCGGACAAGTTGTGCGAGAGATGCTCGGTGGTGTCGTTCGCCACCAGCTTTCCCCGGTCGATGACCACTATCCTGTCGCATACCGCCTGTACCTCGGACAGAATGTGAGAAGAAAGAATTACGGTGTGGTTCTTTCCCAGCTTCTTTATCAGGGTGCGTATCTCGATTATCTGCTTCGGGTCAAGGCCTACGGTCGGCTCGTCCAGGATAAGCACCTTGGGGTTGCCGACAAGCGCCTGCGCAAGTCCCACACGCTGCTTGTAGCCCTTGGAAAGGTTGCGGATAACGCGCCCGGAAACCTCGTTTATCTTGACAAGGCTGCATATTTCAGCCAGGTGGGAGCGCTTCGGCAGCCTGCACTTTTTCAGGCTGTAAACGAAGCTCAGATACTCCATCACCGTCATGTCGAGGTAAAGCGGGGGCATTTCCGGCAGGTAGCCGATGTCCTTCTTCGCCCTTACCGGATCCTCCAGGATATCGACGCCGTTTATCAGCGCCTGCCCTCCCGAGGACGACAGATATCCGGTCAGCATGTTCATCGTGGTGGATTTCCCCGCGCCGTTGGGACCCAGGAATCCCAGGATCTCGCTCTCCCCTGCGGAAAAGCTTATCCCGTCCACTGCGAGCTTGCTGCCGTAGCTTTTGCTCAGATTTTTTACTTCGATCATTATAATGTCCTTTTCCGCATAAATACGGTATGTTCTGGGGGCATATTTTCCGTAATATAACAGATATATGCCCATACACATATTATCTTATCACACTAAAGTGACGAAACTGTGAATTAACCATGAATATGCAGTAAAATGTTGAATGATTTTTGTCAGCCTAATTCAGCAGAGAGCTTCTCGACAGCCTTGTTCATGCGCGCAAGGGCGTCCTGCTTTCCGAGGATCTTTGCAAGCTCCACGCCGCCGCCCGGAGTTACCGCCTTGCCGCTCAGCGCGACGCGCAGCGGGTAGAGGTACAGTCCGTTCTTTACGCCGTCGGCCTCTATCTGCTTGAAGAGAGCGCCGTGAATGTTCTCGGCGGTGAAGTCCTCAATGCCCTCGATCACCGGAATGAGCTTCTTCAGCGCTTCCAGGGAGGTCTGCGGGGTGGTTTTCATCTTCTTGCTGACGTACATATCAACGGAGTACTCCGGCATTTCGTCAATGAAATCAACGCGCTCGGGGATATCGCTGAACACCTCTGTTCTGGGCTGTAACCCCTGGCAGAGAAGCGGGAGGTCGATGTCGGTGCGCCTGCAGGTCTTGCGTATCCACGGCTCTGCAAGCTCCACGAACTTCTCCAGCGGGAGCGCGCGGATATACTCTGCGTTTATCGCGGTGAGCTTCATCGGGTCGAAGATAGCCGGCGACTTGGATATGCCGGAAAGGTCGAACGCCTCTATCATCTCGTCCAGCGTGAAGATCTCCTGCTCGCCCTTGGGCGCCCAGCCGAGAAGCAGAATGTAGTTCAGTATGGCTTCTGTGAGATAGCCCTTTGCGTGGAAATCCTCAAAGGAAGCGTCGCCGTCGCGCTTGGACAGCTTGTGCGTAGCGTCCCGCATGATGTGCTCAACGTGGATATATATGGGAGGTTCCCAGCCGAAAGCCGCGTACAGCAGATTGTACTTCGGCGCGGAGGAAAGGTACTCGTTTCCTCTTACAACGTGGGTGATACCCATGGTGTGGTCGTCAACGACGTTCGCGAAGTTGTAGGTCGGCATTCCGTCGGATTTCAGCAGCACCTGGTCGTCAAGGTCGGTGTTCTCCACCGTGATATCGCCGTATATCTCATCATGGAACGTAGTCGTGCCCTCGTTCGGTATCTTCTGGCGGATAACGCAGGATTCGCCCGCGTCATGGCGCTTCTTCGCCTCGGCGGGGTCAAGGTCGCGGCAGGGGCAGCGGTTCGCGGAGGCAAGCCCGTTTGCGGTGTCCTCGCTGCTGTCCTCGCTCTTGGTGCAGAAGCAGTAATACGCGTGTCCGGTCTCCACCAGCTTTTCCGCGTATTCCTTGAACATACCCATTCTCTCGCTCTGGACGTACGGGCCGCAGGGACCGCCGATATCCGGGCCCTCGTCCCAGTTGAGACCGCAGGTCTTGAGGGTCCTGTAAATCACATCGGTAGCGCCCTCAACGTAACGACCCTGGTCGGTGTCCTCAATACGCAGGATAAACTTTCCCTTGTTCTTTCTCGCGATAAGATAGGTATACAGCGCCGTGCGCAGATTGCCTATGTGCATATACCCAGTGGGGCTGGGCGCAAATCTGGTTCTGACTTCCATTTCACTTAGTCCTTTCGTGTATTTTTCAGTGGAGCGCGTTCTCCTTGTCCTGCGCTATCTGGTTTTTGAGCTCCTCAAGCCCGGAGAACCTGGTCTCCGGTCTGATGAACCTCACCAGCGCCACTGCTATATTCTGTCCGTAGAGATCGCCGTCAAACCCGATGATATGCGTTTCCATGACGGCTCCAGTGCCGTCGCGGCGGTGCTCCACCGTGGGCTTGACGCCGATGTTGGTAACTCCGTGATACTGCTTCCCGCCTACCTCGACATAGCTCTTGTACACTCCGTAGCGCGGGATTATGTTGGTCTCCGGTATTACCTGGTTTATGGTCGGGAAGCTGATAGTCCTGCCTATCTCGTTGCCCCTTATCACCGGAAGCCTGTACCACAGCTCGTACCCCAGCAGCCGATTAGCCTGCTCTATTTCTCCCCGGCGGATATGCTCGCGGATACGCGTGGAGCTTATCATCTGCCCGTCAAGGCAGACGTCCTTAACGACCTCGACGCGCATTCCGTACCGCGCGCCTATCTCCGCCAGGCGCTCCGGAGTGCCGCTGCCGCCCTTACCGAACCGGAAATTGCTCCCGCAGCAGGCGAACCCGGCGTTCAGCTTGTCGATAAGAATGTTCTTCACGAACTCCTCGTCCGTCAGCCTGCACACCTCGGCGAAATCCGGCGCGTAGAGATATTTCACGCCCATCTTTTCCATCAGCTCGCACTTGTTCTCAAAGGAGATTATGTCCTCCGGCCCGCGGAATTTCGGCAGCGTAGTGTCGCAGTTGAACGTGAACACCGCAGGCTTCAGCCCGGTCTGCGCCATAGCCGTGCGGATAACTCCCACATGGCCGAGGTGCAGACCGTCAAAATAGCCGAGAGCCGCTGCGGTCTTTTCCGCCGCCTGCCCGCCGCTGTATGTTATGTCGATCAATAAATTTCACCATCTTTACCGGAAACCCGGTATTTTTCATTCCGTGCGGAACTGCTTGACTGAAACAAGCTCGCCGCCGTCGTTTATGCGTCCCACTCCCAGGAATGTTCCGCCGTATGTCACGCGGCTTAACGCGTCCGTTTCCGTGCGATTTTTCAGCCTGTCCGCGTCAAGGCGCACTCCGTTGAGGTACATACGCTTCTGCACCTCGTCCAGCGGGATCTCCGGCAGGTATGCGAACACGCTTTCCACCGGCATGAGCCACTTTTCAAGCTGCTCCTGGGAAGCGGAGCGAATCTCGTCCAGCTCATGGCACTGGTCTAGGGTATAGCCGCAGCTCCTTGTCCGGCAGAGGCTCGTCATTACCGCGCCGGTGCACAGCTTCTCCCCGATATCGTTTATCAGGGTGCGGATATATGTGCCGCCGGAGCAGTCCACCTCGAGAACTCCGTCCGTGCCGTCAAAGCTTACCAGCTCCAGCCGGGAAATAATCGCGGGGCGGGGCTTGCGCTCCACCTCTATCCCGCGCCGGGCAAGGTCGCAGAGCTTCTGCCCGTTGACCTTCAGCGCGGAGTACATCGGCGGTATCTGCATTATCTCGCCCCGGAAATCCTCCAGACCGAACAGCATTTCCGCCTCTGTTATGCCGTTTTCGCAGCGGGAGCGCAGCTTCCCCCAGATATCCTGAGTGTCGGACACGAACCCCAGCCGGAAGCCCGCCCGGTAGCTCTTGCTGTCGTCCGGAACGAGGTCGACCGCCTTGGTGGCTCCGCCCACGAACACCGGAAGCACCCCGGTAGCCATCGGGTCGAGAGTTCCGCCGTGGCCTATCTTCTTTGTTCCGAAGCAGCGCCGCATTGAAGCCACCACGTCGAACGAGGTGAACTCCTGCGGCTTGTTCACGCAGATTATCCCAGTCATAGGGCGTTACCCAGCGCCTTTGCGCACGCCCAGACTATCTGCTTTTCCGTATCCTCCGCAGAAGCGCTGAACGCGCAGCCTGCGGCTCTCGCATGGCCTCCGCCGCCGAACTGCTGCGCAATAGCGGAAACGTCCGCGTTCTCGCTGGAGCGAAGCGAGACCTTCATAAGACCCGGCTTCTTTTCCTTAATGCAGATGCCGATGTCAACGCCCTCTATCTGCCTTGGGATAGCGGAAAGGGCGCCTACGTCCTCGCTGTCGATATCCTGTATGGAATCCAGCAGAGCCTGCGTAACGTCGATAACAGCTATCCTGCCGTCCGCGTAGTAGCGTATCCTGCTGAGCACCGACTGCTCCAGCTTCAGCCTGCCCTGGCTCTTCATGTCGAACATCGCGTAGTTTATCGGGACGATATCCGCGCCGAGCTGGATAAGCTCAGCCGCATAGACATGGGTCTGCGGGGAGGTGTTGCTGTACTTGAAGCAGCCGCTGTCCGTTGCGATACCCGTGTAAAGGCTGTCCGCTATCGCGTTGGTTATCTTTACCTCGGGCATGGATTTCAGCAGCTCAAACATCAGCTCCGCCGCAGCAGCATATTCCGGGGCAAGCAGAAGCCGCTCCGCGTACTCGGTGTTGCTGACGTGATGGTCGATGCACAGCTGAGCCTTTGCCCCGACCTCCTGCATGGAATAAAGCAGCTTAGGGTCTGCAACGTCCACCGTAACGATGGTCTGCGGCTCGAATTCCTGCTCCTTTATCTCGCGGAACATATATCCGAATTTCTTCGGCACCGGGTCCGGGCATACCGCCTTTGCCTTCTTTCCTATCTGCTGGAGAGCGGCGCACAGCGCAGTCCCGCAGCCGATGGTGTCTCCGTCCGGGCTTCCGTGCATGAGTATCAGGAAGCTGTCGCTGTTTCGCAGGAAGTCTGCGGCTTCTCTAAGGTCAATTCTCCTCATCGGGCTCCTCCGGTTCTTCATCGTCCTGCTGCGCCGGCTTCGGCAGCTTCGCGATTATCTCCTCGATATGCGCGCTGTATTCCAGCGAATTATCCGGCAGGAATATAAGCTCCGGCATTTTTCTCATGCGAATCCTTGAAGCTATCGCCTTCTTGAAATACCCGGAGGCTGCGGTCATTCCCTCTACCGCCTTGTCCGTCCTGCCCTCGCCGCCCAGGCACGCAACGTGCACCTTGCAGTAGGACATATCGTTGGTAAGCTCGCAGTGGGTCACTGTCACGAAATTCTTTGAAACTCTTGGGTCCTTTACGCCGCTTACAGCAGCGGAGATCTCTCTCTTGATATCCTCGGAAAGTCTTTTAATATTGAAATTAGCCATAAAACCTCCCTGCACCGGAACTCTCTCCCGGGGAAGCCCCCGGGAATTCCGGAATTAGTCACTGTATTCTTTAGTCCCTGTATTCTTCCATGGTATAAGCCTCGAAGATATCGCCCACCTTGATATCGGTGAACTTTTCAAGGCTGATACCGCACTCGTAGCCGGCGGCTACTTCCTTTACGGAATCCTTGAAGCGCTGGAGACCTGCGATCTTGTCGTCGCCGACGATGATACCGTCGCGGACGATACGAACCTGACCGTTTCTTGCGACCTTTCCGTCAAGGACGTAGGAACCGGCAACTATGCCGACATTTGTGATCTTGTATACCTGGCGCACCTCAACTCTGCCGAGGTCTACCTCCCTGAACTTCGGAGCAAGCATGCCCTTCATTGCGGAGGTGATATCCTCGATAGCGTCGTAAATTACGCGGTAGAGTCTTATCTCGATACCGTCGCGCTTTGCGTTATCCTGCGCGGACGGGTGGGGTCTTACGTTGAAGCCTACGATGATAGCGCCGGAAGCAGCCGCGAGCATTACGTCGCTCTCGCTTACCGCGCCGACTGCGCCGTGGATGACCCTTACGCGGACTTCCTCGTTGGAGAGCTTTTCAAGCGACTGCTTTACGGCCTCCACGGAGCCCTGTACGTCTGCCTTTACGATTATCGGAAGCTCCTTTACGGTGCCCTCCTCGATGGAGGAGAACAGGTTGTCGAGAGTTACCTGGTGATAAGCCTTGAACTGCGCTTCCTTCGCCTCCTGGCGGCGCTTCTCAACCAGCTCGCGGGCGAGCTTCTCGTCCTCTACCGCCGCGAATGTGTCGCCTGCGGAGGGAACGTCTGCAAGACCCATTATCTCAACAGGAACGGAGGGGCCTGCTTCCTTTACGGTCCTGCCCTTGTCGTCGCGCATTACGCGGACTCTTCCGACGGACATACCAGCGATAAGCACGTCGCCCGTGTGGAGCGTACCGTTCTGCACCAGAACAGTCGCGATAGGACCTCTGCCCTTATCCAGCTTCGCTTCGATCACCGCGCCGGTCGCAAGTCTGTCGGGGTTGGCCTTGAGCTCGAGGACATCCGCAGTCAGGCAAACCATTTCCAGCAGCGTGGAAATACCATCGCCGGTCTTTGCGGAAACGGGAACGCAGATAACGTCGCCGCCCCATTCCTCGCATACCAGGTCGTACTTGGTGAGCTCCTCCTTTATCTTGTCGGGGTTTGCGCCCTCCTTATCCATCTTGTTGATGGCAACGATAATGGAAACTCCCGCCGCCTTGGCGTGGTTTATCGCCTCAACGGTCTGCGGCATGATACCGTCGTCCGCCGCAACTACCAGGATAGCGATATCCGTGATGCTGGCGCCGCGCGCTCTCATGGAAGTGAACGCTTCGTGACCCGGCGTATCAAGGAATGTGATGTCGCGGTCGTTTATATGAACTCTGTACGCGCCGATGTGCTGCGTGATTCCGCCCGCCTCGGTGGAGGTAACGCTTGCGTGTCTGATATAGTCCAGCAGCGAGGTCTTACCGTGGTCAACGTGACCCATTACCACAACGACAGGGTCGCGGGGCTGGAGGCTCTCCGGCGCGTCGGGAGCATCCTCGAACAGACGCTCCTCGATGGTCACAACGACTTCCTTTTCTACCTTTGCGCCCAGTTCCTCGGCAACAAGGGAAGCGGTATCGAAGTCGATGGTCTCGTTCAGGTTTGCCATTACGCCGAGGTTGAACAGCTTCTTGATGACCTCGGTGGCTGTTACCTTCAGGCGGGAGGCAAGCTCGGAAACAACTATCTCGTCAGGGATCTGTACCTTGAGCTGCTGCTTTCTGGCGCGCTCCAGCTCCAGGCGCTTGAGCTTCTGAGCCTCGGTCTCGCGCTTTGCGCTGTAAGGCTTGCCCTTCTGCTGGGACTTCTGCTGTATCTTCTGCTTGCGCTGGAAGCTGTCGTTGTTCATTCTTGCCACGGGGGCGATGTTCTCGTAACGCTCGTTGTACTTGTCAAGCTCCACATAGCTTCCCCTGGTGTCTACCATCTTGGTGACCTGCTCGCCGCGCTGAACAGCCTCGCCCTTCTGCTTCTGCGTGGGCGGAGTGTTTACCTTTATCTTTGAGGAGTCGATAGCGGGCTTCTTTATGCTCTGCTTGGAGCTGTCAGCCAGCGGATTTACCTGCTCCTTACGGAAATCGCCGCGGTTGTCGCGGTTGAATCCGCCGTTCCTGTTGTCGCGGTTGAACTGAGGACGGTCGCCGGGTCTGCCGTTATTGTCGCGGTTAAACTGAGGTCTGTCCCCGGGTCTGCCGTTGTTGTCGCGGTTGAACTGAGGTCTGTCGCCCGGTCTGCCGTTATTATCGCGGTTGAACTGAGGTCTGTCGCCGGGTCTGCCGTTATTGTCACGGTTGAACTGGGGTCTGTCACCGGGTCTGCCGCTGTTATCGCGGTTAAACTGAGGACGATCGCCGTTTCTGCCGTTGTTATCACGGTTGAACTGAGGTCTGTCGCCGTTCTGTCTGGGAGCGGGTCTGTCCTGCTTCTGCTCGGGCTTTACCTCGGGCTTGGGCGCAGGCTTTGTCTCTGCTTTGGGGGCTTCCGCCTTGGGGGTCTCTGCCTTGGGGGCAGCTTCTTCCTTGGCTTCGGGCTTGGATTCCGGCTTTGCTTCTGTCTTGGGGGCGGCTTCCGCCTTGGGAGCTTCCGCCTTTGCTTCGGGCTCCGGCTTCGCTTCCGCCTTTACCTCGGGCTTTGTCTCTGCCTTTACCTCGGGCTTGGGCGCCGACTTTGTCTCTGCCCTGGGGGCGGCTTCCGCCTTGGGAGATTCCGCCTTTGCTTCTGCCATGGGGGCAGCATCTGCCTTGGGGGCGGTCTCTGCGGGAGCCTCCTCCTTCTTGGCAGCAGGCTTCTTCTTTGCAGCCGGCTTCTTTTCCTCGGGCTTGGGCTTTTCGGTCTTTTGGGAAGCCGTAGCCTTGAAATATTCGTCAAAGCTCTTTACTTCGTGCTTTCTGGAGAAAACCTCCAGAACATAGCTGACCTCCTGGTCGGTGAGAGAGGTCTGAGCCTTCTTGGAGCCTTCAAACGCGCTCTCCAGCAGCTTTATAACATCGCTGCGCTCCGCCCCGATGTCCGCTGCAATATCCTGTACTCTATATTTTTTGTTTGGCAATGTAACTTTCCTCCATACTCTTTATGACATTATATGTTTGGTGATAGAGCTATATAATCCCGCGTCAAGCACCAAAAAGATGCCCGTGCGTTTTCCGACAGCGTCCTTGGCTTCGTCCATCGTGAACCCGCCGTTGACCACCCCGATGCCGCATTTCTCCGCGTGAAAGCGAAGCTCCTTTTCTGTTTTCTGCGACACGTCCGCCGCTAAGATAACGCCCGCTGCCTTCGACCTGGGCGCAGCCATTTCCTGCACAGCCGCGTCAAAGCCCATGACAAGCTTTCCGGCACGGCGGCAAAGGCTTATTGTCGAAAGTACCTTATTTATCCGAGGTCAGCTCCTTTTCAAGAATTTCGTATATGTCATCGGGTATAGCGCATTTCAGTCCCCGCTCGAGCTTCCTGCCCTTCCTCGCGAGTTCCAGACACTCCCTGCTACGGCAGAGATATGCGCCGCGCCCGGCTTTTTTCCCTGTGAGATCGACGGAAAGCTCTCCGTCCTTGCTGCGCACCACTCTCACAGCGCCTTTTTTTCCGATCATTTCACCGCAGCCTATGCACTTACGCATCGGAATGTGCTTTTCCTGCATTACTGCTCCTCCGGCTGAGTCTCGGCGGTCTCCTGTGCGGGAGCCTCGTCCGGCTCTTCCTCTTCGGGGATTTCAGGCTCCGGCGGGTACTCTATGACCTCGAGATCCTCGGGGGTCACCTTGCTCTCAGCCTTGATGTCTATCTTGAATCCGGTGAGCTTTGCAGCCAGCAGCGCGTTCTGACCCTTGTTGCCGATGGCGAGGGAAAGCTGGTTGTCGGGAACTATCGCCTTGCAGGCTCTAACATGGGGATCGTTGATAACCACGCGGAGCACCTCTGCGGGCTTGAGCGCCTGCTTGATGAACTCCTCGGGATCCTCGCTGTACATCACGATGTCCACCTTTTCGCCCTTGATCTCCTTGGTGACTGCGCTTATTCTGCTCTTCTGGGTGCCGATGCATGCGCCGACCGCGTCAACGTTCGGGTCGTTGCTGATGACCGCGATCTTAGAGCGGGAGCCGGGAGCGCGGCTTACCGCCTTTATCTCAACAGTGCCGTCGTATATCTCGGGGCATTCCAGCTCGAACAGGCGCTTGATAAGACCCTTGTCTGTCCTGGTGATGCGCAGGGACTGCTTCTTTGCGCCCTCCTTGTACTCCTTGGAAACGCCGGTGATGAACACCTTGATAACGTCGCCAACATGGAGGATCTCTCCGGGGATCTGATCCTGGCGCATGAGCAGCACCTCGTTATGGTTTATCTCAATGGTAGCGTGGCCGGTCTTGGGCTCGATCCTGGTAACGACAGCGGAGACCGCCTCGTTCTCGTACTCGCCCCACATCTCGCTGAGCTGCTGGCGCTCCACATCGCGGAAGCCCTGCTTGATAAGATCCTTGGCGTTCTTCGCCGCGATACGCTTGAACTCGTGCGTATCCACCGGAACGCGTATCTTGTCGCCCACCTCGACGTTCGAGTTGATTTTGCGCGCCTCTTCAAGAACTATCTCGATCTCCGGCTCATAGAGAGTGTCAACTACCTCGATAACCTCTTTAAGTACGCTGACGTCGAATATCTCCTTGTCAAGGTCAATGTTGACGAATACGCACTCGCTGTCCTTGTCCTCAACGTGCATACTTGTCTTAAGGCTCTTTTCGATAGCGCTCTTGATCTTTTCAACGAACACCTGCTCGTCTATTCCCTTTTCCTTTGCGTATTCAGCCAGCGCGGTGAAAAAATCCTTGATGTCGTCCTTGGGCTGTACCTTTTTCTTAGCCATTTTCCGTTAATTCCTCCGTTATAATGTCGTTATTGCCGCGGTCACTCTCCGCTGTCAAGCAGCTCGTGATCGTCAAAATCATCGTAATTTATCGCAGAAACGTCGGATACCGCCAGCGTCAGCTCTCCGAAATCTCCTGTAACCCTTATGTTTCCGTCCTCACAGCCTGAAAGGACGCAGCCAAACGCCTTGGACGGCGCGCCCTCGCACAGCTTGTAGGTCTTTAAGATTATCTTTTTCCCCACGGACTGTTCAAGCTGGGCGATCCTTCTGACCGGACGCTCCAGCCCGGCAGAGCCTATCTCCAGATAATCTATCCTGTCGATGAAATCCTGCTTGTCTATCTCCGCGTTGATAAGTCCGTCGATAGATTCGCAGTCGTCAATGGAAACCCCGCCCGGGCGGTCGATGAGAATGCGCAGATACCATTTTGCGCCCTCCTTGGCGAACCACACGTCCCAGAGTTTAAAGCCGTGCTCCTCGACGATAGGCCTTACCGCAGCCTCTGCTGCCGCCTCTATCGTGCTGAAGCCCTTTGCAAGTGCCATTCAGACAGCTCCTTTCGATAATGCGGCGAATGTGCGTTCAGCAGCATTCCCCCAATTAAAACTTAAAGACCGGAGCGAAACCCCAGTCTTTAGTCTAATCTATCTTATGATATTATACCACGTTATTTCTGAAAAATCAATAGGTTTTTTGAAAAATCTTTGTAAAAATCGCGCTCCGCAGGTTCTCCCACGGAGCGCGGAATTATTGCCTTTATCAGTTTACGTCCATGATCTCAAGACGGTAGCGGTGTCCATGTTCCATCTTGCCGTAGGAATAGCAAGCCTTATCCTTGAACAGTTCGCCCTCCTTGATGGCGAGAGTGTAGCAGGTTCCCGCGTCGACCACAAGCTCGCCGCCGTCGGTGGTCTCATAGAGCTTCCAGCCGATCTTGCAAGCCGCGCTCTGACCGGAGCCGTTGGCGTCGTAGGTCTTTTTGCCGGAGAAATAGAGGGTCAGTTTGCTGCCGGAAACCTCGCAGGATATTCCGGTGACTTCGCAGGTGCTTGTCCTGAGACCCTTGTAGTTCAGGGAGCTGATCTCCCTGGGCAGCGTCGGCAGGTCGATGGTACAGCCGTTCAGCTTGTCCTCCGGCTCGTCTGCGGATCTGGGCTTGTCGCCGTAGCCATAATCGCTCACGGTGAAGGAATAGGTTCCCGGCTCAAGGTTGTAGAATCTTACCGACATATCCTTGAATTTGCCCTTTGAGTTGATGGTTCTGCTGGCTGTGTCGGATTTTACAGAATAGCCCTCGCTGTCATAAAGCGTTACGCTGATGAAGCTGTATCCTCCGGTTTCGCCGTTCCAGTCGATCACCTCGCCCTTTAAGCTTATTTTCAGGGTCTTGGAGTCGCTGCCGGATACCTGGTAGGTATAGTCGTCGATCCTGTTGAGCGAATTCCACTTCTTTGAGGAATAATACCCCGCTTCGACCGGGAGCTTATCCTGAGCTTTAAGCACTATCGAGGAATCAGAGCCGGTGTTCCTGACCGCCGCCGAGTCGCTGGACTTCGTGTGCGCCACCAGCACCTTGGATTCGCCGTGCTCTATGTACGAACCGCCGGACTTCTTCAGCGTGGCCACCTTGAAGTTGAACACGGAAGCGTCCTTGAGCCCCGTCACCTTGTAGGTAGTCTTGGCGGAATCCGCGACCTTTTCGAAGCCGCCCTTCTCCATGTTATAGCTGTAAATTCTGTATGAAGAAGCGCCCTTCACCTTGCTCCACTTCAATGTGACGTAATTTGTCCCTTCCTTGGAAGCGGTCAGGCTGGACGGGCCTTCAAGCACCTTTGCAGCCGCAGCGGAAGCGGAAATGCTCACGGCGTCCATGGTCACCGCAGCCGCGCCGGCTGAGCCTATCGCCAGCACCGCCGACAGAACCGCTGAAAGGATTTTGTTTTTCAGTTTCATAAATCGACCTCCAAATGTATTTGACCAGAATCAGATCACCTTTAATTATACTCTTTTTTCAACATTTGTCAAGCATTTCACATTTGATGCTGAACTATCCTGGTTTACTCCAGAGGTTTATTGGTTTCACAATTTTCTATTTGCTTTTCATAGATTTTCTGAAATTTTCTAAAATTTATCTTGACATTTCTAAACAGATGTGATATAATGCCATCAAGGAGGCAGATTATATGAATAACGACCGCATAATAATGGAACTATTGAACCGGGTTCTTGTTCTTGAGGAAAAAGTTGAACACTTGTCAAAGCTTCTGGAGCAGGAAAAAACGCAGCAGTGCTCCGTTCCTGCAGCTAATGTGTTTCCGCAGAACGCCTATGATTCCAAGGACACAACAAAATACCTGTTTAATGGCGTTCCCTACGGAAAAGGGCGGCTTGTTCTTGCAGTGATAAGGGAATACGCCCGCCTGAATCCGGAAATGACCGCCGATGAACTCACAGACTCCTTTTCGCCGAAAATACAAGGCTCGCTGGGAGTAGTGAAAACCCTTGAGGACGCCCGTAAATCCTCCTCGGATCATGAAAAGCGCTTCTTCACCAGGAAAAACGAGCTTATCCGCACGGCAACGGAGGACTGCGTGGTTTGCAGCCAGTGGGGGAAGTTCAACATCAACAATTTCATAAGAAGAGCCGAGGAGCTTGGATTCACCATTACAACGATTTAAACGGAGGAAAAAACATGAAAGACGGATTTTACGAATTTCTCATCGACAAGGGATACAAGGAATATACACCGTCAGGCAATCCCAGCACCGCGTACAGCTACTACAACGCAATAGACACGGTGTGCGGCAACGAAAAATTATCCCGGAGCCAGCTCAGCGCCCGGATCGACGAGATCCTTCCCAAGTACGACCAGGGCGGAATTTACGAGGATATAGGCAAACGCTCCAACAGAAAAGTCATTAACGCGCTGAGGCGCTTCGCGGAATTCAGCAAAAATTAAGGCAATGTCTTGACAACCCCGCCGAAAAGTGCTATAATCAAACCAATGAATACGAAAAGCTGTGACAAGAAACAGTAGGCACTTCTGATTTTCCAGAGAAGCGGCGGTGTGGTGCGAGCCGTTATTGAGGATATGCCGAACCCGTCTTTGAGCTGCGCCCGGAACCTGCCTTTCGCAGAAGTATGCGGCGCCGGTGCTCACCGTTAAATGAGAAAGCGTTATTGACGCGGAGCGCGGGGCCTCCCCGAATTCAGGTGGTAACACGGACTTTGTACAGTTCGCCCTGAGCATTTTGCTCGGGGCTTTTTGTATTCTCAGAAAAATTCAACACCCAACACTGAAAGGAAGAAAAAAATGAAGCTCGAAAAATTAGTTGGCGACCGCTTCAAGCAGCGCCCCTCCGACTGTAACATCGACAGCCACGCGCTTATGGTACGCGGCGGCTACATGAAGTACGTTGCAAACGGAATATTCTCCAGCTATATGCCGCTTAAGCGCATCACCCGCAAGATCGAACAGATAATCCGCGAGGAAATGGACGCTATCGACGGTCAGGAGGTGTCCTTCCCTGTGGTAATGCCTGCAACGCTCTGGCAGGAATCCGGCAGGTATGAGAGCATAGGCAGCGAGCTGCTGCGCTTCACCGACCGCAACAAGGCTCAGATGGTTCTAGGCATGACCCACGAGGAGGCGGCTGTCCAGCTTGTCCGCGAGTACGCCAACAGCTACACCAAATATCCGTTTATGATCTACCAGATACAGACAAAGTTCCGCGATGAGGCGCGTCCCCGCGGCGGTCTTATCCGCGTGCGCGAGTTCACCATGAAGGACGCGTACTCCTTCCACACATCCCAGGAGGATCTGGAGGAATATTATATGCGCTGCCACAAGGCTTACGAGCGTATCTACGCGCGCGCAGGAATTCCCGAGGTCATTTCCGTTAAGTCCGACTCCGGCATGATGGGCGGCAGCATTTCCCACGAGTTCATGCTGCTTACTCCTATCGGCGAGGATTCCATCGCTATTTGTAAGGACTGCGGCTTCCGCGCAAACATGGAAGCGGCTGAATCCATTATCGAGAACGCCCGCGACGCTGAAAGCCAGCCTCTCACCGAGGTCTACACCCCGAATATCCACACCATCGAGGAGATCTGCGAGTTCCTGCACACGCCGCAGGAAAAGAGCTGCAAGGCGGTAGTTTACCAGCGAAACCATGACGACAGCTATGTTGTGGTGTTCATTCGCGGCGACCTCGACATCAACGAGACAAAGCTCACAAACTTCCTCGGCTGCGACATCCACCCGGCGGTAATTACGCCGGAATGCGGTCTCAACCCCGGCTACATCGGGCCTGTTGGTCTGCCGGAAGGAATCACCGTGCTGTTCGACCGCTCCCTCCAGAACACCAACAACCTCTCATGCGGCGCAAACAAGGAAGAGTATCACTACACCGGGCTTGACCTCGACCGCGACGTAAAGAACGTTGAGTACCGCGATTTCGCCAAGATAATTGAGAGCGGAATCTGCCCGAGCTGCGGAAAGAAGCACATAACCATCTCCCGCGGCATCGAGGTCGGAAACATCTTCCAGCTCGGTACCAAATATACCAAGAGCATGGGCATGACCTATCTTGACAAGGACGGCAACGCTCAGGTTCCGATAATGGGCTGCTACGGTATCGGCGTGGGCAGACTTGCGGCTTCCGTCTGCGAGGTACACCATGATGATTACGGCCCCATCTGGCCGATGGCTATTGCTCCGTGGCAGGTGCACATCTGCGCGGTACGCTCCGACGACGCGGAGGTAAAGGAGAAGGCAGACGCACTCTACGAGGAGCTGACAAAGCGCGGCGTAGAGGTTATGTACGACGACCGCTCCGTAAGCGCCGGCGTAATGTTCTCCGACGCAGACCTGCTGGGGATCCCGCTGCGCGTTATCGTCAGCCCGAGGAACCTCAAGGACGGGGTTATCGAGATCTCCGCAAGGGACAAGAGCTTCAGCGAAAAGCTTGCTCCCGCCGAGGCCGCTGACAGGATCCAGCAGAAGATCGCCGAAATGATGCAGTTTGACGTTGACTGATAGTCTCAAATGAGCCAGCTCCCCGCAGTTTCCGCTGCGGGGAGCTTTTACATTGGCGGGATCACGATGGTTTTTCTGCCAATCCTGGCGGCGAGATCAACGGTCTGCTTGGTACCGCCGGGCTTTCCGTCAAACACCGCAAGAAGCACGTCGCACAGCTCCACCAGCGCGGCGTTGCGCTTTCTCATACAGTCGCTGGTGTACTTCTCAGACAGGCAGAGCACCTTGCTGCACTGCCCGAGCACTTCGTGATATCTCAGCTGGTCGGCGGCGCTCCATTTGCTTTCCTGACCACGGCAGGGTATCACCGCAGTCAGCTTTACCTCCGGGTGTTTTTTGCGCAGCTCCAGTACTGCTTCTGCGCACCAGATGTCAACCCCAAGCGCCATTCCGCTGTAAAAATCCACCGCTCCACCCTCGTGGAGCTTTTCTATTTCCCTATAAATGCGCTGCTTCAGGTCAACGCACATGGGGTCGTCCTCGCTGAAAAACGGGAGCTTCTGCGGTCGATAGCCGGTGAATGATACTCTGTACATATTTTTACCTCACTGTGAATGTTGATTATATTGTACTACATTCCTCGGTAAATGTCAAGTATCAATTTCACTTTTTTTGAATTACTGAACGAAAAATGCCCACCACTATTGCGGTGAGCATTCTTACTTTTTGGAGTTGTATTCAGAAAAATTACTTTCTGGACTTCTTAGCGATGAGCATTACGCCGCCTGCAACAACAGCAGCGCCGACAGCAGCAGCTACGCCAGCAACGCCGGTATCAGGGGAACCCTTGTCCTCAGCGGGAGCAGCGGTCTCAACAGTAGCAGCCTCGGCGGTAGCGGTCTCAGCAGTAGCTACCTCAGCGGTAGCAGCCTCAGCGGTAGCAGCCTCAGCGGTTGTAACCTCAGCAGTAGCGGTCTCAGCGGTAGCGACCTCAGCAGTAGCAGCCTCAGCAGTAGCAACCTCAGCAGTTGCAGCATCAGCGGTTACTACCTCGTCAGTAGCGGAAGCAACAGCGGCAGTGGAAACTGCAACCGTAGCTGCGACAACAGCAGAAAGAACGATCTTAGAAATCTTCATGATAAGTACCTCTTTTTTGTTCATTTTTTATCGGCTTCTCACCGATATTTCTCTTTACGTCTTGTATTTTATCACTTTCGGGACGAATTGTCAAGCATTTTGTACAAAGAAATGATGTGCATTGTGTACAAAACAACTAAACTATTTACCTGCTTTTTTCATCTGCTTTTGTTGAAAACTCATGAATAAAATTACATAAAATCCACACAATAGCTAAAAAAAGGAGGTTCACTATGGAACTCAGAGGAACACGAACGGAAGCGAACCTGCGCTCGGCATTTGCCGGAGAAACGCAGGCGCGCGGCAAATACGACTACTTCGCAAAGGCGGCGGAAAACGAGGGCTTCATGCAGATAGCCGCGATTTTCCGGGAAACGGCGGACAACGAGAGCGCTCACGCGTTCATGTGGTTCCGGGAGCTGGGGGCGCTGTCCAACACGGCGCAGAACCTGCTGAACGCGCAGTCCGGCGAGCATTTTGAGTGGGCGGAGATGTACGAGGATTTCGCCCGGGTGGCGGACGAGGAGGGCTTCACGCAGATCGCGGAGAAATTCCGCAGGGTCGCGGCGGTGGAAAAGGCGCACGAGGAGCGCTTCCTGCGGCTGGTAAACACCGTTGAAATGCAGAAGGTCTTTGAAAAGACGGAGCAGATCATGTGGCAGTGTCGGAACTGCGGTCACATTGAATTCGGGAAGAAAGCCCCCGACCACTGCCCGGTGTGCGGCTATCCGAAGTCATATTTCCAGCAAAAGCCGGAAAACTACTAAAAAATGGGCTGATTTAACTCAGCCCATAAAATCATTTATCATCAAAAAGATTTTCCCAGGTTTTTCTCTTGCGGCGCTTTGAAAGCCTGTCCTCCTGCTTTTCCTGCATCACCGCGAACTGCGACATTATCGCCGCTTTAAGCTCCGGGTCGTCCGGCTCGGGCTGTTTAAGTCCTGCGTTAAGCTCCAGGATATAAAACGGCGTGTGCTTCGGCTGGTCAAGCTCAGAGCCCCGGTCTACCAGATACCTGAACGTGAAATCCCGCACCCCGGTCACCACCGTGATGAAGTACCCGCGCGGCTTTCCGAACAGGGTCATAGGCTTGTAGATCACCTCAGAAATGTCGCTGTAATACAGGTAATCGCTGCCCCCGGGCATGACCGTTTCCATCTCTGTTTCCGCCGTGTAGTAGTCGCAGCGCCTGCCGTAAATTATGACCGGGATCATCACCGCGCACACCACCGCCGGAACTATCCAGAAAACTCCACCCATAAACGATATAAAGCTGTCCGGAGCGCCGAACATTATCAGCCCGACCACAAACATACACAGGCACAGCGCCGCGCCGACAATGCAAAATATAATGAGCTTATCCTCGTTCTTGTAGCCTATGCGGAAGCTCCCGCGGCGGACGAGAGCTTTCTGCCCCTGCTTGTTTTCAAGTTCTGCCATGAACGCTATCCCCCGATGCTCCGGAAAGTCCCGCCCGCTCCTCTATGATGTGGAACGGGGAATACTCCGGGGCTGTTTTCAGTTTGTTTTTCGAAAAGATGTACTTATATTGATAGGCGCGGTACCGTGATTTTATCGTCACCCCATACCCGCGTATCCTGCCGGTCGGGTACCTTATAGGCTTGTAGCTTACCGACTCGATATCCGCGTAATAGAAAACATCGTTCCTGTTGAACGGCGCCGTTATGCGGAATTCCTTTTCGTCCGCCTCATAGCGGCAGGTCATTCCGGTGAGTGATATCCTGACCATCCACAGCCAGAAGAATCCCCACACTATCATAATTACCATCGGCGTGATCATATTATTGGTGCGAAACACAAGCCAAGTATAATTCAGCAGGAAGCTCAACTCGCCAATGACGAGAAATCCCGATGCAATCGACGAAATAACAGCTTCAAACGGAAAGCTGCACCGGAATTCACCCTTAGCCCTGAACCCGAACCGCTGCTCGAATGCCTGATCTCCAGTCATGATATCCCTCCCCGCTTTTTATTATTGTAACATAAAATCGGCAAAAGGTCAATATCAATGAAGGATTTTTCACGCAAAAACGGCGCCCCTCTCGTGGAGCGCCGCAGTTTATTTTCCGTCAGGAAATCAGATCATGCTGTCCTCCCAGCACTCGGGAGCCTCAAGACCGAAGATCTTGAGAACTGTCGGAGCAATGTTTGCAAGGCCGTACTTGTCGGACGGCTTGATCTCAAACTTCTGATCCTTGTCGTAGATGATGAAGGGAACGGGGTTCAGGGAGTGTGCAGTTCTTACCTGTATCTCGCCCTTCTTGTTCTTTTCAAGCATCTCGTCTGCGTTGCCGTGGTCGGCGGTGATGAGCATTGTAACTCCGCACTCGTCGCATACAGCCTTCAGGCGGGTAAGAGCAAGGTCAACGGACTCAACGCCGATAACCGTTGCGTCCATGTCGCCGGTGTGGCCTACCATGTCGCCGTTCGGGTAGTTGCAGCGCAGGAAGTCATACTTGCCGCTTCTGATGGCTTCAATGAGGCAGTCGGTGATCTCAGCGGACTTCATCCACGGGCGCTGATCGAATGTAACGTTATCGGACGGGATCTCGCGATAGGTTTCAAGCTCCTCGCTTACCTTGCCGCTGCGGTTGCCGTTCCAGAAATATGTTACATGGCCGTACTTCTGTGTCTCGGAGATAGCGTACTCGTTGTAGCCGTTCTTTACGAACACCTCTGTCATGGTGTTTGTGATCTCCGGAGGATTTACGAGGAAGCGTGCTGGGAGCTTCAGGTCGCCGTCATACTGGAGCATACCTGCGTAGCATACGTCGGGCTTCGGGCCTCTGTTGAAGTGGTCGAATTCAACCATGTCGAACGCCATGGAAAGCTCGATGGCACGGTCGCCGCGGAAGTTGAACAGAATTACGCTGTCGCCGTCAACGATCTTGCCTACCGGCTCGCCGTTCTCAGCGATAACGAACGCCGGGAGATCCTGGTCGCTTGCAACGCCGGTCTCAGCGCGGAGTGTGTTCAGCGCGTCCATAGCGTTTGCGAACTGTCTGCCCTCGCCGCGAACGTGAGCGTTCCAGCCGCGCTCTACCATCGGCCAGTCAGCCTGATATCTGTCCATGGTGATCTTCATACGTCCGCCGCCGCTTGCGATCTTGCCGTCAAATGTGGCGTCGTTCAGCTCTGCGAACAGGTTCTCGAGCTGCTCGATATATATCTGCGCGGTCTGCGGAGGAACGTCACGGCCGTCAAGCAGCGCGTGTACTCTTACCTTGGAGATACCCTCGGACTTTGCCTTCTTTATCATGTTGAAGAGGTGCTTGATGTTAGAATGTACGTTGCCGTCAGAAAGCAGACCGATAAAGTGCATGGTGGAATTCTTGCTCTTTACGTTGGCAGCGAGCTCCTTCCACGCGTCGGAATCATACATCTTGCCGCTCTCAATGCTCTCGTTAACGAGCTTTGCGCCCTGGGAGTAGATCTGACCGCAGCCTATCGCATTGTGACCTACCTCGGAGTTGCCCATATCGTCGTCGGAGGGCAGACCTACCGCGTCGCCGTGAGCCTTGAGGCGGGTGTTCGGGCAGTTTGCCAGCATCCAGTCGAGGGTAGGCGTGCGAGCCTCGCCCACAGCGTCGCCGAGGTGGGTCTTGGAGAAGCCTACACCGTCCATAACTACCAGTAAAACAGGTTTTTTAGCCTTCATAGTTTGTTACTCCTTACTTTTGAGTTAAGAATCGGGGCGGCGGAAATGCGCCGCCCCGTGGGAATATCATCAACGAATACCTGACCGGATCTCCGGTGCAGTATCTCAACCGTTAACTGCTGCGGTGATGATGGCTGTGAAATCAGCAGCCTTCAGGGAAGCGCCGCCGATAAGACCGCCGTCAACGTTAGTCTTGGAGAGCAGCTCAGCCGCGTTCTTTGCGTTCATGGAGCCGCCGTACTGAACTGTGATGGTCTCAGCAACGTCAGCGCCGTAGAGCTTAGCGAGCGTAGCACGGATAAATGCGCAAACCTCCTCAGCCTGGTCAGCGGTAGCGGTCTTGCCGGTGCCGATAGCCCATACAGGCTCGTAAGCGATAACGCACTTCTTGAGGTCGTCAGCGGAAATGCCGAAGAAATCAAGCTTGATCTGGCGCGCGATAACTTCCTCGGTGATGTTGCACTCGCGCTCCCAGAGAAGCTCGCCTACGCATACGATGGGCTTAAGGCCGGCGGCGAGGGCAGCCTTGGTTCTCTTGTTTACGGTCTCGTCGGTCTCAGCGAAGTACTGACGGCGCTCGGAGTGACCGAGTACAACGTACTCAACGCCCATCTCAGCCAGCATGTCAGCGGAGATCTCGCCGGTGAACGCGCCGCTCTTCTCAAAGTGGCAGTTCTCAGCGCCGATCTTGATGTTGGTGCCTGCTGTTGCAGCAAGCGCAGTCTCAAGATTTGTGAACGGTACGCACGCAACGATCTCAACGTCCTTAACGTCCGCTACCATCGGCTTCAGCTCCTCGAGGAGCGCCTTAGCCTCGGGACGGGTCTTGTTCATCTTCCAGTTGCCGGCAATGATTGCCTTTCTTACATTCTTCTTCATATTCATATTCTCCTTGTAGTTTTTCAGAAGCTCTTCCGCGGGAATGCCGTTTATCCGCATTCCGTCGAGCTTGCAGTCCGATATATCCACTCCTGAAAGGTCGCAGCCGGAAAGCTGCGCGCCGGACAGATTCACCATAGTGATTTCCGCGCCTTTCGCCGTGGATCTTGTGAGATTCATTCCGTCAAGATTCACAAGAGTGCCCTTGCATCCCTGGAGATCGCATTCAGACACGCTCCCGCGGAATCTGCTACTTGTTATTGAGCCTGAAATATCAAGCTCTTTTATCTGCTTTTCTTCTGCCATGGATATACCTCAAAAATGTCCTTGTAAACGACCATAGGCGGATACCCGGAGGTACCCGCCGCGTTTGTCAGAAATTACTTATCCTGAATAGCGTCGATGCCGGGCAGACCCTTGCCTTCGAGGTATTCGAGGGAAGCGCCGCCGCCGGTGGAGATGTGGCTCATCTTGTCGGCATAGCCGAGGTTGATAGCCGCTGTTGCGGAGTCGCCGCCGCCGATGATGGTGGTAGCGTCTGCTGCTGCGAGAGCCTCGCAAACTGCAACTGTACCCTTCTTAAGAACAGGGTTCTCAAATACGCCCATCGGGCCGTTCCATACAACGGTCTTAGCTGTCTTTGCAGCCTCTGCGAACAGCTCCATTGTCTTGGGGCCGATATCAAGACCCATCATGTCAGCCGGGATCTTGTCGGAATCAACAACGGAAACCTCGATCGGAGCGTCGATAGGATCAGGGAATGCCTTAGCGATAGTTGTATCAACAGGGAGAAGCAGCTTCTTGCCGAGCTTCTCAGCCTTCTCTATCATCTGCTTGCAGTAGTCGATCTTCTCATCGTCAACGAGAGATGTGCCGACCTCGTAGCCCTTAGCCTTGAGGAATGTGTAAGCCATACCGCCGCCGATGATAAGTGTGTCGCACTTCTCCAGCAGGTTGGAGATAACGTTCAGCTTGTCGGCAACCTTAGCGCCGCCGAGGATAGCAACGAACGGGCGAACAGGGTTCTCAACAGCGTTGCCGAGGAACTCGATCTCCTTGTTCATCAGGTAGCCGACAGCGGTCTCCTTAACGAACTTGGTAACGCCGACTGTGGAAGCGTGCGCTCTGTGGGAGGAACCGAAAGCGTCCATTACGAAAATGCCGTCGGTGAGGTCTGCCAGCTCCTTGCTGAACTCCTCGCCGTTCTTGGTCTCCTCTGCGCCGCGGAAACGTGTGTTCTCGAGAACAACGATCTCGCCGTCCTTCATCTCGGCAACAGCCTTCTTTGCGATGTCGCCTGTTACCTTGTCGTCCTTGGCGAATACTACCTTTGTATTTACAAGCTCAGCAAGTCTTTCAGCGGCAGCCTTGAGGGAGAACTTCTCCTCCGGACCGTTCTTCGGCTTGCCGAGGTGAGAGCAGAGAATTACCTTTGCGCCGTTCTCAACCAGCTTATTGATGGTGGGAAGAGCTGCGGTGATTCTGTTGTCGTTAGTGATCTTGCCGTCCTTCATCGGTACGTTGAAGTCAACGCGGACAAGCACCTTCTTGCCCTTTACATTCAGATCCTCAACATTCTTCTTGTTCAGTTTGCTCATTGTTATTATTTCCTTTCATAATGAAAATATTGAACATACTAAAGGCATAAAAGCCCTCTATTTCTATTTTACTATATTTCAGTAAAATTTGCAAGTCCTTTTTTATATATTTTCTGATATTTTTGTACATGCCCCGTTCAGGAGGCGTTTCCGGGGATATCAGAGCACCCTGCCGCGCGCCGGAATGTATCCTCGTAGCGCCTTGCCTGCGCCAGCAGCTCCGGGATTTCCGCCGTGCTGCGGCTTTCAGCGCCGGCGCATATTTTAACGTAGATATCGAAAAGGGGTACAAGCGCCAGGTTCCCGGCGGAGCCTTTCAGCGTATGGGCGCAGTTGTACACGCCCTGCCAGTCGGCGGCTGCCGCAAGCTCCTCCAGCCTGGTTATGTTGTCGGATCTGAAATACAGCAGCAGGCACTTTTCGTAGAGCTGCCCCATTCCTGCAAAGCGCTCGTCTGCGGCTTTTAGGTCAAGCCCCGCCGCGCTGAGCGCACTGAAATCTATCCTGCACCCCTCCGTGTTCATTCCTCTGATTCCTCCTCGGACTGCCCCGTGCGTACGCCTGTGGTGAGCCATTCGCTGTTGAGCTGGCACAGCAGGCGCGCGTCAATATACGCCTGACCGAGCGTCAGTATCGTCTGACCCTGATAGTTCCCAGAGGGAGTCTGCTCGACCACCAGCGCGATGTCCGGCTCCTCCTCGTCGGTGAGGCAGAGCGGCAGCATCAGCGACATGGAATTGCGCTTGGGATAGTAGGACGGTATCGCGGTCTTGTAGTTGCGGGTGACCCGCTTTCTTGCAAGCTCGATGGAATCCTTTATGCGGTTCTGAATGCGCACGAAAAGCCTGTTGTTGTCGGTGAGTATCTGCCTTAGCTGCTCGTACAGCTCGCGCTTGCGGAAGTTATCCTGAGCGGTGCGCAGCTCCGAAACGATATCGGCGGCCTCGCGGCAGTCCGTGAACTGCTCTGAAAGGAACTGCAGCGGCAGGCGGTCGGCGTTGTCGATGATTATATGGTCGAAATCCGTCAGGAGCTGTCTGTTTACGTCAAAGAAGAGCTGCTCTCCGCGCTCAAAATAGCACGGCGGCTGCGGCAGCGGGCTGAAATAGTTCACTATCTGCTTGCCGAGGGTGCGGTTCGCCGCAGTGCAGAATCCCGCGAACTTCCACTCGGTCTCGCAGCCCGGGTCGTTCGGCGTAAAGCAGGCGTAGATATCGTCGTAGTGCTTATCCACAAGCCCGGTGTTGAAGCACGCGAACTGCCTGTCGTCCGATATGCACACCTTGTTCTCCCGCGTAAGTCGGTAGAACGTGTACTTTATATACTGTATGAGGATATGATAATCCCTGCGCTGAGAGCCTGCAAAGTCCCAGCTTTCCGGAACTGCCTTTTCCGCCAGCTCCGTCAGGAACGCGCTCCAGCTTCCTAGGAACGCGAAATTTTCAAGCCGCCTGCCCGGCTGCACCCCGCGCGGCTCTCTGCCGCGGATCTGCGTGTCCACGAAATTCAGGAACCACGGCTGCCTGCCCTCGTATGTGGAGGGCTTCAGCGTGAGCTCCACGGGAGTGCCGTCGGAGCGCTTCCAGCGGCAGGGGAATATCATCTTGCCATCGTAAAAGCGCACTGCGCCGTCCGCCCTGGCCTTGTCGAAATCTTCTGCGAGATCCGTGTGCAGGTCGCTTATATCACGACGCACGCCGCTGTTTTCCAGGAACTGAATGAGTATCCCGAGGGGCTTCTGCGGAAGATAGCAGAAATCCTCCAGGCTGCCCGCCGGTATTTCGCCGGAGCGCTGCGCGGTTTCGCCCGTGTGCGCCGCAGGCTGGTACGCTGCCGCCTGGTAATCCGGAGACCTGTGCAGAGTTACCATTATCTGGGGAACTCCCCCGAGAACTATGTCTGTCATTTCAAGGTAATCCATCTGCGCCAGCAGGTCTTTCATCTTCATGAAGCCGAATTTCGCCCGGTCGATATGGTTATCCGTCAGCAGCTTGCTGACCGCCGCCATATGCTGCGGCACGTCAAACGGGAACGCCCCGCTGAGCAGGCGGTATATCTCCGCCTTAACGCTCTGGCTGACCTCTGCGGGGGGAGCGGCGGCGCGGTGTCTCGGAACGAATTCGCCGTCGCGTATCTCGGTCTTTTCAAACGAGAAGTACAGGCTCTTGCCCCTGGGGCTGATGTTCTTGGTGATTATTCCGTTGACCTGGAAGCCGTCGGCGCAGCAGCCTATCCTGAAAATATATCTGTCCTCGCGGATTATCAGCTTGCCCGCGTCGCGCTCCCTTGCGAAGCTGTCGTATATCTCCTGCTTCATCTCCTGGACGCTCAGCCCCCAGCCCATGACCTTGGTCAGCGCATAGAGCGACTGCTGAGACATCTCGATTATGTCGTCGTTAAGTATGATGTTCTTGTTGCCGAAAAAGCTGTCCGCAGGGTGGGCGGTGTCGTTCGGCCTGCCATGCCAGCGGCGCACTATCACATAGTTTTCCGCATTGTAATACGGAGTGCCGAACAGCTCCGGCGCCTGCCTTATCAGCTCGTGGAAATCGCTGACGCCCAGCTTTTCCATTGTCCAGCCGTTTGTCGCCAGCCATTCCTCTATTCTTGAAATGCGGTATATTCCCTCGTCAGGGAACTGCTTTGCAATGCAGTTTCCAAGTTCTTCTATATTATTCTTGTCAAACACGGATAAATCCTTTCTCATTGAATGATCTGTTCATCTGCGACCTCCGCTGAAGCTTCTGCGGAAACCTCGGCGGAAATGTCGCCCATATCCTGAATATAATCAAAATCCTCAAAGTAATAATAATTGACCAGCCCCTCAAGCTCGGTGACGCTTCTGTCCTGCTGGAACAGTCCCTCCACGTCAAGGCTGAAACTCGTGAGCCTTGTTTCAGAGCTGAAACGGTAATTCATGACGGGTATTTCCATCGTATCGTACGCGTCCATGACCCGGCGGCATTCCTCTGCGAATTCCCGGGGGTTCTTATAGGAACCGTCAAAAACCACTGCGATGTCCACGCGGTCGCCCTGGGTCAGCGCTCCGGAGCCGTCGTTTTCCGGCGAAGTCTGGACGTTTACCGTCAGCGTGAATATATCCGCCGCATGGCGAAGCGCCGAATAGCTTTTCTCGTAGATATCCTCCGCCGCTATGCGCCCGATGCGCTCCTCGCGTATCTCGTTATACGAGCGGTCGAGCGAAGCCGCGAGAATACAGCTCCCGGCGACTATCGCCGCCGTTATCAGGGTGCAGGGGATATTCACCCGCAGCCTTTTTCCAGGGAGAACCCAGCCCAGCAGCAGCTCCAGCCCAAGGAACACCGCCGCAGCCGGCGAGAGCCTGGCTATCAGCATATAGTCACCGCCGCCGGATACCAGCACGCACAGGGTCACTATCCCAAGGAATATCAGCGTCAGGGCAAGGGTCACCATTCCCGCGCCCTTCTGCGTAGACTTAACTATGTAACGCCCCAGGTTGAAACTGCGTTTTCTGACGTGCTGCCTGTGCTCCGGCTCGGCGGTATTCCTGCGCAGCACCTCGTCAAGCGCCGAAAGTATCTCCCGGTCGCGCCGGGTCATTTCCTCCTGCGCCGCCTCAGCCTGCTGTATCAGCTCCTCCGGCGGCTGTATATAGTCCTCTGCGGCCGCGGGCTGCTCAGGCTCGTCCGGCGGCTGACCGGCGGGTTCCGTCCGCTCCTCCGCCCCGGCGCCGGAAATAAACTGCGCCGAGAACTGCACCGAGGCGCTGTATTCCTCGGATACCTCCTGCGGGTCCTCCTTTTCTTTTACAGGCGCTGACATATGACCTCCTTTCCTTCTGGCAGCGGCTTAAATGATCTGCCGCCGCCTTTCAATTTCCAGCTTATTCCATTATAGTGCATCATAATTATATTGTCAACAGTAAAAATAACGCTATTTGTCATATTATGCCAGAACATAATATATCCCCTGCCCCGGGTGGCGGAGCGGGGGATAAGCGGGATCAGAGCTCCTTTATGATGGTGCCCATAAGCCCGGGAACTGCGCTGATGGCGTTGGACTCGTCAGTGTCGATGTGCATAGCGTCAGCGAACTTCTCGCTCACGCGGATAACAACATCGCCAAGAATGGCGTTTCTGCCGTTGGTGTTGGTCTTTACCCACACGATGTCCTTGTTCTTTACGCCGAGCTTCTCAGCGGTCTCAGGGGTGAGGTGAATGTGGCGCTTTGCAACGATAACGCCCTCCTTGATGGTGACCTCGCCTGCGGGGCCTCTCAGGGTACATCCCGGGGTGCCCGCGATGTCGCCGCTCTCGCGGATATCAATGCCGAGACCAATGGAACGCGCGTCGGTGGCGGAAAGCTCTACCTGGTCGGCGGGGCGTACCGGGCCGAGAATGCTGACGTTTGCAAGCTCCTTCTTGGGGCCTACTACGGTAACGCGCTGCTCGCTGGCGAACTGTCCGGGCTGGGAAAGATCCTTCTTCTTGGTGAGCTGGGCGCCCTTGCCGAAGAGAGCCTCCAGGGTCTCCTGGGTAACATGAACGTGTCTTGCCGAGGTTTCGATAAGTACTTCGTTGTCTGCCATTTTTGATTTCCTCCGAAAAAAGATTTCAACGGAATAACCGTTCTGAGAACATTATACAACTTTTTCAGAAAAAAAGCAATACCGCACCAGACGTTTTTCGGCATTAATCGGTGACAGGTATCTGAAAAAGAGATAATCCCCGCACCGCCGACATAACATATCGCCGCCCGGACTTACCCGGCAGTCTGCGGCAGGTCCGAACGGCGGCGCGTTATTTCTTGTTTTTCTTATCCAGGGAGGTCTTTTTGTCGTCCTTCGGGTGACTGGGGAGCCTTTTTTTGCAGTCCTCCACCCGCGCCCGGATAACGTCCGTGAAGCCGTGCTTCTGCTCGGGGGCTGGCTCCGGCGGGACGTCCGGCTCCTCGCACACATAGTCAGGGGTGATGTAGCTCACGTCCTTGGCGTATTCAGCGGTTTTCTGGGGAAGCTTGCGCTTTCGCAGCCTGTCCTCGATGAAATCCTTGACCAGCATATAAAGCACGGCGAACACCGGAACTCCCAGCAGCATCCCCAGCATACCGAACAGACCGCCGCCAATCAGTATCGCGATAAGTATCCACACGGCGGGAAGCCCGGTGGAATCCCCGAGTATCCACGGTGCGATGATGTTTCCGTCGATGGTCTGGAGCACTACCACAAAAATGATGAACCACAGCGCCTGAATCGGGCGCTCAGAAAGCAGAAGCAGCAGCGTGCAGGGTATCGCCCCGATAAACGGCCCGACATACGGGATAAGGTTGAACACGAACATTATCGCGGCAATAAGCAGCGAATACGGGAGCTGGAGCACCGTACAGCCAATAAAGCAGAGTATCGCAACGATAAACGCTTCGATTATCTTGCCGATGATGGAGCCAAGGAATTTCTTGCTTGCCTCGCGGCACACGGACAGGAATCTCTGCGCCCTTTCCACTTTAAGAAATGCGAAGATGAACTTCTTGGTCTGACCGATGAACATTTCCTTGCGGGCAAGAAGGTAGATGGAGATGATAAGTCCCAGCAGGACGTTCTTCATCGTGTCGATTATTGCCCAGACTGTTGTTGCAACGTTTCCCACCATTCCCATCAGCTCGGTGGAATACTGCTTCCATATACCCGCTATGAACTTGTTGAAATCGTCAAGCGGGTTGCCGAGGAACTCCACCAGCGCGGGATTGTCCTCAAAGATTTTGTTGAGCCATTCCTTGATGGTATTGATGTAGCTGTCCATGTTGCCGATGATGAAAACGATATTCTCGACAAGCTGCGGTATTACCATTATGATTATCAGCGCGAGTATCAGCAATACCGCCAGCATGGTGAGGGTTACCGATATCGCCCGCGCCTGTCCGCGCTTTTTTTTCTCGGCAGAGCCGGAGAGCTTTTTCAGCGGCCCGTTCTCGATTTTAGTCATGAGCGGGTTGAGCAGGTAGGCGCAAAAAATTCCGATGATGATCGGGGTCGCCACCGCCCCGAGCACCGACAGCTTGCTCATTACCGAGTCAAAGTTGAAAATGATCATTATGGCAATGGCGCTCACAATGACCGCACAAACGGAATACACCGCAATGGTGAGGTATTTCCGGTTCCAGTTTATGTTCATATGACCTTCCTCCGTGAATTTGGTGCTAGTTTTATTATACACTAAGCTGGTAAAAAAATCAATAGACTATGTTAATTATTGGCATTTGTATCAGGAATAATTTCAGCCCGGCTGTAAAGAATATCAATGCGGCGGTAATGCCGGAATTCACGGAGCAACGCTCCACAGGAGGAAATTAAAATGTCTAATCAGAACAACCAGAATAACCAGAGCCAGAACAGACAGAATCAGCAGAGCCAGCAGAATCAGCAGAACCAGAACGGTCAGAACAGACAGAACCAGCAGGGTCAGAACAACAGATAAGCTCTGAGCCGTACCGCCAGATGGCAGAATTTTCTTCTCCCATGTGGCTGTAAATAAAGGCAACTGCTTCACAAGCGGCATTTCGCGGGCGAAAAGCCTGACCGGAGTGCCGCTTTCTCTTTTCTGCGCCTTTGATAAACCTGTATTCCGACCTTTTCGGAAAAATTACGGGAGCGGCGGGAGTTTATCCTCCGCCAGCCCGAAGCGGAATGCGGCTTTATCCGTGGTCAGCCCGCACCGGCGCACTTTTTGCAAATAGCACTTGAAAAATGGTTAAAAAT
This sequence comes from uncultured Oscillospiraceae bacterium, assembly GCA_934448295.1. Lineage (GTDB taxonomy): Bacteria > Bacillota > Clostridia > Oscillospirales > Ruminococcaceae > CAG-115. The sequence continues at coordinate 78,790 of CAKSEY010000015.1, forward strand.
AGAGTATAATAGTACTGTATTGTTATTCTATGAAGAAAGGAAAATACATTATGGCAGTAGAACTCAAAACCATACAGCACCTCTGCGAGCTCTCCAAGCTGAATTACGATGAAGCCGGGCTCGAAAAGGTAATGGGCGAAATGGGCGACATCATCGACCTGATGGACACCATAAAGTCCTTCGACCTGGTATACGACGACACCAAGGACAACAACAGCATTTCCCTGGGCGAAGTCAGGGAGGACGTGGCACAACCGTCATTCCCGACGGAAAAGCTCCTCGCGAACGCAGAAAATACAGACAACTGCTACGTTGTTCCCAAGGTAGTAGAATAAGGAGGCAGACATGGATATCACCCGCGCAAGGATCCGCGACCTGCGCAAGGCGCTGGATTCCAGGCAGATAAGCGCCGCAGAGCTATGCGGAGAATACTTTAAAAATATAGAAGCAGGCGACGGAAAGCTCCAGTCCTACATCACCGTGACCAAGGACAAGGCAATGGAGATGGCGGCAAACGCGCAGAAGCGCATAGATTCCGGAGACGTTTCCACGCTGACCGGAATCCCGCTCGCGATAAAGGACAACATCTGCACCGATGGAATCAAGACCACCTGCGCCAGCAAAATGCTGGAAAACTTCGTTCCGCCGTACAACGCGACAGTTATCGAAAAGCTGAACGCTGAGGGCTATGTGCTGCTCGGCAAGACAAGCATGGACGAGTTCGCAATGGGCGGCTCCACCCAGACCTCCGCGTTCGCAAAGACCAGGAACCCCTACGACCTCGAAAGAGTTCCCGGCGGTTCCTCCGGCGGAAGCGCGGCGGCGGTTTCCGCTTCGTTCGCGCCCGCAGCGCTCGGAAGCGACACCGGCGGTTCCATCAGACAGCCCGCTTCCTTCTGCGGCGTTACCGGCATCAAGCCCACCTACGGCAGAGTTTCCCGCTACGGTCTTGTGGCTTTCGCAAGCTCCCTCGACCAGATAGGCCCGATATGCTCAGACGCCCGCGACTGCGCCGTTATGCTCAACGCGATATGCGCCCACGACCCGCACGACGCGACAAGCTCCCGCCAGCCCGTTCCGGATTTCACCGAGAAGCTCGGTCAGTCCGTCAGCGGAATGAAGATAGCCATGCCCAAGGAGTTCTACTCCGACGACATCGACGAGGAAGTAAAGTCCCACGTCATGAACGCCGCTAAGGTGCTGGAATCCCAGGGCGCAAAGCTTGTGGAGTGCTCCATTCCCGGGCTGAAATACGCTATCCCGGCTTACTACCTCATCGCCTGCGCCGAGGCTGCCTCGAACCTGTCCAGGTTCGACGGCATCAAGTACGGCTTCCGCGGCGAGGGCCGCACCTTTGAGGAGCTTATCCGCGACAGCCGCAGCAAGGGCTTCGGCGAGGAAGTAAAGCGCCGTATCCTCCTCGGAAACTACGCGCTTTCCTCCGGCTACTATGACGCATACTACAAGAAGGCTCTTGCGCTTAAGCAGGAGATAATCAAGGAATACAACGACATATTCGATATCGCCGACGTTATCCTGACCCCCACCGCTCCTACCCCCGCCTACAAGATAGGCGCGCAGGACAACGACCCGGTAAAGATGTATCTTGCGGATATCTGCACCGTTACAGTCAACATCGCCTCCCTGCCTGGAATATCCACCACCTGCGGATATACCGCCGAGGGTCTGCCCGTGGGTATGTCGGTAATCGGCAGACGCTTTGACGAGCAGACGATTTTACAGTGCGCCGACGCATTCGAACAGACCTTTGCGCCGACTGCGCCGAAGCTTTAAGGAGGTGCCGGAATGAGCGCTTATTTTCCCACGATAGGACTTGAAACACACGCAGAGCTTTCCACTAATTCCAAGGTGTTCTGCACCTGCTCCGCTGAATTCGGCGGTACCCCGAACTCCCGCTGCTGCCCTGTGTGCAGCGGACTTCCCGGAACGCTCCCCGTGCTCAACAGGAAAGCCGTTGAGTACATCATCAAGGCGGGCTATGTGATGAACTGCGATATTTCGCGCTTCACAAAATGGGACAGAAAGAACTACTTCTATCCCGACCTGCCCAAGGCTTACCAGATATCCCAGATGCCGCGCCCGGTGTGCCTTGCCGGAAAGGTAAAGATAAACGTTAAGGGCGAGGAAAAGGAGATACGCATAAACCGTATCCATCTTGAAGAGGACGCGGGCAAGCTCGTACACGATGAAGTTAACCGCATTTCCCTCGCGGACTACAACCGCTGCGGCGTGCCGCTCATCGAGATAGTCACCGAGCCGGATTTCCACTCCGCTGACGAGGTAGTGGCTTACCTTGAAAAGATAATGCTGCTTCTCCAGTACGCAGGGATTTGCGACTGCAAGATGGAGCAGGGCTCTATCCGCTGCGACGTCAACATCTCCATCGCCCCCAAGGGCTCCAAGGAGCTCGGCACCAGAACCGAGCTCAAGAACCTCAACTCCCTCAAGGCTATCGCAAAGGCTATCGAGGTCGAGATCGAGCGCCAGGAGGAGCTCCTCGACAACGGCGAACGCGTGATCCAGCAGACCCGCCGCTTTAACGAGGCTCTCGGCGAGACCACCGCCATGAGAAGCAAGGAGGACGCGCACGACTACCGCTACTTCCCCGACCCGGATATCCCTCCGATAATCCTCACCGAAGAGGAGCTTGAGGAGATACGCGGTTCCATTCCCGAGCTGCCCGAGCAGAGAGTTGCCCGCTACGTCGAGCAGTGCGGCATCAAGAAGCAGGACGCAGACCTCATCGTTTCCGACAAGAAGATATGCGATTTCTTTGAGGATGCCATCGGCGAATACGACAATCCGAAGGCGGTCGCGAACTACATCACCGGAGAACTCCTGCGCAGAAAGAACCTCGGCGAAGTTGACATGGACGCGCTGAAATTCACCGGAAAGGAGTTCGCACAGCTCGTTGAGATGCTCCAGACGGACAAGGTCTCCCAGTCCAACGCGAAGGCTATCCTCGGCGATATGATAGCGGAGGGCGGCACTCCGAAGTCCATTGCGGACGCAAAGGACCTCTGGATAAAGGAGGACAGCGACCTCCTCGCAAAGACCGTGGACGAGATAATCGCGAACAACCCGAAGGCAGCCGAGCAGTACAGAAGCGGCGACCAGAAGGTATTCGGATTCTTCATGGGTCAGGCGAACAAGGCGCTCAAGGGACTTGCTTCCCCGAAGGCTATCCAGGAGTATATCAGAAAGAAGCTCTCTGAATAATCACAAAAACAAAACAAACCGCCCGTGTTTTTCGCGGGCGGTTCAATTTGTCGAAAAAGTCCAAACGGCAATAAAATTATATAGGAACTGTGTGGAAAAACTCTTAATTTCTAAGACAAACGTACCGTTTATCTATCCCAACCCACACCCCTGCTACGCGCAAATTTTGTAGTTTTTCGACAGCCTGAGCGCCTGATAAATTCGTCAGGCGCTATGCTTTTACTTCAACAGCTTGTCAATGCTTACGATCTTCGTGCAGAGCGCAAGCACGGTGACCGCGCTTTCTATCTCATCGACCGTTGCGAATGACGGAGCCAGCCGGATATTACTGTCCTGCGGGTCGTTTCCGTGTGGGTAGGTCGAGCCTGCCGGAGTAAATTTTACTCCATGCTCCGCAGCCATCTCAACGACCGCCCGCGCGCACCCCGGGAGTGTATCGTAGGAAGCAAAGTACCCGCCCTTTGCGACCGTCCATTCTGCGATTCCAAGCCCGTCCAGTTCCTCGTTGAGGACTTTATACATCGCGTCGAATTTCGGCTTCATTATCGCGGCGTGCTTCTTCATGTGCGCGCGGAGTCCTGCGGAATTCCTGAAAAATCTCGCATGGCGGAGCTGATTTATCTTATCCGGACCTATCGTTGCAAACTTCAGGAACGCCCGGATATCAATGAGATTTGCCGGGCTGGAGGCTACCGCCGAAATTCCCGAACCGGGGAACGTTATCTTGCTTGTGGAGCAAAATTCATACACAAGGTCTGAATTTCCCGCCTTGTCGCATTCGGAGATTATATCCGGAATTTCGGCGCATTTTCCGTCGAAATTATGCACGCAGTAGGCGTTGTCCCAGAAAATGCGGAAATCTTCTGCCGCAGGCTTCAGCGCGGCAAAACGGCGGACTACATCGGCGCTGTAAACTATTCCGGTGGGGTTTTCGTACTTCGGAACACACCAGATACCCTTTATCTTATCGTCGCTGCTTACCAGCTTTTCCACTACGTCCATATCCGGACCATCGGAGTTCATCGGCACCGGAACAAGCTCGAATCCAAAATGCTCGGTTATCGCGAAATGCCGATCGTAGCCCGGAACAGGGCAAAGGAACTTTCTGCCCTTTACCTCCTGCCAGGGCGTGGAGCCACAGATACCGTCCGTCATTCCGTGGCTTATAAGCTGGTACATCATCGTAAGGCTGCTGTTTCCGCCGATTATCGTGTTCACGGAGTGCGTGCCCATCATGTGCGCCAGCAGACGCTTTGCCTCCGGGATTCCATCAAGTCCGCCGTAGTTGCGGCAGTCCTGACCGCTTTCGCTGTCCAGCAGACTGTGATGGTCGAGGACGTCCAGCATTTTTATCGAAAGCTCGAGCTGCTCCTTTGAGGGCTTTCCGCGGGAGAGGTCGAGGGAGATGTCATCTTTGGAGTACTTGCTTAACCGTTCAACGCACTTCTGTTTTTCGGCTTCGAGCGCCTGTTTGTCCATTTCGCTGTATTTCATGGTTTTCGCCTTTCATTTCATTTGAGAAAGAACGCCCAGCACTGCCGCAGCAGCGCTGAGCGCATATAGGGGGAGAAGATTTATCATTAAGAAGCCTTAATAAAGCTTCTTGTAGATATCAAGAATATCATCGCGGCTGAGCGGAACGAAGTTGTTTGCAGTCAGTCTGCCCTGCGTTGCGAGCACGTTTTCGGTGAATACCGGAATATCCGCTTCGGTAACGCCGTATTCGTGCAGCGGCTTCTTCGGGAGAATGTGGTTCAGCAGGTTTTCAAGCTCGTTGTAGACATTCTTCACGTCGCAGTGCAGAAGCTCTGCAAGGTACGCGTTGAGATGTGCTATTTCGCCGTCCTGCTTTTTCTCCATGTACTTGTACAGCACTCCGGTGAACAGTGCGTAGTTGCTCTCGCCGTGCGGAACGTGATATGTACCGCCGAGGGGATAACTCAGCGCATGGACTGCCGCGCAGCCCGCTGTGCCGAATGCAAATCCAGCCATGTTGGAGGCAGTCAGGAAGTCGCCCATGTACTGCGGAAGCTTGTCCATGCCCTCGCTGACCAGTTTCTGATATCCGGTGATTATCATCTCGATAGCCTTATAACCCATCAGCTTTGTGTACACGGTAGCCTTCGGGGATAGCGAGGACTCAACTGCGTGAACCAGCGCGTCAATGGAACTTGCGCCGAACACCTTCAGCGGAAGCTTCGCGAGCAGCTCCGGAACCAGCACTGCGTATTCCGCAAACATATTCTCAGAGGTAAGACCCATCTTCACGCCAAGGCGCGTGCGGTTGATTATCGAGATGTTCGTGACCTCGCTGCCGGTGCCGCAGGTGGTCGGGATAATTATGAGCTGGTGCAGCTTTGTAATGCTGTCCTTGTGGTCGTAGAGGGAATCCACCGAGCCTCCGTCGGATACGGAAAGCACCTTTGCAATGTCGATCACAGTACCGCCGCCGATGGCAATTACGCGCTCGAAATGCTTTTTGGAAGCCTCGGCGATTATCGCGTCAACCATGGTGTCGGTAGGCTCGCCGCCGCCGAATTCCTCCTGATATATCATCTGCGCGCCGCACTTGTTGTTATCGGAATACGGATCGTAGATGTACTTGTTCGTCAGGATAAGGTCGCTGCCGCCTACCTTGAATTCATCGGTAAAGGCTTTCAACGTGTCGAATTTATAAAGTTTCGGGCGGAAAATTATCTGTTCCATAAAAACTCCTTAGTCCGTTCAGCCCCAGATCTCCTCATCGGTGGGAACTGCTGCGTCCTTATTGTAAAGACCTATCTGAGATACATTTATGAGGTGAGTGTAGTTCAGGTTTTCGGAAATACTGTTGTTGCCCCATGAGCCGCAGCCGAGCGTTGTGGTCGGAGCAAAGCCGTTGTAAAGGCTTCCGCCTGCGCCGGTGGAAGACGGCTGATTTACTATCAGACGGCTTACTGTCAGCTTCTCGCCAGCGTACTTGATATGCTCTATATCGTTGCTGTGCAGGGAAGCAGTGTGACCCTTGCCCTCGCAGTCGAGGTCGGTCTGCGCAAGCTTTACTGCGTTCTCGAATGTGTCGTAGGAAGCGGTTATCATTACCGGGCACATCTTCTCGCGGCAGAGGGGCTCGTCCTTGCCTATGCTTCTTGCCTTGATGAGTATCATTCTGGTGCCGTCCGGAACGTCAACGCCAGCCAGCTTTGCGATGGTCTGCACGCTCTGACCTACGACCTTTCTGCTGATAGGACCGTTTTCCGGGAAGATAGCGTCCGCGAACTTCTTTGCGGTTTCAGCGTCGTCAACATAGAACACGCCGTTCTTCTTGAAGATGTCGATACCCTTGTCGAAAGACTCCTCCGGCAGGAATACGCACTGCTCTCCGGAGCAGATGATACCGTTATCAAAGATTCTGCCGCTGATTATCTTCGGGATAGCTTCCTCGAGGTCAACGCCGCGGTCAACTATAACCTGAACGTTGCCGGGGCCTACGCCGAGCGCAGGCTTGCCGCTGGAATAAGCGGACTTCACCATTGCTCCGCCGCCGGTCGCAACTACAACGTCAACGCCGTGCATGAGGGCTGTTGTCGCGTCCATGGAGCACTGCTCAACGGTCTGCACGAGATCCTCGGGAAGTCCGAGCTTCTTCAGCTCTGCGCGGAACAGGTCGATAACGTACTTGTTGGTTTTCTGCGCTCTGGGGTGCGGGGCTACGATGATAGCGTTCTGACCCTTGAGTGCGAACATCGCGTTGCACATCGGGGTAACTACCGGGTTCGTTACCGGAGTTACGGAGCCTACAACGCCCTTTGCCTTGGCAACGCGGATGATTCCGGTCTGCTTATCCTCGCCGATGATACCTACGGACTTCTTGCCCTTTAAGCTGTTCCAGATACACTTGGACTTGCCGTGGCACTTGGCTACCTTATCGGCGTAAACGCCCATGCCGCTTTCTTCGCAAGCCATCTTGGCAAGCTCTTCGGCGCGGTCGTAGACTACCTTGCCTATCGCGCGTACCGCCTCGTCGGTCTTTTCCTGGGAGAAGCTCTCGAACTGCTTCTGAGCCACTCTTGCCTTTGCTATGAGTTCATTTACCATGTTTACTGCCTGTTCGTCCATTGTTTTGTCCTCCATCACATTGCTTTACATTGCTTTTTCAAAGTTAAGAGCCGCCTGCATATCTACGGGGTTTTCCTTGTATTTGCAGGTGGATTCTGCATTGTCAAGATATTCGTGAAGCGCCTTGCGGAACTTCGGGTGCGCGCATTTATCAATGATGAGATTTGCACGCTCCACCGGGTCAAGACCTCTCAAATCCGCAACGCCCTGTTCGGTTATCAGCGCGTGGATCTCGTGGATAGTGTGGTCAACGTGGCTGACCTGCGGAACTATGCAGGAAAGCATGCCGTCCTTCGCAGTGGACTTCGTAATGAATATCGAAAGCCCTGCGTTCTCGCAGTAGTCGCCGGAACCGCCGACGCCGTTCATCAGGCGGCAGCCGTCGATATACGAGGAATTCGTATTGCCGTAGATATCCGCCTCAATTACGGTATTTATCGCGATAACGCCCAGCCGTCTGATTACCTCCGGGTGGTTGCTTATCTCCTGCGGACGGAGTATCATCTTGTCGCGGTATTTTTCAAAGTTCTCAAAGAATTCATCGCGCTTGTCCCATGAAATGGTTAGCGACGTACCGGAGGCGAAATCCACCTTGCCGGCGTCGATGAGGTCGAAAATCGAGTTCTGGAGCACCTCGGAATACACAGTGAGATGTTCGAAATCCGATTCCGCAAGTCCCTGCAAAACCGCGTTAGAAACGCTGCCAACGCCCGCCTGCACCGGGGGAAGCGGGTTGCACAGCCTGCCGTGCTCGACCTCGCTGTGCAGGAATCCGATAAGGTTGTTCGCCATGCTGCGGAACTCGTCGTCCACCGGGGAAACCGTCCTGCCGTTGTCCGGAATGTTGCTCTCGACAACTGCAACTACCTTTGCCGGGTCGCACTTTATGTAGGGCGTGCCGATACGGTCGCTGACCTTTGTTATCGGAATGGGCTGCGTGTGCGGAGGGCGCTCTGGGGAATACACATCGTGGATTCCCTCAATACAGCGGGGAACATAGGTGTTCACCTCGATAATGATCTTATCCGCGTATTCGGCGTAGATGTTCGAAGTTCCGACCGATGTCGTGGGGATAATATTGCCGTTTTCGTCTATGGCGGCGGCTTCGATTATTGCAACGTCAATGTGCTTCAGAAAGTTGTTCTTGACCCACACCGGCATTTGTCCGAGCGGAACGTCATGATACGATACCTGCCCGGCGTTTATCGAATTACGCAGGTCCTTGTTGGTCTGGTACGGCATTCTCGCTTTGAGGGCGCCTGCCCTTGCAAGCTCGCCGTCGAACTCCTCGCCGAGGGAAGCTCCGGAGTACACCGTAAGCTCCAGCTTTTCGCCGTTTCTTGCGCGCTTCGCAAGCTCTCCTGCGACTGCCTTAGGATAACCCGCAATGGTAAATCCGCTGACGCCGAGCGTCATTTCAGGCTTTATGAACTCTGCCGCTTTCTCTGCGGACATTATCCTGTCGTGATATCCGGGATACCTTATCCTGCCCAGGAAATCTTCATGTGTATCCATGTTCATCTTCTCCTTGTTGTCTTTGAGAACTCAGCGCTTTTTCGTTCTGTGGTTATTATAGCACTTACGCAGTCATGTGTAAACTGTATGATGAATATATTAATCATACCAGAATTGAATATTAAAATGCGCGCATAACATATTATGTCAAGGTATCGGTACGCCAGTCCGAACAACGCGGCTTTATCCGGATAATGCTAGTACCGTTCGCATACCCGGCAGCGCCCGAACCTTCATAAATTCATGTGCGTTAACGATATCCAGCCTTTCTTTGTGGAAAAGACCGGGAGCGGATATAAGGTTTATAATGCAAATGAATGAATTAAATTCAGAGTTACATAAAATACACCGTGAATGGTGCCGTGAGCTCAGGGAACAGCGTAACAATAACGTACATATAAATAATTCGCCCCGCTGACAATCAACGAGGCGAATTATTATGTTACTGAAAAATTACGAAACCTTGATCTGAACCTTTACCGAATTCTTTCCGGATTTTGCTGTAATCACTGCTGTCCCTGTTCCCTTTGCTGTGACCTTACCAGTAGAAGAAACACTTGCAACAGAGGTCTTGCTGCTGGTCCATGTAACATTGCCGTCCACAGCCATTACAGCGCCAAGCTGGAGCGTGCCGCCCTTCTTGAGATCCAGGGAAAGACAGCTTATCTTGCCCTCGTTGCTGCTGCCCTGGGGATAGGTTGCGGTCATGCTTATTGTGCCGGTATTAGTTTTGTTCTTGAATAATCTGAGATAATATGTTCCCTTTGTTACCTTGTAGGATAATTCAGCAGTAGTTTCGTCACCAATAGTAGCGTAGGTATCATAGGTTTGACAATAGCTTCCGCTGATGAGCTTCATATTGCTGATCTCAACATCATTATCATCGCTGTCCTTGTAAAGAGTTGCCTGTACATCTTCGCTATTTTCATAATCCGCTGCCAGCTTTACCTTCATAGTGCCAGACTTTGCAACATCGAATCTGTATACCTGCTCATCGCCCACTATACTCAAATCGCTCTTGTAGGTCTTGCCGCTGGAAGCGTTCTTGTAATTGCCGAGAGAAGAACTGGTGGAATAGAACCGTGCGGTAAACTTCACCTTGCCTGAGCCGAAATTCCCTCCGCGCCAGAATTCGAGGTAGTGTGTACCCTTTGTCAGTTCCCCTGAAAATGTTGCAATACCCTTTTTAGCATTGGAATCCCACTTTAAGTAAGAAAAAGAATTACAATAAAAGGCATCGCCTTTTATTGAATGGTAACGAATTAGAGGATACGACCAACCATCAGTCCTCACCATGAACCGAGTGTCATCAGCCGTTGATGAAATATCAAGCACCAGATATCCTGGGAACTTCATTTCGAACTTATAATTGACAGTATCACTTGTGTTATCCGGCAAGGTAAAGCTATACTCCTTATCGCGCTGAATGGTCTTTGCGTTCGTCTTCCAATCGTTGGCAAATGCCGACATCGGCAATGCCGTAATAGCAATTGCTGCCGCAGCAACTGCTGCGATAATTTTTTTGAAAATCTTCATAGAATTTCCTTCCTTTGTGTTAATAATTGCATTTCTTTTCAGAATTGCATTTCAAGTTTATTATAACATTAGGTAACCTCTAAAAACCCCTATGAAAAAGAAGAAAAAAGTGATATAATAAGGATATGAAACAGAAAAC
>CAKSEY010000016.1 GCA_934448295.1 uncultured Oscillospiraceae bacterium
AGTGTTTTCTGTTTCATATCCTTATTATATCACTTTTTTCTTCTTTTTCATAGGGGTTTTTAGAGGTTACCATATAAAATCAGGGGATCAGGAATTACTCCTGGGAATTGACAGCCGCAATAGCAATGGAAGCGACCGCGCCGATGATGGCGGTAATAACAGCAACAGGCATTACATTCACCTCCTTAACGTGGAATAAGAGAAAATCACCAGCAGATAGAACGGCCGAACGGGGAATCGTCGCGCTGAGAACCGGGATTCATGAACTCATCCATGGTATCACCACCTTTCACTATATATACCCGAGAAACTGAACTTTTTAAGTTTTATCACTTCCTTTCATGGAAATAAGCCGGATCAGTCACGGTCAGCGAGAATGCGGATAATTGTGCCAAGAACAGAAATCATGAATATCACCTCCTTACATTGAAATCAAGTGCGGATCAGTCGTCCTCACCGCCCAGAAGAATGCCAGCCAGAACGCCAAGAATGAAGCTGTCACGATCAGCCATGGATATCACCTCCCTTCGGAACATCAGAAATCAGTAAAGGATAAACAGACGCCTGCGGCGGGAGCCGCCGAACAGGTCGTGTCTGGGCATTATAACGCCAGCCATTATATCACCGCCTTTCATATCGGAATGTAACAGGAAGTCAGTCAGCATTGATCGCTGCGACAATAATGGAAGAAACACCGCTGATGATGGCAACTATAACAGGTACCGGCATTAGGATCACCACCTTTCACTATCTATACCCGGAATATCCGGTTTTTTAAGTTTTATTTGTAATAATCAGAGGAGCAGTCAGGCTCGCCGGCAAACGGGGAATAAAGATAGCCGAGCCACATGTCATAAAGGAACGCCGGAACAAAGGACTGAAAATATCTGTTCATTTGAATACCCCCTTGAAGAATGAATGTCGGAAAATCAGCGGAACATGGGAACATCGCAGAAGTTCTTTACCATGTGATCATCTCCTTTCACTATATATACCCGGACAAGCAGGTTTTTTAAGTTTTTCGGAAACTTTTTTCTGAGATTTTCTCAGGAGCTTTTCCTTTCACTATGTATACCCGGACAAGCTGTGTTTTTAAGTTTTTTGCATAGAAAAATCCCCGATATCTTTTTAGGATATCGGGGATTTGGGTCAATCACCTCGCGGTGAGGGGGTAGTTCAGACTGCAAACCCACGACCCTGCATGGTTATGCGGCAAACCGGGATTTGAACTTTAAAAAAACATTTAACTTGCTTCATTTCTACCACCCTTTATACTATGATTTTACCACATAATTTCGTCCGTGTCAATACCCTGAAAGAATTATTATGCGGAAATCATACCAGAAGAGGATATCTGCGGAACCGCACGAACCTGAAAACAGAGCGCCGCTCCGTGGAGCCATCGTCAAGCACGGAAGTCTCGCAGACCCGCTCGCTGCACGCGCACAGAACAGCAACGCCGTTCCTCTGGAGCCTGCCCGCGACCGCAAACGAAAGCGACATCTCGCCCTGCACAAGAATCGCGTCAGCCCCCAGGGAAAGTATCCGGGCGCAGTATTCATCGGCAAGCCCGGAAACGGCGGCAGTATCCGCGCCGGCAGGTACGTCAGGGAATGTCAGATCGACGATATCGCCGAACTTCATTGCGGCGGCAGTCTGCTCAGCCGACCATCTGGCAGACGGGTGATTTGAAAAGTTAATGAACATTTATTACCTCCTTCGGGTCAAAAGCTTACACTTTATATACTGAATTTATATGCGGTTTTAAGTTTTTTATACTCTTTTATACTCAGTATCAAAATTACTATAATGATGTGTGGCATTATGTATAGCCCCACTCATAAGTCATTATGATGACATAATCCGCGATCCTCCCCTGCGCTTCGTAGTCGTGAGCCTCGTAGAGCACTCCCCGCTGGTCTGCGGAGATTTTCGGCGCGAGTGCGGTCATCAGGATATACCCGTTGGAATGAAGCAGCTCCGCCAGCGTTTCCAGGAAGCTGTTGTAGCTCTCGCGGTCGTACGGCGCGATGTATTCTATATCCATGTTGACCCCGTAGTACTGCTTTGATTCAAGCTCCGACAGGATATTCCCGATGAGCCGCTCCCTGAGCTCCGGGGAAGCGAGTATCCACGACAGGGACTCCGTGCTGAAGCCCTCCCCCGTGATGTTCGTCACCACCATCAGCGGCATTACCCCGGAGCGCTGCGCACGGTAGATAAGCTCGCTGTCGTCCGGCGGAACAAGCTCCGCAGTCGTGGTGAGCTGGTAGCTGAAAGGGCTGAGAAACGTCAAAAACGGAAGCACGCAGTTCAGCGAGTTTGTGTTTATGCTGGGATATGCGTAGCCGTTCACAAGGATCGTCCGCCGCGGTTCGCTCTCCCCCACCGGAACGAACACCGTCTGCCCCGCCATCACGTTCAGCGGATTAACCCCCGGATTTGCCGCAAGAAGGTCGTCAAGCGGCACGCCGTACTCCTGGGAGACCGAGAAAAGCGTCTGCCCCTCCGGCAGTATATACCGCACCGTGTCCGTGTTTATCAGCAGATTCTGCCCCGGCGTCAGCGCGGACGGATTCGACAGCCCGTTGTCTGCGGCTATCCTGTTTGGCGGAAGCCCGTACCTCCGCGAGATATCCCCCAGCGTGTCGCCGGGACGCACCGTGTATATCACCATAGCTTTACCCCCTTAATACAGCTCCCGCCGCGCACCGAGTATTTTTATCCCCTGCGCGGCGGCATAGTTATAGCTTGCAAGGCGGCGGTTCCTCGCGTCATATGTGTGCGAGCAGGTGAAGATGTTCTCCGGCACGGCGGGATAGAACACGAACGAAACCAGCATGGTGTGATAGTACCGCCCGCTTTCATTGCGGAGCTGTATCACATCGCCCGGTCTCAGCGCGGAAAGCTCCGCCTTTTCGCCGTAAACCGCCGTTCCCTCGTTTGTCAGCAGGAACCTCTGGAGGTACTCCACACTCGTCCAGGCGGGCGCGCGGTCGTCCTGGCTTATGTAATACCAGCCGTAGTCCCCGGAGTAGTTCATCACGCCGCACCCGGCAAAAAGGCACTGGGACACAAAATTCGTGCAGTCTCCGCCGATGTCCTCAAAGTCGTAGTAGCGCGGATTCCTGGAGAGCGCCCATTTCAGCGCATATTCCACCGCCCGCCGCCGGTCGTATCCGGATTCAATAAGCATTCCGCCGCCCCCTTTTATGGCATTATATGCGGTGATCTGCGGAGTGTGTCTGTATATTTTCCCGGAGAGTGCAAAAAATATAGCGAAGAACAGGAGGGATATTTATGCCGATAAAAGCCGAAAACCTCTGCCGGTACTACACCGCCGGCGGCACCACGATACGCGCCCTTGACGGCGTGAGCCTTGATATCCAGGACGGAGAATACGTCACCATATGCGGCGCCAGCGGCAGCGGAAAATCCACGCTGATGAACATACTCGGCTGCCTTGACGTGCCCACATCCGGGAGCTACTACCTTGACGGACAGAGCGTGCCGGAGCTTGACGACAACAGTCTCAGCCGCATACGCGGGAATAAGATAGGGTTCGTGTTCCAGAGCTTCAACCTTATCCCCACGCTGACGGCGCTGGAAAACGTGGAGCTTCCGCTGATGTACCGCGGGATACCCAAAAAGCAGCGCCGGGAAGCCGCCCTGGAAGCGCTGGAGCAGGTAGGGCTTCATAACCGTTCCTCCCACCGCCCGTGCGAAATGAGCGGAGGTCAGCAGCAGCGCACCGCCATCGCCCGCGCCATCGCCGCTCGTCCGTCCGTGATACTGGCGGACGAGCCCTGCGGGAATCTCGACAGCCGCTCCGGGCGGGTCATCTGCGAGATACTGGAGGCTCTGCACCTCTGCGGGAAAACCATCGTAATGATAACCCACGATGAAAACGCAGCGAAGCGCGCCGAACGGCTTATCCGCATTGCGGACGGAAGGATCGCGGCTTCATAGGAAACGGATAAAAAGCCCCGTGCGGCGGATTTCGCTTAAGCGCGGGGCTTTTCGCTGTTCCGTCGCTGCTCCTCCGAGCCGAATTATCAGCAGCCATGCCGGATAACCGCAGCTATGTACCGGAAAGGATTTCAATTTGTTTATAGTGCACAATTAGATAAGTAATATTTTGTTTCCGCACTGTATTGACACTGCATCAGACAGATGATATACTAATGTAAAGGCGGCATACGCCCCAACGTCAATACAGAAAGGAAGAAGCAAATGAAAAGAATCTCCAGGATAGCAGCCTCGGCTGCGGCTGCAGTTATGCTGACAGCGACAGCAGTCCCGGTAGTTCCCTCCTATGCACAGACATATTATGTGGAACAGGAAGCCCTTGCGGGGAAAACCGACGTATCCAAGCTCACCGTCAGCAAGATACCTGACCAGAACTACACAGGTATGTCCATAAAGCCCAAGCTGACAGTAAAGAACGGCAGCGCCACCCTGACGTCCGGCAAGGACTACACACTCTCCTACAAGAACAACAAGAGAGCCGGCACAGCCACCGTCACCATCACCGGAAAGGGAAAGTACACCGGCAAAAGGCAGGAGACATTCAAGATCGTTTATGCCAAGAAGGGCACCAACCTGCCCGACCTGAAGGTCACAAACCGCATAAAGTTCATGGCATGGTATGATGTTGAGGACAAGGATAACGAGGCGCAGAAGCTGTTCCGCAAGCAGTATGGCACGCCGAAAAACGGAAGCAACGTAGCGGATAAGGGAAATATATTCGAGCTGGTGAAGGTTTCCTACAGCGACAGGCTCAACAAGCTCACCGACATGATAAAAGCCGACGATTCCCCCGACCTGTTTCCGTATGAATCCGGAGAGTTCCCGTACAGCGCAGTGACCGGAAGATATCAACCGCTGGACAGCATTCTCGACTTTAGCAATCCCATCTGGAAGAACACCAAGAGCGCTATGGACGAACTGGCGCTGGACGGCAAGCACTACTGCGTATTCAGCGAATTACAGGTCGGCTCCCTTATGTTCTACCGCAAGAGCGTAATAAAGGAAGCCGGGCTTGACGACCCCATGAAGCTGTACAGCAAGAACAAATGGACATGGGATACCTTCCTTGACATGGCGCGCGCATTCAAGGCAAAGGACAAGGACAATTATGTAATAGACGGATATAGCTGTCCGGACTATTTTATCGGCTCCACCGGCACTCCGCTCCTCGGTCTTGATGACGGAAAGCTCTCGCTCAATGTAAACTCACCCGAGATTGAGCGCGTTGCAGACCTGCTGGCAACGCTCCAGAAGGAAGACCTGCGCTACCCCAGGCACGAGCTTAGCGGCTGGACCGTCAATACCAGGGCATGGGTCAACGGAGACATTCTG
The DNA here is from genome assembly GCA_934448295.1 of uncultured Oscillospiraceae bacterium. Classification (GTDB taxonomy): domain Bacteria; phylum Bacillota; class Clostridia; order Oscillospirales; family Ruminococcaceae; genus CAG-115. The sequence goes on from CAKSEY010000016.1 coordinate 5,362, forward strand.
TTCTATGCTAACGGCGGTACATGGGAGTACGACACCCTCAACAGATTTGCCGACAAAATGGGCTGGAAAAAGACCGAGATCGGCGTAGTACCCTATCCCCGCGACCCGCAGGCTGACAAGTACTACCACCTGATGCAGCCGAGCACCGTAATGTGGTGCAAGGGCTCCAAGAACAAAAACGGAGTTGCGGCTTACCTGAGCTGCGTTGCCGCGACCACTGGCAGCAGCACCGCTAAATCCAGCGCTAAGGATGCCGCGCTTGAATCAGGCTGGTCAGGCAAGAACTGGGATCTGGTGGCTTCTCTGACCTCCAAGCTGACCCCCGTTATCGACATGAAAAACGGTATCGGCGCTGACGTTTCCGATCCCGGCAACGTGGATTCCAACGTACAGCAGCTCACCGATTACGTTTATATTTTCGGCGACTCCTTCGATGAGGTACGCAAGAAGAATTTCGACATCATAAACTCACGCATTGACGAAATTAACAGCGTTATGAATATGGCTTGATTTCAGCATAAATCACACAAATATCCCCCAGTCTTTGGCTGGGGGATAATTATATTTTATGAGCTTTCCCTCTGTACAAGCGCCCACGGCACCACCTCGGAGCCGACTTTCTTTCCATTCAGGATATCCACCAGCTTCTGCGCGGCTATCCTGCCGATGTTGTTTTCCCCGTAGGAAAGCGAGGTTATCGGCACCCGTGATATCCGGCTGAGACTGCTGTCGTCAAAGCTGACCACCGCCACGTCCTGCGGCACGCGTTTCCCGGCGGAAAGCAGGCACTCCACCAGCCGGAACGCTATCTCGTCGTTATAGCACACTGCGGCGGTATTCTCCCCGATACGCGCCAGCACCTCCCCGGGGTCGCTGAAAAGCGCTTCCTTGGTCTCCGTGGTGTACCAGAACACGTTTTCGTCCGGAATTATCAGCCCGCTGCGGAACAGCTCCGAAATAAAGCCGGAATAGCGCTGGTGCCCCTGGATATCGTCGCTCTTGAAGAAGCCGCATATCCGCGTGTGCCCCCGGGAAACAAGGTGCCGCACAAGCTCGGCTCCGCCCGCCGCATTGTCCGCGCAGACGTAATACGTCCCGCTGAGCGCCGGGTAATATCCATTGAAAAACACCACCGGGATACCCATTTCCATGAGCCTTGCGTACAGGTCGAAATTCGGGTTCGGCACGGCGGATTTCGTGCCCTCGATGAGCACTCCGTCGACCGGGTCTTTCAGCAGCTCCGCGAGTATGGAGCGCTCGGTGCACACCCGGTTGCGCGTCGCGGAGAGAACGGCGGCGTACCCGTTTTCCGACAGCACTTCCTCCACCGCCCGGAGCTGACCCGGGAAAATGTAATCGCTGATGTAGGTGGCGACTACCGCTATCTTCCCGGTCGCCGGAATCTGCCGCTTCGGCAGCACCGTGGAGCCGCTCCCCTGCCGCCTGGCTATTATCCCGCGCTCCGCCAGGCATGAAAGCGCATGGCGCACCGTCTGGCGGCTCACTGCGTAAATCGCGGTCAGGCTTTCCTCCGTTGGGAGCGCCGCCCCGGCAGGGTACTTCCCGCTTTCTATATCCGCCATTATCGCCGTGGAAACGGCTTCGTACTTCTTCATACCGGTCACGCTCCAAAAACAATACAAATTCTTCTCTGAATATGATACAACTTTTCAAAGCGAATGTCAAGCCCGCCGGAACCCAGCGACCCTGTCAAATGGCGCCGCGGCTGAAATTTATGCAGTTCCACCAATTATCGCACGCAATCTTATTCATATTGCTGATTGAATTAAGCGGGATTATGTGGTAAAATAAAAGAAGCTTACGGCGGGCAGAGCAGGATTTGTACTATTACGCAGAAATTTGTCCGCTTTTCAAGAAAACATAAAAGGAGAACAGCATGACGATACAGGAAAAAATCCAGTCCGGCAGGACTTACCTCGGCATAGAATTCGGCTCCACCAGAATAAAGGCGGTGCTTGTTGACGACACGTTCGCCCCCATCGCCAGCGGCAGCCACGACTGGCAGAACCGCTACGAAAACGGCGTGTGGACGTATTCCCTGGACGATATCACCACCGGACTTCAGCACTGCTACGCCAGTCTCGCGGAGGACGTCCAGTCAAAGTACGGCGTAACTCCCGCGACATACGGCGCAATGGGGATCTCCGGCATGATGCACGGCTACATGGCTTTCGATAAGGACGATAACCTGCTCGTTCCGTTCCGCACATGGAGAAACACCATCACCGAGCAGGCGGCTTCCGAGCTGTCGGAGCTGCTCGGGTTCAATATCCCCCAGCGCTGGAGCATTGCGCATCTCTATCAGGCGGTGCTGAACGGCGAGGAGCACGTCAAGGACATCGCGCACATCAACACTCTTGCGGGATATATTCACTATCGTCTGACCGGAAAGCGCCAGGTCGGCGTTGGCGAGGCCTCTGGAATCTTCCCGGTGGAGGGTATCGAATACAACATGGAGTATATTACAAAGACAAATAAACTGTTTGTTGATAAGGGATTCTCCGGAAAGCTGCTGGAAGTTCTCCCCGAAGTGCTCGGCGCAGGCGCAAAGGAAGCCGTGCTGACCGCCGAGGGAGCGAAGCTGCTCGACCCGACAGGCACGCTCCAGCCGGGAGTTCCGCTCTGCCCGCCCGAGGGCGACGCAGGCACCGGAATGACCGCGACTAACAGCGTGCTTCCGCGCACCGGAAACGTGTCGGCGGGTACTTCCATATTTGCTATGCTCGTCCTGGACAAACCGCTCAAGGGCTACTACCCGGAAATTGACGTAGTCACCACCCCGGACGGCGCCCCGGTGGCGATGGTTCACTGCAACAACTGCTGCTCCGAGCTGGACGCCTGGGTGAATGTTTTCGGCGAGTTTGCAGAGCTGAGCGGTCATGCCGTTTCAAAGCCGGAGCTGTACGAGCTGCTCTACCGCAACGCGCTGGGCGGCGACCCGGACTGCGGCGGCACAGTCGCGTACAATTTCCTTTCCGGCGAGCCTGTTGCAGGCGCTGAGAACGGCAGACCGATGTACTTCCGCACCCCGGACGGGAAATTCAACCTCGCGAACCTGTTCCGCGCGGAGATTTACTCAACCATGGCGGCTCTGAAGCTCGGAATGGATATCCTGTTCGACAAGGAGCAGGTTTCCGTTGACAAGATAACCGGACACGGCGGGCTGTTCAAGACTAAGGGAGTCGCGCAGCAGTTCCTCGCGGACGGTCTGGGCTGTGCTGTTTCCGTCATGAAAACCGCCGGAGAGGGCGGCGCCTGGGGAATGGCTCTGCTGGCGGCTTACTCCGTATGCGGAAATAATAAGTCCCTGCCGGAGTTCCTCGACAGCGAGGTATTCGGCGGCATGAAATCCACAACGCTCCAGCCCGAGGAAAAGGGCGCGGAGGGATTCCGGAAATTCATGGAGAACTACAAGCGCGGGCTTGCGGCGGAATACGCGGCGGCGAAGTAAGGAGAGAAAAAATGTTAGAGAAATTAAAGCAGGAAGTTCTGGAAGCAAATCTTCTGCTTCCAAAATACAACCTTGTAACGTTCACCTGGGGCAATGTTTCCGCCATCGACCGAGAGAGCGGAATGATAGTGATAAAGCCCTCCGGCGTTCCCTATGAGGGAATGACCGCCGATGACATGGTGGTAGTCGAGCTTGCGACCGGAAAGGTAGCCGAGGGCAAGTGGAAGCCCTCCAGCGACACGCCCACTCACCTGGAGCTGTACCGCGCGTTCCCGGCTATCGGCGGAGTTGTGCACACCCACAGCCGCTGGGCGACCTCCTTTGCGCAGGCGGGCGTTGGAATACAGCCGATGGGCACCACCCAGGGCGACTATTTCTACGGCGAGATCCCCTGCACCCGCGCCATGACTCCTGAGGAGATTCGCGGCGAGTACGAAAAGGAGACCGGCAAGGTCATAATCGAGACCTTTAGCGGCGTTGACCCCATGAGCATTCCGGCGGTTCTCGTAAAGAGCCACGGGCCTTTCACCTGGGGCAAGGACGCGCACGAAGCCGTGCATAATTCCGTTGTGCTGGAGGAGGTCGCGTTCATGAATTACCACGCGCTCACCATCGCCCCCACCGCCGGAAGAATGCAGCAGGAGCTTCTTGACAAGCACTATCTCAGGAAGCACGGTGCAAATGCTTACTATGGGCAGGGCTGATTTTCAAATCTGAACAAATAAGAACGCGCCCCGCATTTTTTCGGGGCGCGATTTTTGTTTATTAGTTTACTGCACGGTGAGCGTCAGCTTTGCGCTTACCCCGTTATAAGTCTTGGCCGTTATAAAGGTGTTGCCTTTTTTCAGCGCCTTTACATTACCATTTCCGTCCACTGTGGCGACAGACGGATCACTGCTGACCCATGTCAGCTCCACGGCATATCCTTCCAATGTGGGGGTTATTTTTATGGACTGACCCACGCTCATTCTGCGGCTGGAATACGGCATTTTAATTGAGGAAGGCGCCTTTCTGACCGTCACCTTAACCGCGGCGGTTTTGCCCTTTGAGGTCCTGACGGTAACAGTCGCCGTACCCATTTTCCCGGCGGTAATAACTCCCTTGGAATTAACAGAAGCCACATTTTTGTCGGAGCTTGTCCAGGTGAATTTGTCGATGGTTTCAGCGGGAGTTGTGGAGACTGTCATGGCATATTTCTCACCTACGCCCAGCGTGAGCTTTGTTTTATCAAGCTTCAGATTTGTGGCATATGCCGTTACTTTCTTCCAGCTAGCATAAAGAGTTACGTCCTTCTCCGGCATAACGCTCTTGCTTGAATACTTCGTGCCTTTTCCGTTGGGCTTTGTGTACCAGCCGAGGAATTTATAGCCCTTGCGCGCAGGCTCTCTCAGTTCACCGACCTTTTCACCGCAAACCACATATTTTGTGTCCTGCGTTACGCTGCCGCCACGCGCGTCAAAAAGGATCATGTATTCATACCCAGTCCATCCGGCGGTGAGCGTCACAGCCTTTGCGGGCATTAAGTCGCTGCTGGTGAACTTGGAACCGTCCTTGTAATACCACCCCGTGAATTTATACCCGTTTCTTTCAGGCACGGGCAGTTTCCCTATCCTGGAGCCGTATTCCGCCTGAATCTCCTTGCCGCTTAGCTTTCCGCCGTCAGGATCCAGCTTGACCGTATAGGTCTTTGGCTCCCATATCGCGTACAGGGTGAGACTGGGGCGGGTCACCGTTGTTTTACTGCTGAAATAATCCCCTGTTCCGTCCGAGGAGGTGTTCCAGCCGATAAACTTGTTCCCCTCCATTTCGGGAACCGGAAGCTTGCCGATTTGTCCCTTGTATTCCACAAGCGTTTTAGTGGAATCGCAGGTCCCGCCGTTGGGGTCGAAGTTCACCACCAGGCTCTTTCCGTTCTGGAGCCAGCCTGCGTACAGGGTCACAGTGCTCCTGGGCATGACCGTGGAGCTTGTATAAAGCTCGCCGTTTGCGTCCGGGCGGGAGTACCAGCCGATGAACGTGTGGTCAGTCCTTGTGGGAACGGGCAGCTCTCCCATCGCAAGCCCGAAGGAATAATCCCTGCTCTTCACCGGGGAGGTTCCGCCCTGCGCGTCAAAGGTCACATTGAACTGTAAGGGGCGGTACTTTGCGTACAGCGTAATGTCGGAGGAAACTCTGTCGGTCAGGAAATTCCACTTGTCCCCGGTGCCCTCGCGGTTGACGTACCAGCCGATAAACTCGCAGTCTTTCTTCTCCGGGGGTACGGCCTCGGAGACCTGCTGACCGTTGAGGGCGTACAGCTTTGTTTCTCCGGTACCGCCGTTCGGGTCGAATGTTACGACCGAATGAGTGGTCATGGGGTCGAACACAGAAACTTTGTCATCAGTGGATTTCAGCGCATAGTAATTTATTGTCCCACTGGGAAAATTATTCGTAAAGCTTCCCTGTTGATTGGACGCTTCGCCAAAATAATAAACATTGCTGACGCCTTTGCAGCTATACCAAATACTGTTAGAAGGAGAATAAGACTTAGTATTATAATCCTGGTTTTCACCTGGATACAGAGATACATTTTCAATATTGTTGCATCCCGAGAATGAAGAAAATCTCAATTCAACATCGCTTCCAAACACAACGTCGGAAATGCTTGTACAGCCATTAAATGCGTTAAAACCTATATATTTCATTGTCTCCGGGAAAACAGCCTCCTGGAGAGAAGTGCAATACTGAAACGCTTGAAATTCTATTTCCTCCAGATAAGCGGGAAACCTGACGTGCTCAACAGTTTCGTTTCTGGAAAAAGCTCCGCTTTCTATCCTGGCAACCTTTCTGCCGTCGATCATATCAGGTATATAAACGCTGCTGTCGCTGCCGGTATATTTGGTGATAATAACCGCCGAGCCTTTGAGCGAATATTCAAACCCGTTGTAGCTATGCGCTTCCTCCGCCTGTGCCGGAACAGTCATAACAATGCTTGTCGCCGCCATTACAGCCGCCATCGTCAGACCGCCTATTCTCTTTCCAAATCTCATATAAAACTTCCTTTCTTAATCGTAGTAATAATATTCGTATGTGGTATCGTAATGCAGCTCGCCGGGTTCCCGGTGGAACAGACCGCAGGCTCCGGCGGAACCAGCGCTGCTGAAATTCCCCTGTTTGCCGTTACACATGGCTTCAAACGCTATGTTGAGCTGCTTCATCTTTTCTTCAGCAAAGGCTTTATCTCCGGCAAAAGCATCTGTGTAGTATATCTTGGAAAGTCTCCGGTAAGCCTTTTTATTTCGTCCCTGGAAGCGTTTTCGGGTATCTCAAGGATTCTGTAATGAGCCATTTGCGCTGTATTCTTTTCGGTTTCTGGGGTGAACTGAATGTAAATTATTCCACCTGACAAATATATTATAATTCATTTCACAAATAATGTCAAGTACTTATTGACATATAAAAAGCTCCGGCGCAAAAAACGCCGGAGCCTATAATTATGTCTATGACAGCTTATCCGATCAAAGCCGCAAGGCTTCCCACGAGGTCAGCCGGAAGCTCGTTCTCGGAGTACACGGAGTAGGAATTTGTTCCGTCAGTCCAGGAAGCGGAATTTATGCCGCCGTTATTGCCCTTTAACGTTACTGTAACTCCGCCGATCTCCTTTTCGGAAACGTTCTTGTATACGTTGTAGTCGCCGCTGATGTCGTCGGTTCCATTGCCCTTGCGGACGGTGATTTCATTGCTGCCGTCGGAGTATCTCACCTCGACAATGCCGCTCATCGCCTGGATATAGGAAGCCTTGTAGCCTGCAAGCTCGTCGGGGGCGCTGAAGCTGACCCCAGCCGCCTTTGCGGCTTCGGAAACGGTCTTGTATTCCTGCCAGGGGTTCGGGATCTGGGTGTTCTCGCCTGCGGATTCCTCGTCGGTATTCCCAAGCTCCAGGGTCTGAATGTCGCCGAGCTTTACCTTGCCCTTTGCGGACTTGTTCACCGTAACCAGCGACCACTCATACGGGGCGCCCGGATATACCACCTGGCTGCGGCAGAGTATCATGTAATTGCTGCCGGATTTGGTCTGCCTGCCGAGGTAGAGCACCGGCTTGTAATCAACACCGACAAGCTCCTTCATCGCCTTTTTGTATGCGGAATATACGGTCTTGTTCTTGCTGTTTTTTATCGCGAATTTGCCTGTGTTCGCCTTAAAGCCGTCCTTGCCGGATTCGCCGATTATCGTCTGGAATCCGGTGATCTCAGCGTTTCCGTCGAGGCTCTCGTAGATGTACATTATGACTACCTCCGGCTTGGCGTCGGGATATGCCGGAGTTGCCCTGCAGAGTATCGCGTAGTTTGTTCCGGCAACCACCTGGGTTCCGAGCGCTGCTATCGGCTGATAGCTTACGCCGACAAGCTCTGCGGTCGCCTTCTTGAAAGCGGCCTTTGCAGCGGCGTTCTTGCTCATTGCGGTGCTGCCCGTGTTTACTTCCCAGCCGCCCTCGATAGCTTCCGTGTAGCCGGGTTCTTCAGCGGGCGCGGAGGTATCTTCCGCAAACGCGGAGAAGGAAGCGCAGGACATTGCGATAAGTGCTGCCATAGCGGCGGAGGTGAATCTGATAGACTTTTTCATGATGTTATACTCCTTTGAAATTTCTTTTGTACCGGCAGGTCGTTTTTTCTGCCTTTCACCCTAAAGGACAGCATCAAATCCGTCAGGTCACACCTTTTTGAAAAATTTATTTAATTATTTCGAGAATTTTTATCAGCTCGGTTTCCGGAATACCGGACTCCAACGAAACTGAATAGGAATAATCCCCGGAAACCCAGACCGCCAGGCTGAATTTCCCGCCGTTACCCTTTATCGTCACCGTGTTGTCTCCGGCTTTCGTTTCAGCGATATCGTCATACTGATTATAGTCGCCGCTTATGTCCTCGCTTCCTCTGGCTTTACGCACGGTCATGCCGCGGTTTTCGCCGAGGTCGTAATACTGCACCTCGAGGATTTTCCCCGCGACGACCGCATAATAAGGCTCGGTGTAATCGCCGAAACTTTCAGGGACGGCGATATCAAATCCCGCCGCCATTTCCGCTTCATCAAGGGTCTCGTATTCGGCATAGGGGTTTACATACTGAACGAATTCAGAGGTGTCCGCCGCTTCGTTTGCGTCCGCCCCGGACTGTACCGGAGTATCAACGATGCCGCCCCTATGCTGGGTCACGGCGAATATTCCGGCGCCGATAACAAGGGCTGCGCAGGCGGCTATTCCCGCATATCTCACCCACGGAGTGAAGCGCACGGCTTTCCTTTTCTGCTCTGCGGGGGCTGCCTCGTCGATGTACTTCTCGTCGATATCGCCGATTATCTGCATTAAGCGCATTTCCTTCATACGATTATCCCCTCGCTTTCAAGATGTTTTTTCAGCCTGCTGCGGGTCCGCATAAGGCAGGTTTTGACCTTGCTGACGCTGAATCCGTATTCCTGCGCTATTTCCTCGATGGGGCTGGCGTACCAGTAGCGCCTTACGAATATCTTCCGGTTATCCTCCGACAGCGTGCCCAGGAACTTGTTTATGCTGTCGCGTATCATCATGCTTTCCGCCGCCCGCTCAACGTCTGAGCCAGGGTCGGGAATACACTCCGAAAGCTCGTCAAGGATTGCTTCGGTGCTGTTTACGTCCCGCTTTTGCCTGTGCATATATTCGTACATATTCAGCGCGATGTTCCTTGCTATCTTGCCGAGATACGCCCGGAAATTATCCGGCTTTTTCGGGGGAATGGCGTTCCATGCCTTGATGTATGTATCGTTCTTGCACTCCTCGCTGTCCTCGTTGTTGTGGAGTATGTTGTAGGCTATCGTCAGGCAGTACCGCCCGAATTTCAGGTCGGTCTCCCGTATCGCCTGCTCGGAGCGGGCAAAATATAGCTCCAGTATCTGAGCGTCTTCCATTTTGTTCTCCTTTCGGATAAGTGACCGTTATGGCTGTCCTGTACTAAAGACAGCATTTTTCCCGCAGAGGTCGCACCTTTTTCTAAAGAAAATCTGAATTTTCAGCAGCGGGATTCCGTCGTCTGCCGCGCGGGCGGTTACGGCTATGAATCGCAGTTTATCCTATCCATTCCTCATAGCTGAAACTCTCAACTACACAGCCGGCTTTTTCCAATTCGATGATAATATTTTTTACATACCATGATATGTCGGTATGATCTCCTCCATGGGAGAATGCGGCGGAATCGTCCATTGTCTTTCTGTTTATATCCAGGCAGAGCAGTATTTCATTCGTACCTTTCGCAAGGAATGTCGTGCCCTTATCAGATCTGTTATGATAGAGAATTACGCCTACGTTTTCATCGCATTTCTGTTTTTGAGCAACTATATCAAACAGCTTGTCATAGGATAAGGCTTCTTCCTGCCAATCATACATATCGCCGGCGTTCAACGGAAGATATTCCATCCTTTCGTTCCTGAAGCCCCAACCGATAGTATTAAACAGCCTTATAATATCTCTTATGTCGGCTGAATACGAACTGCAGTTGAGGGTCAGCAGCGGTTCTCTTGCCATCTTATACCTCCTCTGATTTATCCTTCCGGTATAGTTCACAGTAATTGTATCACAAATACTCCTCAATGTCAAACAAAAACCGCCCCGGGCGGGGCGGAAAGGCAGATATTCCATAAAATGATGGGCGCACATTTCTGTGCGCCCATCGGTATTTTATGCTGCTCCGACAATGTGTTTCAGTATCGCGGCGGCGTCAAACGCGTTCACGGTGCCATCGCCGTTAAAGTCGCCCATCAGTGGATTTGCACCCTTTTCTATGCCAACGATATCCTTGAGTATCGCGGCAGCGTCCAGCGCGTTCAGCGCGCCGTCGTTGTTCAGGTCGCCGGGCAGGTCGCTGAACTCGCAGACCATGACCACGTACTCTCCGGCGGTACTCATGCCGGATATCACAGCGAAGCCGTCCTCCCCGACCTTTACGCAGCCCTGGAATACCAGCTTGTTGTCCGCGAGCTTGTAAACGTTCGCGAACTGTCCCGCGAACTCCTTGCGGAAGCTCAGCTTCATGTCAGCCGAAACGCCAGTGCCGGACGCCTTTATATCAGCGCCGTAAACTCCGCGCAGGGCGCTTCTGTCAGCAGTCCCCGGCAATACGGAGAGGTCAGCCGCAGAAACCGCAGCTATCTTCGAGCCGTCAATTATCCAGCTCCTGGAGCTGTCAATAACAAACTCCGCCTTTATCTTTCTGTTCGCTATTACCCTGATAACGTCGGCGGGAACGGTGGTTTCTCCGTTCAGGTCTATCACTGCGCTGCCGCCGTTCTGCTTTTCAAGGTCGGAAGCGATGTCAGCCCAGCTCTTCTGCACGCCGTTGATTGCGGGCAGGGTCTCAGTCCTTTCGCTGGGTCTGGAGCTTCCTGCGGAGGAACCGCCCGAGCCAGAACCACTGGAGGATTTTCTGGGATTAATCACATATCCGCACACCGTGCAGGTCTCAGCCTTTGAAGAGGTAGCCGCGCCGCTGGAAACGTGCGCCTCCACAGCGGAAACAGCGGAGCACACCTCGCACTTATGCCAGTGCCCGGACTTGTCGGATTCGTACTTTTCAGACCACTTGTGTCCCGCCGCCTTTATCGTAACGTCAGCCGCTGTGACCTCGGTGGCTGCGGCGCTGTCCGAGAACAGCTTTCCGCAGCTGCACAGGAAGTACGCTGTATTGCCGTCCTCCGTGCAGGTTGCCGCCTTTTCCGGAACCTCTGTCAGATGATTTGCGTGGATATGGCCAAGCTCCGGAGTTATAACGTAACCGCACACCGTGCAGGTCTCCGGGGTCTCCTCGGTGGCTGCGCCGCCGGAAACGTGCGCTTCCACAGCGGAATCAGCGGAGCACACCTCGCACTTATGCCAGTGCCCGGACTTGTCTGATTCATACTTTTCAGACCACTTGTGTCCCGCCGCCTTTATCGTAACGTCAGCCGCTGTGACCTCGGTGGCTGCGGCGCTGTCCGAGAACAGCTTTCCGCAGCTGCACAGGAAGTACGCGTTATTGCCGTCCTCCGTGCAGGTTGCCGCCTTTGCCTGGACCTCTGTCAGATGATTTGCGTGGATATGGCCAAGCTCCGGAGCGATAACGTAACCGCACGTTGTGCAGGTCTCCGGGGTCTCCTCGGTGGCTGCGCCGCTGGAAACGTGCGCCTCCACAACAGAATCAGCGGAGCACACCTCGCACTTGTGCCAGTGCCCGGACTTGTCGGACTCATACTTTTCAGACCACTTGTGTCCCTCTGCGGGGATAGTCATGTGCGTTCTGGTGAGCTCAGTGCTGCAAACCTCGCAGTAGACTACCTCGTCATAGGAGCCGTCCGCGGTGCAGGTCGCGGGGACTTCGTTCTCGCGAACCGCCGGCATTTCAGTGTGTTTTGTTATTGCAAGAACAGTTCCCTCGAGGGTGGTTTCAGTTTTGCAATCCTCATCAAGGAAGTAACGCGCGCACAGCTCGCACTCCCAGTACTCGGCGGTGCCGGTTCTGGTGCAGTCAGGCTCTATACGGCCGTGGTGAACCATCGAGCCGTGACCCGAGTTTTCCTGCCTGGAAACAGGCGCGCTAAAGTTCATGTCGTCGGTCTGCGCGTAGCGGATATAGCCCGTCACAAGCACGTCATGACCTACATCGAGCGTGTTTACGCTGCTCCAGTAAGCGCCGTCAAAGCTGTACTCCACGCCCTCCAGCGCGGTAACTATCTCGGCGGTAATATCGCCGCCGTTTTCGGTGAACACAAGCTCGAACTCGTCAAGGGACGGCGCTTCCTTGTTTGCCTTGTCGTTGAGCGTTATATTAACACGGAAAGTGATGTCATCATAGTTCTGCGTGGGAAGCGTTACCAGTATCGTTTCCGCAGCATTTACGCTGTTTTCGCCGTTCGGCCCCAGGTGGAACGAAAGTCTCCTGTCGGAATAGCCTGCGCTGTTATCCGCAAGTATCTCATCGCCGCTATACGCTATAACGCTCTGACCCATCTCGCCCATGTTTTCGGGAAGCCCGGGGACGTCTATGGTTATATCCTCGTCCGTCCTCCAGCTATATGAGAGCTGGATATCCGGAACGGCGGGGGCCGCCGCCTTTGCTATCGCGAACTCCCATGAGCTGTCCTCAAGCTCCGCCGCCTTGTAGAAGTCGCCCTCCTCAACGGAAATTTTAACGGTGTAGCTTCCAGCGTTCACCGGTACGGAATCCAGCAGCTCGCCGCCGCTGTAATACTTCACAGTGACAGCGCCTACGCCCTCCATGCCCGGCTTTGCCGTGACGCTTGCAGCCTTTTCCATGTTGTTGAACACAATGTCGTTGGCGGGAGCGAAGTCAAAGTCAGCCGCGGTAAGCTCCGCCTTTTCGATGTTGACGGTGATGTCCTTGGTCATTGTGCCATTATAATAATCGTATTCATGAACCAGCGTAAATGTTTTCTCATCGACTGTATCCGCCTTCCAGGTCGCCTGCCAGTCCGACTGACCCTGGCTGAAACCATTCGCAATGGTCTTGCCGTCCATTTCAACATATGCCGCGCTCAACGAATTGGTCGTGGAGAAGCCTGTGTCAAAATCCATGGTCTCGTTTGCGGAAAATACTATGTCGCTGCCGTAAACAAACGGTTCATCGCCCAAAACGCTAAATTTCTGCGTTACGGTGAAGCCAACGGACGGAGCGAATCCCTCGGAGAAGGAGGGATAATATGCCACGCCCCTGCCGCTTTCGCTGTCAATGGTATTCGGCTTCTTCACCCATATTTTATCATCCAGATCGCCAAAAATGCCAAGCGTCATGTTCCAGGTGCTGGAGCCCATACCGAATTCACTTGAACCGCACTTCTCGTCGTAATAGCAGGCAAACCAGGGACCATCATTTTCAAAGCATATAGCGGCTGCTTTTTCGGTTCCGCCGACAAGCCCGACATTGTAGCAGTATACAATAGTTCCGGTACTTTTTGCGCATATGCCGCCAGCCATTGATTGTGAGTTTACGCTGCCTGCGTTATAGCAGTTGCTGATAAGACCCGTATTATATGCGGCAATGCCGCCCGCGATGTTCCCTGTGTTTGCCACCTCAACGTCCGCATTGTTGCCGCAGCAGTAAATTATACCTTCTGTTTTATTGTCTCTGCATATACTGCCCGTTGAATAATAACAGCTTATTGAGCCGCTCTCTATGGTGAGATATTCGATAATTCCGTTGTTGACGCCGAACAGCGGGGAAGAGATATTCTTGATAGAATACCCGTTGCCGCTGAATCTGCCCGTAAAATTGTTCGCGTCCGTGCCTATGGGTACAAACGACACATTTTTCGACGCGTCGTTCAGGTCGATATCCCCGCCGAGGACGTAGTTTTTCGCCCAGCATGCCGGGTCGCCTCCGCCGATATCGGCAAGCTCATCTGCCGTGGTTATGAGAGTGTATGCCTGCCAGTCGTGATTATCTTCAATACCGAAGTCATAACGCTTCTCATTTTCAACGGAGTATGCCTTTCTGTCCTTAAAGCGCGGGTAGGTGTAGGAATCCTCGCGGAATTTGCCGTCAGCCGTGCCGACGGAATAGCTCCCCGCCTCCCAGACGCTGTCGCTGAACTCATCGGGAAGCTTGCTGCAAAGCTCCTGCGCGGTAAGTCCGGTGTTGGTGGTGGCTCCACCATCGTAAAGGTGACCGCTTCCGCAAAGCTCGGAGTTGTAGTAGCAGTAGTTGGAAGTACCGCCTTCGTTAAAGCATACGGGGTCGTACACATATCCTCTGCCGGGAACGGTCACAGCCCCCGAGGAATAGCAGTATTCAACCAGAGAACTATTGCGGCCGCAGACTCCGCCGGCATATGAAAGACTTGCCGACACGTCTGCGATAGCGTAGCAGTTGCTGATCTTGCCATCGCCAGTAGTATTGTATTTATTGTTATATCCGCATATACCGCCAATGTACTGATGTCCGTTTATAGTTCCCACGAACGAACAGCCGTAGATCACGCCCTCCGACTCGTTATAGCCGCATATACCGCCGACGCAATTATATCCGATGATATTGCCCTCGACGCCAAGATTCATGATAGTGCCATTATTATAGCCGAAAATGCCTGTATATGCGTTCTGACTAAAATCAGTGCTTGAAAACGGTCTGTTTATATTGACATTGCTTATCGTGAAGCCGCAGCCGTCAAATCTGCCGGTGAAATAAACAAGATCGTCGCCGACATATCTGCCTATGGGCGAAACGTCCTTGCCATTAAGGTCGATATCGTTTTTGAGAACATAGTTCCTGCTCCAGTTTTTACTGTCGTTTCCGATAGCGACAAATTCTTCGGGCGTCGTGATATATGTGAATTCCTGCCAGTCGTCCTTGCCGTCAATGCCGAAGTTGTACTCCTCCCTTGCGGCAGAGTAAGTCTTTTTGAGACTGTTAGGCTTCAGGTAGGTGTAGGTCACAGTGCGGAGCTTGCCGTTGGGGGCTGACGTCTCCACCTTACTATCCACAGCCGTCCAGCCGTCCAGACCTGTCGGAAGGGTATTGCCGCAAAGCTCCGCAGAAGCCAGACCTGCTACGCCATCGCCGCCGCTGCCGACAGCCGGCACAACATTTTTGTCATAGTAGCAGTTTGCTATCGTTATGTCCGTTCCATATTCACTAGTCAGGCCGCATACGCCGCCGATATTTTCAGTTACAGTTCCTTCACTGGTCTTTTCAGCGATAACTTTTCCGGTGCTGACGCAACAGCTGATTTCCCCTTGCTGCAGCATACCGCATATGCCGCCCACAGCGAACTTGCCTCTTACTACCGCCGTATTTAAGCAGTCGCGTATTTCTCCATCGAACTCACTGCCGCTGATACCTCCGACCCAGCTGCCATTGAACGCTCCGCTTACTTCCCCGTCAAAAGAACAGCGATAGATCTTACCGTTATTTCGTCCGCAGATACCGCCGACCTCAGAGCCGCCGAAGATCGTACCGCTTACAGCAAGATCCATAATCGTACCTTCGTTGATCCTGAACAGCCCCACATAGATACTGCCTGGATCGATACTCTGCTTGTCTATCTTGAAATTGCCGATAGTATACCCGGCGCCACCGAGTTTGCCTTTGAATGTCTCCGCTATGGGAGCAATTTCCGCGCCGCCAAAGTCGATATCATTCACGAGAACATAGCAGCCCGAGGGATCATTACTGATATTGCTTAAATCATCCACTGTCTTGATGGGCGTGCACTCCTGCCAGTCTTCCGTGCCGTCAATGCCGAAGTTGTACTCGTATTTTACGATGGTATAAGCCTTGCCCACGCCATTTAGGCTCGGGTAGACGGTGGTTGTGGTGCGCAGATAGCCGTCGGTAGCCACGGTGTAGCTGCCCTCATTCCATACGGAGCTGTCAAGCTTATCCGGGACAGCTTCGCATAGCTCCCGCGTGGTCAGACCCTCGCCCACGCCGCCGGCGCTGCTGACGTCCGAATTGTAATAGCAGTTTGTTATCTTTATATTCATACCGCTGTTCGTACCGCCGACTACGCTGCCAATATAACTGCCCACATCCGTACTAGTAACTGTGCACACACTGTAGCAGTTGGAAATGGCAACTTTTTTACCTATTTGGCTTATATTGCCGCACACGCCGCCAACTTGATCTTTTGATGAAACGCTGCCTATGCTATAGCAATTTTCAATTATAGCGTCATTTGAATAATAGGTACCTTGGGAAGAAACATAACCGCATATGCCGCCAGCGTCGTATGCATATTTTCCTGTTCCCTGCACTGTTCCCGAAAAAGCGCAGTTTCTGATCGTTCCGCAGATGTTAAAGCCGCTTATGCCGCCGACATAGCTCTTACCGATCATCTCACCATTTTCAACGTACAGGTCGGTAATAGTGTTTGTGTTCCTGCCAAACAGACCAACGTAGTCACTATCCGGCATGTTGATCGTCACATTGCTTATGGTATGCCCATCGCCGCTGAATTTACCCGTAAAGTAGATTTCTTCGCCGCCTATGGGCTTAACGTCGGTTCTGCCCTTAAGGTCGATATCATTTGCGAGAACATAGTTCTTGTCCCAGCTATCGCTGTTATTTCCGATAGCGATAAACTCATCCGCCGACGAAATAAGCATATAGGGGAAAAGCTCGTCATTGACAGTCTTGCCGAACGCGTATGCCTTAGCAGGCTGCGATTTAGGTTCCTGACCCTGCTTGCTGACGCCTTTAAGGCAGGGGTATACATAGGTCACATTTTTGAATCTGGGTCCATCATGATCAGGGTCGTCAAGGGCTTCGTTAGTTCCGCTTGACCATACCTTTTCATCCCAGTATTTATTCGGGTACCCGCTGCAGAGCTCGGCAGTTGACTTGTTCTCAGACACTGAGGAATTACTAACAAGACTCGCTCCAATGACAGGCACATCGCTCACGTCTTTATCATTGAAACAATAAACGATCTTTCCGACGCCAGTGCCGCAAATACCGTAGTAATTGTCTTTGTTTTCGCTGCCTAAGCGACCGAAATTCATACATCTGAGAATATTGCCGATGTTGCTTGAGCATATACCGCTGTTGGAAATGCCGCCCGCCGCTTCGATACTGCCGCCGTTATAGCAGTCATTAATTGTGGCACCCGAATTATTTGCGGCGCAGATACCGCCGTTATTGCTTCCTCCAACTATATCTGCCATATTATAGCATTTGCTGATAGTGCCGGAATTGCTCTCGCAAATGCCGCCGACATTGCCGCCGTTAGGGCCTGAGATCTTCAGCGTTCCGCTCTCAACGCCGCACGCCTCTATTGTACCGCTGTTGTTAGCGCATATTGCGCCTATGCCGTTCAATGAACTGATATTCACGTTTTCAAGATAAAGTTTTTTTATCGTGCCGCTGCTGTACCCGAACAATCCCACATGCTTGATGTCGCTGATTTTCAGGTTTTGTATAGTAAACCCCTGTCCGTCAAGAGTGCCCTTGAAATCCGTTTCTTTGAGGCGTACATCAGAATTGTTATACCCGCCGTAGCTTATCGGAGTCCACTCTTTTTCGCCGAGGTCGATATCGGCGGTCAGTACGAAAAAATTTCCCTCAAAGGTTTTGCCTTCTTCGTTCACCTGATTTGCAAGCCATGCAAGCTCCTCGCCGCTGGATATCTGGTATGGGTCATTTTCAGCACCGGAACCGGCGATACCATCTGCGGCATTTCCGCTCCATGCCGCGCTTGCTGTTGTGCTCAGCCGGGGTATGACGAACAGAGCCGCCGCCAGCAGCACTATCATCGCCATTCCCACGGTCAGAAGCCGTGTTTTCGTCTTTATCATAATTACCTCCTGATTCAGACATTTCATCTACCAAAAACAAAAGCTGGATAAAAATAAACTATTTTTTACACAGTATACCTATTTTATCTATTATACAATATAGAACGGTAAACTGTCAATACATAATTTGACAAAAAAATGAGCCAATTGGTGTTTTGCCCCATTAAAACCCCAATTAAATCCAGAACCGCGCACATTTCCAGCCGGAAACATGCGCGGTAGCTTTTATATGGCGGGGGTTACTGGTCTTTATGCGCCCAGGGGGATTCAAAGTGATAATCCATACGATTTCAGGATTTCCGTATTCTGCGCTTTGCGGCGTTCGATCTCAAGCAGCACCTTGGGGTGTATCACAGGGTCGTTAAAGAATTCATAATTCTCTACCGCACTTTGATGTTCCTCCTCAGTGGTGGGTATGGTGCCGTTAATTATATCTTCTAGCCTCCCTTTCAGTTCTTCATCATCAGCTACAATATATAGAAATCCCTCATTAGCGTCACCACAACCGCCAAAATTTAATCTTCTGTTAAAATTGTTTATACTGCAGCTTTGCTCTAATCTTTTAAGATAGCTTAAGCTTGAGCGAATATCAACAGCGGTGCTAATTTGTGGGAGAATATACTTTTTAGTCAGTTCCAGCGTATAATTTAGTGCATCATACAATGAAGACTCATTATATTCTTCAAATTGAAAACTATATACTTTTTTCCAGAATTCAGCATCAAACTCTGAATTAGGAGTTGTCAGTTTATAGAATTTACTAATGGAACCCAGCCAGTTAGAATTGTCATCTGGTGAAATATTTAAATCCACTTTATAACGATAGACTGTTGCTATTCCACCTATAATATCAAATCTTTTGAACCCGTAGTTAGGGCACCACATTTCCATATACGATATGATGTGAATAATTTCCCCGCCCGGCACAACCCGCACGAAATAAGGATATTTGCCCTTGATAAGCTGAAATCCAAGCGGCTTGAGAGCCTCCCCGTATACCTGCTTGAACGCCGCTTTAAGCGTGACCCTTTTCCCTGCGGCACTTTTGAAATAAAACGGCTGGACATTCTTATCTTCACCCGCCAAGTTCATCAGCTCATCAAAATCCGCGTAAATGTAATCCGGATCAATTTTGAGTTCATCCGCCATCTCCACCAATGCATCCTCGACAAATACTGCATTTTTTGCCACTGTTTCAGAGAACTGCTCCCATGTTTTGCCCTCTGCCAGAAGCGGCTCCCAGAGCTTTTGCGTTCCTCTTTCCGGTTTTTCAACGCCATATCCCGAGGCGTCCCCGACTGTAACCCCATCCTTACCGCCGTTCGGAGCGAAAAGGTGTATATACGCAAAGTCGCTGTCTATCACATCCATCATAAACGCGCTTGTGTTCAGCGCCGCCGACATATCCAGTGCGTCTTTGCTCGATTTTATGCGGTCATCCTTGTAATCCTTGTTCACTAACGTGACCCAACCCTCACCGAAGGCGAACACATACGACTGCTCTGCCTCGTCTTCCGAGCACCGCACAAACCCGCGCTTTTTCATAATGCCGCAGAAAGAATTTATTAATTTCATCCTTCCGACATTATCCTTCACATGTACTGTTGTTGAAAATCTGCCCATGTTGTACCCCCTTTATAGATCACTTATCCCGTAAACGATAATCCATACGATCTCAGGATCTCTGTATTCTGCGCTTTGCGGCGTTCCAGCTCCGCCGTATATCTCGCCAACGATTCCGGATCGTTGAGAACATTTTCAATCAGTGATATCTCACGCTGAAAAAACTCATTGGCTCTTTGAAGCCGCTTTTCACATTCTTCAGGCGTATATTCGTTTACCCCCTGTTCCATTTTTTGTTTATAATTATCATTGTATTTTTTAATATCTTTTTTGATTATGTCGGAGTAGTTTTTAGTTTTAAGTAACAACAGTCCCTCAAAGCCTTCTTGGAAACTTAACGGCATACCCATTTGAAAAAAGCACCAGATAGCCGAATCAATATCGACCGCCTTTGAAATAACGGGCAGCAAAATCTTACGCGTAACATCCAGCGAGTGGTTCAGCTCATAAAGCATTTCGCTTTCATCGTCGGCTGTAAACAAAAACTCATGAAACCCGCCTTCATAAGCAAAATCGTATTTTATATCGTCGTTCGCGTTACTTATGTCAGAATTGCTCCGCATCCAATTCACATTCTCATCCCACGGATTTTTGCTTAAATCAATTTCATCACGATATACAGTCGCTATCCCGCCAAATATCTTAAAGCATTTCTTCCCTCTTTGGTTTGTGGTTTCGTTTAATAACGTAATAACGTGAATGATTTCTCCGCCCGGCACAACCCGCACGAAATAAGGATATCTGCCCTCGATAAGCTGAAATCCAAGCGGTTCAAGAGCCTTTCCGAACACCTTCTTAAACGCTGTGTTCAAAGTCATCGGCTTGCCCGCGCCTATTTTCTTGAAATAAAGCGCAGTGATGTTCCCGTCGTCCGTAATCTCCGAAAGATCGCGGTAATCCGCTGCGATAAACCGCGGGTCTATACCCAGCAGCAGCGCAAACCTGCCGAGCGCGTCCTCGACAAAGACATCATTCCCTGCCACTGTTTCAGAGAACTGCCCCCATGTTCTGCCATCTGCCAGAAGCGGCTCCCAGAGCTTTTGCGTTCCTCTCGCAGGTTCTTCTATGCCGTACCCTGAGCCGTCCCCGACTATCACGTCGTCCACATCGTCCTTGCCGCCGTTCTGGGCGTTGAGCCTAAGGAGCGCGAAATCGCTGTCCACCACCTCAACCGAAAACGCGCTTGTTTTCAGCGCCGCCGCAGCCTGTTCCGAATCCTCGTCCGCTTTCTTCGGATTTTCTGAATAGTCCTTCGCCAGGAGCGTCACCCAGCCGCCGTCGCTGAATGCAAGGAGATACGACCATACCGCTTCGTCCTCGCCGCAGGGTTCCATCCCGCGCTTTTTCATCAAATCGCAGAATGAGTTTTTGAACTCCATCCAGCTTTTGCTGTATTTGATCTGTACATTTGAAATGAATCTGCCCATAATTACCTCCACCTGAAATCATTCAGAATATGTGATTATATCCGCCAAATAATATAGTTATATTGTAGCATAAATTTCATGCTAAATCAATAGCAAATTTCAAATAGTCTTGAAAAAAATTGGGTACAGAAAGATAGTCTTTGCCGGGCAGACCGGACTGCGCGCGGTGCTTTCGTTTATCCTGACCATTCTGCTGATATGGAAAGTCGTGGTGCCGCTGTATCTTAACAGCATTTCCCCGATGGTTTCCGGCATTGTGATAATTTCGGTGCTGTCCGTGATAATCGTATCGCTGGTATACGGATTCGACCGCCGGGCGTTTTCCTCCTCGCTGGGAATAATCATCGGTCTGGCGTTCACGGCGGTGCTGGGCGGAGTGTTCACAAAGCTTCATCATTTATTGGAACGGCAGGCGATAATAAATAACAACAAATAACCTGTCATGACGGCAGGTTATTTTGCTTTATAAACAGATGAAGAATTTTGTTTTGCAACATTCGAACGAATTTAATATAATAAACAAATTCACTTTTACAAATCGAAATATAGTCTGACCGCAGCAGAATAATTCAAGTAATTTAGGCAGTTTCAATACTTTCGCGAGCTTTTGTGCAAAGATTCACTCTATGGCATTTTTAATATATTATGCAAGTTTAATATAGAAATCTTGCACATTTCTCATAAAAATGATTTTTTTGTATTGACAGCTTGCAACTTGAGGTGTATAATCTAGTCATAAAAACAAATCCGGGAAGCCCGGAGCACAAGGAAAACAGGGAAAGGACAGCTCTATGATACGTTTGGAAGATGTACATAAAAGCTTTGGAGATTTTGAAGTTCTGAAAGGCATAAACCTTCATGTCAAGGAAGGCGAGAAGCTGGTAATAATCGGACCCAGCGGCTCGGGAAAGAGCACGCTTATCCGCTGCATGAACTACCTGGAGGAACCCACCTCCGGAAAGGTATACATTCACAACCACCTGATGAGCAGAAAGCGCAGGGCGTTCATAAATAAGGTTCATTCCTCGATGGTTTTTCAGCAGTTCAACCTGTACCCGCACATGACGGTAATGGAAAACCTGACTCTCGCCCCAATGAAGCTGAAAAAAGTACCGAAATTCGAAGCCGAACAGACGGCGATGAAGTACCTGAAACGCGTCGGTCTGGAGGAAAAGGCGAACGTCTACCCCACCACGCTCTCCGGCGGACAGCAGCAGAGGATCGCGATCGCAAGGGCGCTCACCATGCAGAACCGCGTGATATTCTTTGACGAGCCGACCTCGGCGCTCGACCCGGAAATGGTTCAGGAGGTTCTTGATGTAATGATCGAGCTTTCCCACGAAAAGAACTTCACCATGGTGGTAGTCACCCACGAGATGGGCTTCGCCCGGGAGGTCGCCGACAGGATAGTTTTCGTGGACGGCGGCAGGATCCTCGAGGAGGGCACCCCGGAGCACTTCTTCACCAACCCCACAAACGAGCGAACTAAAGCGTTCCTCAGCAAGATAATCCGTTGATACAGCCGTTTGGCTGACTATAAATAGGTCACCTCTAAAAACCTCCTTCACGGCAGATTTCAGAGGCGACCAAAAGACTAAATGAGAAAGGGTAAACAACTATGAAACTGAAAAAATTATTTGCAGCTCTTGCTGCCGGAACAATGATCTTCTCCCTTGCTGGCTGTGCCGGCAGCACAACTTCTTCAAGCGCGCCGTCAAATGCTGACAGCTCCTCTGCGGCGGACAGCTCTGCAGCCGATGATACCGTATCCGGCGGCGTGCTGAAGGTGGGCGTAAAGGACGCGGTTCAGGGCTTCGGCTTCAAGGATCCGCTCTCCGGCGAGTATGAGGGCATGGAGATCGAGATAGCAAAGAAGCTTGCTGAAAGCCTGGGCTATGATGACGTTGAATTCACCACCGTTACCGCCGCCACCAGAACTGAGCTTCTGGATTCCGGCGACCTCGACTGCGTTCTTGCAACATTCACCATCACGGAAGAACGCAAGAAGAGCTGGGATTTCTCCACGCCGTACTACACGGACGCAGTTACCGTGCTTGTTGAAAAGGCTGACGGCATTACCGACCTTTCCGGTCTGGTAGGAAAGAAGATCGGCGTTTCCACCGGCTCCACCTCCGCGTATGCGCTGGTCAAGGCAATGACCGAAAAGGGACTGCTCGGCGACTATGCGCTGCCCGAGACTTCCGCTGACTTCGATATTTCCTCGTTCGAATCCAACGGAACTTCATTTGAGCAGTTCGGCGACTACCCGGCTATCTCCAATGCACTGACCGCCGGCACGGTTGACGCTTTCTGCGTTGATAAGTCCATCCTGGCGACATACAAGACGGACGACCGCGATTATATCGCAGACACATTCTCTCCGCAGGAATACGGCGTTGCCACCAAGAAGGATTCTCCGCTTTCCTCCAAGATCGACGAGCTCATCAAGGGCTGGCTCGAGGACGGCACCATTGACGGATTCATCACGGAATTTGGTCTGAACTGATACTACATAGAATCGACAATGGCGGCAGTTGAACAAGCTGCCGCCATTATTCAAGGGAGGGGACAAGATGTTTGACGCAGAAAAATGGGGGCTGGTATGGACTCACCGGCAGACCTTCATTGACGGCACGATATCAACGCTGCTGATGGCGTTATTCGGGCTGGCGCTTGCAATGGTCATCGGCGTTGTGGTCGGACTTATGGCGACCAGCCACACAAAGCCGCTGCGCGTTATCGCGAGGGTTTATGTGGAAATTATCCAGAACACACCGGTAATGCTCCAGGCGCTGTTTCTGTTCTATGCGGTCACATTTTCCGGGGTCAAGGGATTTTCGGCGCTGATATGCGGAATAATCGCCCTGGGAATTTATCACGGCGCATATATTTCAGAGGTCATACGCACGGGAATACA
This sequence comes from uncultured Oscillospiraceae bacterium, assembly GCA_934448295.1. Classification (GTDB taxonomy): domain Bacteria; phylum Bacillota; class Clostridia; order Oscillospirales; family Ruminococcaceae; genus CAG-115. Next base: position 29,091 of record CAKSEY010000016.1, read on the forward strand.
GTCCGTACCGATAGGACAGTCGGAGGCGGCGTACTCTCAGGGCTTCGGGCAGATAGCGACCATGTGGTACATCATTCTTCCGCAGACCATCAAGATAATCCTTCCTCCCATGGTGAACCAGGTCGTGAACCTCATCAAGAACACCTCCTGTATGTTCCTGGCGGGCGGCGCGGTGGATCTTATCTCCCGCACGAACGCGTTTGCAGTCGGCGAGGGCACAGGCTCTGCGGCGGGTCAGTGCTACATAATCGGCGGTATCATCTTCTTTGCGATATGCTTCCCGCTGTCCATGCTGGCTTCGCACTGGGAAAAGAAGCTCAAGGCAAGGGATACAGTGTCCGTTCCCGTACAGAAAAAGGCTGACGATATCACGGACGCCGAGCTTGACATGATAATCAGCGGCAAAGGAGGCGAGCACTGATGGAAGAACTGATGGGCAGCCTGAGAATGATAAGCAACGGCAATGTGCTGCTGTACATTCTGAAAGGCGTAGGTTTCACTTTAGGCATCGCGTTCTTCGCGGTAGTCTTGGGTATAATCGTAGGCACGGTGCTGGCTCTCGCGCGCAACTACTGCACAAATGGCTGGACAAAAGTATTCAAATACATCGCTACGGCATACATCGAGGTATTCAGAAACACCCCGCTCATGCTGTGGATATTCATAGGACTGGTGTTCTTTCCGTCCATTGAATTCCCGCAGGACGTATCCAAATTCTTTGGGCTTTCCCGGACGGAGCTTGCGGTGCTGTTCAAGGCGATAATCGCGCTGGTGCTGTTCACCTCGTCGGTAATCGCGGAGATAATCCGCGGCGGTCTGAACTCTATCCCTAAGGGACAGTTTGAGGCGGCATATTCGCAGGGCTTCAACTTCTTCCAGACGCTGTGGCTGATAATCCTCCCGCAGACCTTCCGGAATATCGTGCCGACCCTGCTCAGCCAGGTGATCACCACCGTAAAGGACACCTCCTATATCGCGAATATCGCCACTGCGGAGCTGATGGGCAGGACGTTCCAGCTTATTCAGATCTCCCCGAATTACACGGGACTCAGCACACAGAACGTATCCGACGTATTCGTGCTCTGCGGGCTTGCCTGCGTTATCTATTTCGTGATAAACTTCGCGCTGTCCTGCGTGGTAAGACATATGCAGAAGCCGAAGAAGAAAACGGCTGTTGTCGCTGCTGCTGAGTAAGAATAAAAAGAGGATACACGGTCGTATCCTCTTTTTTCGGAGTAAGAGATATGAAGATATGGATAAACGCTCCGTTTTCTGCGGAAAATGTGGAGCTTATAAAAAGCGCGGCGGCGGGCTGCGAAGTGTTTTCCGGAACCGAAGCCGTACCCGGCGCTGAGATCATCATAGGTCAGCCGCCGGAGGACTTTTCCGGCTTGAAGCTGCTGCAATCCACAAACGCGGGAGTTGAAAGGCTGCTCTCCGTCATTCCGGAGGGCGTGATAATAACGAATTCTACCGGAGCCTTTGGCGAGGTCATTTCTGAATACATCGTCGGCGGAGTGCTGGCTCTGAGCCGTAATCTGTTCCAGTACCGCGAACAGCAGCGGCGGCATATATGGCGGGATATCCCGCACGGGAACCTGCTCTGCGGCAAAAACGCGCTTATCCTCGGCTGCGGGAATATCGGAGTCTCCACAGCGGAAAAGCTCCGGGCGTTCGGAATGAGCATTACGGGAATACGGCGCTCCCCCGCCCCGACCCACGGCTTTGACCGGGTTTTCGGCATGGATATGCTCGGGGAGCTCCTGCCGGAAACAGACCTGCTGATATGCTGCCTGCCGCATACCTCTGAAACCGCCGGGCTGCTGTCCGAAAGCCGGTTATCGCTGCTTAAACCCGGCGCTCTGCTCGTGAATGTAGGCAGGGGTTCGCTGACAGACGAATCCGCGCTTATAAACGCACTGAAAAGCGGCAGGCTCTCCGGCGCAGTGCTTGACGTATTCGGGCAGGAGCCGCTCCCGGAAAGCTCCCCGCTGTGGGACATGGAAAACGTGCTGATAACTCCGCACATTTCTGGGCCGTCATTCGGGCATTTCCCGGAGGTGGAGCGCAGAATAGCCGGAATATGCGCGGACAATATTTCAAGGTACCTCTCCGGGAGACCGCTGGTCAATGTTATCGACCGGTCAAAGGGCTACGCAGACAGGGAGAATTTCAATGGCTGAGCTGGATCTTCTGACGTTCCTGATAGTCTGCCCGCTGGTGGGTCTCGCAGGATTTGTTGACGCGATAGCCGGCGGCGGAGGGTTCATTTCGCTGCCCGCGTACCTGATTTCGGGAGTACCGCCGATAAACGCAGTTGCAACGAACAAGATAAGCTCCGCAATGGGGACTACCCTGGCAACGATACGCTACGGAAAGATGGGGTACATTAACGCCCGGACTACCGCCCCGGCGGTGGCGCTCGCGCTGCTCGGCTCATGGCTGGGCGCTGAGCTTGCAATGAGGCTCAGCGATGATGTGATACGCATTGCAATGATCGTGCTGCTTCCGGTGATGGCGGTGTATGTGCTGCGCAGTAAGCGGCTCTCTGAGGAATGTGCAGGCGGATATCCTCTGAAAAGGACTGTCGTCATCACAATGGCGGTGGCTTTTCCGATAGGGATATACGACGGCTTCTACGGGCCGGGCACGGGGACGATACTCATGACGCTGCTTGTGGGAGCGGCTCATTACAGCCTGAAAAACGCCGCCGGGACCACAAAGGTGATAAATCTCAGCACGAATATCGCGGCGCTGTTCACCTATCTTCTCAGCGGAAAAACCCTGCTTCTGCTAGGCGTGACGGCGGGGCTGTTCAACATCGCCGGAGCGTATCTCGGTACTAAATTCTTTTCGGAAAAGGGCGCCGCAATCGCGAAGCCCATGATCGTTATAGTTATCTGCATTTTCTTCGTGAAGATAATCGGGGAAATGCTGGGGTTCTTCTGAACAGGGGTGAAAACATGAAAGCAGGATTCCGTCTGCCGCCCGTGGGCAGCCGCATAATCAAATCCGCCGTGGGAGTGCTGCTGTGCTGGTGCGTTTATCTGCTGCGCGGGAGAAACGGAATACCGTTCTATTCAATGCTGGCGGCGCTGTGGTGTATTCAGCCCTACGTCGCCAAAACCAGAAGCATGGCGCTCCAGAGGACTATCGGCACGTTTATCGGCGCGGCATTCGGGCTTATCACCATCGTGCTGGAAATATACGCGTTCAACATCTACGACCAGCCGCTCGGCTTTCTTGTGGTCGCGCTGATGATAATTCCGGTGATCTACACGACTGTGCTTATAAAGCGTCCGAACGCAAGTTATTTTTCCTGCGTTGTGTTTCTGTCCATAACAGTCATTCACATGACGGACGAAAACCCGTTCATGTTTGTGCTGAACCGCGTTCTTGACACATTTATCGGCATAGCGGTGGGAATGCTGGTGAACTCCGCGAGGCTCCCGCGGCGGCGTATCACGGACACGCTTTTCACCGCCGAGCTTGACGATATGCTGTCGCCGATCTCCGAGCGGCTTTCGCCGTTTTCCACGGTGGAGATAAACAGAATGCTGTCCGAGGGGCTGAAATTCACGCTGGTGACCATGCGCACCCCCGCGTCGCTCATGGGAATATTGTCCGACGTGGAGCTGGAGCTTCCGGTGGTGGTGATGAACGGCGCGGCGCTTTATGATTTCCGGAACAACAGCTACGTCAAGGCGTATATAATCTCAGGAGATACCTGCGAAAAGGTGCGGGCTGTCGTGAGCTCCGCAGGAATGAACGTGTTCACCAACGCGCTCTGCGACGACAGTCTTGTGATATACTACGACCGTCTGGAAAACGAAGCTGAAAAGGCGATTTTCACATCGCTGAAAAAATCCCCTTACCGGAATTATCTCAACCGCAGGACTCAGCCGGAGGATCGCGTGATATATCTGATGATCGTAGACCTGAGCGACAGAATATCCGCGTTATACGACCAGCTTACGCAGAGCGAGGTCGGGCGGCTTCTGAAAATGATCACATATCCATCGCAGGATTACCCGGGGTACAGCTACATAAAAATCTACAACCGGAACGCCGGAAAGCAGCACATGACCGAAATGCTGTGCCGGGAATACGGTATCGAGAAGTGCAGCACTGTCGCCGCCAATGGCTCCCGCAGCATGAACGGCATTGCGCGTAACCTGAAACGCAGCTTTGAGCCGCTGATATTCAAGGGCTTAAAGCTTCTTAAATAAGCGAGCGGCTGAAATCATGAGCTGACATTTTGAAGTACCCAGTAAACAAATGCAGGCGCAGACAACCATATTATGGTAACTTCTAAAAACCGGGACACGAGCAGATTTCGTACATGACTTATATCAGATGCTAGGCGTCAAACCGCAGTAATACTGTATGTATTTCAAGGTTTGACAACGAAGCAGATGATATAAGTCATAGAAATCTGCCGTGAAGGAGGTTTTTAGAGGTTACCTTATAGTAATAGCCCGAACTTTCGGATATAGGAATCAGGCGGCTTCGTAAAAAACGGAGCCGCCTGCACTTTATTATATCCCTGATCGGTGATTTTACATTTATCTAACATAAAAACGATAGCACAATTTACATATAACCTGATAAAATATGTTAAGACAAATTCAAGCGAGGGAACAAATTGAAAATAACACTGACAGAAATATCAAAATCATTCGGCGGGAAAAAGGTGATACTCACCACGTCGCTTGCAATAGAAAGCGGCAGCTTCACCACCCTGCTGGGGCCCTCCGGCTGCGGAAAAACTACGCTTCTCCGCATGATAGCCGGTCTTGAGACCCCGGACACCGGGGAGATCTGCTTTGACGACAAAGTGTTTTTTTCCTCTGAAAAGCGCATAAATATCCCGCCGGAAAAGCGCGGGCTCGGGTTCGTTTTCCAGGATTTCGCGCTGTGGCCGCACATGAGCGTTTACGAAAACGTCGCGTTCGGACTGCGGGCGGCCCGCAACACGAAAAACCTTGACGAAAAGGTGCGGAACGCGCTCCACGCGGTTCAGCTGGACGAATTCGCCTCAAGGTATCCGCACCAGCTCTCCGGAGGTCAGCAGCAGCGGGTCGCGTTCGCGCGGGCTATCGTCATCGAGCCGCAGTGTATCCTGTTTGACGAGCCGCTGTCGGCGCTTGACGCCCTCCTGCGCGAAGAAATGCGCACGGAACTGAAGGAGCTCATCTCCCGGCTGGGGATCACCGCAGTTTTCGTCACCCACGACCAGACGGAAGCCATGAGCATGAGCGACAGGATAGCGGTGCTAAACGGCGGAACAGTCGAGCAGTACGCCGCCCCGGAAAGACTATACTCCCACCCGGAAACGCAGTTCGCTGCAAGGTTCATCGGCTCCTCGAACTGGCTTGACGGGACGCATATGTTCCGCCCGGAAAAGGCGCGTTTTTCGCCGGAACCAGGGTGCGCGGAGTTCAGCGCTGACGTGCTGTCGGCGCAGTTCCTCGGCGGCTCCTACCAGACGAAGCTGCGGCACGGGGAACAGACCTGGACGATAATAACGGACGGCAGAATGCAGGTGGGAACTCAGGTTTCCATTTACATAAAAAAAGAAAACATTATTACAGTGAAAGAAAGGTAACGACAATGAAAATGAAGAAAATTCTCGCGGCAATGGCAGCCGGACTGATGTGCATGGGATTTGCCGCGTGCTCCGCGAATGATAACTCCGGCGCACCGAAGCCCTCCAGCATGGCTAATTCTGATTCCGCTGCGAACGCTCCGGAAAACACAACAGCCTCCGAAGCCGACAGCGCCCCCGCTGATACCTCCGCTGAGGATAACACCGCGCTTTCCGGCAAGGTGACGGTTTATATGCCCTCCCCCGCAGGACTTGCCGACAAGCTCGCCGCCGATTTCACCGACAAGACCGGTGTGCAGGTGGACGTATTCCAGGGAACCACCGGCGAAATTCTCGCAAGACTTGAAGCGGAGCAGGCTAACCCAGTCGCCGACGTAGTTATCCTGGCTTCCTGGTCTGACGGGCTTTCCATGAAGGCTGACGGGCAGATAATGAGCTACACCCCCGCCAACGCCGACAAGATAGTGGACGGCTGGATAGACGCTGACAATACGCTGTTCGGTTACAGCGCTTCCGCAGTGGGAATAATCTACAACACCACCGTTATCCCGGAGATGTCCGCCGACTGGACGGAGCTTGCGGACGAGCAGTTCAGCGGGCTTCTTGCGATCCCCGACCCCGAGAAATCCGGCGCGTGCAAGGACTTCGTGGCTGGCTTCGTGAACAAATACGGCTGGGACGCTTTCGAGGGCATGGCGGCTAACGGCATGATAGTCCCTGGCGCGAACAAGGCAGCTCTTGAAGCGGTCACCACCGGAGAGGTGGGCGCGCTTGTGGCAGGCGTGGACTACAACGCGTATTCCTCCATCGCCAAGGGCGAGCCGCTGGCTATCTACTATCCCGCCGGCGGAACGGTCGTAAATCCCCGCCCCGCAATGATAATGAACACCGCACCGAACGCTGACAACGCCAAGGCTTTCGTGGACTACCTCTTCTCCGACGACGCACAGAAGCTGGTGGCAGACGCATATCTTCTCCCCGGCAGAAGCGACGTGAAGTGCGAGGGCAGAACAAATCTCGAGGATATCCCGCAGATAGAATGCGACTGGGACAAGATGATGGAGATCGCTTCCGACTCCGCAGCGAAGATAAACGAGATCTGCGGTTAAAGTCATGAAAATGGTCAGAATCAAGAAATATCTGCCGCTTATCGTAATTGCGGCCGTGCTGATATTCCTGATCGTCTGCCCGCTTGCCATGATATTTCTCAGGGCGGTCATAAGAGATGACCGCCTTGATTTTATCACGGCGTGGCAGACCCTCGCTGAAAGCGAAAACGCGCAGATGATATTCAGCTCCCTGCTGCTGGGAGTGCTGGTGGTGATAGGCTCCACCATTATTGCCGCGCCGCTTGCATACCTGTTTTCCCGCACGAGATTCGCGCGTTACCGGGCTTTCGACATCATCTTTATGATACCGTTCATGACCCCGCCGTACATTGCCTCTATGGGGTGGATACTGTTCATGCAGAAGCGCGGACTTTTGCAGCAGCTTATACCATCGGCGGCAGGCAGCGAAAACTGGTTCTTCACGCTGGGGGGACTTGTGCTGGTCATGAGCCTGCACGTTTTCCCGTTCATGCTGACGATACTGAAGAACGCAATGCTGAATATCCCCTCCAGCCTGGAGGAAGCCGGGGCGGTGTTCGGAGCTTCCTTCGGCGGCAGGCTGCGGAAGATATTCATGCCGCTCATCAGCGGAAATTACGCCATCGGGGCGCTGCTGGTGTTCGTCAAGACCATCGCGGAATACGGCACTCCCGCGACCCTGGGCAAGCGCATAGGCTACTACGTTTTCACCACCGAGATACACCGCTACGCCACAGTCGCGCCGATAGATTTCGGAAAATCCGCCGTGCTTGCTTCCGTGCTGGTGGGAGTGTGCCTTGTGATGTGGTTACTCCAGAATTACGTTACCTCGCGCAGAAGCTACAACCTCGTCAGCGGAAAGGGCAGCCGGTTCGCTGAGGTTAAGCTTCGCCTGCCCGCAAAAATACTGGGCTGGGCGTATATCGCGGCGGTGCTCCTGCTGTCTGTGGGAGTTCCGTATTTCTCAGTTATTTCCACCTCGCTGATAAACCTGCGCGGATATGGCTTCCGCCCGGGGAACTTCACATTTCAGCATTACATCGAGCTGTTCACTGAAAACGAAAAGGGGATAAAGGCGCTCGGCAACAGCCTTATCCTCGCGGTGAGCGCCGCGACTATCTGCGCGGTTCTGGGAACGCTCATCGTGATATCAGTCCGGAAGTCCCGGTCTAAGCTGGGCAAGGTGGTGGAGGTCGTCGGGCTTCTGCCGGAAATGCTCCCGGGGATAGTGCTCGTAATCGGCATCATGCTGTTCTGGAATCAGATTTACAGCGTGATCCCGCTGTACAACACACTGGGGATAATGATACTTGCCTATGTGGTGCTGTTCCTGCCGTACACGATACAGTATGTCACGTCGTCGTTCACGCAGATATCCGGCAGCCTTGAAGCGGCGGCGCGGGTATTCGGCGGAAGCCCGTTCTATATTTTCCGGCGCGTGACATTGCCGCTTATAATGAAAGGCGTGTTCGCCGGGTGGACCATGACGTTCATAATCTCATTCCGGGAGCTTGTAACGGCAAGCCTTATCGCACCGCCGAATACGCTGGTGGTTTCCACATATATCGTGCGCGAATTCGAACAGGGCAGCGTTTCAGTCGGCATGGCAATGGCGGTGCTGTGCGTGCTGTTTACAACCACCGCGCTGCTTATCCTCAACAGATTTATCGACAGACAGAAAGCGCGCTGAGCGGGTCGGCAAGCCGCGCAATGTTCCGCAGGAACGCGGAACAGCCGCAGCAGTGCCCACGGACATGGTAAGGTTCAAGGCGCTGTTAAATCACCCTGCATAACAAAGAAGCACCTGCCAATATGACAGGTGCTTCTATTGATATATGCTTACATTACCACATACTTGAGTATTGCAGAAGCGTCCATAGCGTTCATGACGCTATCGCCGTTCAGATCGCCGACCTGTGCGTTTTCGCACTTGCCTAGCTCCACAATATCCTTAAGTATCGCGGCAGCGTCCAGCGCGTTCAGAACGCCGTCGTTGTTCACGTCGCCGGGAAGGTCGCTGTATCTGCACACCATGACCACGTACTCTCCGGCGGTATCCGCACCGGATATCACTGCGGAGCCGTCCTCGCCGACCCTGAAGCAGCCCTGGAATACCAGCTTATTATCAACAAGCCTGTAAACATTCGCAAACTGTCCGGCAAATTCCTTGCGGAAACTCAGCTTCAGGTCAGCCGGAACGCCCGTGCCGTTTACCGTCAGGTCAGCGCCGTTAACTCCGCGCAGGGCGCTTTTGTCAGCCGTTCCGTAAAGCAGCGAGAGATCGGCGGAAACTGCGGCGGGCAGCTTCGAGCCGTCAACTATCCAGCTCTTCGCGCTGTCAAAGACAAACTCCGCCTTTACCTTTGAATCCCGTATAGCCCCGATAATATCAGCGGGCACGGTGGTGTTCCCGTTCAGGGAGATAACAACAGAGCCGCCGGGGGTCTTGTTCAGGTCGTTTACAATGTCCTCCCAGCTCTTCTCCGAGCCATTCAAAGACGGACTGTTCTGGGACGGGGCTGCAGGTCTTGACGGTCTGGCACTGCCGCTTCCGCCGCCGCTGCTTCCGCCGTTTCTGGTAAACTCAATGGTGAGCGTGCAGTCCTCTGTTACGGTAAATGTGACAGTTCCGTTTGAAACCTTCTGAACCACTCCGTTCAGCTTTACCGAGCCTATCCTGTACCCGGAATCGGGCGTGATAGTGAATGTCGCCTGCGTTCCCTTAAGAATCTCAGCATTTTCCGGGGAGACCTTACCGCCGGTGCCGCAGACTACCGTGACAGTCCGGAGCAGGCACTCAGTACTTACCTCGAACGTCACGTTTTCGGTCATGCTGAACGTGTACTTGTTATCTGCGGTGAGCGCAAGCTCCCTGCCGTTCAGCTTAATGGAGCTTACCACCCAGTTTTCCTCGGTAGTCACTGTCACTGTAACCTCGGTGTTTTCAATGAATGAAGCACCCGCAGGTTCAACTATATAGCTTCCGTGGGAAATTTCCGGAATTGTCAGCGTGTATTCGGGAATCTTTTCGAACTCAACGGCAAGCGTGCAGTCGTCTGTTACGGTGAATGTGACAGCTCCGTCCGTCACGGTCAGCGCTTCGCCGTTCAGCTTCACCGAGCCTATTCTGTACCCGGAATCGGGCGTGATGGTGAATGTCGCCTGCGTTCCCTTAAGAATTTCCGCATTTTCCGGGGAGACCTTGCCGCCAGCGCCGCACCTGATAGTAACGGTTCCCACCAGGCACTCGGTCTCTGCCGCAAACGTCATGTTTTCGGTCATGCTGAATGTGTATTTGTTGTCCTCGGTGAGCGCAAGCTCCCTGCCGTTCAGCTTGACGGAGCTTACCACCCAGTTTTCATCGGTGGTCACTGTCACTGTTACCTCGGTGTTTTCAATGAATGAAGCGCCCGCAGGTTCAACAGTATAGCTTCCGTGAAATATCTCCGGAATTGTCAGCGTGTATTCGGGAATCTTTTCGAACTCAACGCTGAGCGTGCAGTCCTCTGTTACGGTGAATGTGACAGCTCCGTCCGTCACGGTCAGCGCTTCGCCGTTCAGCTTTACCGAGCCTATTCTGTACCCGGAATCGGGCGTGATGGTGAATGTCGCCTGCGTTCCCTTAAGAATCTCCGTGCTCTCCGGGGAGACCTTGCCGCCAGCGCCGCACCTGATAGTAACGGTTCCCAGCAGGTACTCGGTCTCTGCCGCAAAGGTCATGTTTTCGGTCATGCTGAATGTATACTTGTTATCTGCGGTGAGCGCAAGCTCCCTGCCGTTCAGCTTGACGGAGCTTACCACCCAGTTTTCCTCGGTGGTCACTGTCACTGTTACCTCGGTGTTTTCAATGAAAGAATCACCCGCAGGTTCAACAGTATAGCTTCCGTGGAATATCTCCGGGATTGTCAGCGTGTATTCGGGTATCTTTTCGAACTCAACGGTGATCGTTATATCGGCGGTGACGTTATCCACGGTGAGCTTGCCGTCCGCGCCTATCTGCGGCATTACGTCCGCGCCGTCAAGCTCTGCGGACTTAAGCCGCCAGCCGTCTGCGGGGATCACCGTAAACTCAACGCCATTGCCCTTGTTTACGGTCTGTGCAGAGCTTTCCGCCGTGCCCTCGCCGGTCTTGTTTACCGTAACGGACTTTATGAGGTACTCCATTTCAACGTCCAGCGTGGTGGCTTCGGTCACAGCAAAGGTGTACTTGCCGTCCGCTGTGAGCGCAAGCTCCGTGCCGTTGAGCCTTACAGCCGTTATTGCCCAGTCCGCTTCCGGGGTGAGGGTCACAGTTACCTGCGTGCCCTCCCTGTAGGAAAGCCCTGCGGGGTCTACGGTGTAGCTGCCGTGCGGTATAGTCACGTCAAGCGCGTACACGGGGATCTCCTCGAACACAACGTCAAGCGTTATATCGGCGGTGACGTTATCCACGGCGAGCTTTCCGTCCGCGCCTATCTGCGGCATTACGTCCGCGCCGTCAAGCTCTGCGGATTTCAGCCGCCAGCCGTCTGCGGGGATTATCGTAAACTCAACGCCGCCGCCCTTGGTTACGGTCTGGGCAGAGCTTTCCGCCGTGCCCTCGCCGGTCTTGTTTACCGTTACGGACTTTATGAGGTACTCCATTTCAACGTCCAGCGCGGTGGCTTCGGTCACAGCAAAGGTGTACTTGCCGTCCGCTGTGAGCGCAAGCTCCGTGCCGTTGAGCCTTACAGCCGTTATCGCCCAGTCTGCGTCCGGGGTGAGGGTCACAGTTACCTGCGTATTCTCCTGGTAACTGCCGGACGCGTCAGGTTCGATGTTGTAGCTCAGGTGGTCGATATCATCGCTATTTACGTCCAGCGAGAAAGTGCCGAGCATTGCGAACTCAACATCAAGCGTGCCGTCGGAAACAATGTTCTCAAGGGTAAGGGTGCCGCCGCTGTACTTATCTACCTGGTCGGTGATATCCTCGCCGTTGTACACTATACTGGAGATCTTGTAGCCCATAGCGGGAATGATCTCATATGCAGTGCTTCCGCCCCTGATCACATTGTCGCTGTTGTTCTCAGCAAGGACTACGCTGCCGATGCCCGTGCTATTAGTGGCTGTTATGGTGTAATACCTGTCGATAGTCACCCTGATTGGTTCGCCGTCGCCTCTCAGTTCGGGCCATAATTCGTCAACATAGAACGTGAAGGAGCAGCCCTCAAACGTCTCGTCAAAGGTTGCATTAAGGTTTCCGCCGCTTAAGCTAATGCTGCTGATACCGTTTTTGCCTGAAAGCTCCGCTAAAGCATTGTCCTTGTCTATCAGCGTATAATTGCCGCTGCCATTGCTTACGTTCAGGTAACCCGTAAGCACATTCCATGTATTAGCACCCGTAAAGGCAGGCAAATTGACCTTGTTTTTGTCAACGGTCACGCCCTTGGTCTTTATTACAAGCGGCATTGTTTTATTATCGCAGGTTAAATAATTACCGGTTATTATTATTCCGTCATTGTTTTTGCAGGAATCATTATATTGATCAAGAGTCAAGCCAGACACGTTCTCAATGCTTTCAGCCAATGCCGATACAAAACTAAAACCTCCGAAGATGTTTCCGGGCGCCTGCGCGGTCAGCGTAGAAGTGCCGCCGAGATACATTTCATCTGACGATACGGCGTCGCAAAAAGTCGAGTTCGCTATGTGGCTGACGCTGAGCGTAACGATCGCGTCGTTGATTATAAAGCTGAATCCTGCATGCACCGCGCTGGAGTCTGAATCCGAAGTCTCAACGGAGAGGTCAACCGTAACGCCCTTTATCGTAAGATTGCCGTTTGTCACATATATAGCCGCCGTATCTTCGCCGTTCTCGCCCGCCCTGCATATGAGATAACCTGTTTCCAGGTCGTCGCGGGTTATCGTAAGGCTGCCGCTGCACACTATGCCGCTGCCCAGGGTGGCTATGGTGTTAATTCCCTTGAGAATTATCGTTGAGCCAGCGGGCAGCTTTATGGGGTGGTCGCCCATGCCGTTAAAGTTGTTGAGCACAAGGGTGTACTTATCGTAGCCATCGCTCTCCGCGGGCGCGCCGTACCATGCCCAGCCTTTGCCGTCGGTGACGTTGCTGTCCGTGCCTGTAAAGCTCTTGGATTCCTGGTTGATGTTGTAATAGTCCCATGCGCCCGAGCCTGCGGTAAAATCCATCTGCGGAGTATCCAGCCCGCTGTTGGTAAGCTCGATTGGGAATTCGCACGACCTATCGCTGTAATTTACGCATACCTTATATTTTCCGGGGACAACAGCGCCGTTGAGCTTCATTTCAACCATAATTCGCTTGTCGTTGCCGCCAACGATGTTCATCGTAAAACCAGCGTTCTGAGAGGTCTGCCCATAAGGCGTGATAAGGCTTGCCGTGACATCTGTGTTGGGACTAGTGATTTTGCAGCTTGAGCTTATCACAAACTGCGCCGTATCATTCCCGCCCGCAGACATACTGGCGGTGCTTTCCACAGGCTCGCCATTATCGTCTTCATACACATCGGCGTCAAGGCGCGGCTGAAGTTCCCTGCCGTAATATACCGCCTTCGCCGTATGCTGCTTGAAAGCCGTGTCGGTGGTGGTTCTGAATTCCGTGCCGATATCATCCGCATAATAGAACGTGTGCGTAGGGACATACCATTCGTTTTTGAGGATCTTGCCGTCTGATACATACGCCGCTATCATCGAATATAAACCGATCGTTGTCCCCGTAGAGTTATCATCAGAAATATTTATATTTATGCCGCCGTTTTCAGACGCATAAGTAAGGCTGCCGTTTATCTTGCCTTTATCTATATTAAAGGTATCTTTCGAGCTGCTGCAGATCGTCATACAGCTGTTTTCGCTCAGCGTAAAATCGCCGAAATCCGCCTGGGCAGAGCAGTTTGAAATGACATCAGAGCCTTCGCCTACCGTGCTTCCGTCCGACAGATATACCGAAGAATTCGCCGCGACAAGCGTGGAACCATTTCCTGTTGAAGAGTTTTCAAGGGTTATGCCAGTACCGTTGTCGCCGCCGTTTACATTTACAGCGGTGGTGCCGTCGCCAAGCTTTGCATTATCAAGATAAATGCCTTTTCCGCCGTTTGTAACTATCGCAGCGTCGTAAGTTATCTGAGTATCCCCTGTACCGCTTGCATAAATGGCATAATCATCGTCTGAAATTTTGAAATAGTTGCCGCCTAAGAAATAGCCGCCCTCCTCTATTTTAACGGGTTTTTCAGAGTAAACGCCCCTTTTCTGCTTGTTGATAACAGTGTCAGCTACGTCAATGTATTCTTGGCACAAAACAACTGTCGTACTATCGACTAAATGCCTGTAAATGTTGTTTTTATAATCATTCCCACTTTCGTTGAAACGACCGCTCCACATCGTATCGTTATAGATAAAAACACTATTTTCTTTCAAAAAATCCACAAAACCGGCCATCTGTCCCGTTATCTCAACAACGCTGTTTTGAATCCGCAGATAGGAAGAATTCAATGCTTCTTTCGCTTTAAGGTAGCCGCCGTAAACATCTGTTTTTTGACTGATGGCTTTGACGTCCAGATAGCCTTTATTGATCTTGACATTATATGATGTTGCGTACGGCGCGATTATGCAGCCGCCGTTCATCGTTAAAAGGTAGTTGCCTAAAAGCTCCGCAGCGGAAGATTTGATATAGCCGCTGCTTATTTCGACATTCGAGCCAAAAGGGCAGTCTATTTCCAGAACGCCCGAGCCGCTTATGTAAGCGCAATTGCCATTTATACCCGCAAATACCGCATTCGAGGCAGCCGAGCTCACCTTGTTGTAACCCACAAGCTCAATTGATATATCGCCATCGTAGGTAAACGCAGAACGGAAATCATCGCTTCCCGCGTTAATATTCGCGCCGAAAAGTGTGAGCGTGCCGCGCGTTTTACTGGGATTGCCGTCCCACATCCAGCCGTTGCCATAACGGGGCGTGCCGTCCTCCAGCGTGCCGATGGTGTTGGGGCTGTCGTCCGCGCGGGCGGGGAGCGACATCACCGGCATAAGTCCAATGACCATGCATACCGCCAGGAGTATGCACACCAGCTTTTTAATAATGCTTTGCCTTGTCGAGATCATGTTATCCTCCAAAAAATCGCCATGTCAATGGCTGCCATATTGTTATAGCAATTATACCACATCATGCAGATTTTGTCAAGGAAATACGACCTTTTCCAGGCTGAATTACGGGGCTGCGCTCACTTTTTGTCTTGCTTTTTCCGGCTGACCAGGAATCCCATATCGTCCTTGATTATTTCGTATTCCTTTGCCATTGGGTTTTCAGAGCCGACAACGCAGTAGTCGCACCTGTCCGAGTTTCCGCAGGTCCCCTGCCGGATAAGCGTGCCGTGCAGGCAGCCTATCCCCCAGAAATCCGAGTTGCAGAACACCGGCAGCAGCTCCAGCATGCCGTGCTTTTTTGCGAATTCCGCGTTAGGGCACTGGGAAAAGCTGTACCGTGCGGCGCCGTGCTCCTTGTCGAATGGCTCGCCCAGGTTGCAGAACGTCTGCGGGTACTGCTTTATCTGCTTGCGGTCCTTGTCGCCGACCTTCTGGAACACCATGTTTATAAGCCTCATATCAGCCCTGCGGTTGAGATTTATCACCTTGCCGAGCTTTACAAACGGCGCCATGAATATCTCCTGCACAAACTCCTGGAGCTCCTCAGCCGGCGGGTGGTCGGGGAGCTGCGGATACATCGCAAGTATCACCAGAGCGCCGTAGATCGCCAGCGCATGGGCGTTCTTCCTGCCGCCGTAGTCCGGGAGATCCTTCAGATATTCGTTGTACTGACGGCAGGTGGCGCTCCAGATCTCGCCTGCCTGCTTTTCGCCGTACCGCTGGCTGAGCCACTCGTTCACACTGGCGCTGACCCTGGTCAGCTCGCTTATTTCCACATGCTTGCCCAAACTTTTTCCTCCTGCTTATCCGCGCCGGTTATTCCGCGCTAACTATCAGATACATTATAGCATACCTGGTCTTGAAAATCAACCTGAAAAATAAAAAAAACAAGCTCTGGAGAAAACCAGAGCCTGTTTTAATTTCACCAGTTATAATACGGATTCACGCTGTCCGACCACTCGCCGTACAGCTTCACGCCGTCTACCTTAACAAACGGGCGAACATTGTACTGGAATACTACGCCGCTCTTTTTCCCGGCATTGTGTACGAATTTCGCCTGCTTGACCGTCTTGGTCACGGTCTTGTCCTGATAATAGTAATACCCGTCCTTGACCCACTTGATTATCTGTACCTCGTAACCGTCCACCGCTGCGGATTTCCAGGTTATGGTGTTCTTGGACTTCGTCGTCCGCACCGCCTTAACCCCCGTGATAGCCTTCGGGACTATCGTGAACGTGGCTGTTGCGGTGCCGGAATACTCCCCCTTGCCCTTGACAGTGACCGTTGCAGTGCCCGGGTTCTTGTTGTTCTTGTAGGAAACGGTGTAGTCCGTGCCGTTTTTGAGCGCCTTTCCCTCGTACTTTACGGTGACAGCGGGCTTCAGGGCTTTTCCGGTGTACGCCTTCTCGGTATAGGAAAGCTCGACTGCCGCCTCTTTCAGCACGTCGCTGCTGACCGTTGAGGTATCAAGGCGGTAGACAGTCGCGTCATTGCCCTCGCCGTCCGCGTAGACCCACTTTGCGATATCGCCGTCTACCTTAAGCTCCTCCGCGCCGTTGAGCATAGCGTGCTGCATAGAGACTGAATCCACAAGTATCTTTCCGTCAGAGGAAACGATGGAGTAATAGGAATTCACAAGGCTGTTGTCGTTCCAGCGCTCCCACATCACAAGCATGCGGGAATCGTCCAGCGCCGCCGCGGCGGAAGCCCTGACCTCGCTGCCGTCCGTGTAGTCGGTGAGCCACAGTATACCCTTGTCGCCGTTTGCCCGCGCGGAGCCATCGAGCAGGCTCTCGCCGGTTTCCTCGTCGATGACCTGCATGAAAAGCTGCTGCTTTTCGCTCTCATAGTCCGAAGAAGCGGATTTCGCCGAGGAGCCCACCAGCGCTATGCCCGCGTCCAGAGCCGCGATCTCGGTCAGCCTTGCGTTGGTGAAATTATCCCCAATGCTGCCCGGGAAACTGAACGGAACAAAAGTCCCCCTGCTGTTGTGTCCCCTCATGGGCGTGCTTGTATCGCTGCGGACGTTTACGGAAAATCCGCGCGGGTGAGCGTCGCCGTGGTCTGCAAAAGCGACCGTGCTGTCGTCGATAACCGCGACGGACTGGTCGAAGGAGTGGCTGACATAGCTGTCATACATGGGGTTTTCGGTCATTGTCGCCGTATCAACGCAGAACACCGCATTGGACTGATGTCCGCTGTACATCTCGCGGGCGTAGGAGCATATCAGCAGGTCTCCCTGGAAAACCATTGCGCAGTTTCCCGCGTCAAAGGGCACCCGGGTGCTCCAGTATGTATCGTTCGGGTAATATTCCCCCTTGCCAAGCAGAGCCCCCGTGCTGTCGTACTTATAGACTGCAAACGTGCAGACGTCCCCGGTGCCCGCCTCGTCCTCAGTTCCGCAGGCGACGTAGAAATTCCCGCCGTCGTCGCAGGCAACTCCGCCGACCACAGACATGGGCTGTTTGAATTTTATGTCATCCTCTATTTCCCCGTTGTCGCTGATATGGGAAACGTGCACGTTCTTTCCGTCAGAATAGGCGATGGTATATCTGCCCTCGCTGTCGATAAAGTCGCTGATGGGGGAATAGTGATTCCAGTTCCAGTTTGAATACCAGCTTCCCCAGTAGTAGCTTCCCGTGTAAAGCTCTGCGTTAAGCTGCACCTCGCTGCTGCTGATAACCGCAGTTACCTTTTTCTGCCCGGTCTGCGCAGCGGCGGTAACGCCCACAGAGGCCGCAAATATCGCCGACGCCGTCAGCGCCGCCATTAATTTCTTCATATTGACCCTCCACATCCTTTTCATACTTTCCTGTAAAAACCACTTCTATTATACCGCTGAATCATCGAAAAGTCAAGAGCGGCAGGCAAATTCCAGTCTGCGCTTGAGTTTTATCAGGAAACCTCTAAAAGCCGGTTTGAAAAGGGAAAATGGGTAGAGTGCACCGAATGCGATGAAAGCCGACGAAGTAAGGCTGTATGCCTTACGAGGAGGTTTGAAGAAGCAGGCGGTGTGCTATACACATTTTCACTCAAACAAGGTTTTTAGAGGTGACCATATATTATTCTGGGCTGATAACCAGCTCAGAAAGGAAGGAGCGATATATAATGGGCATAACGGCATCTAATAAAGAACTGAGCGCCGCAGGCATTAAATGCGGCGGCTCATTTAATATAAGGCTGTCCCTGGCGGCTGAACCCGACATCATGTCAAACCCCACGGACATTGTGCTGATACTCAACCGCTCAGGGAGTATGGCGGGAAGTCCCCTTACAAACCTGAAAAGCGCGGCAAAAAAGTTCATCAGCATTATTGACGAATCCACGGACGGCGCGCAGGACGTCCACATCGGAAACGGCAGCCGCATAGGCGTCGTGAGCTTCGCCACCAACGCCGTGCAGGATACGCAGCTAATCACCTCGGTCGCCGACCTGGACGCGGCGGTAAACGCGCTTACGGCGGGCGGGTCTACCAATCATTCCGAGGCGTTTGAAAAGGCGGTACAGCTTTTCGACCCCTCGTCCAATAACGCGCGGGTGATGGTCATGTTCACTGACGGCATAACGACCGTGGGAGGCGATCCCGCGCCTGTCGCCGCCGCTGCAAGGGCTCAGGGGATCACCATCTACTGCATAGGTCTTTCGGGGAACGGCGGTATCGACGTGCAGGCCCTTAACGACTGGGCGTCCGACCCGGACTCCGCCTATGTCTCCATCACCCCGGACGACGCGGAGCTTGACGAGTTGTTTGATGATCTGGTGCGCAATATCTCAAAGCCGGGCGCGACAAATATCGTAATAAACGACGCGGTCTCCCCGTGCTTCAGGATAACCTCGCTCTCCGCCCCCACAAAGGGGACGGCAAGCCTGCTGGGGTCTAATTCCCTGCTGTGGAGGATAGACGAGCTGGGCGTTACCCAAAGCGAGGGGGCGGCGCTGGAATTCACCGTGGAGCACATCGGGCCGTGCTCCGGCGCTATCGAGGTGAACGAATCCATCGACTACGACGACGCGGAGGGCAACGTTGTCACCTTCCCCTCTCCGGAAATAACGGTGGACTGCGGCACTGACGTATACCCCGAGGCCTGCCCGGAGCCGGTGGCTGTGGATATCGGCGGCTGCGAGGACTCGGTGGAGATCGACGCCGGGGATCTTGGCATGGAATCGCTGGGGCGCATTTTGCAGCTTTCCGTAACGCTGAATAACGTCTGCCCGAACAAGCGCGTGGCGCTGGCGGTCGTCATCACCGAAACCGACAGCGAGGGCACGGAATACAGCCGCGGCATGAAAACTATGACTATCCCGGCGCTTTCCGGAGATTCCTGCCGGGATGTTACCGTAAGATGCGTAAAATTCGTTCTGCCGGAGGACACCAACGTATCCGAAACCGCCGGAGGGCTGTGCAGCGAGCGGCATTTCAGGGCGAGGTTCATCGCGAACTATATCGACGCCGATTTTGCTTGCTGCAATATGACGCTGTAAATACTCTACCCTAACAATGGCGATTCCCCGGAACGGCTCAACAGGCTGTTCCGGGGATTTTCCACGTTCTTATTGATTTTTCTTCCACGCGTGTTATAATGACAATACAATACAACATGGAGGGAGCGCCGTTTCCGATGGCTCTTAGGGACATAAAATTGCTGGCGAAAGCCAGAAAGCATAATTTCCAGCCGGTCTTAAATATAAAATACGTCAGAGAATTTGAGAACAAATACGATATCGTTCTTCCGGAAAGCTATGTGGATCTACTTACGAAATACGGAAACGGCGGCGTTGTATCTGATTTAACGCTGTTCCCGCTTGACAGGGCGGAAGCTGAAAGCGCTTTCTGGCTGCGCCGGAAAAGCGGCGAGGTATTCCTGGATAAGACGGATATGGGCTCCGAATTTGCAGGGCTGTGCAGTCAGGCTGAACTGAACGACGAACGGTATGACGAAATACTTGCCGCGATACTGAACGGCGCACTGATGATAGGCTCGCTCGGCTGTACAATGTACGCGGTGCTGATGTGCAAGGGGAAAAACTACGGCTCCGTGGGCATTGTTGATACAGACCTCGGCGACGGCTTCCAGCCGCGTTTTGTCAGCTGGGATCTCAAAGACTGGTTATTGGAATATCCCGGCAGGTGACTGCCGCTGCCGTCCGCGATGGCGGAAACCCTCGGCGTATTTGACCAGGACGCGGTTTGCCTAATGCAGCCCTCCGCTGGCGAAAAAACGCGCCGCTCACTCGCGGTTTCCGGTTATGTAATAATCGCAGTATTCCCCGCCGGAGGCTATGGTTTTCTCGCGGTGCAGAACGCCGTGCTGGAGCGTTATCATTACCTCGTCAAGCTCGCAGAACAGCGGCATGAGCTCCTGCACGCCCAGCCTTTCCGCGTAGGAGCAGATGGGACAGCGGGTTATCCTGTAATAGCACGCGCCCTCGTGCGGCTGCCCGACAAAATCCACCTTGAAGGACGTGGGGTACTGCTTTTCCTTTTCCGGGGTGTACCACCTGACGTACTTTACGATGTTCTTTTTGTTCTCCGCCTTTCCCTTCGCGGTGTTGAGGTCTGTCCTGCCGAAATACCACTTGATGTGATAGAGCGAACGCCGCATCATCTCCTGCACGGTCTCCGGCGGAATCTTCTTTTCGCTGGCTATGTACGGCGCAACGAATACGAGTGCGAACAGCTCGTTGTACGCCATGGGATTATCGCCGCCGATATCGTCCGCCCCGGCTACCAGCTCCCGGTAGACCTGCCCGCTTTTTTTCATGATCTCTGCGGCATACTTATCGCCGTAATTCTCCGCAATGACCTTTCTCATGGAGCCCTTGAACATAAAGTAATAGAAGCCGTTATATTTCATCACATATCCTCCTGTGTTTTTTTGCCGGCTGCCGGAAAACCGTCCGGCGACTTAAAGAGCGCGTCCCAGCCGCCAAGGTGATAGGTCATCAGCGAGTGCATGAGCTTTTCGGCTGAACTGCGGTCATGACATTCGGCGACTATCCTGCGGTAGCTGTCGAACTGCGTGGAGATCAGAAGTCCCAGCAGCCTTTCGTCTATGCCGGAATAGCCCGCATGGTGAAAAAACAGCACGCTTTCCCTTATCTTGCTCTCGACCAGCCTGTCGAAATAACGCTCCAGGCTGCTGCCCGCGCTGCGGTAAAGGAGCAGCGCCGTTTCCTGGTAATGGTCGAATATCAGGCGGAGTATCGCGCCGGATTCATGCCGCATGGAGGCTTCAAGCTGAGCCAGTATATCCCCCTCTGCGCCGGAATAATAATCCGACCTTACTCCCTGGAAAAGCGCTTCTATCTCACCCAGGAACGGCTTTAGCAGGCTTACGAAAAGCTCGTCCTTTGAGCTGTATCGGGTCTGTATAGCGCCGACTGTCGCTCCTGCTTTCTCCGCGATCTTCCGCAGAGAGGCTCCCGTGAAGCCCTTTTCCGAAAACTCCTCTAATGCGGCTGAAATGATCTTATCGTCCAAAGAGCTGTCCCTTAACGCCATTATCTCACCTCTTGTTCTATAATTACACCGTAATTGATTACAGTGTAATTATAGCAAAAAAAGCTGCTTCTGTCAAGGGGGCGGAAGCAGTTTTCTGAATATAAAAGACCACAAATTAAGCGGCAGTTTCACAACTGCCGCTCAGCTTGTAATAAAATTATCAGCCTTCCGTATTATCATTGCCGATGTTCCCGAAATATTTCAGGCAGAGCATGGTAATATCGTCGAATTGCGGCGCGTCTCCCACGAACGCGTCAATATGCTCCTTAACGTTGTCGAGAAGCCCGGAAACGGAACTGTCCGGGAACTCGTTCAGGGCGGCGATCATTCTGTCCGTTCCAAAGAGCTGATTTTCGCTGTCGGTCGCCTCGGGCACGCCGTCGGTATAAACATAAAGGCTGTCCCCGGGGTTCAGCTCAAACTGAATGTCCCTGAATTTAATGCCCTCCATAACCGCCACAGCCGGCGAGTGCCTGTTCTTGACCAGCTCGAACTCTCCGTCCGCCCGCTTTATCGCAGGATACTCGTGACCTGCGTTGGCGGCGACGCATTTTCCGGTGGATATCTCAACAATACAGAGCCATACGGTAACGAACATATCCGCCTTGTTGCCCTCGCAGAGCTGCTCGTTCACATACGAAAGAATATCCGCAGGCGAATAGTTCTCCTTCTCGCCGTTTATGAGCTGCGCCCGGTTCTTGATAAGCGTCTTGGCAATGACCATGAACAACGCCGCCGGAACTCCCTTTCCCGAAACGTCTGCCATCACCACGGCAAGGTGGTCGCTGTCTATCAGGAAGAAATCGTAGAAATCACCGCCGACCTCCTTTGCGGGGGTCATGGTGGCGAAAATATCAAATTCCTTCCGCCCCGGGAACGCCGGGAAAATTCTCGGCAGCATATCCGCCTGTATCTGGGTCGCCACGTTAAGCTCGGTGGAGATACGCTCCTTGTCGGCGGTCACCCTGGCGTAGTTTTCGATATATTCGTTCAGCGATTCCGTCATTTTTCTGAAGCTGTCGGACAGCTTTTCCAGCTCGTCGTTGGTTTTTATCTCGCAGTCGTATTTCAGCTCCCCGCCGCCGACCTTTTCGACCGCCCCGCACAGCTTTATTATAGGGCTGGAAATGCTGTCGGCAAGCTTGCCGATAACAAATACCGCCGTGACGATGACCGCTGCTACGACCACAGTCCACAGCAAAACTATTCTCAGCATCTGACCGTTCTGCTCGGTGAGGAATTTTTCCGCCAGGGCGTGTATCGAGCCCTCAAGCTCCACGGACGGCTCAACGATTTTGTCCCTGGACATCACCAGGATCATTATCCAGTCGGAGATTCCCACATGGGAATAGACGCAGTATACCTCGTTTCCGTTTATAACGGATTCAAGTATCCCGCTTTCATTCCGCTGTATGTCGGCAAGGATCTCCGCGCCGTTTTCCCCAAACAGGGCGGCGGGGTCGCCGGGATTCTCCCCGGTAAGCCCCTGCGCGCATATCACCGCGTTGGAGGAAGCCAGAACGGCGTAGCTTTCCTTCCCGGAATTAATGCCGCCGATAATTTCATTGAGGTCGGCGATAAGTATATCAATGCCGCAGGAGCCGTAAAACTCCCCGTTATCGCCAATGCAGGGTACAGCCGCCGTTATCATGAAGCCCCTGCCGAATGAATCCGCATATGGCTCGGATATGTAAAGACCGCCGCTCTCCTTTGTGTTCGTAAACCAGCCGGAATTTCTTCCGTCGAAATACTCGGGCTTGGTCTGGGCGGTGTCGTCGTAGCCTATGTTTATCCCCGTGCTGCTTGTATAGTAAACGGAAAGGATATTGCTGTAAGTGCTGAGCGTGTTGGCGAAAAGGCTTTCGGCGTTTCCCAGCAGATAGGTCTCACGTTCGATATCGCCGCTCATTTCCACCCCCTCCGGGAGCACCCACTGCATGCAAAAGGTATCGGCGGGGGAATCCTTCGGGTGCTTGTAGGGTCTTTCAAGATAGTTTTCGGGATTCCGGTAAATATCCGTGATACCGCCGCTCACCATTTCCAGCGCGGAGGTTATGCCCTGCATCTTGAACCTTATCGCCAGGGAAGCGCTTTCGGTATATTCCACCGCCTGGGCGGTAGCCTGCTCCACCAGGGCGACGGAGCTGCTCTTTGCCGCAAGCTCGCTGCTTTCCCGATTGGTGCTGTCCGCATTTTTGCTGATATTGTCGATGGCAAAGTAGGATATAAGTATGCAGACCGTGAGCGAAGCCACCACAACCGCCAGCGCTTTTTTCAGAATCTTGTTTCGAATCCCTTTCATGTAGTCTCACCCTCTGTAACCGTTATATCATTGTCCGCAAAATATTCCTCGCAGCCCTTGCGTATCCTGTCGTAGTAAAACAGGTACATCTGCGGCTCGATATACACCGTTATGCCGTCAAGGACTATCTCCTTCACGGGCAGCGGCTCGGCAAATTCCGCCCCGATAGCTTCGATAGACCGCCGGCTTGGCATGTTTACCATGTCCAGGTCTACCCTGCCGCTGCCCGCGTCATACCCCACGACCTTGTACAGATCCGCCGCGCCCATGGCGTAACCCGCGTTGAGCATGGCTCCCGCTATGGTATAGTACATCACCTTCGCAAGATTCTTCCCGCCGTATTCCCTGGAAACGATTATCTCCCTGGGGTAGACTGTACGGGGCATATGCTCGTATTTCAGACCCGCGTAGCTTTCATTCTCCAGCGAAAACCAGAAGCTGCCTGCGGCGTTGCCGTCCTCCGTCCGGAAAATAGCCCAGAAATTATGCTCCCCGGCGATCTCCGCTTCTATGCCCTTCTGGTCGAGCACAATGAACATGCCGCCCTTTTTCCCGAAATTTTCGGGGGATAACGGGTCTAACCTGTCCATATAGTTGCCCTTGTCAATTTTTGTCTGCTTGTATATTTCGGCTATGTCTGCGGCGTCATTCAGTCCCGCTTTTTTATAGAAATATGTCTTTCCGCCTATGCAGCATTTCCCGCCGTATCCGGGAACTATCAGCCCTGCCATCACTTTTCCTCCAGATATTTTTTTGGTACGCACCCCTTAATGCCGTAAACCTCCTCCAGCATTATCACAAGCGGCATTCCCAGTATCACAGAGAATCCCAGCGTGTTAAGGAATATCTGCACGAACAGGGATATTCCGTCCACCTCGGGATAGCTCAGCTCCACGCCGAAGGTGACTATCCCGGCGATAACTATGCCTATCGCCGCAGAAACCAGCGTAAACGCCGCGACTTGTTTCAGGTTCCTTATGCGGGGGCGCTCCTTTATTATACCATACCATAAAATATATGCAAGATATGTTCCCACAAAATTTGAAACAAATCCCGCCCATGAGCTTATAGTCAGCGTACCGCCCAGAATATCCGCAATGATATTCCCGATGGCGCAGCCAAGCGCGCCGTAAATTCCGAACATCACGCCGAAAAGCATATTCAGGCAGTCCACGGGACGTATCTCGGTTATGCCCGGAATGAGATTCAGCACCTTAAACGGAACGGCGACCAGAACAAATATTATACTCAGCACGATAACGAAGGCTATCCTTCTGCCAGTGCTCATTTTAGATGTGTCAAGCATTCGAGTCCCCTTTTCCTCTGTGCAGGCGCGCCATTACGTCCAGCTCGGAGAATATCGCTCCGCACACGATAAGCACACAGCCCACCGCCTTTTCCGCCGTTATGGGGACGGCCTCGCCCAGCATTTCCGGTATTATCGCGGAAAGTATCACCGCGAAAATTATCTGGAAGGAATAGATCGCGCTGCATGTTGCCGGAGACGCGTATTTCTGCGCGGAAATATTGAGGAGCACCGCATAGCCGCAGATAAAGTAGCCCTCCATAAAAACGCTCGCCAGCATTTCCTGGGAGTATTCTATCGCGAAGAACGTCCCCGGCTGAATTATGAACCATATCGCAAAGGATATGACAGTCACCATAAACCCGATGAGCACCGTAAGCACCGCCGCGTCGGACTTCTTTGCAAAGTCATTCATCTTGATTATGTAGAAAGCCCGAATAAAGCACACGGCTATCATAATGATCGGCCCCGTCAGGGCTGAGGCGTCAAGGCTCACGTTTCCCGCCGCCACCACGCCGGACATAACGATTATCATGCCAATAATGTTGCTCGAGGTGATCTTCCTGCCCATTATCACCATCATCACCGGTATAATGGCGAGGGTAAAGGAAATTATGACCGAGCCGGTGGCGGAGTCCATATATTTCAGCGCAACGATTATCAGCGCGTTGTACAGCACGTTCATTGCCGCAAGAATAAGGGCGTACAGCAGATCCCGCTTGTGTATATTCGCCTTTATGCGCTTGAAAAACACCGCCCCCAGCAGCAGGGAGCCTATGCCGTTCGTCATTGCAAGCACGGCAAAGGGCGACACGCTCCCGGGGATATTTTTCATAAGCACTATCTCAGCCGACCAGGCTATGGTAACGCTTATCAGAATTATCGTGTACTGTATTCTGTTCATACAGCTCTCCTTTAGAGAACACGCCAGCGGCGGAGCCGAAAATGATAGCCCCGCCGCCTATTTTACCAGGTTCTCTTCGCAAAAATATCAGCTTGAACCACATAAAATGCGATACAACTCTACATGGTTTTATACGGATACAGCTTTGTTTCGTAACACAATATTTCACAAAAATCCGTTCAGAAATTCTTCACCATCGTCAAACGATTCTGACCGTCCGAGAACTCGTAGCTGACTTCGTCCATTGTTTTCTTGACCATGTATATCCCAAGCCCGCCGACCTCCCGCTCCTCAGCGGAAAGCGTAACGTCCGGGTCGGGCTTTTCAAGGGGGTCGAACGGTCTGCCCCTGTCAACAAACGTTACGCAGACCCTGCGCGGGTCGTCCTTAAGTTCAACGCAGACCTCCACGGGGCCGATATCCGGCTTGTAGGCATAATGCGCCACGTTAACGAATATTTCCTCGGCGGCGACGTCTATCTGCATCTGCGTTTTCATGGTGCAGCCGCTCTCCTCGAGCTGACTGTCGATAAATTCAAGCACCTCGTCAAGATTTATCGTCTCGGCGTTAAATATCCTTTTTTCCATCAGTCGTTCCTCCGAAAGCCTAATACTGTGTAACCTTTCCGGGCTGCCCTGCGCCGCAGGTACCCGGAATTCCGCCGTCAGGCAATGGTCAGGATATCTATGAAGCCGGTAAGCTCAAAGACCTCCCGGATGGTTTCGCTGGCGTTTATTATCACCATTTCGCCCTGCTTCATCATCGCTTTCTGGGCTTTCAGGAGTACGCGCAGTCCTGCGGACGAGATGTACTCAAGCTCTGCAAAATCAAGCGTCAGCTTGCTTACCCCGCCGATGGACGACGTGATCTCCGCCTCAAGCTGCGGCGAAGTACCCGTGTCAAGCCTGCCGATTATCTGGATCGTAAGGGCGGTTCCGTCTAAATTCTTGTTGAGCGTCATAATAATTCTCCTTTGTCTGATTTCCAGGGCTATGCCGTACCAAAAGCGGCGCCGCCCTAAATTATTCTTATCGTTGCAAACGGAAGCTGAGCCAGCGTGAACTCACTTTTGGATTTGGAAACGCTGGTTTCCTTTCCGTTTTTATCGAAATACCGCACGGTTTTATCGAAGGTGAATTCGTTGAATCCGATGACGGCGATATTGTTTCCATAGTCGAAAGAGCAGAAATCCGCGCCTTTCACGGACGACGACGCTATTTTTCCCGAAGAATAGATACGCAGGAATCCCTCAGTGGTAGACGCGAGCCTTAATACCCCCGAGCTTTTGTATCCGATGGACGGGATATCGTCAGATGAAAGATAGTTAGAGCAGAAATCGCTGATGGAAAATGTCCTGATGTGAACGGCGTCATATTCGATAACGCCAAGGGTGCCGGATTTTCGCTGAATTTTATAATACGCTATCCTGTTCTTGAACACCAGCTCCAGAACCGATTGTTCGTTTGAAACCAAGCGAGCGCCATTATACCAATAAACCCAGTCCTTGACAGAAAAGGACTGCAAAACGTTATTCCCGTCTTTGCCCGCGTTTTTATCCAGCGAGACCTTGAAGTCAGTTTTACGGTCTCTGTTGTCGATACCAAATTTAATTTTGTCGTCCTTTTCCTCCAGGACATAAACGCAGTTTCCTGCAGTATAATTCGAGGAAAGGATATTTCCGCCCCTTACGGTTTGCAGACCCTTCTGCTTTTTATGCAGCTTGATGGACCGCTGACCGTCACCATCGGTTTGCAGCCGGACTTCCATCATTACGTTATCCTGATCGTAGCTGCTTTCATCATCGGGCAGCTTCATAAAGGAAGCCGCAATTTTAAGGTCCTTGGGATCGCTGTTGTTCTTTACCGCAATATCCGTACAGCAGAATTTGTCGCTGCTTCCCTTTATACCAAGGTATTTTCTTATTGATTCCTTGTTGTCGCTGTCAAATTTCCAGGTTTTCTTTGAAGAAAGCTTGTAGTTGTTTTTGTCCAGCGTCCCTGTGGACGAAGAGGTTTTTATGTAGTCAAGCTGCCGGTTCGTTATACCTATTCCGGGTCTCGGGATCCTTATGGGCGAAGATGGATTTGTGCCGCTTCCGTCGCTGCTCCCGGATTCCACCGGGCTTTTAAGAGAAAACAGGATGAAGGAGTAGCCCACATTGATAAGATATGTGGTTTCGCTGACTCCTTTATATACGACGACAGGATTTCCGTTCATCTTTCCCGCGTCCTTTACCGGGTCGTATTTCTGGCTCTCAATTTCAAAATATTCTCCGGTGACGAAGTTATACCCGGCGACCGTCCAGAAATACCTGAACTTCAGCCTGGGGTCTACGGGGTCGTAATAGCCCTTTTTGTTTTCGGTATTGCCGTTTTCATCGGGCTTGTCGTTCAGCACGGTAACACCGGTGTAGTAATAAAGGCTGACGTTGCCGCACAGGTCGATAAGGCTGAAATCCGATATATCCGCCTCATAGGTGCAGTTCTTGAATATGAACGCCCTCGTCCCATCGGGATATTCTCCGCTGACGACCTGCTTCTGATCGCTCATGGTGACTTCCAGATCAAGGGAGCCGCTGGCGCCGTAGTAATTATATTCCTCCTTGCCCACTATCGAATAAACCGGAAAACAGCCGCTTGCAAACAGCGTACAGCAGCAGAGCAGACCCGCCGATATCCGTTTAAAAAGCGAAATGCGCATTCATCTCACCGTAATCCTTCTGTTCTTCTGAATGAAAAAAAACACCAGCGCAGCCACAGCCAGCGCGATAACTATAATTATGATATCCAGCGGATTGATGGCGGACACAGCCTTTATCTCCACCCTTGCGGACGTGATATTCCCTGCGGTGTCGGTCGCCGTAACACGGTATATACCCGCGCCCAGCAGCTCGTTGGAGCTTCCCAGCACCTGACCGTTTTTCGTGACGCGGATAGTACATTCCGTATCCGATGTTACGGTTATTTTCTCGCTGAATACGATGTCGGTCGTTCCGTTAAAATAAAGCACCGGCGGCGTTGTGTCGCGCGTAAGCCTGACCATCCTCGTCACAACATCGCCGTTCGTGTATTCCAGGGAATACTCGCCGTCGCAGTCCAGCAGGGTGTAATTTCCGCTGAGGGCGGGGACCGTCTCGCCATCGTGCTTCACCCCGGAGATCTCATAGCCATAGGGCGGCTGATATATCCCGAGCCGATTTGTCGGCTTGGTGAACAGGTTAAACGAAAACGTGCGCCTTTCCATTCCCCTGTCGCCGTCATAGCAGGTGAACTCCATATTGTAGGCGCCGTCCTCCGTGATAAGC
The DNA here is from genome assembly GCA_934448295.1 of uncultured Oscillospiraceae bacterium. GTDB lineage: Bacteria > Bacillota > Clostridia > Oscillospirales > Ruminococcaceae > CAG-115. The sequence goes on from CAKSEY010000016.1 coordinate 58,238, forward strand.
CCGCTTGAGGGAATCGCGAAAACCTGTCCGTCCTTTGTCGCCGAGCATATCAGCGCTTCGGGTATGGCAAGCTTCGGCATAAAGCCGACAGTTTCGCCGTCAAGTACATTCGTGACAAGCTCCGAGCCGTTGATGAACGTGTGCCGGAAGCTCTCGCCGTCAATGCTCTCAAGCTGCACTCTCCCCGTAATTTCCGTCTGCCCGGCAGTCTCCGGCTGCTCCCCGATATCCACCGCGAAGCGCGCCTGGACTGAGCCGCTGCCGTTTCGCAGCGCGTGGGAGACCGTCACCTCGTAGGAGCCGTTTTCGCTGAACAAATACTCGCTCTGCGGGTCAAGGAATCCCTCGCCGCCGTTCACAAGTATCGAGACGTCCTCTTCCTCTGAGCCTACCAGAAAGACCGCTGCGGAATTCCCGGAGCCGCTCAGTACCTCGGACGAATAGAACACGGCGCCATCGGGAAACGTGTACAGGTACATCATGTTTTCCTCGTCGTAGCTGCGTGTGACCAGCGACAGATCGCCGGAGAAGCCAGGCTTTTCCGCGTTCTCGTCTCCGGATTCCGCAAAGCACTCAAGCAATGGACAGAAAACCGTCAGAACCAGAACGGCAAGCGCTGTGACCGCTTTCTTAAAGCTCATGAGAAACCTCTTTTTGAAGTTCCGGCGAACGCGGTCTTTTCGTGAGCTTAGGCGGCGTATACATGTTCTCCCGGCGGAGAAGCTCCTCAAAGGTGATTTTTACGCGGTGCGGTTCTCCGGAATGGGCGCGCTCGGCGGCGGGTCTCCGGGGAGCCGTTCTCTCTTCTCTGTCAGCCTTTTCGGGCTCGACTTTCTCAGGTACGGCGGCAGCCTTTGCCTTTTCAGGCTTGACCTTCTTAGGCACAGCGGCGGGTTCAGTCTTTTCAGCCCTGACCTCCTCGGAAACGGCAGCCTTTTCAGCCCCGGCTTTCGCCTGTTTTTCCGGAATATCATTAGAAGCTGCGGCTTCCCGGGGCGATCTATCGAACATTTCCCCGCTGACGAGATCATTCTCGGGAACGGTTTTTTCCATATTTCTGCTGGCGGAGCGCTCCGCCATATCTGAAACCGGCGGCAGGCCGGCTTTGACGCGCGCTTTTTCCTGGCGCAGCTCGGAAAGCTCTTTCTCCCATTGCGCTTTGTGCTTCGGGTCGTCAAAATATCCCATATCACTTATCTCCTGTAATCATTTCTCCGACAATGCCGTTCACCGCGCCGAATAGCTCCGGCTTTCCCTTCGGCACCAGAACGCTGTAACGCTCCGCAGAAATATCCGAGGGGATACAGCACCTAAGCCCGTCGCTGCCCGCCAGCAGCTCCAGCGCCTCGCTTTCAAAGCAGACGAACGCGTCCATATCCCCTGAGCCAAGCAGCCCGGCGGCGGTCTCAGCGTTATCGCACACCAGCTTTTCGTCTGCTGCCGTGCTGGTCAGCGAACGCAGAATACTCTCCGGAAGCTTCCCCGAAGCGCCCACTATTTTCCCCGCGAGGTCAGCCTGGCAGGTAACAGCCAGCTCACCGCCGCAGACGACGTATATTACGTCCTGCGCTACGGGCAGGGTCATAAGGAAGCTTAGCCCCGGGTCGTTTGTTTCGCTGAACTCTCCTATCGCAATATCTGCGCTGCCCTTCGACAGCATTTCCATCGCCGCGTATCGGTCTGTCCAGTATATTTCCGCAGGAGCGCCCAGCCCCTGCGCGATACGCTCCGCTATCTCCTCGGAATCATCCAGCTCGGATGTGACGGCGGCGCGCAGCCTTCCACCCTGGAGCAGCGACTGTTCCCGCGCGCCGCAGCCGGTAAGCAGCAGCGCCGACGCGCAAATCAGCAGTACAAGTTTTTTCATGGTCATTCCGTAAATAATTCCTGCAGGTCTTCTGAAGCGACAATGTCAACGCAGGTGCGGTTGGACGGCGCCGTCACAACGAACGCGCGCCCTCTGGGGTTGTTGATTATCTGATCCTGCTCGGTCTCGTTTATCTCGCCCGCCTTTTCATACAGCTTGCACAGGTCGTGCATATCGTTCGGCGCCAGCGCGAAAATGAACGAATACTGGCACGCGTTGATTATCGCGGTGGATTTGCGCGCGAGCTCCTCCGTGCCCACAAAGTCCTTTATGTTCTGCGTTATGATTATCTGCATACCGTTGTATTTTCTGATACGCTTTGCAAGCTGATACATAAAGTCCAGGGCGATGGGGTATTTTTCGTCAATGAAAACGTGCGCCTCGTCTATGACTACGATTATCTTTCTGTTCGCCTTGTGGGCGATGTTGTAATCGCGGTTCTTGATTATCTCGTTGTCAAGATATTTCAGCACCAGCAGCATCTGCGCGTTTGCGATGGTGTTGTTTCTGTTCGCAAGCAGCGACTGGAAGTTGAACGCGATGAAGTTTTCCTTTGTCGTGATGGTGGACGGGTTGTTCCAGAGATGCGCGTTCCGTCCGCCGGTGGAGAACTTCGACACATAGTTCAGCAGAATTCTCAGGTTGTTCTTGTTATACTCGCTGGATGCCCTCTGGAAATCCGTCAGTATCTTGTCGTAAAGGTCGTCGAAGATCGGGTAGTCCTCGGGGGTGAGCGCTGAAAGGTCGGTGTCCGCGTCTATGCCGCGCTCGGCGTAAATTCTCGGGAAAAGATTGTTCAGATACTCCAGCGCGTCGTTTTCGGTTTCCGGCAGTATCTGCTTGAAGAACTCCTCAAGGAACTGCAAATGCGCGTTAAAGCTGTTCGAAGCGCCCTCCTCGTCGTCGGAAACTCCGGTGATTATCTGGAACGGGTTGAGGCTTCCCTCGGTAGCCTTGCCCACGTCTATCATCTTGCCGTGGAGCTTCTTTGCCAGCGCGCCGTACTCGTTCTCGGGGTCGAGGATAAATATCTTGCTGTTGTCGGCGGCTAGATTGGACAGTATAGTCTTGGTGGCGAAGGATTTACCGGAGCCGGACTTACCGATTATCGCCATATTGCTGTTTACGCGCTCGCTGTCGCGCTGGAAGAAATTCACGAATACAGGGTTTCCGCCGGTGGTGCCGAAGCACATTCCGTCCTTATCCTGGAGATAGGGGTAAACAAACGGAAACGCCGCCGCGATGGACGAGGAGTGTATGCCCCGGCTCTTCTTCATAAATGCGTCGTGCGCGGAGATATTCGAGCTTGCATAAACGCCGAACGTCTGCATGAACAGATCCTGGGTCTTGAAGCTTGCCTCGGACAGGGTGCGCTTGACCTTCTTTTTCAGCGAAACGTAGCTGGACGAGCCGACGGACGGCGCATTGCCCTCCGCAGAGCGCTTGTACCGCTCCGTAAGCTCATAATCGTAGATAGTTACATAGGTGTTGACATCATACAGCGATTCGTTTTCGCTCTGGAGCATCGAGAGCAGCTCCGCCAGGGATTCGATGTTCTCGTTTATCTCCATCAGGCGGGAGACCTTGCCGGTCTGCTCCGCCTGACCGCGCAGCTCCTCAAGGGAGCGGTCGATTCGCTTGATGGACTGATAACGGTCCACCGGCTTGAATTTCATGACCACCCGGGTGCTCGGTATATTGAACAGGCGGTAGCCCCACGCGTTTCCCACAAGTCCGGGGTAATCGAGTATCTTCAGATTGTGAGTGATAAGCCCGTCGTATTTCACCGTTCTAGCGGTGAATTCTATCTTCTTGGGGATTATCCACGACATATAGTCCTCGGGGGCTATCTCGTCTATCTCGCGCTCGTCAAAGGTCTGGCTGTACTGGTATTTCAGGAAGATAGCAAGCTCCCTCCCCCTGAGCTGCCGCGCGTCAAGCCCCGCGCTCCTGAACTGCCCGACGGCGTTGCGGGTCATTTCGGACAGGATGGGCTTTTTGCACTCGAACAGCACCAGATAGTGGAACGGGCGATATACCTTGTCCTCAAAGTTTATCTTCCTGATATCCTCTATCCTGCCGTAAATTATTTCAACGCGCTTTGTAAGCTCCTCCTCGTTGATTATATCGTCAATAAACGCTTTTTTCAGCTCGTCTATCTTGCCGAACTCAGTGCGGATATACTCGTCGTATATCACGGGGCGGTCTATCTTCACAAAGGCGCCGGTCTGATCCTGGGTTATCGTCCGGATTATCGAGCCCAGATTGTGGTCGATTATGGAATTCTGCCGGTACTCCGACAGGAACCTGAACTCTATGGACGGAATCTCAATGACCGTTGCGTAGTATTCCTTGTTGTAGTTTATGTAGCGGTCGTCTATCCCGGTGAAAGGGGTGATATCCTCAACGCTGAGCGCGCCGCCCTTTTTCTTCTCCGCAAAGCTGCGCGGGATCGCAAAATACCGCAGGAAGTGTATAAACAGCATATACACCTTTTCATCGTCAAGCGGCATAAGCAGGAACACGAACACCATGAGCACGCCTATTGCAAACCACCATCTGTACGGCAGATTCGAGGTTATCAGCGCAACGCAAACAAATGCGCCGAAAAGACCCACCAAAATATCAACGATCGAAACGCCCTTGAAGATCTCCGTTTCAACCTTGGTTTTCTTTGGAATTATTCGCATTGCTAAATCACCTTTTCGCTAAAATTTCGCACTGTCGTTTTTGTGGTCGGATCTCTTTACCGCAGTCGGATCCACCGGCTTAACTATCTCCGGAGTTTTCGCGGCCCCGGGTCTCGGCTCTGCCGCCGCGTTTGTCCCGGTATTCCGGGCGCTGGAGGCGCTCATTGCCGCTGCCGCAGGCTCCACCGGGCTTACTATATCCGGGGTTCTCGCGGCGCTGGTAATCGGCGCGGTTTCCGCCGCCCCGGGGGTATTGGCGCTGAACGAATTCACCGCCGCCGTCGGCTCCACAGGTCTGACTATTTCCGGGGCTGCCGCCGCGCGGGAAGTTCTCTCCGGAGACACGGCTGCCCCTGGATTCTGCACGTTGTCCGACATATTGACCGCCATGAACTCATCATGACCGCCCGTGAATCTGCTCTGCTGTCCGCGCGGTTCCGCTGAATCATTCCGGTTTATCTGCCCGCGTCTGTGACTGTCGGCTCCGCGAACCACGTCTGTACTGTGCTCCCTGTTGAAGACCTTGCCACTGAGGCTCCCTGCCTCGTTGCTGAACTCGCTGGCGTTCCCGGATTCTTCGCTCATACGTCTGATAATATTGTCCGGGGTCACGTTTTCGTGCGGCTCTGCGGCTTCCGTGATCGGAGGTTCTCCGCCGTCCTGCCCGCCGAATGTCATTTCGCCGTATCCGTCATTATCCCGGTCGTCAAAAAGATTCTTGCTGCTGTCCATACTTTCGGACATACGGTCTTCACCGAAGCCTGAATTCTTGATTTTGCCGAAAACCTCCGAAGTATCCATGCTGTCGAAAATTCTGTCGAGTTTTTTCTTATCAAGATTATTCCCGCCGGAGCGTTTGTGATGTATCTGATTGTCAAAGTCGTCGTCCGAATACCGCAGCCCGGATTCCTTCGTGTTGTTGTCGGGTTCGTCCGGAAGTTGTTCGCCCTTTTCCCTGAGCGCGTTATCTATATAGTCGAATTTATTGAAAGGCTCAGCGGAGCTTCCCGTTTCGCCGAGCTCGTTATCAATATAGTCAAATTTATCGTAAGGCTCAGCGGATCTGCTGTCGTCCGCGTCATTGTTTCCGGTGAAGTCAGTTCCCGAATCATCTTCGGAGCCGTCCGGGATATTGCCGTTATTGAAAATGATATCGTTCAGACCGTCCGCCTTGTTCAGCGGACCGGAATCCTTCCCCTCCTTCATTTCCTTTTCCATATCCGGAATATTCTGGCTGATATGATCGTCCTTTGGCTTGTCGTCTTTCAGCTTGACATCCTTTGGCTGGTCGCTCTTTGGGAGAGCGTCTTTCAGCTTGCCGTCCTTTGGCTTGTCGCTCTTTGGGAGAGCGTCTTTCAGCTTGTCGTCCCCGGGCGAGCCGCCGACGTCAGGCTTGAAGCTCCTGGAATAACTGCCCGGGCTGGCTGTGCCGTTTCCTCCGGTGAACCTCGGGGAGGTCGCTTTCTTTGCTGCCGCCGCGCCGCCGCTGAACGAATTCTTCCCCGTTCTGAGCTGGCTGAACGCGTTCTTTCCAGCGCCTGCGAGGGCTTTCATTCCCTTCATCGCGCCGCCGCCGACAAGTCCCGCCATGATGGCGTTGTTGGCGTTTTCCTCTGCGGCAACGCTTGAGCTTATGATACCCGTGAGCAGCGTCGAGGACTTGTAAACCGCATACATTCCGCCCAGGATAAACACCAGACGGATAATGTACCCGCCCGTGATATTCCCCGCCACGGAATCGAAAATTTCAAGCTGGTCGTTCATTATCACCGGTATCATCATCAGGAAGATCCTGAGCCCGATAACGGAACCGAAGCCCACAAGAATTTTTGCGATGAACGTATCCCGCCAGCGCTTGAATTTCTCGCCGTCGTCAAGGACTATCGTAGATACGAAATACGGCGAGGTGATGTACAGCAGAATAATATCGAAGATACGTTTTATGAACGTAAACAGGCAGATCACCATAATGACTGCCATAAATATCATCGACGCAAAGCCCAGGATATAGTCCACCCGGGAAATGTGTATACGCGTGCCAAACGATACATAATCCATGCTGCCGCCTACCAGCGAAGCCCACGGCTCCGCTATCTGACCCGTCGCCTGGTTGATGAACGAGGCGGGGGGATTCCCGCGTCCCGCGTCCATGGACGAGACCGCCAGCACCCACTTGCCCAGCGAAGCGTCGCTGCCGGTGATGGCGGTGCAGGTCTGCTTCAGAACGATAGACGCAAGGCTTATTCCGAAAATACATATAGTGGGCACCAGCAAAAACGCTATCATGGACTTCGCCACAGCGTTTAGCACCTTCCCCACCGGACGTTTTCCCTCGAAATCAAAATCCAGCGTTGAGCGCATGACCGAATAAATCGCGAAAATCATCGACAGGCAGAGCGCTATGAAGGTGATCGATATAAGCGCGTTCCTGACTATTTCGTTGTTGATGAAGTATTCCAGAAGCGTCGTCTGATCCTTTCTGCCAAGGCTTTCAGAGTAATATGTGATATCCTTCATGCCTATGAGTATATCAAAACCGCTCTGCAGCTGGTCTAGTATCCACAGCCACTGACAGAATCCCCCGTAAATTAACGTAAAGAAAATATCCGCAACGTTCGCAATGATGATATTCCACAAAAACTCAAAAACAGGCATCAGCAGAGGAATGACGATGTTGTTCAGAAGCCATTCAAAAATGGAATTGAGTATTTTCGAAAGCCATTCTATTATCGGGTCAAAAAGCTTGTCGCAGACCCAGTCGAATACGCTGTCAAAAATTCCGAGCGACTGTATCGGCATTATCGGAAACCTCCCCTCCGCTTATTCTTGCTTTTTTTCTTCATTTTCCTTTTTGTCGGAGCCGCCCAGGCTCTGACCGAGCTTAGCGACATTACCAGGTCCGCCGCTGCCTCCGGTGAAGGCGTTACCGGCGCTCTTTGCCGCTGAACCGGCGCTCTTTGCCGCTGAGCCGGCGCTCTTTGCTGCGGCGCCCGCCGCGGACGCAGCGCCCTTTGCAGCCACGCTCGTTCCGCCTGTCGCCGCTGCCATTGCCGCGTCCTTGGCGGTGTTGGCAGCCATCTTCACCATCGCCGCCATGACCAATGCCGAAGCGCGGTCCGCCGCAGCGACCTCCGGGTTTATCACCTCAAGTATCGTGGTGTTGGATTTCCACGCCGCGTACATACAGCCCACCACAAATATAATTTTCAGCGTAGCGTCCAGCGCTACATTGTTGGAAAACGAGAAGTTAGAGCTCATTATCATAGGAATAAAGATCATCACGAGATTCATTGAGATAACTATTCCAAAGCCGGAAAGCAGCTTCCCGATAAACATCTCGCGCCATTTTCTGAATGTAGAGCCTCCGTCAAGCGGCATTGAGGCAACGAACAGCGGCGATGTGATATACAGAATTATCAGCTCGATAATTTTGCGGATAAATACGAACATCGAGCAGAGCATCACCAGTATCACACCTATGCTTGCAACGTAAACCAGCGGATAATTGTAGAGTTTTTCAAACAGGTTCGGAAAGGTCCGGGCATCGTCTGAAAGCTGATCCAGCGAAAAGGCGTAGTCGTTTTCGCCGTTTTCCTTCAGGCTGTCGGCTGCCTTCTGGGAAACCCCCACGTCGTCGGCCTGGCTCTTGAATATCGCCTGGATATTATCAAGATCCAGCGAGGGATACATATTGAAATCCACTATGTAATCGCCGGGGTCGTAGATGCTCTTTTTCTCGCCGCTGTATCCTGTGCCGCCGAAATACGCCGCCCGCTTTCCGGTGGTATACGAAGCGTTAGGCTCGTCATCGTCACCGAAAGTTCCCGCCAGGAACAGGATAGTGGACAGCTTCGGGGTCTCGTCCGAGCCGGTCACCCCGATTATCGCGTTTTCCGTGGAGATCAGGATAGCCGATGAAAGCTGCGAACCGAAGTACATCAGAACCGGCACTATCATAAACGCAACGCAGGATTTCAGCGCCGTTTTCATTATATGGCTGACGGGGCGCTTATGCTCCAGGGCGTACGAGCCCATGGATTTTGTCACCGAGTACATCGTGAAAATAAAGCATATCGCAACGCCGATAAACGTCACCGCGACAAGCGCCTTCTTTACTCCGTCGTTTGTCAGGAACACGTCAAGCAGATACATTTCCTCGCCGTTGTTCTTCACGGGCTGGGTTCCGGCGAAGATGTCGAAAAATTCCTGAAATATGTCGACAAGGTGCAGCAGATAAAACAGAACGCTCTGCAAAAATGCGCCGAACATTATTACGATCCCCTGGAGCGCCACGGAGAATATGAAGTTGAACAGAAATGTTATCAGCGTGGAAAAAAAGTTAAACGCCCAGCTCAGCGAATCAACGATCTTATCTGTAATGTTCGTCAGCCAGCCCAGGCTGCTCAGCAGCACAGGAGTCATTCTGTTCACCTCCTCAAAAAGTCGTTATCTTATGCTGAATTTCTTTCTCGTAAGAATAAAGAACACTGCCCCGGCAGCGACCAGCGCTCCCGCAAGGATTATAGAAACCACCGCCATGCCGTTCATCTGATAGACTATCTCAAAATCCTGCGCGGAGCTGTTTCCCGCCTTGTCGTATACGACAACCGTGTACTTGCCCGGTTCGCTGAGCGAAAGGCTGCTCTGCACGGGCTTTCCGTTCAGGAATACCGTGTAGCCGTCCACGTCCTCTGAAATAAGCTCAATGAATACTGTGCCGCCTATGCTTTTTCCGCTCTCGTCAAGCCCGTTCACGGCGAATTCCGGCGGCGTGTTGTCAAGCGTGAATTTCTCCGTGAATTTATATGCGCCGCAGGAGATTTCAAAGCTGTATTCGCCCTCGGAGCCGAGGGCGGCGGAGTTTCCGTTGGAGCGTATCCCGATTTTCCCAAACGCCGCATTTACGATAACGCAGCCGTCAGGGACGGTGTATTCCGTGAGCCCGCTCACGTTTTCGCCTATTATGGAAAAGCGGAATTCCGCAGGCTCTTCGCTGTCGCCGTCTGTGACAAGCAGAATGTATTCGCCCTTTTCAGTGATCGGGCTTCCAAAATTGAAATCAGACTGCTCCTCGTCGTTTTTCAGCAGCCGGTATTCGGCGTCCTGCGAAACGTCAAGCGTTACCGGACCGGCGGAGGCTGTCCCTGCGGGAACGCTGCAAAAAAACTCCGTGCCGTTGTCGGTCACGGCGCGTATTCCGCCGCTTTCCGCATACTGCGTGAGCCTTACTGCGCCGTCGTTTTTCGGGAGAATGAACGCGCTGCCGTCCGTATCCGGCTGAGCTTCGTCCCCGCCGTCCGTGAGATCTGAACCATCGCCGCCGTCCTCCGGGCTGTCGGGAGCCGCCTCCCCGCTGACCGGGTCGGCTGGGACGCTCTCGCTGCTGTCGGCGCTTTCACTGCTGTCAGGGACTTCGCTGACGTCGGCGTTTTCACTGCTTTCAAAGCTCTCGGTATAGGCTTCCTCCGTGTACCGGGCTTCGTATGAGCTGTATGCCGGGTAGCTGTCCAGCGGGGCCTCGATTATCCAGAAGCGGAAAAGACCGTAATAGACCTCGTTTTCCTTTCCGCCAAGCAGCTCATCGCCGCCGACCGTCATGGTGAGCGAGTATTTTCCGGGGGCTTCGATAGCCTCCCCGGGCTTGTATTCGGTTTTTGCGCCGTCCTTTTCCATCGCGACCGATATGGTTTCCGGCAGGTCAAGGGTAACGGCATAGTCGATAACGGCGCCGTTTGGGATATTGCTGTAAAACACGACCTGTCTTGCCAATATCTCCTCGTAAAGCGCGTTGCCGTAGACCTGTTTTTCAGCGATATCCGAGTAGATATATTCGGTTTCCTGCGTACTTTCCTCGGCCGTGCTTTCCGATTCGGCGCGGGAGGTCAGCGAAACAGTTCCAAAAACGGCACAGGCAAGCACCGCAGCCAGAATTCTTCTAAACATACCGTTTTCCTTTCGGGGTTCAGTTTTCATTTGCTCCGAGGACCTTTTCGTTTCTCTCGGAAAGGTCGTAGTAGACCTCGTCGGGGAAAAACGCGTTGCTCCTCACCTCGGACAGATCCATCGTGCCGAATTTATACAGGTCGCAGCGATAGCTCGGCGTGAATTTCGTTTTCAGCGGATAGTTGCCGAACGTCACGATTATAGCGTTTCCGGTATCGGTTTTGTTGTTGATCTTCTGCAGCTCGGACGGGTATATGAGCGGGCGCGTCTGGATGGACGTGCTGTAATTCGCCTCTCCCTCCTTGGCGCCCATCGAGCGCGAAACGCTGGTGGTAGACACCGTGCAGTTTCCGCAGAGCTCGGAGAACTCCTTGCAGGTCTCGATATCGTTCGAACCGATGAACATTTTCATGCCGCAGTTGGATTTTACGATATCGCCGACAGTCTTGCCGTAGACGTTGTCAAGCTGCGCGTAGGACTGAACCACCATGTTGAACCATATCTTTCTGGAACGTCCTACAGTTATCATCTTGTCGAACTTGTCGATCTTCGGCATATTACCGAACTCGTCAAGTATGAAATACACATTTCTGGGCAGCGACAGATCCTCCCGGGTGGAGGCCTTCTTGATAAGCGCCTTGTATATGCAGAGGATAAACGCCGCCGCCAGCGTGTGGCGCGTGTCCTTTTCGTCGGGGATTTTAAGGAACAGCGCGGTGGATTCGTCGGCGAAAACCGCCGGGTCTATATCCGTGTTGGAGGTCAGCGAGCATATGCCCTCGTCGTTGAAGATAGACAGCTTGTCAAACGCGATGGACATATAGCTTGCGAGGGTATTTTCCGCCGCGGAAAGCACCTGCTTGCTCAGCGTTACCGCCTTTGACAGCACGTTTCTGCCGTAGAAATAGTTCCTCAGCGCCTCGAAATTGTTGTCGGAATTGCCGAGCGCCTTGTTTACGTTGAAGAAATTGAATTTCTCCCGGGTCATGCCGAGCTCGGGGTTTTCGCTGTCCTCCAGCATTGCGAGAATGGTCGCCATTATAATGGAGCGCGCGCCCTTTTCCCACACCGGGTCGTCCTGGCTTTCTATGGGGCAGATAACGCTTACAAGGTCGTTCAGATCCTCGTAGACCTCGTCGTATATCTTCTGGCGCTGCACCTTTATTACGGCTATAAGCTCCTTGCTGACGGCGTAAGCCTTACCCTCGTACTCGTACCACTCGTCCCCGTAAAGCTCCGGGGGATTCACAAGCTCCAGGCCGGACTTTTCGGCGTCGTCGCTCCTGACGTAGATATCGTTTCCGGTGCTGATATACTCCTGATAGCGGTCGAATATGTCGCTGAGCGGATTCCAGCGGAACGAGGAATACGGGTCGCGCAGGTCGAGCACCATTACCTTATATCCGCGCTCCTGCAAAAACTTGCTGTGGAGCTGGAAAAGCTCGCCCTTGGGGTCGGTGCATATCATCGACGAGCCGGCGCCGGATTTCGCCAGTATCTGTATCATAGGGTTGATGAACGTGGTGGTCTTGCCGGAACCGGTCGCGCCTATGATAAGTCCGTGCATGGGGGAAGCAAGGTTGACGTGAAGCCCCTTCTTGTCGTACCACGCCCGCACCGGGATACCGTCCTTCTTGGACTCTCCGAGCTTTGCGAACTCATGCGGAGCGAAGTTGAAATCGCGCTCCTTGTCGGTCATGAAGCGTGAATTTTCCAGCGTGGAATCCTTTACCTCGTTCTTCTTGTTCGACCCGAGGAAGCTCTTTTTGGTGCGCGCAAAGCTGTCGGGGCGAAGCGCCGCGTAAAGCACCACGATAATAACAAGTCCGATCAGCCCGTACAGATAGTTCAGCGGATTCAGCAGCACCGCAGGGTCAAAGAATACCGCCATGCTCCGCTCCTTTATCGCCGGCAGAAGATTATCAAATAAAGCGCCGATGATGTATGTGCAGAAAAGCAGCGCCACAAGCGCAATGGCGGCGGAGCTGTATAATTTCTTCATGTTCATTGTTTGCCCTCCGGCTGTTATTCAGGAATGTTTTCAGCTTTGGCTTCGCAAAGCAGGGTCTTTATGCAGAAGTAAACCGTTATGCCGCCGAAGATCAGGTAGATAAGCTCCACGATCATGTTGTCGAAAAGGACGGCGTACGCCCCGGTGTCCATCAGCAGAAGCATAGGCACGGTGGCGAGATTGAACCCGGCGTGCATCAGCAGCGAGTATGTAAGGTTGCCGTATCTTATGCGGATAAGCGTGAAGAAGAAGCTGCTGAACAGCGCCACGATCACCCATACCGGCTGGATATGCGGAAGAGCGAACGCGATCGTTACAACTACCACCACGGCTTTCTCCGGAAAAGCTCGGGAAAGCGTGCGCAGCAGGAACCCGCGGAACATCATCTCCTCGCACAGCGGCGCAAGCAGCACAATATACACCAGGCTCAGCGCGATGTTATCCGTGTAGAGCAGGCTCTCCGTACCCGCGCTGTAATCGCTGATAAAGCTATCCGGCAGCGGAAGTATCGCCAGAAGCGCCGACGTGGACAGGTTCATGCAGAACCCCGCCGCCGCGCACAGCAATGCGGGCTTGGGGCTTATGGAACGCGGATAGAACTGCAGCATATCCTTGACCGTTTCGGTCTCGGGGCGCTTTTTTCTTTTCCGCAGGTAGTGATTGACCAGGTAGAAAAAGTACACAAAAAATCCCATTATCGAGCAGAGCAGCTTTAGCGTACCGCTGTTCTGGAGCGCGTCGTTCGAGAAGATGATGAAGAACATCTGCGGAAAAAAATAAAACCCGAAATACAGTCCCACCGCCGATAAAACCGAAGATATGACTATATATGTTCGGGTATTTCGGTTGATGAGCTGACGGCGCTTTTTCTCGCGCTTCTCCTTTTCGGCGGCAGCCGCATTCTCGCTGTCGTCAGGGTCAGTCTCAGCCACGATCTCCTCGGTTATAGCTTCCAGGTCGGAATTTTTTCTCTGCTTTTTCCTTTTCAATGCGTTTCTCCCCTAAATAAAGGCATATCGCACTATGCCGCGCCGGCGCCTGCGACGCGGCGCGATACGGCAGTCATGCGATGGTGGCAGGAAATAACTCTTTGCCGCTCTGCGTATTCCCTAAAACAGCTCCTGTTTACAGGTCATGCGTAAAGCGGCAGAGTGTCAGTGTTTGTTCAGCGTTAGCTCAGTGGCTTGAGTTGGAAGTGGTCGAGGACGTGGTAGTGCTTGTCGCCCACTGCTGCATTGCAGGGAGTCCGATCTTCAGGCCAACGAGAAGCACGAAGATAAGTACGAAGCCGATGATGGCGTTCTTCAGACCGTGCTTTGCCTTCTCCCTGTCCTGCGGCTCCTCAGCCTTCGCGAACTTCACGCCGAGGATTATGCAGAAGATGGCTCCCAGGGCTCCCACGATGGCAAGCGCCGGACCCAGGATCATATCCAGCAGGTCGATGATCGGGTTGGTCATGGTCTCGAACGGGTTTGCAGCTTCAGAAACTGCGAGTAAAATAGACATTGCGTTATTCATAATGATTCTCCTTTTGATTCCGCCGGAGCGGTTGATTGTTTCATTGGTTTATACCAATTTATACGGATTTTGTAACAGCTTATCACAATTTTTTGTCGTTTTTCTTTTCGGAACTCCTTGAAAAACTGTCCTTAGCAGGCGGTTTTGTGACTTTGGCTGCCTTTTCGCCCGAAAGCTCGTCAAAGGTCACCTTTTCGCGAGTATTTTTCCGGGCAAGGTTGTACTTTTCCGCAAAGCTGGACGTGATCTCCCTCATTGCGTCTGAAGGCTCAAAACGGGAATAATCGAAAATCTCCGCTATGCGCTTTTCCGTGAACTGCATTATCACCACCCCAATGCGGTTTATTCTCAATCCGCGCCGCTGTTTATCCGCGAATTTCCCGGCGCGATATTGGCTTCACTTGTTTATACGAAGCTCTCCCGCTTTCGTAACAAAAAAACAGCGCGCTTCTGAAAAACAATGAATTTCCCGGCTCAAAGCAGCTCCCCTATCAATTCCCTGAGCTTTGTCAGCGCCCTGGAGTGGGTCACCCTGGCGTTCGCCTCGGTCATTCCCATCATTTCGCCTATCTTCGAAAACCTGAATCCGTAATAATACCGCGCAACGATTATGTCGCGCATTTTTTCCGGCAGCTCCCGGAGCGCCTTTGCCAGCAGCTCCTGCTGCTCCGCCATTACTATTCTGTCTATCGGTTCGTCAGTCATTGGTATCTCCAGTTCGTCAATGTCCTCGGTGTCCCGGCGCTTCCTGAAATGCTCTATGAGCGTGTTCCTCGTGATAACGAAAACCCATGTCGAAACGGAGGCCTTTTCCGGGTCGAAGCGCTCTATATTCGCAACGACCTTTACAAAGACGTCGGACGTAAGCTCCTCCGCCAGGGCATGATTATGTATCCTGTTAAATATGTATCCGAACACTTTGTTCTTGTAATCCCGGTACACCTGTTCGGACGAGATATGAAGATCCATATAATTACTCCTAACCTGTTTATGCGCTATGTGGCTGAATCAAATTATATTCAGATTTCTCGCCGCGAGAACCGCCTCTGTGCGGCCGCTGACGCCAAGCTTTCTGTACGTTTCCTGCGCGTGGAATTTCGCCGTGCGCTCGGTTATGCCGAGCCGCTCGCCTATCTGCTTCAGCGTCAGCCCGTCCGCCTGCATTCCGAGGATCTTCACGGCGGTCTCCGAGAGCGCCGGGCAGTTTGCGATTTTCGTTTTCAGATAAACGGGGTACCGCAGCGAGATCTTCCGGGTCTCGTTCAGCATTTTTTCAAACCAGCCGCCGTCCTCCGTGAATTCTCCCCGCACCGCGTCCAGCAGCGGATAAACCGCCGCCCCGTGCTCCGAAACGATCCTTATAAAACCGTACCCGGCGATTTTCCGGAGAGCCTCCAGAAAGCCGTTTTTCCAGGAGCCCTTGCTGCGGTATACGACGATCGCCTTCAGAACGGCAAGCTCCATGGAAATGTAAGTCCTGCCGTACAGCTCCGCGTAATCGGAAAGCCGGTCGATAAGCGCCAGCGCCGGCGCGTACCTCTCCAGCGCGATATAGCAGCGTATCTTCGTGAGGTACTGGTAGCGGAACAGCACGAAAAAATCGTTTTCGTCCGGCGCGCCGTTCCGCATCCAGTCGTTCACCGTGCCGAAATCTCCGTTGTACAGCGCGATCCTGCACAGCATGGCGTCGATGTTTTTTCGCAGCTTAAAGAAATATTTCATATTTGCCATGCGCCCGCGGAAGTTTTCGATAAGCTCCCTCGCTTCGCCGCTCTCGCCGTTTATCAGGTAAAGCCGCGCCATGAGTCCGTATGCCGCGAACATCATGCTGAAATTGATATCGCCTGTTTCAATCTGGTTCCTCGCCTTTGAAATAAGGGTAGATATCTCATAGGAATCGCCGCCTCTTTCATAAAGGCTCTCCGCAAGCCCAAGGTTAAGAAGCCCCTTTCCGTAAGAGCCCAGGAACGCCGAAATGTTCTTTCCGTATTTCTCCGCGATATCCATGTCCCTTTTTGTCCACTCGCAGAAATCCTTTCCGCCGTTTATCAGCGATGGAATACAGTTTGTAACGGAAAGTTCGGGGAATGTCGCGCCCTTTTCCCTCATCAGTACATACTCGCTCTGTATCATTTCAAGGATATTTTCGCTGCCCCTGTGCGGCAGCGCGAGGTCAAGGTACGCAGTCTCCACTATTATTTTGCGCTTTTCCAGACCGCCGGCGGTCTTAAGGCGCTCTTTCAGCCTGCCGTACCAGTATTCGCTTCTTTCGACGTTCAGCAGCGCCGAATAAAGCAGCGACATTGCCGCGATAAGGCACGATTCGCTTTCTATTTCACTGTCCGGGAGCGCCAGGTAATACCTGCGCATCTCATAGAAAAAGCCGTAATCGGAATTTACTTTCGCGTTTCTTACAAGCAGGTCGCGTATTTTATCCGCGTCATGGCAGCTCTCGTAGAATTCTATCGCCTTCGCCTCGCTGCCGTTCATTTCATAGTACAGCGCGATGTTTCTTATAAACCCGTTTATCTGCTCCTGCGAATAGCGGCGCTGGAGCTCCTTATAAAGCGCCTGCCGCATAATGGGGCGCATGGTGTAGGTCTGGCCGTTTTTCAGCAGGAAATTTCCGCTTTCCTCGGCGCGCGCGATAACGTCGCCGATATTGCTTATCCCCGTCAGCACCCTTGCAAGCTCGATATCGAAGCGATCCACCAGGGACAGCTTCATAAGCATCTCCCTGACCTCGTGCTCAAGCCAGATAATGACCTTTTCGCTCAGCAGATCCATAAATGTGGAGCGTATCTTGCTGAACAGCTCATTATCTACCGGGGAGCCGTTAAACGTCTCCACCAGGGTGAATTTTACAATAAAGCCGTTCCCCTGGCATTTTTTAACAATGAAATCAATATCTCCCTTTGAGATATTTATTCCGGTATGCGCCAGGTATTCCATAACGTCGTCGCTGGTGAGCGCCAGATCGTTCTCTGAAATAAGGACGAAATTGCTCCTTATGTAGGCTTCCCTGAGCCACCCCGGGACGTTGCTCCTTGAGATCAGCACGAGCCAGATATCGTCGCGCCCGGCGAACTCAACGACCTCCCGGCGCTTTTCCTCGTTAAAGAGCAGATGCAGGTCGTCTATCACAACGACCGTCGGCGCTTTTTTCCCGCTCGCCGCGTTTATCACGTCCGCGTAATCCCAGGATTTCTCCGCACAGGACGCGTAAAAATACGGCTTGTGCAGGAAGTACTGCCTGACAAACTCTGTTTTCCCAAAGCCCGTTGCGCCGTAAATGTAAACTACATTTTTAAAAGGCTTACATGCGTTCATCTTTTTCAGAGCCTGGCGCTGCGCTATATACCAATCCATCCAATGACCTTTCTGTCATATATGATCCTACAAACCACTTCTTTGTATTATAACACAAAATAAGACATATTTCTACTGTCCGAGCGGACAGTGTAAACACGTTTCATCTTTTTTGGTAAAATCGCACAATATTTACTATGATATTTGGTATATTTGCCCTTATGCGTTACGAGTGGGCTGCTCCAGCCGCATATCCGCGCCCGGAATCCCCGGGAAGCGGCGCTGTTTTTGTGCCGAGCGCCCCTTATAAATACACTGCCGTCGAATTAACAGGGTACTTTCGGACAGTGTCCGTATTGCTCCGCGTCCGGAATATGACCGCGTTTTTATCGCGGAATTTATATTTTCCGGTTTCATTGTAACAAAACTGGTTTTTCTTCGTATAAACAATCAGAAATCACTCACAAATCATTCAAAACTCAATAATTTCACGGAGGTTATATTATGGCAAACATAAAAACAGGCGCAGATTTTATCAAGGAAGCGATAAACGTCGGCTACGGAGACGCGGCAAACTGGACCATTGACAATTGGAACGACCAGATAGCCGAACGCTTCAATTCCGGCAGAGAGCTCTACAGCTTCAGAATCACCGATATAACCGAGAAATCCATTCTCGGCGCCACCGGAAACTATTTCGGCATGATAAAGATGATGAACAACCTTGACCGCATCATCGAAAACGAGACCGACCCCGTCAAGAAAGCCATGGCAATGGCTGTAAGGCACGTTGGCTTCCCCGAGTGCGAAAAGATCATCGAAAACAACACCATCGAGTCCATCAAGGGCTTCCGCAACGAGATCATCAACAACCCCGAAAATAAGGTCTCGCCGAAAGCGATCAAGGAGTTTGACGCAAGAGTTGCGGTCTCCAACAGGGCGGTCACCGGCAGACCTAATTTCGGCAACGTATTCGACCCGAACGAGGTAAGATACGAGGATATTCCCTCCAACGAGCAGCTTGTCCTTATCCAGACGCTTATCGGCTCGTTCATGGACAGAAACATTTGCAGGGACAGGGCAGGCGAGGTGCTCCCCGAGACGCAGCCTATGAAGGATCTGCTCGGCAGGATAAATTCCTGCGCAGCGGGCATTATCGGAAAGATAAACGGCGAAAAGGGCGCGAACTTCAAGCCCTCCGACGACCGCGAAAAGGCGGATTTCGAGGCGCTTAAAAATCAGGTAAAGGAATATTCACCCAAGCTCAGAGCCGAGTACTCGGACGAGATAAAGGGCTTCTCGACGATCGCCAAGTTCGCAGAAATGAATATTACGCCCAGCATGAGCAACGTTACCCTCACCCTCGACAAGAATCCCGTCGTAACTACCACCGCCGAGGCTTTCACCGAGAAGCAGAAAAACGGCTCCCTCTCCTTCGCTGAAATCGAGTGGGGCGAATCCAACATCGATAATATGGTGGAGTCCATTTACACCACAGACGAGCTGAAACAGCTCAAATCGGCGGGGATCGACCCGGCTATGGGTATCCTGGTTGACGGAAAGCCGCTCGACTGGAAGCCCGGAAAACCCACGACCACCCTTGAAACCGCAAAGACAAAATGCGAGATAGTGTCCAAGGCAATGCAGGGCTCAAATCTCAGCGTGACAAAGATCGTCCCCGATGGAATGGGAGGCTTTAAGGCAGGCTACTCCGCCGCCGCAAAGACGGATCTCTCGATGAACACAGAAAAGCGCTCCATCTGGACGATACTCAAGCAGCTTTTCGGATTCATCTTTTCGTTAAAGGATAAGGTAGCCCAGGCGAATAAGGAAGCGGAAACTTATTTCGTCGATAATTCTCAGGTCACCACAACGGCAAGAAAATCCATTGAAGCCGCCCAGCTAAAGGAACTGAAAACCGAAAGGGAAAACGAGACCAGCGCTATGGACGTTGATTTCTATTCTGCTGTCTATCCCACGACCGAAAAATATCCCAACACACTCGACGCCATCTCAGCGGGAATCCAGAAGGACGCCGCGTTCTCGTCAGGCATCAACCCGAAATCCACCAACGAGATACTCCAGACGCTCAATCGCTCTCCATCCCGCGTAAACCTCGCGATAGTATACGGTTTGTCAAAGGGGCACTCCTATGAGGACCTGACCGCGAACACCGCCGAGGCTAAGGCGCTCCGCCAGAACGTCGGACGGGATTTTGTCGAGGAGTTCAAGGTGTGCAGGCTCGAAGAATACGCTAAATCAAAGGGTCTGGAAGCCGACAGCGCAGATACCAGAAAGCAGTACAACGACTTTGTCCTCGGAAAATTCGAGAATGTTGAGAGGATACTTGCAAAGGGCTGCGAGGAATATGTAAAGCTGCCCATCACAAAGCTCGAGCCCAGTGAGCGCACGGATTATATCCACAACGTCAACAGTTTCGACAAGGTCGCGAAAATGGCGAAGGACATTTCGCAGTCGTTTGCAAGCTTAAAAACCAACTACCTTGCCCCCACCGACCCCAAGGTCTCAAAGGCGTTTGAAAGAATGTCAGCCGTATTCAACTACACCTCCTCGCAGCTTGAACCTGTCACCAAGCTCGGAATGATCAACGACAATTATTTTAACTTCATCCAGTCCGACGAGTTCGTTCATCCCGGAGACGAGCCCGTCATACCCGTTGTTGACTCCGCCTCAAAGGGAAGGGCGTTCATGACCTTCTTCAACGAAAACTCTGAACACATCAGAACCGTTGACGACCTCAACAAAGACAAGGATCTCAGCGAGAATATCCTCGCGCTTGCCTTCGCCTGCTACGAGCCCTTCACGAATTCATCGGCGTACCTCGCTAAGCAGGAACTGAAAGCGTTCATTCCCTGCGATGCCCCCTACAAACCTATTAAAGTAAACCCGCAGACCAAGAAGATCGAAGCGTTCGGTGCATTTACAAGCTACCAGAACCTCTATAATTTGGTGAAAGCCGACAGCGACAGCTTTACACAGGCGTTTGATGAATACAGCAAGATACTCCCCGAAAATCAGAGGAATCTTCCCCTTTCCGAGAGGATCGAAGCGATAAAGGCGGCTGAAGCTATTGAGAATACCGTGGAAAAAACAGCCGAGGTTCCCAAGAAGAAGATTGCTTTCGCCGATCTTGTAAGCGAAAAAAACCAGATCAACGAAAAGCCCAAGGAGGCCGCTCCCAAGGAAAAGACCCTCGATTTGGGCGGAATGAAGAAGTAACTCATTCTCCCCTGCGCTCTGAAAGCGCTCCACAATGATTTCACGAACAGGCATCTTTTAACGAAGGTGCCTGTTTTTTATCTGTTTTCCGCGCGTCTGCCCGAAAAGCTGTCCCTGCAAGTTATTGACGCTTACAGGGACGGCACGGGCGGTTCTGTGGCAGTATGAGCTTTCCCGGTCAGCGCCGGGATTTTTTTTGCAGAAAATTGCAGTTTCCATTGAGGTAGAATGTTCAAAAAAACAGAAAGAGGAAATCATATGAACGCAATTTTTCAGCTGCTCAACCCGAACAATACAGTATCCATAAATCGTCCCCTTGCTCACGCTATCGGTCTGAACGAAGCGGTAGTTTACGGCGCGCTTGTCGCAAAATACTACTGGTACTCTGACCGTGGTATGCTCGATGACGGCTGGTTCTACTCTACCGCTCCTGATCTTCAGGAGAGCACCGCGCTTACTGAGAAACAGCAGAAACGCTGCGTGGACGCGCTCGTCAAGCTGGGACTTCTGCGCTGTGAGCTGCGTGGAATGCCCGCTAAACGCAGCTTTTACATAATTGAGGATATCGACCTTATCCAGAGCCTGCTTGCTGCTGGTGAAGCTGCTATGCGCCAAATCAAGCCTGCTGCTGCGGAGAGCTATGAGAAAAAGCGCAAGACCTCCGCCGAACCTACCGAAAGCACTGCCAGAATGAACGAATTTCTTGCAAAGGCGTTCGGTGGAACAATTCCCGCTGCTGAACAGCCCTCCGATGTTGATGTAACTGAAAAACCGCATAACAAAGCCGTTCTCCCCTGCTCCGACAAAAGGGCGGAGCAAGCACAGCCGGAAAGTGAAACCTTGCTCCGCCAAAAGGTAGGAGCAAGC
Organism: uncultured Oscillospiraceae bacterium; assembly: GCA_934448295.1. Classification (GTDB taxonomy): domain Bacteria; phylum Bacillota; class Clostridia; order Oscillospirales; family Ruminococcaceae; genus CAG-115. The sequence continues at coordinate 79,683 of CAKSEY010000016.1, forward strand.
TCCGCCGAAACGTCCGAGCTATACTCTAATAAAACTAAAGATAATAATCCTGATATAATCAATCCATCTATCACGCGCACGCGCGAGGAACCCGAAGAAAGCTGCGTTCCGGCTGCCGATATGATTGATGGGATGGATTTTGAACAGCTTAAGGAAGAAAGGGCTTGCTATGCCCAAATCGTCCGGGATAATACTGACTATGATATCCTGGTCGAGCAGTTCCCGGAACAGGCTGACGAAATCAACGAGCTGATATCCATAACGGTCGATGTGATATGTTCGCAGAAAAAGACTATCCGGGTGAACGGCGAGGAAAAACCGCATGCTGTAGTGAAAAGCCAGCTCCTTAAGCTCAACAGCAGCCATATCGAATACGTCCTTGCAGCGCTGAAAAAGAACACCAGCGACGTGCGTAATATCCGCAGCTACTTGATAACCGCGCTGTATAATGCTCCGGTCACTATGTCCAGCTTTTACAGAGCCGAAGTCAATCACGATATGTTCGGGAAACGCTGATTTTTCTTTTTCGGTCTGGAAACTGCTTTATGAAGCTGCTTGACAACATCGCACTATTCGGGTATAATGAGATTGGACAGGAAAGCTGTCCAGGATGTTTGATTACTCATCTCATCGTTGGGCGTTTCGCCGCCTGGATCAAAGAGCGAGTGTTTTTATCGTTGGGTATTCCGCCGCCTGGACTAAAGAGCGGGTGTTCTTATCGTTGGGTATTCCGCCACCTGAATTAAAGAGCGGGTGTAAAAGTAATCAGCAGAATGCCGGGAAAACCCGGCATTTTGTGCTGCATATAGCACTTTTTCAAATAAAAAACACTTGACAAAAGCATTATTATCAGATATAATATAAATGACAGATATATTCTGTCAGTGGGGAATTTCTAGTTCCCCCAAAAGCGTGTGAGTCCTACCGTTAAGTGGAAGTTGTACAAGAGGTGAGTCCTACCGTATAAGTGGAAGCTTTATAAAAGTTGGGGGCTGTATTTATATGCAGCCCCTTTAACATTAAGAAAAGATTACTTGATGAAGTAGGAACGACTAAATTTTTATTCCATTGATATGAAATATGTTCGCAACCTCGCAAAAGCCGATGATAATGTAATGTCTGTATCACCGCAGGAACATAAGCAAGGTAGACCCTTTGTCGGGATTATTGTAATGATAAACAATCGTCAGTACTGTGTTCCACTCACATCTCCTAAACCTAAATTCGAAAAAATAAAAAATAGCGTTGAGTTTCTCAAAATAGAACACCCAACTAAAACTAAAGATGATGGTTCACACAAAATAATAGGCGGTTTAAATTTTAATAATATGCTCCCTGTTTCGGAAATCTATCTACATAAAATCGACGTAAAAATCACCCCAAAGGATAATGAAAAAACAAAAGCATATAAGGAATTACTGCGAGATCAATTAGAGTGGTGCAGGTCAAATGATGATAAAATCATAAAAAAGGCTAATAACCTATATGATTTAATCACCAAACACGCCGACCTAAATATAAATCTTGCCAAAAGATGCTGTAAGTTTCAGAAATTAGAGTCCATACTTGACAATATGATGGGGAAACTTGATGAAAAATAAGAAAAAATAGATAATCCAAACAATCAAACATCCCCATTTAGAAAAATGGTTGAAAGTCGCCTTGCAGCAATGAACGCACCAAAGAAAAAAAGTGATGTTAAATCGCATGAAAATAAAAAAACAGATAAAAATTGTGCTACATATAGCACAACCCCTCCCGATATCGAGAGGGGAATTTTTCTTTTTCAGACTTGACAAAAACTCTGTTTCTAATTATACTGCATATATCATCCATAAACAGAAAGGAAGATGAAAATACTACTTAATTCGGGAACTTCCCCGAAGAACCAGATAGCCGAACATCTCCGCGGCGAAATATCAAGCGGCAAAATCGGCGCCGGACAGCAGCTCCCCTCTGTACGCGGTCTTGCAAAAGACCTCAGAATCAGCATAATCACGACTGTCAAGGCGTATGAGCTGCTAGAACAGGACGGATCCGTGACATATATTCCAGAGCATGGATACATAGTTACAAGCCGGGCATAAACGTTTCAGCAACATAATTGTTGTCTCAAACAACAAAAACCATGCGTAAATTTCGTGATATATCACATACCCAATAACGTCATTCGGGTTGTTAAGCAGTATTGACATTTTGAAACGCATGGTATATATAATGGTAACCTCTAAAAACCCACAAAATTTCAGACAAATAGAGGCATTTAGCATAATTGGTCAAATATTGACC
>CAKSEY010000017.1 GCA_934448295.1 uncultured Oscillospiraceae bacterium
AATAGTGTTTTCTGTTTCATTTCCTTATTATATCACTTTTTTCTTCTTTTTCATAGGGGTTTTTAGAGGTTACCATATATGAAAAGGACGCCTTTCAGTGAAAAGCGCCCTTATTATTGTTTAGTGTACGGTCAGCGTTGGTTATGCGGCACTACAAACCCTTTTGCAATGCTGTTGTGCGACTACATACCTTTGATATTCCCGTGCAGGCGGAAGCATTTGGTATTGTATGCTATGGATCAGTAAAGCCCGAATAATCTCAGCAGCTTCTGCCAGAAGTTCAGCGTTTCCTCCTCGGCGGAATCCTCCACGGTGACTTCGGGAACCTCGATGGAGTCCGTCTTGATAACGAACTGCACGGAATCCACATTCGTGTTCTTGTCGGAAACGAACGATACGACTTTGGAATCGCTTCCGGAAATAGAGGCGGTGATGGAGTCTATCTCATCGCTTATCTGTATGTCCATGTCGGAGGTTTTGTCCTTAAATTCAGAGGTGCCGTCGGAAAGCTGCTTGGTTCCGCTGTACAGCTCACGAACTGCGTCGTTGAGCTCGCCAACGGAGGTTTCAAGAGTTCCTGTGTTGTCGTAGAGCGTATCCATGTTCAGCTTGAGTTCCTTGGCGCCCGCAGCGGCGTCGCTGACAGCGCCGGTGTAATCCACAAGCCCCTGATAGAATACACCGTAGCTGTCAAGCTGTCCCTTTAATTCGGAAACCTGCTTTGCGGCATCGCTGACCGCGGCAGCGGCGCCATTGAGCTGCGAAGTCACCTCGTCGGAAGCCATCATCTGCTGGATATAGCCCTCCCTAATCTGCTTTTTCTGCTCCTTTGTCAGGGAGTCCACGGCGCCCTGGAGTATCTGCGCTTTCTGCTCGTCCGTGAGCTGGGATACGGCTCCGTTCAGAATTTGCGATTTCTGTTCCTCTGTCAGAGCTGACGCCGCCTGCGCTACGGCATCCTGACCCTCGGCGGACTGTAAGAACGCGCCTGCCTGCTCCTCGCTGAATCCGCTCTTGACAAGCTGCTCATAGAGCGCCTGAGCCGCGACCTGCGTGTACAGCGTATCCGCCTGGGAGGTGATGTATGCAAGGTAAATTGAATCCTCCTGCGACTGAACATACCCGAGGTACAGCGCGTCAGCCTGCTCGTTCACCGGCTGCGTTACCTGCCGCTGAGCCTCCTGATATGCCTGCTGATACACCGCGTCCTTATCCAGCTTTTTAAGCAGACCAGTCAGCACCTCGGAATATGTGGAGGGCGTAAGCGTAACGGTGGAAAATCCGTTTGCTTCAAGCTGGCTGTTGAGCGCGGCTGCTACGGCGGTGCAAAGTCCCTCGTATGCAGTGTATGCTGCGCTGGTGAGCTGGTCGTTATTTGCCGTGATGTCATTCAGACCCGAGGACAGCTCGCCAGTGCCGTCTGTAAGGCTTCCCACGCCGGAATGAAGCTCGCCCACCTTGCTGTTGAGAGTTCCGGTGGCTTTTCTGAGTTCCCCGGTACCGTCCCGCAGCTCGGAAGCGCCGTCGTCCAGTTCGCCGATGGCGGAGATTATTTCGTTCACCTTATCCGTCAGTTCAGCGTCGTCGATTTCGATATTCATATTCAGCTTTACGCCGTTGATGGCTACGGAATCCATTTCGAAATCGGTGACGTCCGCTTTTATCACCGTGTCAATTCCCTTACCGGGGAGGATAGTGTAGGTAAGCTGTTTGTCGCTGCCCACATTCGCTACTGTAGCGCCGCTGCTGTCTATGTTCTTGCAGCGCTCCGTATCCAGCGTGAACGAAGCCTGGAGCGCGTAATCATCGTAGAAGCTGCCGCTGCAATCTTCGTTTTTGCTTACCGAGAAATGGATTTCCAGCACGCCGCTTTTTCCTGCGATATCCTCGGCGGAGTATTCCTTTCCGTCAAGAAAATAGCGTATCGAGATATTCCACGGAATTGCGGTGTTTTTCATGGTTCCCTGATAATACACCTTGTCGGCGGAGGAGGAAAAAGTTATCTTGTTCCCGCTCTGGACGAGCTTATCAGTCGTGTTCAGCATTTTGACGGAGGAATATTCGCCGTAATCGGTGACGTCGCCGCCTGCAAAGATGTTGACTGCCTCCATATCCGTAATTTTTCCGGAAGCGTCGGTCATGATGTAAATGACCTCTTCCTTTTCAGATGGTACGGTCTCGGCGAACGCCGGTGCTGTGGAAACTCCCGCAATAATAATGGACAGCGCCGCTGCGGTGATCTTGTTAATTTGTTTCATCGTGAATTACCTCCGTAGTTCTCTTGTTCTTTTTGTTCCTGATGATAAGCTTGTCAGCCAGATACAGCAGTCCGGGCAGGACAAACAGCACGATAGCGAGGGAGCAGAGCGTTCCTTTTCCGAGGAAGCAGCCGAGCTGTGAAAGCAGTCCGTGGGTCGAAATGATACCCAGCAGGAAGCCTACTACGGTCAGAACGCTTGCCGAAGTCAGCACGGAAACCGCCACTGCTGATATCGTCTGAATAATTGCTTCCTTTTTCGGATAGGTCTGCCGCATTTCCTTGTAGCGGTCGGTGAAGAGTATCGCGTAATCCACCGTTGCGCCAAGCTGGATAGAACTGATTATCAGGTAAGCGATGTAGAATATCGGCTGGTTGCTGAAATACGGAATTGCGAGGTTTATCCATATCGCCGTTTCAATGGACAGCACAAGAATAACCGGCAGGCTCAGCGACTTCATTGTGAACAGAAGCACGACGAACACCGCGCCTATCGCCACAAGGTTGACCTTGACCATATCGGCGGTGACTGTATCCATAAGGTCGTAGGTGGATACGCCCTCGCCGGCGAGGTACCATTCTCCGGGGTAATACTGCTCGGCGGTTTCACGGACGGTTTCCACCAGGGAGAATGTGCGGTCGCCCTCGTATGCGGCGTCTACTGTCAGCACCATTCGGGTGTAGTTATCGCTGTTCAGCTTAGAGAGCGTGCCGCTGTCAAGATACTGCTCCGGAATGACCGTGCCCACCGTGTCCACATATGAAAGAATACTCTTTACCTGCGGGATATCGTGGAGCGCGTCGGACAGCTCCGCTTCGGTGGCGGTGCTGGTTTTGGGAACCATCAGCACATAGGTGTCCTGCTGACCGAATGCGTCCTCGATTTTCGCGGTGTCCGCGCCGAGCCGGGTCTCTGTACCGAAGATGTGGGAAGCGCCGTAGTAGAAGCTGTTTGCGTTGGAAGCGAGATAGCAGGGCGCGATAAGAATGACAAACACTATCACGCATGGTATCATAACACGGCTGACGAACTTTCCGAAGCCCTTAAAGGACGGCATGAAAGAACGGTGCTGCGTTTTGTCGATAAGCTTATAGGTTTTCAGAATAAGCGCGGGCATTAATACGAAAACGGTGATAAGGCTGATAGCCACGCCCTTTGCCAGCGCAAGACCGAGGTCGGGACCTATCCTGAACTGCATAAGGCATAGCGCAAGGAAGCCGATAACAGTCGTAAGTCCGCTGGACAAGATAGAGGTAGTGGACATGGTGAGCGCGTCAACCATCGCTTCTTTCGGGTCTGAGGTGGACTGCCTGCATTCCGCGAAACGGTGCAGCAGGAACACGGAATAATCCAGCGATACCGCAAGTTGCAAAATGTTACCCGCCGCGTTTGTCACGAACGATATTTCTCCGAACATCAGGTTGCTTCCCGCGTTTATAACGATCGCTATTCCAAGTCCGCCAAGCACGAGGAACGGCTCGGCGAATGACGTAGTTGTAAGTATCAGAACGGCAAGCACAAAGGCAACGGCTATCACTGCGATGGTGGAGATCTCGTTTACGGTGCTTGTGGTGGCGACTGCCGTTGTGATGGCGCTGCCAGTCATGGCGTTTTCATCGCCGATCATATCACGGATAGCGTTTGTGGCTTCTATGCGTTTATCCTCGTCTATGGTGACGGAGAACAGCGCGTTGCCGTCCTTGTAGTAGCTTTCCACGGTGTCGGGGTCGATGGTCTCCAGCGGGACTGTCACGCTGGAGACGTCGTCCAGCCATGTGACGTCGGTAACTCCGTCAACGGAGTTCAGCTTCTCCTTGTACTCCAGCGCCTGCGGAACGGTGACGTTCTGCACCATTACCCGGGCGTTCGGGATACCTCCGCTGTATTCCTCGTCCATCAGCTCCAGAGCCTGCGTTGACGGGCTTTCTTTTGGCAGGTAGTCGTTCATGTCGTAATTCACGGCGACGAACTGCTTGCACACAAGGCATACGGCGAACAGTATCAGAAATACTATAATGATAGCATTCTGATGATCGACAATGTGCTTATAGAATTTCTTCATCAATGTTATACTCCTCTCCAAAGACCGGATAATATGCGCCGGACGCTGTTTTCATATCCAGCAGTATTCTGCGTCCGCTGATTATTCCGCTGGCGGTATAATGTACTGTGCTTATCAGAGTCCGCAGTTCTCCCGAAAGCTCAATATGCCCGTCGGATGAGATCTTTCCGGAAATTGCGTTCCTGTGATTCATTACTTCCAGCCAGCCGTTTACCTTGCCATTCGACGCTTGTATGGTCAATGTTCCCATTCTTTCGCCGAGCGGCACGGACAGGCAGACGCGGTATTTTTTCTCGTTCATATTTCCGCTCCTTTCTTTCGTAAGTCATTATACCGAAAAATCGGCGCGGATAAAATGGTCAACCGGGGCTGTTTAGGTAAAAACCGGACAAATTAGTGCTGATTGACGGTCAAATGAATGAAAAGTTCTGATTTCATGGACAAATGTTTCCGATTTGTCCGTTGACTGATTTGATGGTCAGGTGTATAATAAATTGAAAGGAGCGGAGCACATCATGAAACACGAAGTAACTACTCTTAACACCAAGAAAATGCTGGCGGCGTCGCTGAAAAAATATATGGAGAAGAAGCCGCTTTCCAAGATCACGGTCAGCGAGATAATTGCCGACTGCGGAGTGAACCGCAAGACGTTTTACTATCATTTTCAGGATATCTACGGGCTGATGAAGTGGATGCTCGAGGAAGAGGCGATAGAGGTAGTCAAGCAGTTCGACCTGCTGGTGGATTACCGCGAGGCGATACTGTGTTCGTGATGGATTATGTAAAGACGAACAAGCACCTGCTGTGCTGCGCCTACGACAGCGTGGGGCGCGACCAGATGAAGCGCTTTTTCTTTGAGAGCTTTATCAGCATTGCCCGGGATATCATTCACAATACCGAGCGGCAGTGCGGAATACACGCAAAGAAGGAATTCAAGGAGTTCCTCGCCCATTTCTACACGGAAGCCATCGCCGGCATTCTGATAGACGAGTTTATGGGCAAGGAGGAGCATGACCCGGAAAAGGTCGTGGAGTATCTTTCGCTTGTGCTCATGCACTCCCTGCCGAACGTTCTGGAGAATGCGAAGATTGGGACGTAAGGAAAGGGCTTGACATATTGGCATTCGGCAGGTATTTAACGCTCCCTTTTTTTGCCCATAGGCGCAAAAAAGGACAGTCATAAAGTTGACTGTCCTTGTACTGTATTATTTTGAACTTGTGTTTGGAGATGTATTATCGCAAATTGTCCATTTCCCTGACTTTGTATCTTGAGTGAGGTAAAAATACTGTTCAGTATAACCATCGTCTAAAAATGTCTTTGTATGGTCGTACTCCGTATAATATTTCGCCCATACGACAATAAAGTGTTCCTCAAGAAATTCATCTGTCCACCCTCTTGCTTTCGCAAGTTCACTGCCGGAATACATTGCTTTAACACGCGCCGTTTCATCTTCATCGACCTTTATTTCCTCAACGCGCAGAGATATTGTATAATCCTTGTCAGCCTGACCTTCGATCGCGCTTCGGACGGTTTCTATTGGCTCGGCAGATGGTTTTTGCAGCCAATGGTCAAACATTCCGAGTTCATACACAGCGAATCCGCAAAGACTTAATACGGCTATGACAGCGGCAACTAAAACTGCGATTCTTTTAGAACTTTTCTTAAACAAACGGGTTTTGTCGTAAGAAATTGCTTCGCCAACATATTTGCTGTCGATTTCGTTCATGGCTTCGGTAAACGTCTTTGAGTTCATATAAATACCCCCTTTTCGATCAAATACTTTTTCATTTTCTTACGAATGCGCGTCAGCCGGACAGTGATGTTCTTCTCTGAAAGCCCTACAAACTCGGCTATATCCTTACAGCTATCCGAAAACCAATACCGCCGCATGAAGATAACGCGATTTTCGGCGGTCAGCGTGTCCAGAAAACTTTCGATGATACGCGCCAGTTCCCTTGCTTCAAATTCGGTTTCTACCATGTTCGGGGCTGCTATGCAGGCTTCTATCTCCTCCATAGCAATGGTGTAGGTGCTGCTTCGCTTAGCGGCTTCTTTCCTGTGATACATTTTCAGCGAAACGTTCCGAACGATCCTGCAAAGGTAGGTCAGCAGCGGATCAGGTTTTTCCGGCGGAATTGCGTTCCATGCTCCCAGATAAGCGTCGTTTACACATTCCTCGGCGTCCTGCCTGTTGTTCACGATGTTGTATGAGAGCCTGCGGCAGAATGTGCCGTATTTACTGTCAAGCTCCCATATTGCCTGTTCTGACCGCATAAAAAATAAATCAACGATTTTTTCGTCATCTATCATCTTGTCGCCTCCTTTTCGGCTTCACCTATATACTACGGTTTTAGCGGCAAATACTACATCAAATCCAAAATTTCCTCAATAAAATTATAACACATTTTTTTGAATATGGCGTAATAAATTGGAAGAGAGTGATTTGCCCGCGTTTTGCGCGTGATGATGAAAAATTCGTTTATTCTTAATTAGTGCTTAAATTGAACAACAGCATATCACTCGATATAAAAAAGGAGAGCTTGTAAAAACTCTCATCAGTCTGTCGAAAAAGCCATCTTTTGTCGATAAAAGAAAGATGGCTTTTTTTATACGAAAAATCGGCAGCCGTACGACTGCCGATAAATTTATTCCTTATTCACAGATTTAAGCTGCTTGTCGAAATCCGCCTGGGTCACCGGCTTCGAATAATAGAAGCCCTGCGCCGCGTCGCAGCCGCACTCGCTCAGGAATTTCGCCTGCTCCTTGGTTTCAACGCCCTCTGCGATGATGTCAAGCCCGATATCCTGCGACATTGAGATAGTATGCGAGATTATCTTCCTGCCGCGGCTGCTCTCCATGAACTCCGACAGGAATTCGCGGTCTATCTTCAGCACGTCAAACTGAGTGGTTTTCAGCATATTCAGCGAGGAATAGCCCGAGCCGAAGTCGTCCATCAGCATTGTGAAGCCGGCTGCCTTCAGGCGGCTGACAACGTCGCTCACGCCCTCCGCGTCCGTGGATTCGGTTATTTCAAGCTCCAGATAATGTACCGGGATATCGTATTTCTTCACCAGGTGGGTAAGCTCTCCCACCACGTCGAACGTGTGTATGTACTCCCGGGAGATATTCACGGAAATGGGCACCGGAGTTATTCCGCTGTCTATCCACTCCCGAAGCTTCCTGCACGCGCTGTCCCAGATTATCTGGTCGAGCTTCAGGATAAACCCGTTCTGCTCGAATATCGGCACGAACTCCGCCGGGGATATCATTCCGCGCTGCGGGTGTATCCAGCGGGCAAGCGCCTCGGCTCCGATGATTTTTCCGGTGGAAATGCTGTACTTCGGCTGGAGGTACATCACGAACTGATTGTCGAGAAGCGCCTTCTTCATGTCGTCCTCAATGTTCTGCTTCTGCTGGAGCTCGCTTCTCATTCTTCCGTTGAAAAAGGCGATATTGTTCAGCGCGTTGCCCTTTATAGAGCGCCGCGCGATGGTCGCGTTATCGCCGTGCCTGCGGGTGTGGAGCGTCCTGTCCTCGGCAATCGCAACGCCGAATATAAGACGGTAATCCATATCCTTGAAGCCTGTAAGCAGGCTCTCTATCTTGTGGATAAAGTCCAGAAGCGCCTTGTCGTTTTCATACGTTGTCACCAGCATGAAAACATCGGAGGTCAGCCGGCAGAAAGGCTGTTCCTCGTTGCAGAGAAGCGCCAGCGAGGTGCTGAGATACGCCAGCAGCTCGTCCCCGCGCTCTACCCCGTACTTCTCGTTTATCAGCTTGAAGCGCTCTATATCGAACTGAATGAACGCTATCTCTTCGTCTGCGTGGCGCGCCATCATGGCGGAAACGGCGTCTCCGAATATCTTCGGGGACTGGTCGGACGAAAACTCCTTCAGCACCCTCCGCTCGAAAAGCTCCTTCTGCGAATATGGGCGGATAGTTCCGTGGACCGCCGTTATCTTTCCGGAATCGTCCCGCAGGAAATGCGCATAAAAGCCGCATTCCGCGTAATTCTCCTCCGGCGCGAACTTCATGCTTATCTCAACGCTGAGGCTGTTGCGGTCAATGCCGGAGATAATCCCCTCCTCAATGCGGGAGGAAAACACGTTGAAAGCCGCCGTGCTCTCAGGGTCGATAAGCCCGCTTTCCCGCAGGAAATCCAGCGGGTCGTCCTTAACGGAATCAAACAGAGGACAGCCGACAGTGGCAACCGTACCGGCAGTGCAGTCCCACAGGAAATGCAGCGAATGCTTATCCCTGTCCAGCATACTTATGAACAGTCTGACGTCCTTTTCGGAAACTTTGCACATTTTTCACACCACCATTCCAGCCAACATTTTAGTAAGCAAATTCTCTTTATACAATTATACCACAGCTCATAGAAAAAATCAATAGCTTTTGTTAAAAATGCAATAGACGATTCAGCACAAGAGTTAATTATTCTCCATAGGCTGACGAATAGCCTTGAAGTAGTCCAGCGCCGTGAAAGTTCTCTCGGTGCGGGCGAGGAAATAGTTCTCGGTCACGCGCCCGAGGAGCGCCGCTCCGCCGTCGGATATCCCGAACCGGAATGCGCGGTTCTGCGGCGCATAGACGATGTTCTGCATTGCAGAGAACACCTCCGGGGTGAGCGCGAAATACCTCCCGCCGTAGCTTCTGTCGAAGCAGTCGCCGCAGAAAAGCTCGCCGCTGTCCGGCAGGAAGAACATCTCGGAATGCTCCGGGGCGCCGCAGTTGCAGCAGCCGCGCAGGTCGGGGCGGTAGCCCAGCATGCAGGAATACCGCAGCTCAAACGCGGATTTTACGCAGGAGAGCCGCGCCTCGGTCTGGGCGGTCTCCGCCTCGTAGAGCGCTATCGCGAAGAACCGCACAAGGCTGTCCTGCTCCTGCTCCTGCGGGGTGCAGAACTTTACCGCCTGCGCGAAATAGGAGCCCAGCGACAGCTTCACGATGTCGCTTCCGAGGTCGTGGAAGCTCCGCTTTGGCTTTGCGGAATTCACGGAATAGCGCTCCTTCGTCTTGTTAAGACAGAAGGTGGAATAGGAAAACAGCCCGCATGAACCTAACAGCGAGCTGTTCAGTTTTTTTACGCCGTGGGCGGTGGCTTCGACTATTCCCTGTTCGTCCGTGAGGATATCCAGGAAACAACTGTTTTCGCCGATCTCCCGCCGTCCCACAACGATCCCGTCATAGGTGAAGAGCATCAGAGCCCGCCCTCTTCCTCGCTGTACATTCCCAGGTCGGAGATAACGCGCTCGCGGTTGCGCCAGTCCTCCTTGACCTTTACAAAGCACTGGAGGTTCACTTTCGCCCCGAGCAGATCCTCCATATCCTCCCGCGCCATGGAGGCTATCTTCTTGAGCTTCTCGCCGCCCTTGCCGATTATCATGCCCTTGTGGCTGTCCTTTTCGCAGATGATAACGACGCTGATGTCGATTATCTCGGTATCGCCCTTCATGCGGGTCTTGAACTTCTCCACGTCAACGGCGGTGCCGTGGGGTATCTCCTCCTGCATTACGCGGAGTATCTTCTCGCGGACTATCTCGGAGCACATGAAGCGCTCGGTGCGGTCGGTGGCGATATCGTCCGGGAAGAAATGCTCGCCCTCCACCGCGAAGCGCTCCAGCACGGGCATTATCTGGTCGGTGTTTATGCGGTTCTTCACGGAGATCGGAATTATCTCCTCAAAGTCGTAAAGCTCGGAATATTGCTGTATTATCTTCAGGATATCGCTCTTGTCCTTCAGCAGGTCTACCTTGTTCAGCAGAAGCACCACCGCCGTCCCGTGGGAGGCAAAGCTGCGGATAAGATCCTGCTCGATGGAGGATATCTTCTTCGTTACGTCCGCCATGAGAATCGCGCAGTCCACGTCGTCAACGCTCCTGCGGATAGACTTCACCATGTGCTCGGAAAGCTTGGTCTTTGGTCGGTGCATTCCCGGGGTGTCGATAAAGACGTACTGCGTGTCGCCCTTTGTCAGCACTCCGTTTATGCGGTTGCGCGTGGTCTGCGGCTTCTCGCTGACAATGGATATCTTCTCGCCCACAAGCAGGTTCGTCAGCGAGGACTTCCCCGCGTTGGCGCGGCCTGTTATTGCAATGAATGCGTTCTTTGTCATTTTATTTACCCTTATATTCCAGTCGGAATTCCTCGTAAACTATCGGCATATCCTCGGAGAAACCGCCGCCGATTGCCCTGAAGAAATCCCTGTGCCGTGCGAGCCAGTCCTCGATGTTGTCGTCCTCGCCCATTTTCAGCACCTGTTCAAGCGTTATCTCATTAAACCTTATTATCTGCGACCGAATGGTCTTTATAACGCAGCGTGGAATGCCGTCCCAGTCTGCAATTATAAAATATGTGCCTTTTTTCGGGAGCTCCATGCTGTCGGCTTTGTATATACGCGCACGCTTTTTTCCACGCTTTATAAGCTTTATAAGGTTTTCGGACGCGGCGGGGTCTTTTCCGATATTCGATTTCCCAACGCGGTTAATTTCCTCTTCGGGCTTCTTCTCCGCAAGGAACTGATGCCAGAAATCATCAACCGCTTTATAAATGTACTCATCATACATATCCGGGCGCTTGCGCCTGGTCACTCTCAGAGCCTCGCGGTTCTGCCATTCGGTGACGGTCTTATGGTCTCCCGTGAGGAGCGTCTCCGGGACTTTCCTGCCGCGCCACTCCTCCGGGCGTGTGAACTGCGGGTACTCCAGAAGCCCGTTGTAGTGGCTCTCGATGCTGTAAGCGTCCTCGTTCGGGAGCACGCCGGGCTGTAACCTCGCCACTGCGTCCGCAACGACAAGCGCCGGAAGCTCGCCGCCGGTCAGGACGTAATTTCCTATCGACAGCTCCTCGCATTCCAGCTCGTCAAGCACGCGCTGGTCTATGCCCTCGTAGTGCCCGCACAGCAGAATAAGCCACGGCTCCTGCGCAAGCTCCTGCACCTTTTTCTGCGTGAGGGTCTCGCCCTGCGGGGACATATAAATTATGCGGGGCTTGCCCTCATGCTGAGCCTTTATAGCTGAAATGCAGTCGTACACCGGCTGAGCCTGCATGACCATTCCCGTACCGCCGCCGTAGGGCTTGTCGTCAACGCGGCGGTGCTTGTTCTCGGTGTACTCCCGGATATCGTGTGAATATATCTCGATATGTCCGTTCGTTATGCCGCGCCCGATTATGCTCTCATGGATAACGCTGTCGCACATATCCGTGAACAGCGTGGCAATGTCTATTCTCATTCTCCGTCCTCGTCCGCGTCGTCGAAAAGTCCGGGAAGCGGGCGGATTATCATCTCGCCTGCGTCTATATCGGTCTTTAGCACGACCTCGTCAATGCAGGGGAAAAGCAGCTCGCTGCCGTCCTCTTTCCTGATGGAATACACGTCGCTGGCTCCGTTCTGGTACACGTCGGTTATTTTGCCGTATACCGCGCCGGTGTCCGCGTCCTTTACGGTCAGCCCGATTATGTCCTGAATGAAGTACAGACCCTCTTCAAGCTCCGCGTCGTTGCGGTCGAGGTATAGCAGCTTCCCGATAAGCGGCTGAGCCTCCTCTATCCTGTCTATCCCCTCGAACTTCATAACGACAACGTTCTTGTGCGGGAATGCCCGGGTAACGTTCACCGCCGTTTTCCCCCTGTCGAGATACAGTGTGTCGAAATCGCACAGCACCTCGGCGCTGTCGCAATAGTACTGCACGCGAACCTCGCCGCGTATTCCCTGGGTCGCGACAATCTTTCCTATTTCAAGAAACTGTTTTTTCATCGTGTTCCTCACAGACCTATCTTGATTATCTCGTCAAAGCCCTGCTGCTTCGCCCTGGAGTAAGCCTTGTCCGCCTTCTTGCGGTTAGCCGCGGCGATAAGCGTAACGTCGCTGTCCGCCTGTAATTCATCAGACTTCGCGATGGCTTCCAGAACAGCCTCCGGGCTGTGGAGTATCGCGGTTTTCTTTCTGCTTCCCGCAAGCTGTATATTGTTCTCGGTGACGATGGAGAAAATGCGCTCAAAGCCGATGGAGAAGCCCACTGCCGGAACTGCGTCCCCTGTGAATCTGCCTATGAGATTATCGTAGCGCCCGCCGCCTGCGACTGTTCCGCCGAACTGCTTGCTTGCCACCTCGAAAACCGTTCCGGTGTAGTAGCCCTGACCTCTTACAAGGGACGGGTCGAACTCAACGGTATAGCCGTCCGAGAGCTTGTCCGCGGTCTCGATTATCATGCGGAGCTGCTCCAGCGTTTCCTTTGCGTCCTCGGAGCAGTACTGCGCCATGTCGTCCAGCGTGAGCTTCCCCTTGGCGAGAAGCCCGGAGAGCGCTTCCACGGCGGCTTCCGGCATTCCCTTTTCGCGGAGCTCTGCGGCTACGCCCTCCGCGCCTATCTTGTCCAGCTTGTCGAAGCTGACTGAAACCGTGTCAAGAGCCTCCTGCGGGAAGCCCATGGTCAGCAGGGAATTTCTCAGCACCCGGCGGTCGTTCACGCGCACGGTGAACTCGCCTATGCCTATCTTGGAAAGCGCCTTTGCGGTCACGGAGATAAGCTCGATCTCGCAGCACCACGAATCCGAGCCGAGAATGTCTATATCGCACTGCACGAACTCGCGGAGTCTGCCGCGCTGAGGTCTCTCCGCGCGGTAAACCCTGTCTATCTGAATACACTTGAACGGCGAGGGCAGGCTGTTGCGGTTGTTCGCATAGTAGCGGGAAAGCGGCAGGGTCAGGTCGTAGCGCAGACCGAGGTCGCACAGCTCCTTTTCGTCCACCGGGGACTTTGCGAGAGCCTCCGCCAGCTTGTCGCCGCGCTTCATTATGCGGAAAATGAGGTTCAGGTTGTCGCCGCCGTCGCTCTTGTCGAGGTTCTCGGCGCTCTCGATTGCCGGGGTGTATATGCGGGTGAATCCGCTTGCGGTGTAGGTTTCCAGAATGATGTTCATAAGGCGGTCGCGCTGTGCGGCTGCCTCCGGTAAATACTCCTGCATACCCTTCTGAGGCTTTATGTTCATTTTCGTGTTTCCTTTCGTTTATAGATACTGGATAAATCCGGTTTTTTCCGTTCTGTCATAGCCTGCGCGCTCGTAGAAATTCAGCGTGCTCGGGAGCTTCGAACCGGTCATGAGAATGAGCCGGTAGCAGTTCTCGCGCTTCGCTATTTCCTTTGCGTACTCAAGGCAGGCCGTTGCAAGTCCTCTTCCCCGGTGATCCGGGTGAGTCACCACGTTCTCCACCCACGCGTAGGGGCGGGGGCCGTGCGTCAGGTTAGGCATGATAACGCAGGTTATCGTGGATACGAGCCTGCCATCCTCCTCCGCAGCGATAAGGTGGTAGTCCGGGTCGTTCACAAGGCGCTCCCACAGTTCGCGGGTCTGCTCCGCCGGGGGTATCTCCGTTTCGTGGAGGTAGAGATACAGCTCCATGAGCTGCTCATATTCATCTATGCGGACTTCTCTTATCATACTGCCGCCTCCTTGCACATATATATTATTTTACCACATAATCGGTCTTATTTCAAGTGGTAAATAAGAAAAAAGCCGCTCCTGACCGAACGGCTTTATGGTGATTTCAAACAAGCTGTTTTTTTGCCCGGAGCTTCGTCACAATAAGGAACACCGGGACTGCGATGAACACCGCAATGCTGATAAGCTGCGACGTGGAAAGCCCGAACAGGAATCCCCTGTAATCGTCGCCGCGCCAGAATTCCAGCGTGAACCTCCCGACTGCGTACGCCATGAGGTACACCGCCAGCAGCCGGTTTTTGAGCCACCCCTTGTGCAGCATGAGCGTCAGCACGATAAACAGCGCCAGCTCCAGCCCGGCTTCATAGAGCTGCACGGGCACCCTCGGAACTCCGTTCGCGCCCTCGATAAGCGAGTGCGTGAATGTGACCCCGTGCTCCCACTCAACGCCGTAGCAGCAGCCGCCGAGGAAGCAGCCTATCCTCCCGAACATATGGAACAGCGCGATGGACGGAGCGGCGCAGTCCGCGACCAGCCAGGGCTTCAGCTTCTGATAGCGCACCGACAGGAAGCCCCCCGCCAGCCCGCCGAGAAGCCCTCCGTAGAACACCGAGCCGCCGAAGATCATCTGCGCGTTGCCCCAGAATTCCTCAAAGCTGCCAGCTCCGAAAAGCTGACTCCAGTACTGTATGTTGGTTATGCCGTAAAGCAGGTGCATCCCGACCGCGCAGCCAACGCCGCCGAAAAGCAGCACGAATATCATGCTGATGTCGCTGCCGCCGCGCTTCTTATAGGCGCGCACCGCAAGAGGAGCAGCCGCGAAAAGTCCGGCGAGGGCGGTTATCATATAGCTGCTGTAATATTTTCCGAATAGTTCAAATCCCGGGAACATTTATCCTCCAAAAAAGAGAGCCCTGCCCAACCGGGCAGGGCTCCTGTGTAATTCGTGACCTCAGAGATCAATAGCTGCCTGCTGCGGCTGCACCAGCCAAGATTGCGCCTGCGCAGACTGCTACGCAGATGATCGCAACAACGTCGAGTGCGAGAGCAACAATGCCGAGAACCAGACCTGCGGTTGCAAGACCCTTCTCGTTACCCTCACAGTTACCAGCCTTTACGTTCTTGAGTGCAAGCGCGCCGAAAACGATACCTGCAATAGAGCAAAGGGGCATAATGTAGCTGATGAAAGGAATAACGCTGCCCAGCATACCGCCTGCGATACCAACGATACCGCAAACCAGGGATACGATCGCCATATTCTTTGTTGTCATAACCAAACCTCCTGTTTGTAAATATTTATGGTTTACTACCAAGTTTATTATATCATATTTTTTCGTTCACGTCAATAAGAAGAGCATTATGTCGCATTACAAAAAACAGGCAGTTCTTTTGTAAGATTTGCACATTTTTCACAACGAATGAATAAAAATTACACAAGTGTTGCCATAATCACGCTGATATCGTCCTCGGAGCCGTGCTCCACCGCCGCCCGGACTATCTCCCGGCAGGCGGAAATATCGCTGTTTGCGCCGCTCAGGATATCCTCGATGATATCCGCGCTGATGTGGTCGTGAACTCCGTCGGAGGTTATCAGCACCCTCCCGGAGCTTATATCGGACAACCTCGGCATGAAAAACGATCCTCTCCCGCCGCCGAAGCAGGCGGTTATCTCGCTGCGGCGGCAGTTCTCCGCCTCCTCTAATCTCCCGAGGGAGCGCAGATAATTGTAGGTCGTCATGTCCTCGGTTAGCTGTTTGAGGTAGCCGCCCTGGACTGCGTATATCCGCGTATTCCCGATGTGGAGCGCCCTCCCGCCCGGGAATATCCCCGAAAACGTAGAAGCCATAGTCTCCTTGCCGGGAGTTTTCCGCGCGAACTCCAGCAGAGCCGCGTTCACCCCGGCGAAGCCGTCCATATCCGGAGCGCACTCCGAGAGCCGCTCGCAGACGAACTGCGCCGCGATATCCCCGCCGGCGTTGCCGCCCACTCCGTCCGCTATCCCGATAACGCAGGGCGGGACTTCTCCGGAGAACTCTTCATTGCAGAGGATACGTCCGCCGATGAGTATTCTGTCCTCGCTGTTATTCTTTCCCGAGCCGCACCGGGTCACTGCACTTATTTTCATGGCTGCTCCTGCATTCAAGCGATACAGGCATTTCGTCTGCCCTTATCGCGGTAATTTCGATATCTGCCTGCGAGAATATCCCGTTGTCGAACATATAGCGCGAAAGCGGGTCTATCAGCAGATTCTCAACGATGTTTCCTATCCCTCGTCCGCCGTTGCCGAGGTTCCCGAGCGCCTTTTCAAGCAGCACGGAATACGCGCCGTCCGAAAGAGCCACGGTTATCTGCCTGTCCGCGGAAACCTGCGACAGAATGCGCTGAACCTGCGACTGAAGTATCTGCGCCGCCGCTTCCGGTCTAATGAAATCGAACACAACGATGTTCTCGCCGATTCGATTGAGTATCTCCGGTCTGCCGAGCTCCAGCTTGAAATACTCCTCTATCGCACTGCGGACGCGCTGGCGCACCTCCGGGTAAGCCATGTCGGCGGTGACGTTCTGCACCCGCTCTCCGGTGGCGCTGCTGCGCGTGTAGATTCCCAGATTGCTGGTGAAGATTATCACGCTCTCCGAGAAATACACCGTGTTGCCCTGACCGTCCGTCATTCTGCCGTCCTCGAGTATCTGGAGGAACTTGTCGAGAATGGACGGGTGCGCCTTTTCTATCTCATCGAAAAGGAGGATAGAAAACGGCGAGTTCTTTATCGCGTTGGTGAGCTGACCTCCCGCCTCGTAGCCCACATATCCGGGAGGCGCGCCGAGCAATTTCTGGTCGCTGTGCGGCTGGCTGTATTCGCTCATGTCGAAGCGTATGCAGCAGCTTTCGTCCCCGAAAAGCCGCTCCGCAAGGGTCTTGGCGGTCTCGGTCTTACCTGTTCCGGTGGGGCCTGCGAAGAACAGCACTCCTTTCGGGCGGGTGTGGGACGAGCCTTGCAGTCCGGACATTCCGGTGACTGCGCGCTTCACTACGTCCAGAGTCTTGATTATCGCCGCGTCCTGACCCTTTACGCGCCTGCGGAAATCGTCAGCGGCGGTCCGCAGGGATTCCACGTCAAGGCTGCGCCACGGATTCTCGCGTATTCCGTACTTGTAGAGGTCGATGACGTCGCACATATTGCGTATGGAAATGCGCTCGTTCTTGCAGAGCTTGCGCAGCCCGTTCATCTCGGTGAAGCTGAATCCCTCGGTGAGCGCCGCGAATCTGTCCTGAATTTTCTCCAGCTCCTGCGGATGCTCCTCGAAATACGGCATTTCCGCGCGGAAAATGTCTCCGGCAAAGAACGTCTGGAAGTTGTTCCCGCGCACGAATCCCGCACGCTCCTCCCGGGTGGGAGTGCTGATGGTTATGGTCTTTTCGTTCGGGTTGTCGAGGTAGAACCACGCCGGGATATCGTTGGATTTGTTCACGATGAGTATGAGCAGGTTGCGGAGCTTCCCGCCGCTTTCCGTGCGTACCTCCGCCGCCTCCATTGCCGCTTGCAGGAGCACGGTGTAGCTGTCCACCTCAGACTGCTGGAGCCTATCCGGCGAGGGAATGCACCGGGAAGCAAAGGTCATGATGACCACGCAGGGCTCCCGGTTCTGGGAGAGCGCGCGCCGGGTGAGCTGCGCCGCTCCGCCGTCGCTGCCGCCCTTGAACGAAGCGGCTACCGCGCCGTTCTGCTCCGAAGCTCCCACGAGATCTGCGAAACGCTGCGTGTAGCCCTCCTCGCAGGAGTTGTAAAATCCGCGCAGGCTGTCGTAGAATGCGATATTAGCGTAGCCCTTGTCCCGGAAAAAGTAGTGCAGGTAGTCCGTCAGGCGCAGAATACTCCCCTGCGGAACGCTGCCCTCATACGGGAACTGATAGCTGTCGAACACGTTGCCCTCCAGCATGATAAGCGGCTTTATGCGCGAGAATATTTCAAGCTCGCGGTGCCATTTCGGGGTGAAGTCGGTCATGTGCTCCTCCTTTATTCGCCGGGGAATTCCGACAGGTGGCGGCAGGGAATCTTGTTTTCAAGGCAGCAGCGCTGCGCGGAGCTGTCCGGCAGGCAGTAGACCGTGATGTTTCCGCCGGGGGTCACCATGATGCCGCACAGGTCTACAAGCTCGGTGTTCATGCCGAGAACTGCCACCGCCCGGCTGAAGCTGAGCTGAAAATCGCTGAACGGGCTTATCACCGTGCGCGTATTCGCCGGGATTATCAGGCTGCGGAGAGACGCGCACTCCACGAACGCGTTGTTTTCAATGCTCATCAGCGTTTCGGGGAGCACCACCTTTTTCAGCGCCGTGCACCAGCCGAAGCACTTCTCCGGAACGACCTGCACCCGGGTGTTTTCAAGGTGTATCTCCGTGAACTGGCAGCTTGCAAAGGCTCCCGCGCCAATGGAAGCAAGGCTGTCCGGGAAATCAAGGCTGCCCAGCGTGCAGGCGCTGAACGCGTTTTTTCCTATGATGTAAAGCTGCTTCGGGAGGACAAGGCGGTTCAGCTTTGCGCCGCGGAACGCGCCCTCGCCTATCCGCGTTACCGGTCTGCCGTCTATCATGTCCGGTATCCGCAGAAGCTCCGGGACTATCGCCTCGCCGCTGAAATCCCGGTGGATACGCAGCCCGGTGATGGTAACGCTACCGTCCTCGATACGGTAGCCGAGGTTCTTTATCGCTTCCTCAAAGCCGCTGTCAGGCTGCGCGGACTGCCACCTATCCAGCGCTTCCGCTATGTTGGAGTTCGCCGCCAGCATACTGTCGCTGCGGGATTTTTCCATAGCCGCGCCTATTTTCCGGTCGAGGGGCTGCAATTCGCCGACCGCCCTCTCCGCCGAAGCCTTCTGCGCGTCAACGTCGAATTTCTCCCTGTCCGAGACGGAATTCAGGAACGCCGTCGTCCTCAGCAGCCGCGCCTGATTGGTTATGTAAGCTCTCAGCCGGTCGGAGGTCTGGATGTCCTTTACCGTTTCCAGGGTTTCCGTCAGCAGGGCTATGCGCTTTTCCGCGCTGTCCAGCCGCGATTTCATATCCTCTATTTCAAGGCGCAGCTTCAGTTCGTCAAGCTCGGTCATTTATCCCTGTCCTCCCTCATCATAAGGCTTATCGTCCGGGCGATTCCGCTCACCGCCGCCCTTTTCGCGGAATTCTGGTCGAGCTTCCCGGTGCGCGCCGCCTGCTGTGCCGCTTCCCGCAGCACATTCTCCCCGGCCTTGCCGATAAAGCCGAAAAGCGCGCTGGTTTCCGGTGCGGGGGCTTCTGGCTCAGGCTTTTTCTGCGGCTCCGGCGATTCCGGATTTTTCTGCAGCTCCGGATCTATGCATAGCTCCGGGAGCGGCTCGCCGCCGCACACGCTGTAAAGAAGCCCGGCAAGGTCAAGCTGGCTTTTCCGGCGGCTGAGCACCCGCTGGAGCGGCTGTTTTCCCGCCTGAGCCACGGTGCTTTCCAGCAGAGCCAGCCGGATATACGAGATGTCATTCAACGCGCCGTCATTCATCTGCATCACCTTTCAGAAGATTCCTTTCCGCGAGCCGCCGCTCAAGCTCCCCGGGATAATCCGCGCCGTGTATTCCCACGGAAATAACGCTGTTCCCCACCGTGAAATTCTGTATCATATTGCCCTGCCGCATATATTCCTCGTAGCTCCGGCGGCGGCTTTCGTCAAGGAATATCACCCGCTGATTGTCCGAGCCGCGCAGCGGACAGCCGTTGTTGCGCTCCGCGATGTATTCGCCGTCTATCAGCACCGAAACGTTCTCCAGCACCCCGGAAGCCCCCGGCATTCCCAGGAGCTGCTCCAGCGTATAGCCCGTGTACAGCAGTATGTCCCCGGAAATTTCGCGCAGCTCCGGGAGAAGCGCCGCAAGCTCCGGCTGCTCCATCGGGTCGCCGCCGGTCAGCGTGAGGCCGTCCACCGGCGCAGAATCCGCGATAGAGCGCACAAGCTCCATCAGCCGCTGCGGGGTTATGCGGTATTCCTCCCGCCTTTGCCACAGCTCCGGATTGCTGCACCCCTTACACCCGTGGGAGCACCCGCAGAACCATATTCCTATGCGGTTTCCTGGCCCCAGCGTCCTGACCGGATAGAGTATCCGCGCTACGAACATATCCTCACCGTGAAATACGCCGCGCCCTCCTGCCGGGAGCCGTCAGCCACGCAGCCGCCAAGCCCCACCTCGTCGCCGTCGTGTAGCTCCTGCGGAGAAGCGGAAATGCGCGCGCCGTTTATGTAGGTGTGGTTCACGGAACCGCAGTCCGCAATGAAAAGCCGCCCGTCCAGCACCGTAAATTTCGCGTGCGTGCGGCTGACGTACTGTTTCCGCGAAAGGTACCCGCTCATCTCCTGCTCCCTACCGACCGTGGTTTCCTGCCGGGTCAGCTCATATGCGAAGCTTCCGTCAACCGCGGCAAGCGTGAAGCGCGGTGCCGCCGCTTTTTCCGGCTCCGGGGCGGGAACTATGTCCGAGATATCCTCGCCGCACTGCGCGCACTTCCGCGCCGCCGGGGGATTCACCGCGCCGCACTCGCATATCCGCGCCAGCCTTTTTGCCGGGGCGGGCTGCTCCCGGGCTTCCGAAGCGCCGTCCACCACCGGGGAGGCTGTGATGTCCGCCTCGCACCGGGCGCACTCTATCCGAAACGGCTCGTTGTGGAAGCCGCAGTCCGGGCAGACCTTGTATTTACTCATCTGAACTCATTTCCTTTGCAGTTTCTCCGGAGTACTCCGCGCGGCGGTCGGTGGAGATATCGGCGGTCATGTCGTAGTCCGAAAGGTTTATCACCTGCGCGTACTCCGCTTCCGGCGGGAGCAGCGAGATGTGCTCGGCGGTCACGCCCCTGTCCGCCAGCCGCCGCTCAAACTCCCGGAATTTGCCGCAGAAGCTGCGCATATCCTCGGTGAGCCGCTCGGTCTCCTCCGCGTCCGGAAGCCGGTCGGCGGCGTCCGCGCCGCCAAGCTCCATGGTTATGCTGCCGCTGTCGGAATAGGTCACGTTGACCACGGTGCCCTCGCTGAAGCTGTATAGCTCGCTGCGGAAGCGCCGTCCGCTCTTCTTCACCACGGAGCGCCATCCCACAAGACGATAGCCCATATCCTCCATCACCTCGTCAATGGAGGCGCTGATGTAGCTCTGCTCCTTTTCGTGGAGTATCTCCGCCTCGATCTCGGATATCAGCGCGCTCAGCCTGCCGTCCGCGCCCGGGGCAAACGGCACTCCCTGCGGAGCAACACCCTTTTCTTCGCACAGCGCGTGGTATCTCGCAAGGAGCTCGTCGTACCTCCCGCCGATACTCTCCCGCAGCGCCGAGTAACTGCGGCACTCCTTTTCAAGCGGTATCACGGTCATGGCGCGGTAATTCTGCATATATCCCTCGTCGGAAATTTCCGCAAGCTGGCGCTCTGCGGCCGCGATATCCTGCCGGAGCGCTTCGCTCAGCTCCAGCCCGGAAAGCTCCGTCAGCCGCGCCAGAATCTCCTTTCGCAGCTCCTCCATGCGCCGCTGCGCCGGAGTTTTTATGCTGCTGAAATCCGCGCCGGAAATGCTGCCGGTTATGTCGGATTTTAGCTGAATGAAGTTCCCGGCGGCTATCCCGTCCAGCTCCGCCCGGAGCTTCGTCAGGCGTTCGAGCGCCGTCCGCGCGGACTTCACCGCCTTTTCCATCACGTCCGGGGACTTGCCGTTTCTGGCTTCGGCGAGGGCTTTCAGCTCCGCTTCAACGAGCCTTGAAAGCTCCTGCTTCTTTTCGGAGTAGCCGCTGTCGCCGCCGGTGCGCTCCCTCAGCAGCGCGGAATGTTCGTCATACTCCGCCGGGAGCTTCGCCAGCCCGCCGATTTTTGCGGTCAGGTGTGCGATGTGCGCCCGGGCTTCGCCCTTGCGGCGCTCGGTTTCATGCTGCTTTATCAGCGCCCGGCGCTGCGCCGGGGTCAGCTTGTAGTTTGATGTTTTCGGTCCGCTCACGCTGTCCCTCCGTTCTATTAAAGCGAGTTTTTCCAGTTCTCGACCTCCCTGCCCTTTCCGAGGGAGATAAGCCACGCTTCAAATTGTATATCCAGCACGGAGCCGCTGTCGATAAGTCCGCCGCACAACTCCTCAAATTTCAGCATATTCTCTGTGAGTAAGCGCTTCATATAGCGCACCAGGTCGTCCGGGGTATCGAAGCTCCCGCCGCCTGCGTGCAGCGACTTCCCTCCGGTCAGCGCGAAGCCTGCGGTGTACCGCGCCACAGCGGCGCTGCGCGAGTCGCCGGAGCTCACCTCCGCCATGTCCTCGATATTCCGCGCGGACTGCACAAGCTCCGTTTTCTCCGGGCAGGCGCTGCGGACGTACTCCGAAATCAGCCGCCGGGACAGCACCTCCGTGATGAAGCTGTCGTCCATGCCGCTACCGGCTCTCATCTGCTCCAGAATATACTCCCCGAGGTCGGAAACGCTCTCAAACCTGCAGGACTTCCAGCAGAACGCCCTGTACTCCGGGTCGAGGCGGTACAGCAGCCGGAAAAACGCGATATCCGGGTCTGCGCCGCTGGCGGCTTCCTCCTCCGCGTCCATGGCGGCGCTGGCAAGCTGCGGCTCGAACGGCTTCAGGAACGCGGACAGAATCCCGCGGAACACCTGCTTCTTGCCCTGCTCCCAGTTCTCCGAGAAAGCGAGAACCACCTCGTGGATACTGCCAAGCCGCCTGTCCATGAACGTATACGCCGGGAAGCCCGGCGCGGCGGAGTTCTCCCCGGGAAGCGGCTGCGGGATCCCCCGGCACCACTTCTCCACCTCGGAATATGTCCAGCGGCGGTTGGGATTGTCCTTGCGGCGGCGGTTTGTTATGTCGTAATAGGTCAGCGCGGCGATGAGCTCCCGCAGCTCCCCGGGCATGGAATCCGGCAGCGGAATGCTCTGTATAACGGTGTACCGGGCGATGTCCTCGGCGGACATATCGGCGTAGGGAGTTTTCCCGCAGAACAGCTCGTACAGCGTTATCCCGAACGAATAGTAGTCCGATTCCTCCAGAAAAAGCCTGCGGAAGGTTTCCGGCGCGGAGTACTCCGGGGTCATTCCCGTGGAGGTCACCACCACCGTGCTGCCGTCCGTCTGCACCGAGCTTATGCCGAAATCTATCACCGCAATGTCGCCGCCGTCCGTCAGCATTATGTTGGAAGGCTTCAGGTCCTTGTGGAGTATCCCCGCGTCGTGCAGCGCCGCGAGAGCCTCGTTTATCTCGGGAATGATCTTCGCCCGCAGCTCCTCGTAGCTGAACCGCCTGCCGCGCAGGGAGCCGTTCCGGTAATACGGGAGTATCTCGAACGGCATTCCCCGGAAAGTCCCGGAGAAATAAAGCGGCGCGATGTAGGGGCAGCGTATCTCCTGCAAAGCCGCGATGACCTCGCTTTTGACCGCGATGGGGCGGCGGTAGAGCTTCGCGGCGAATTCCCGCCCGTCCAGCTCGCAGACGAAGATATCCGCTTCCCCGGCGGGAGCCTCCAGGCGGCGCTTTAGCACATATCCCCCGGGGAGCTCCGCGCCCGGCTCGGCGGGCTGGGACTGTACGGCTGGATTCACGGCTGTGACGCCCCCGGAAACAACGGGGTTTATCACCGTTGCATTTCCGGTTATCGGATTTATGCTTGTTTTGTCATTCATTGCGATTCCCCCGGCACTCGTTTTATACAATTATACCATATTTTTAACATCATTTCAAGAGCTTTTTGGGGCATTTGGCTTAATCATGCGCTTATAACACTGTCCTCATGCCGCAAAGACAAACTCAACAAAAATAATTGTAAAATCAATGTAAAGAATTGTAGGTTCTGCTTGAATTGTGACCAAAAATCAATTATTTGTTGAATTTTGTCTTGACTTTTCTTATTTAATATGCTACAATACTCGCAATGGTGCATAAAACAGAAAAACGTTCCTCTCCCGCGTCCTCAACGAAGCAGACGTCTGGGAGATTTTCGTTGTCTGTTTGCAATGTGCAGAACAAAACGGAGCGCAGACAAACTAATACATACGCGCTTCAGGACGGAGGGAAATCTATGGTAATTGCAATCACGCTTGCCGCGATAGTGTTTGTTGTCATGTTCATCATGGCGGCAAGGGACAGACTTTCGCGCCTGACTGCAATGGGAATGTCCGCCATCGGTACGGTGCTGCTGATATTCGGAATATTCACCGGGCTAAGCGGTGATAACACAATGCTGCTCGCCCAGATAGTGGCGGTGCTGATCTTCGTGGTAATGTTCGTGCTGATAATCATGGACAAGATCGAACGGCACATCGTTACGCTCTGCTGCGGACTCGCCACGCTGGTGCTGGTATTCGGCATCTGCATGAAGAGCCTTGAAGCTATCTGGTCAACGCTTAACGTGGCGAACATCTTCACGCCCGGCTTCTGGTACACCGCCGGTTCCTCGGAGGAAAGCTCCGCCGGGATCAACTGGGCGACAATAATCTTCATCGCCGGCATGATGATAATGGTAGAGGGCATGGCAAAGGCAGGCTTCTTCAGATGGCTGTGCATGACCCTTGCAAAGCTCGTAAAATACAAGGTTATACCGCTGTTCATCACGTTCATGCTAATGTCTGCGGTGCTCTCAATGTTCATCGACAGTATCACGGTTATACTGTTCCTGGCGGCTGTTACAGTTGAACTGGCGCAGCTCCTGAAATTCAACCCGATACCCATGATCCTGTCGGAAGTATTCTGCGCGAACCTCGGCGGCTCCGCGACAATGTGCGGCGACCCGCCAAACATCATAGTGGGTACGTCTCTCGGCTTCTCGTTTGCCGACTTCCTCACCAACACCGGACTTATCGCAGGCATATCCCTGGTGTTCGTGCTGGTGTACTTCTTCCTCATTTTCCGCAAGGAGCTGACCGAAGCAAGCAAGAACAACATAGATATCTCCACAATGCCCGACCCCAAGGAAGCTATCACCGACAAGCGCAGCTTCGTCATCAGCATCGTGATATTCCTTGTCGCAGTGGTAATGCTGGTAACGCACGCGCAGACAGGTCTTACCGTTGCCTTCATCGGCGGAGTTATCGCCGTTGCAACGCTGGCGACCTCCGGAAAGCACGCGCTTGAGCTGCTGAAAAAGGTGGACTACAAAACGCTGCTCTTCTTCGTCGGACTGTTCATCGTGGTTGGCGGTCTGGAGCAGACCGGGATCCTTGAAATCGTTGCAAACTTCATCGAGATGATAAGCGGCGGAAACGTTATCCTGGTCGTTGTCATCATTATCTGGCTTTCCGCTGTGGCAAGCTCCGTTGTGGACAACATTCCGTTCGCTGCGACTATGGTGCCGATCATTCAGCGCCTGGCGGAAGCAAGCGGTCTCGGCACCGGATATCTTTCCGTGCTCGCATGGTCGCTCTCCCTCGGTACTGACATCGGCGGCAGCGCAACTCCTATCGGAGCCTCCGCGAACGTTGTCGGAACCTCCGTTGCCGCAAAGCACGGCTATCCCATAAGCTGGGGCAGATATCTCAAGGCGTGCGTTCCTGCAACGATACTGGTGCTCCTCATCTGCACCGGCTGCATATTCCTGAGATACGGCGCAGAGCTGGGGCTCTGAGCGTGGATATGACGAAATAAAAGGAGGTAATTTCATGGCAAAACAGCTCATCATTTCAGTCGGACGTGAATTCGGCAGCGGCGGACATATCGTTGCTGCAAACCTCGCAAAGCACTTCGGGCTTCCGCTTCTGGACAGAAATATACTGGCGGATATCGCCAAGGAAAAGAACACCAGCGAGGAATACCTCAGAAAGTACGACGAGAGCGGGCGCAACCTTCTCTTCTCCCGCACGGTAAACGGGTTCAGCAACTCCCCTGAGGAGATCGTCGCACAGATGCAGTTCGACTACATCAAGGCAAAGGCTGACGCCGGCGAGAGCTTCGTAGTTATCGGCAGATGCGCCGACTTCATCCTGCGCGAAAATCCAGCGCTGATAAAGATATTCGTTCTCGGAGACAAGGACGTGAAGATCCAGCGTATCATGGAGCGCGAGAAGCTTTCCGCCGACAAGGCGAAAACGCGCATGGAACAGTGCGACAAGCGCCGTAAGTACTTCCACAACACCCACACCGAGAACAAGTGGGGCGATTCCAGAAGCTACGACATCACCGTCAACTCCTCAAAGCTAGGGCTTGACGGAACGACCGAGCTTCTTGTGAAATACATCGAACTCAAAACAGCCGAATAAAACACGAATCCCGCTGGAAATACTCCGGCGGGACATTTTATTAATATTTGTGAAACTCAAAAGGCTGTCTTCACCATACCTCATCTATCCACTTTATACACTCTTGTCCCATAATAACCCGCTCCCTGGCGCATTCTTGCGGAAACTGTTTTTCTGATTTTATAAACCATTTGATTGAATCCCCGCAGTTTTCCAGCATCATGTGGCTCATATGCCTGAAGCATATATGCTTATGCGGATAGGAAAAATTATTGATGTTAAGGCGTTCCTCCAGCTTTTCACAGCTTTCCTTTGACGGCCAGATCGTATCCACTTCCGTTGAAAACATCAGAATCGGCGCTTCTATTTTCTCGATGGGTATAACTGAATCGGGATTTATTTTTTTGCCTGTGTTGATTGCAAGAATATTATATTCCTTGTTTCTGAGCATTTCTTTAACGACTGGTAACTTTCTCGTTTTATAAGGCGTATATGGAATTTCTTTTCCCTTGTATGACCAGCAGCTTGTTCCGGAGGGTACCTTCCCGTTCATTCCCTCGCTATAAAACCATGACGGAATTTTTAAAATAACACAGCTCAGCTCATGGAACGCTATTGCTGCCGCCGCTGCATATTCCGCACCCTTTGAACAGCCCTCGATCCCGATTTTTTCATACCCCAGACCTGTCAGCCATTCTATTGCCGCTTTTATGTTTTCAAGCTCAATTTTGTTTAAAGCTTTAACAGAGTGCCTCGTTTTAAAATAACCCAGCGCTAAAGCGGGGATTCCGTTATCCCGCAGGTATTTCGCCAGTTTTTCGGCGTGTTCCAGACCGCCCTCGCTGCCGGATAATGTGATAACGACTTTATCTTTCCTGCCGGAGACAGGATATAAAACCACATCTGCCTTATGCAGTGTTTCTTTTATAATTTCAGGATCTTTCATTTAATTATCTGCCTTTCTGCGAAAGGCACCATAAACCATGTTGGTTGACTTTCGCTTTTCAAGAGATGAACGGCGAATAAGCGCCAGGCTAAGATAAACCTGACGCCTTTATCCGGCTGACAAATCTGGTATATCGCTGACTTGTCAGAACATATCGCCGCAAAAATCAAAAAACAGCGCGGGAAATCACTGTCCCATAAACTGCGCCAGCTCTTTCACCAGCGTCTGCGGGTGGTTGATGATATCGCCGTGACCGAACCCCGGGAAACAGCGTATCGTCAGCTTCGGGTATGCCATGCGGAGCCTTTGTATCGCCTTTTTCATGTGACCCTCTTTCTCGCCGTACCAGCAGGCGACGGCGGCTTCCGGCTGCACCTTAAAATCCGTGCGGTAGAGATAAAGCCCCGCTTCCCAGGTGGCGCGGACAGATTCAAGGCTGATATTGTCCGGGATACGGCTCATCATGGTCTGCATTCCCTGCTCCGTCTGACCCATGAATTTCAGCACCCACGCGGGCATGGACTTATCGCGCGCCGTCCGGTACTGCTTCGGGGGCATGATTTTCAGCAGCAGCTTGTTCATCACGCCGTAATCCAGATACTCCGGCCCGCTGAGTATCATGTGGTCTATCTGCACCTTCGGGGAGGACTTCAGTAAAACCGCCGGACCGCAGCCCAGGGATTCCGCGAAGAGCATATCCAGCCGCCCGCCGCACTGTGCGCTTATGTATTCCGCCAGCTTGTCCGCCTGTCCCTGCGCCGTTGTGTAGGTCGTCGTGCCCGAGCCGTCGAATCCGTCAAAGCTGACCGCGTAGACCGAGTAGTCCTTTTCCAGCAGCGGGATAATATCCTCGAACTGCCGCCAGCACATCAGATTTCCGTGCAGCAGCATGATTTTCTTTCCGCCCTGTTTGCCAAATTGCTTGATTTCCATGTTGATACTCCTTGCTTTTATTTATGTCAGACCCGTTCCAGGTAGGCTCGACTAACCACGTTCTGCATGATTCAGATAATGGCAACTTTACGTCCATCTTGATTATAACTCATTTATTCATATTTTTCAAGCCCCCGCCAATCGGCTTTATTCGTGCGGAACTCCGCAAAACCGCATGACTGGGACATTCGCAGACGTTCTGCCGGAACACAAAATTTTATACAGCCAGGACTCAAACGGCTGATAAAATCCGGAATTCAGCGCATTTCGCCGAATGATATGCCGGAAAGCTTTCAGTCTGCAAGCTCTTTCAGAGTATCACCGGCAATTCGGTAAACCGTCCAGTCTGACATAGGCTCTGCGCCGAGTGAGAGATAGAAGTCAATGCTCGGCTTATTCCAGTCAAGACACCACCATTCCAGGCGTCCACAGCCACGTTCAACTGCAATTGTAGCCAATTTTTTAAGAATTGCCTTTCCATATCCTTTTCCCCTGTGTTCGGGTTTAACATATAAATCCTCCAAATAAATCCCTGCGCGCCCGAGAAATGTTGAAAAGTTATGAAAAAACAGCGCAAATCCAACTTCTATTCCATTTTCAACCGCAAAAATGACCTCCGCTTTCTGCTTGTCAAAAATCCATTCTTCAAGTGTAGCTTCATCTGCCACAACTTCATCCAGCATTTTTTCATAATCGGCAAGCTCCTTTATAAATTGCAGGATCAAAGGAGCGTCCTGACGTTCTGCGTTTCTGAATGATAGTTTGTTATCCATTTTTATTACCTCCGCAAATTCCGCTATACCGTTAATTTGATTATAGCATACCGCACATAAAAAGTCAAATATAATACGCTGGTCAATACACTAAAGTTTACTGTGTATTTGTTCATCATCACCAACGGTGTTGAATTATTATCATGCGATATGCTAATTGAAAAATTCCGGAAGGTGTGCTATAATATCCATAGGTTAGCAATAACTAACCCACGAGAATAAGCCATTGGTCATGCCGCTGAACTGGTGCGCGGAACGGCGGCTGCCGATGAATACAATCGGCCAAAAGGAAAATACTATATAAAAAACTCCGCGCAGGCGGGGAAATCATAAAGTGAGGTACAAATCATGAATTATCTTGAAATTGAAAATGTCATCGGACGCGAGATCATTGACTCCCGTGGAAATCCTACGGTAGAGGCTGAGGTGTGGCTGGCAGACGAAACTATCGCCCGCGGCGCAGCTCCCAGCGGAGCCTCCACAGGCGAATTCGAAGCACTGGAGCTCCGTGACGGCGACAAATCACGCTTTGGCGGAAAGGGCGTATCCAAGGCGGTCAACAATGTGAACACCGTAATACGCGACGCCATCGTCGGCATGGACGCTTCCGACATCTACGCCATAGACAGCGCAATGATCAAGGCTGACGGAACAAAGGACAAGAGCAAGCTCGGCGCAAACGCTATACTTGCCGTTTCCATCGCGTGCGCAAGGGCTGCGGCTGTTTCCCTTGATATCCCGCTGTACAGATTCCTTGGCGGCGTAAACGCCAACAGGCTCCCTGTTCCCATGATGAATATTCTGAACGGCGGCGCGCACGCTGCGAACACCGTTGACGTGCAGGAATTCATGATCATGCCGGTGGGCGCAAAGAGCTTCACCGAGGGTCTGCGCTGGTGCACCGAGGTGTTCCACGCGCTTGCAGCTCTGCTGAAGAGCAAGGGTCTTGCAACGTCAGTCGGCGACGAGGGCGGCTTCGCTCCTGACCTCGCCAGCGACGAGGAGGCTATCCAGTATATCCTGAGCGCAGTAGAAAAGGCAGGCTACAAGCCCGGCGAGGATTTCGTGCTGGCAATGGACGCGGCTTCCTCCGAGTGGAAGAGCGGCGAAAATGGCAAGTATCACCTGCCAAAATCCGGCAAGGACTTCACCTCTGCCGAGCTGGTGGCTCACTGGGCGCAGCTCTGTGAAAAGTACCCCATCTACTCCATCGAGGACGGTCTTGACGAAGAGGACTGGGAGGGCTGGCAGATCATGACCAAGGAACTCGGCGGCAAGGTTCAGCTTGTTGGCGACGACCTGTTCGTTACAAACACCGAGCGTCTTTCAAAGGGAATTTCCCTCGGCTGCGGAAACTCTATCCTCATCAAGCTGAACCAGATAGGCTCCGTTTCTGAGACACTGGAGGCTATCAAGATGGCGCACAAGGCTGGCTATACCGCCATTGCTTCTCACCGCTCCGGCGAAACCGAGGACACCACTATCGCCGACCTGGCTGTGGCTCTTAACACCTGCCAGATAAAGACCGGCGCTCCCAGCAGAAGCGAACGTACAGCAAAGTACAATCAGCTCATACGCATTGAGGAGCAGCTCGGCGCGTCCGCTGTTTATCCCGGAAAGAACGCATTCAGCTTTATGAAGTAACCCCCAATCTTCTCCATTTTGTGAGCCGCATAGCCTGCGGCTCACATTTTCCTTTCAGCATACAAAGAACACCCGGAACAGTTTTACTTCCGGGTGTTCTGCGTTTTATTGGAAAACAATATTACTGCTTTGCTTTTCTGAGAAGCTCCTCCCACTCCTTAACGATGGAGCGGTCGGTGAAATAATCTATCTTCATTGCCCTGCGGACGCGGGCGAGAGTCTCGTTGGTCTTTTCCACTGCCCTTGCGGTGCCATCCGTGATGATGTCGTATACGGAGCCGATGTCCTTTTCCCACTTCGCGCGCTCTGCCCTGATGGGGCTGAGGGTCTCCTCAAGCACATTCAGCAGGAATTTCTTGCAGGTTCCATCGCCAAGTCCGCCGCGGCGGTAGTGCTCCTTCATTTCCTCGAGATTTGCATAATCGGGGAGATACTCGGCAAAATGCGCGTCCGTGCAGAATGCGTCAAGGTATGTGAATACCACGTTCCCCTCTGTATGTCCGGGGTCGCTTATCTGGAGGTGCAGCGGGTCGGTGTACATCTTTCCGTTGATCTGCTTCTTTACCGAGGCTGACGAATCGGAAAGGTAAATGCAGTTGCCGAGGGATTTGCTCATCTTCGCCTTGCCGTCTACGCCGGGAAGCCTGCGCTGTGTCTCGTTTTCAGGGATCATCGCCTTGGGCATGACCAGGGTCTCGCCGTAAATCCTGTTGAACTTCTCCACGATCTCTCTCGCCTGTTCAAGCATCGGGAGCTGATCCTCGCCGACAGGCACAACGTTTGCGTCAAACGCGGTAATGTCCGCCGCCTGCGAGATAGGATAAGTAAAGAATCCGGTGGGCAGACCCTCGTCCGCGAAGCCGCGCATCTGTATCTCAGCCTTTACCGTTGGATTTCTGGACAGCCTTGCGGTGGTAACCAGGTTGAGATAATAGAACGTCAGCGCATGCAGAGCCGGCAGGGCTGACTGCACGCATATCGTTGACTTTGCCGGGTCGATCCCCACGGAGAGATAATCCAGCACAACGTTTATGATGTTTTCGCGGATCTTTCCGGGATTATCTGCGTTATCGGTGAGCGCCTGGTCGTCGGCGATAAGAATATTTATCTCGTCGTACTGCCCGGAGTTCTGAAGCTCCACCCTTCTTTTGAGTGAACCGACATAGTGACCCAGGTGCAGCCGCCCGGTCGGACGGTCGCCGGTAAGGATTATATTTTTACTTTCCATTGATGTTCCTCCAGAAATTTCTGTTTTATAAGCAGATGAACTGCGCACTATAAAGTATTATATCACACATTTAATATTTTTTCAACTACTTTTCGCCGGATAATTCCACAGAACAGTCAGGAATCCGCGTAAATCAGTGATTTCACATGACTTTCCCACCGAAAGAGAACAGACGGATAGAACCGCTAGTTCATTTTAGCTTAGCTCACCTTGTAATGTATTGGGAAAGCGTGCAGTACAGGAGCTCCGGGTCTATCGGTTTCGACAGATGGCAGTTCATTCCCGCTTCAAGGGTACGCGATCTTTCCTTGTCGAATGCGTCCGCGGTCATGGCGATAATGGGGACGGTTTTCGCGTCGCTGCGGCTCATGGCTCTTATGCGCCTGGTCGCCTCTATTCCGTCCATCACCGGCATATGTACGTCCATAAGAATGGCGCTGTAATACTGCTGCGCGGATTGCCCGAACAGCTCCACAGCCTGCCTGCCGTTGCCCGCCACGTCTACCTGGCAGGAGAATTCCTCGAGGATCGCCTTTGCAACGTAAGAATTTATATCGTTGTCCTCGGTCAGGAGAATGCGCGCGCCGTTCAGGGCCTGCGCGCCGTCCTCCGCTGATTCCTGCTTTGCCGGGGTCTCAGCAATCGCAACGTACAGTTCGACTTTGAATTCCGTTCCCTTTCCGAGCTGGCTTTTTACGCTGATGGTGCCGCCCATTGCGTCCACAAGGCTCTTTACTATGGGAAGCCCCAGCCCGGTGCCTGTTGATTTTTCGCCAAGCCGGGAGTGCTCCTGAGTAAACGGGTCGTACATATGCTTCTGATATTCCTCGCTCATGCCGATGCCGGTATCGCGGACGTAAAAGCGCAGACCTATTTTCCCGGGGACATCGGTTTCCTTCGGCTCTATGCGCTCGGAAACGAACTCTATCGTTCCGCCCGCCGGCGTGAACTTCGCCGCGTTCGAAAGCAGATTAAAGAAGATCTGGCTGAACCGCAGGCGGTCTGCCATGATACATTCCGTGCCTCCGCCCATGTGGAACACAAAGTTGACGTTCCTGTCGTCTATAAGCGGCTTTATCACTGTCAGAATCGAATCCGTGAATTCCGCGCAGGTGAACGGAGCTTCATTCAGCGTCATGTCGCCGTTTTCGATTTTGCTCATGTCCAGAATATCGTTGATAATCCCCAGCAAAAACTTGCTGGAGGAGTCTATCTTTTCGAGGTAGCCCTTAATGGTCGGCAGGTCGTCCTCTTTCTTCGCAAGGTGGGTCAGACCTATAACGGCGTTCATCGGAGTCCTGATGTCGTGACTCATTCTCGACAGGAATTCAGTTTTCGCCTGCGCCGCCTGTTCCGCTTTTTCGGCGGTTATTTTCAGCTCGTCGTTCTTTTCCTGGATGCTTTTGTAAAGCTCCTTCCGGCGCTGATCCTCAACGGAAATATCGCACCACACATAAACCACCGCATAGCTTGCGTCAATGATCAGCCAGCCGGGATTTGCAAGCTGTACCCATGTGAATACTGTGGTGATCACAAAAAAGGCTGTAAGCAGGGGCGCGTTGAAGCGCGGCGTGATTTTCCTCCAGAAGAAAAACACAAGAAAAAGCCCGATCCCGGAATACAGCATGATAAAGCCGACTCCCACGGGCATAAATAAGATCCCCCTCTCGTACTCCATGTTTTCCGAGAGCGTGAAAAACAGACCCGTGAACGGATTGCTGAGCGCCGCAAGCGCATATACGCCGTATGGGATCATCATAAGTGAAATATGCCTGAGCAGCTTTTTCAGGGAATGATCCTGGTGTATCAGGACGTAGGCATAGCCGCCCCATGTCGCCGCCAGAAGCGGCATACTTATTACATAGACCGTCATGGCTATCTGGTAAACCCACCAGTTTGTAGCAGCGTTCATCGCCGTTGAGGCAACTATGTCAATGATAACGCTGACGATGCTTAATACAAGTACAAAGAAAAAAGCGTCGCTCTGGATATCCATTGTTGACAGCCCCTGTCTTTTCCTTGTATATCTTTCGCGGTGCAGGGAGAATTCCTTGATAAACATTATCAGGAATACAGCCAGTGCGAAATAATCCGTTTCAACGTGCCACATATTAAGTTTCCCCCAGGCGCGCCAGTCCTTGGGCTGTTTTCGTCAGCCGTGCATGAAGTCTTACAAAGGGACCAGCAAACTAATAACATCTGTATTATACTACCTTTACGGATCAAAAACAAGCAATTACGGGCGAAAAAAAGCTTTTTTTAGTGAAGTTGTACACAATTCCTTATAAGAGTTGACATTGATTATGCATTGTTCGCTGGTTCGATAATCCATTTATAGGAGCATGATCGCTTTTCCGGATACTTTTGTATAGACCACCGTCCGCCCGGAAGTCTAGCCGTTTTTTGTAAGCTCCGTGCTCACGCAGTATTCAACAAAACGCTCCGCCGCAAGCGAAAGTCCCTTTCTGCTGCGAAATGCAAGACCTATGCTGCGGAATGCGGGGACGTCCAGCGGCTTGCAGAGTATGTCATACGGGATACGCTGGAGAATAAGCTGCGGCAAAGCGGCTATGCCGAGCCCCTTTTCAACCATCGACATGACCGCATAATCGTCCCATGTGGTGAACCTTACGTCCGGGCGGACGTTATTTTTCTGGAGCAGCTCTGATATGTCGCAGTTCCCGCCCTTTTCCAGCAGCATGAACGGCTGTCCCCCGAACGCGGCTATCGGGAATCTGTCAAGACCTGCCAGCGGGTGGTTTTGGGGAATGACCGCAAGCAGAGCGTCTTTTTTCAGCAGTATCGTCTCAAATTCCGGTCTTGTGGGAAGCCGCAGGAATCCGCAGTCCACGCGCCCCTCCCATATCCAGCTTTCAATTTCGGAATAGTCTCCCAGGAGGAGCTCATACTGGATATTCGGGTATTCGCACTGGAACCTGCGGATTATCTCTGGCAGCCAGTGGGTCGCCACGCTGGAAAAAGTCCCTATGCGGATAAGCCCGGAGCGCAGCCCGTTCAGGTCGTCGATTTGAATTTGCAGCTTTTCACATTCCTCGCATACGCGCCTGACATATGGCAGCAGCCGGGTGCCGTCCGAGGTCAGCCTGACGCCGCTTTTTCCCCTTTCAAGCAGGGTCACGCTCCAGTCCGTTTCCAGGTCGCTTATCATTCGGCTGATTCCCGACTGGGAGTAATTGAGCATTTCCGCCGCCTTTGTGAAGCTCCCGTATTCAACGGTTTTCACAAAAGCAAGATACTTGCTGATATTCGTTTCCACTGTGTTCTCCTATCCGGTTTTGTAATGCGAAGTATTACAAACATTCGCTTTTCAGAACTATAATAATATGATATACTATTATTTAGCAAAAGTCAAGGGGGAACGAAAATGAAAAACAGCATTGATATGCTAAACGGGCCGCTGACCCGCAAAATAATCCAATTTGCATTGCCGATAGTGCTCACGAGCATTGTTCAGCAGCTTTTCAACTCGGCGGACACCGCCATAATCGGGCGCTACGGCGAAAAAGGCGCTCTGGCGGCGGTCGGCACCAACGGGGAGACCGTTGCCATGCTGGTCAGCCTCTCGGCGGGTCTTGCGATAGGAGCGAACGTGCTCACGTCGGGGCTGATAGGCTCCGGGGAAACTGCGAAAATCCGCCGGGCGGTCAGCACTTCCGTCATTGCCGCAATGATTTTGGGAGCCGCTCTTGCCGTTATCGGGACGTTTTCCGCCGAACCGCTGCTGCGGCTCATCAACACCCCGGCGGAAATTCTGCCTGACGCGTGCGATTACCTGCGGGTGTACTGCCTGGCTGTTCCGTTTCTGACGGTTTACGATTTCGGCGCAGCAGTACTGCGCTCCTGCGGCGACAGCAAACGACCGCTTGCGGCGCTTATCGTCTCCGGAGCCGTAAACGTGCTGCTTAACCTCGTTTTCGTCATTGTCTGCAAAATGAACGTCGTGGGCGTAGGGCTTGCCACCGTTATCGCAACGGCGCTCAGCGCGGCTATCGTGTTATTCTGGCTGATACGGGAGCCGGGGGATTTCAAGCTCACTCTGCGCCTGTTTGATACCGCCTGCTTTGTAAGGATCGTCCGCGTTGGGATTCCCGCCGCACTTCAGGGAGCGGTATTCTGCTTTGCGAACATCTTCGTGCAGTCGTGCGTGAATCAGTTCGGCGCTGACGCAGTCGCCGGCTCTGCGGTTGCTATGACCTTCGAGTATTTCACATATTACGCGATAAC
Source organism: uncultured Oscillospiraceae bacterium (assembly GCA_934448295.1). Classification (GTDB taxonomy): domain Bacteria; phylum Bacillota; class Clostridia; order Oscillospirales; family Ruminococcaceae; genus CAG-115. Next base: position 35,744 of record CAKSEY010000017.1, read on the forward strand.
CTCCCTCGGGCAGGCGGCGACTACCTTTATCTCGCAGAATTACGCCGCCGGGAACTACGACCGCTGCAAAAAAACGCTTGGGATATGCCTTGTCCTGTCCTTTGTCTCCTGCTCCGCAATGACCGTTCCGCTGTCCGTATTCTGCCGCCAGGCGTCCTCGCTGTTTACGTCCGACCCGCAGGAAATAGAGATGTCCTGCCTGAGAATAATGCTGATCCTTGTATTTGAGCCGATATGCTCCTTTTATGAGATCCCTGCGGCGGCTATGCGCGGCGTGGGCTGGTCTGCGCTGCCCGCCATAGAAACGGTGGCGGGGACCTGCCTTTTCAGGATCGCGTGGGTATTCACCGTGTTCGCCCGTTTCCGCGACCTGCACAGCCTGTACATAGTGTTCCCGATAACCTGGGTGGTGACCTCCGCGATGGTGGGCGCAAGCTGCTTCTTTGTCTTTAGGAGGATAAGTAAGCGCCGGGCGCTCTGATATTCCTGCTGAATATGTTGACAATCCCGCCGTATATGTGGTATAATTATCCTGTTGATCATATTTCACGGGAGATAATAAATGCGCATTTTTATATCACACTCTTCTGCCGACGCAGCCCTTGCCGGAGAGATATGCCGCGACCTTGAGGACAGCGGTTATAGCTGCTTTATAGCGCCGCGCGATATCCGCTCGGGCTGCGAATATGCCGAGGAGCTTATAAACGGGATAGACGGCTGTGACCTGATGGTGCTGCTTCTGTCGGAGCAGTCAAACGGCTCGCCGCACGTTCTGCGCGAGGTCGAGAGAGCAGTCAGCAAAAACAAGCCCATCGTTGTATACAAGCTTGAAGAGGTATCGCTCACCAAATCAATGGAATACTTCCTGATGACCCACCAATGGCTTGAGCGCAAGCCCGGCAGGGAGCGCAGCGAGATAATCGGCGCCATTGAGCAATTCAGCCGGGAGCGGCGCACCGCACCCTCCCCCGCCACGCATGAACCAAAGCCCAGGAAAAAGAACAGGAAAATAATATGCCTGTCCGCTGCGGCGACAGTTATTCTGGCGGCGCTGGTGACTGCTTTTTCATTAGGCGCACACAGGCAGGGGGAGCTTATGGAGCCTTCGGGGGATTCGTCCGCGCCGGAGATTTCTGCGGGTTCCTCGGACAGCGCTTCCCTGCCGGAATGCTCCACTGTTTCCTCAGATAACGCTTCTCTGCCGGAGAATCACGCCGCTTCTTCAGACAGCGCTTCTTTGACGGAGAATCCCGCCCCATCTTCGGACAGCGCTTCCCTGCCGGAGAATCCCGCTTCATCTTCTGACAGCACGACTGCGCAGGAGATCGCCGCTGCTCCGCAGGAAAACACAGCGGCAGCACCACCGGAAACCTCGGTTCAGCCAGCCGCCGCAACCAGCAGCCCACCTCAAACCACGATAGCCACTGAGAAGCCCTCCGAAACAGCCAGCCAGGCGGAGCCGCCAACAGAGCCGTCCTCCGAGGACTCCCCGGCGGTGCCGGAGCCGGGAAGCTCGCTTTTCCTCGGGACATACAACGGTCAGCCTGTGGAATGGCGGGTGGTGCATATTGCCGATAACGGCAGGAGCGCGGTGGTTATCTCCGACAAGATACTCACCATGAAAGCCTTTGACGCAGCGGAGAGCGGGCACTATAACCAGACGGATTCCGAAAGCTACTGGACGACCCCCATGGACGACCTTTCCGTGGAGCAGCAGCGCGCCCTGCGCGGCGACAACCGCTGGGAATACTCCAATATCAGGACTTGGCTGAATTCCGCCAGGGAAATGGTGCAGTACAGCGACTATCCGCCTGCTGCGGGCGCTATGTCCGAGCATGATAACGGGTACAGCACCGAAGCGGGATTCCTGCGCGGCTTCACCAAAGACGAGCTGGCGGCGATACTTCCCACCGAAATAACCACCAACGGAAGCACCACCACAGACAGGGTTTTCCTGCTATCATCAGATGAAATGCAATGGCTGTACGACGCAGACGTGAGCATTTTTGCAAGGCCTACCCCGGAAGCGCTTGAGCAGGACTCCACCGGCTGGTACGCCATGTACCTTGACGCCTGCGGCACCGATGAATACCTCTGGTGGCTGAGGGACGCGGACGGCTCCAACGCCTGCAAATCCCTTATAGTGAACAACAGCAGCATGGACAGCGTTATCTCGGCGCAGTGCGTCGGGCTGGAGGGCTTCGGGATTCGCCCCGCAATGACTATCGACCTTTCCTCGCCGCTCATCGCCGGGCTTTTGCAAAGCACGGAATGAAATGAAATCCGAAAGACAGGTATGTAAATGGAACTGAAACAGCTTCTTGAATTCAACGACATAGTGATACAGTGCCACGACGACCCGGACGCGGATACCATCGCCTCCGGCTTCGGGGTGTACTGCTATCTGAAAGCTCACGGAAAGCAGCCTCGTCTTGTCTACGGCGGCGACAGGCAGCTCACCAAGACCAACCTGAAGGTCATGCTGAAGCTGCTGGAAATTCCGCTGCAATGGGCTTCGGAGCTTGAAGCGCCGCAGCTCCTCGTGACCGTTGACTGCGTTCACGGGGAGAGGAACGTCACTGATTTCGCCGCAGAGCGCTACGCGGCAATCGACCACCACAAAATCACAGAGAATATTCCGGAGATGTCGGAGATACGCTCAAATTACGGAAGCTGCGCAACGATAGTGTGCCAGCTCCTGGAAAACGAGGGCTACCCCCTCGAAGAGGATATCAGGCTTTCTACGGCGCTGTATTACGGGCTGTATTCGGATACAGCCTGCTTTTCAGAGGTAAAGCACCCCGCCGACCGGGATCTGCGTGACTTTGCCCATGTGGACAAAAGCGTGATGACCCTGCTTGCAAACTGCGTCCTCTCCCTGCCGGAGCTGAGGATAGCCGGGGACGCCCTCAACCGGGTTCAGTATAACGAGAAGAACAGATACGCAGTTGCTATTGCCGAGCCGTGCGACCCGAACATTCTCGGATATATCAACGACCTTGTTCTCCAGGTGGACAGCGTAGACGTCAGCGTTGTGGGCTGCTTTGTAAAAAGGGGCTTCAAGGTATCTGTAAGGAGCTGCACCGCCGGGATCCACGCGGACGAGCTGGCGCGGTTCATCACTGACGGAAACGGCGGCGGGCACCGGCAGAAAGCGGGCGGGATAATTCTCTCAGCAGCGGCGGACCTGCAGAAGGAGCTCGTTGACAGGCTGGATTCCTACTACGGCAGCTTTGACATTATCCGCGCCGATGAATATTCCCCGGATATTTCCAGCATGAGAAAATACCGCAAGCTGCCCGAAACCGCAGGCTTCGCCAAAACCACGGATATCGTCCCCGCAGGCACAGACATTATCATAAGAATGATAGAGGGCGACCTGGACATAATGGCGGCGGACAGCACCTACATCATGATAGGCAGGAACGGCAATATCTACCCCATCAGCAGCGAAAGGTTCGGAAAGCTGTACACCGCGTCAGACGCGCCTTATCAGATAATTTCCGAGTACGACCCCAGGATAATCACCCGGGATCAGCACGACATACGCATTGCACAATATGCAAGGTGCTGCGTTTCCGACAGGAATAACTCCTGCATATTCGCAAGACGGCTTGACAGAACGCTCAAGCTGTTCACCTCCTGGGACAGCTCAAACTATATGCTGGGCGAGGTTGGGGACTATTTCGCGGTGAGGAGCGACGACCTCAGCGATATGTACGTCATTCCGCGCGAGCAATTTGAGCCTGTTTACAGAGAAACAGAGGAATGACCATGAACCTGATGAGCAGAGAAGCCACAGCCGCGTACAGCCTGGTTCATTCATTTCCGCTGTTTGACCTTGCCGATGAAAGCGGAACTATAAGCGTATGCATTATCGGCAGCGACCCTTTCTGCGAGGAATACCTCAAAGCCGCAGTGTGGGGCACCCAGCGCGACGGATTCCGGATAAAGCTTGACCTGTACACCACCGCTGCCGAGTGCGAAAGGCTTGAACGCTGCCTGCCGGAAATAATCCACACCGCCGGGCTTTCAGACAGCCGCGAGATTTTTTACGAGGTAAGGCTCCGCAGCGAAAAGCCCTCCGGGGATTACTGCTTTATGCTTACCTCCGCGCCGATCGCCGGAAGAATTCCGGTGAATGTGGCGAAAACGGCGGTAATTTCAGACATCTGCGGCTCTCCGGAAAATGGGAACAGCTCCGGCATGGATTATTTCCGGAAGAGCGGTCTGGAAAAGCAGGCGCTTTCGCTGGTGCGCAGCTTCGGGAACTCTGCGGAGAGGTTCTATAACGACGGGTTCTGCTATCGCTCGTCCATCGCCGCCGCGCTGTTCTGGGACATACGCAGGCGTCAGGGCGAGAGCATAGAGGTATGCGAAAAAAATATGCAGCTTGAACACCGCCGGTGGAACGCATTCACCCGAACAGAGGGATACCGCTTCGGCACGGTGCGCAGCGACCAGGTGAAAACCCACCCCTGTCTTGTCGCCTGGGATATGCTGAGCAGCGCATATCAGCAGTATGACGCGGCTCCCATAAGAAACGCGGGGTTGTATGTCTAGTCTGTATGCGCATTGTTTCAGCGCCGAACATATAAAAAGAGAGCCGCTGCATTGCGGCTCTCTTTCTGTTTATTTCTTGTCTGCGTCACGGTGGAGCGTTCTCACGCGCATTCCTTTTTCCCGAAGGTATGCCGCAGTCAGCTCTGCGAAGGTAACGCTCCTGTGCTTTCCGCCGGTGCAGCCGAAAGCTATTACCAGGCGGCTCTTTCCCTCGGTGAGATAGTGCGGTATCAGGAACGATATCAGGTCGAAAAGCTTGTCCCGGAGCTCCTGCGACTGCGGAAAGCTCATAACGTAATCCTGAACCTCCCTGTCCAGCCCGGTCTTGTGCTTAAGCTCCGGTATGTAGAACGGATTCGGCAGGCAGCGCACGTCAAACACAAGGTCAGCCTCCTGCGGGGAGCCGTACTTGAATCCGAACGACATACAGCTCACTATCATAGCGTCGGACGGGTTGTCCAGAAACAGCCCTGCCACCTGCTCCTTTAGCTGACCGGTGCTCAGCATGGTAGAGTCTATGATGTAATCCGCGTCCTGGCGTATCCTGCTCAGCAGCTCGGTCTCGGCGTCTATCGCCTTTTCGATATCCCCGCCGGAAACCTCGTCCAGCGGGTGCTTGCGGCGCGTTTCCTTGTAGCGCTTCATCAGCACTTCCTTGGATGCTTCAAGGAACAGCACCTTTACATTTATCCCCCGTACGTGCAGCTTGTCGATACAGTCCCCCAGCTTGAAGAACATCGCGCCGCCCCGGATATCCGTAACTATCGCGACCTTAGATATATCCTCGTTGTCGTCGCACATCGCCGCAAACGCCGGAATAAGCTGCGGCGGCATATTGTCTATGCAGAAAAATCCGATATCCTCCAGCGCTTTCATCACCGAGGATTTACCGGAACCGGACATTCCGGTCACTATTACAAATTCCATGATATCGCTCCTCCGGTCATTTCAGAACCAGCATTTCGCACTCCAGCGCAACGCCCTTTTTTTCGAGCACGACCCGCTTTACCTCGTCGACCACCGCCATTACGTCCTCGTAGGTCGCACCGCTGCGGTTTATCACGAAACCGCTGTGCTTCTCGCTTACCTGCGCGCCTCCCACGGCGTAGCCCTTCAGCCCGCATTCCTCGATGAGCGCGGCGGCAAAATAGCCCTCCGGGCGCTTGAATGTGCTGCCGCAGCTCGGGAATTCCAGCGGCTGCTTGTCGCGGCGGCGCTGCATCAGCTCGTCCATTCTCGCCTTTATCGCGGACTTGTCGCCGGGCTTAAGCTCCAGCGTGAGGGAAGTTATAACGCACCCGCGCTTCTGGAAAACGCTGCTGCGATAGGAAAGCTCCATCTCAGCCGCGCCCATCTCCTGGAGCTCTCCGTTTTCGTCAATGTAACGGCAGCTTTTGATAACGTCCTTCATTTCGCCGCCGTAGGCTCCAGCGTTCATGAACAGCGCCCCCCCCGCAGAGCCGGGTATGCCGTAGGCGAACTCCAGCCCGGTCAGGGAATGTTCCAGCGCCGCCAGGCACAGCAGGTGCAGCGAGGCTCCCGCCCATACGGTGATCGCGTTCCCGCTGACCTCCACCTTTGCGTTTTCTGAGGACAGCGCTATCACGCACCCGCGGAATCCGCCGGAGCTTACCAGCAGGTTGCTTCCCCTGCCAAGTATGAAATACGGGATTTTTTCGATGCGGCACAGCCCCAGCACCTCTGAAAGCTGCGATTCGTCCGTGACCTTCACAAACAGGTCGCAGGGACCGCCTATCTTCATTGAGGTGTTTGGCGCGAGGACATGGTTTTCCTCGCAGAAAATGCCGCGCTCCCGGCAGACAGCTTCAATTCCTGACAGATACAAAACGTGACCTCCGGTAAAGTTATTGATGGCAGCGCCGTATTTGCGGCGCTGCCTTAAATTTTATGCTGGAAATATGCGAATATTACTCAAAGCTGAATACTTCCTCGCTGTCGGCAATGGCGTCGCTCACCTGACGGAGCACGTCCCTGGCGGTCTCGCCGTCGTGGTACCTTGAAAGCAGGATATCGTCCCCGCCGGGTATCACCGCGAATATCGCGCTGTCCTTTATATAAAGGTGCGAGCTTTCAACAAGGGTTTCGCCGTTCTGTGAAAGAAAAAACATAGCTTCTCCTTAATCCGCCAGTGTGTACAGGAACGCCGCGCCGATGATCCCGGCGTCGTTGCCGAGCTGCGCGATACCGAGCTTTGTGGACTGCTTCGGGTCTATGCAGTAGCTCTCGCGGGCGATGAATTCCTCCAGCGGCTTTGTGAGGTTCTCGCCCTCCTTGCAGATACCGCCGCCGATAAGTAGCATTTCCGGCTGGAATGTGTTCACGATGTTGGTGAGTCCGCAGCCGAGGTAATTAATGTACATATCCACAACCCCGGAGGCGCTCTTGTCGCCTGCGCGCCAGCCGTCGAACGCGGTCTTGCCGTCAACGTTATTGATGTCGCCGGAGCACAGCTCCCACATCTTGCTGGAATTGTCGGCTTCCATTGCTTCCTTGGTCATGTTGATGAGCGCGGTCGCGGAGGAATAAGCCTCAAAGCAGCCCTTTCTGCCGCAGTTGCAGGGTCTGCCGCCGTACTGGATAACGGTGTGTCCCAGCTCTGCGCCGCAGTAGTTGAAGCCCGTGTAGATCTTGCCGTCAATGATTATTCCGCCGCCCACTCCGGTGCCGAGGGTGACTACGACAACGTCCTTGTAGCCCTTCCCCGCCCCAGCGAGGACCTCGCCGAATGCCGCCGCGTTCGCGTCGTTCTCGACATAGACAGCCTTGCCAAGCCTTGCGCCGATAAGGGAGCGCAGGTCGGTGTCCTTAAAGCCGAGGTTGCAGGAATACAGAACTACGCCGGTGCCGCGGTTTGCAGTCCCGGGGGTGCCGATACCTATGCTGTTCAGCTCGTCGATAGTTACCTTAGCCTCGTTGAGAGCCTTCCAGACGGTCTCCGCGATAGAATCCGCGATCTTCTCCGCCGGCCGCGGGAGGTCAGTCTTGCAGGTAGCCTTTGCAACTATATTGTAATTTTCATCGACCAGACCTACCTTGATATTGGTTCCGCCAAGGTCGATACCGATATTGTACTTCATTTTTTATGCCTTTCTTCTTATTTTTATTTGATATGCGAAATAAAATTCGGAATTCAGAATTCGGAATGCAGAATTATTGAGCGCCGCTGTCGCGGCGGTAATCCGATTGTATCAAATTATAATCCGTCCCGCAAAGCGGGACACATTCATTCCGAATTACGAATTACGAATTACGAATTAAATTTAAATATTAAGGTCTGACATAATCTCCTCGCTGTCGGAGTCAATACCGAGCTGGTGGAGCAGATCCTTTGCCGCGTTGTAGCCCATCTTCTTCATACGATTGTTCATAGCCGCAACCTCCAGGATAACCGCCAGGTTACGTCCGGGCTTTACCGGGATAGTGAGCAGCGGCACCTTAACGCCGAGAATGGTCATATAGTGGGTATCAACGCCCATTCTGTCGTAGGTCTTTTCGGGGTTCCACAGCTCAAGCTCCACGACCATGTCTATCTTCTCGTTGAGCTTTACCGCGCCGACACCGAAGAGCTGACGCGCGTTGATGATACCTATGCCGCGCAGCTCGAGGAAGTGGCGGATGTTGTCCGGGGAGCTTCCCACCAGGGTGATGTTGGAGGCTTTCTTTATCTCCACCGCGTCGTCCGCGATAAGTCTGTGGCCGCGCTTTACAAGCTCGATGGCGGTCTCGCTCTTACCTACGCCGCTCTCGCCGAGGATAAGCACGCCCTCGCCGTAGATCTCAATAAGAACGCCGTGGCGGGTAATTCTCGGGGCGAGCTGTAAATTCAGAAAGTTGACCAGCTTTGAGGTGAAAACCGAGGTAGATTCCTCGGTACGGAGCAGCGGCATTTCGTTAGCCTTTGCGCTCTCCAGCAGCTCCGGGAATATATCCAGGTTTCTGGTGACCATCAGCGCCGGGAACTTGTAGCTCAGCAGATTGTCGATACGGCTGCGGCGTATCTCCGGCTCCAGCGTGTCGAGGTAAGCCCACTCGGTCTTGCCAAGCACCTGAATACGCTGCTTGTCGAAATATTCATAGAAGCCCGCGAACTGAAGTCCCGGACGGTTTATCTCATGGTCGGAAATAAGGGTGTTCTCTTTTCCCTCGGGCATATAGACTACTTCAAGCTTATGCTCGTCGATTATCTTCTGGAGGGGGAACGAAAATTCCCGGTTGATCTCATCAAAAGGCATAGATATAGTTCCTTTCAGGTTTCATAGTTGCGGTATGATCGCGCGGGGACTTCTGAATCACGATAAGCTCCCTGCGTTTATAGCACCGCAATTATATTATACAACAAAACCGCGATTATTTCAAGGGATATTCTGATTTTTTCCTATAAAGACAAATAGGATTTTTGTACATCTGCGTTTCTGCGGCAAAAAACGACCCGCCGGAGCTCCTGTCCGTGCGGGTCGTTATGAGATCATTCAGCGTTTTCCATGAGGACTTCTCCGTTTTCGCCCTCCGGCATTTCCCGGATATGCACCGCCCTGAGCTGACCGTCCTGTATATCGACGTACCATATCCCGTCCTCCTGGACAAAGCTCCGGCAGTAGCCCGAAGTGTCGTTCAGACCGAAATCCAGGAATCCCGCGTCGCGGGTCGCCATTACCGTGCCGGTCTGCAAGTTATACCAGCCGATGATAAGGCGGTCGCTGACGGAGCTTGTAAGCTTAAGCTGGAACAGCCCGTTCTTGTTGAAGGCAGCGCTGCCGCTGCTAACGTGATAAGAGTAGCCGCTGACGCCGATATCCGCCATTTTGCCCTCGTCCGTTCTGACCGCCACCCTTGTGCGTTCGCCGAGCACTTCGTCCGGATCCTCAGATGTCAGGCTCACGGGATAGTACGACTCGCCAAATCCGCCCATGTTGTCAAAGTACGTCCCATTAATGCTGTAATTGTCGTACCCGGAATCCAGCAGGCTCATAACCACATTCCCCAGACCGTACCGCGCATTGTAGGCGTTCAGCTTGAACAGCTCGATTTTCCCGGAATTCAGGTTGCAGGTGAACACCGCCGGCAGGATCTTTCCGTTTCCCTCTATCCTCACGGAGCTGTCGAAAAACAGCACGTCGTTGTTCAGAGCCGCCATGCCGGAATAAAACCCGATCCGTCCCTCGTCCTTTTCCGGAATGGCTGTGATAAGCTCCCCGGTGTTGATATCGTAAACATTTACCCCTATCTCCTCAGCGTTCTGCACGACTATGTACTTGTCGTTATAACATATCGGAGTTCCGCCGCCGTCGGCGCAGAGCTCCTTAAGCTCGCCCGTTCTCAGGTCGTATGTGTAGGTCTGGAAGAACGCCGCGCCCGGGTCGCCCTTTTCCAGGATGACCCTTTCACCCACAACGCCGCCGACCAGATAACCGCTGAAATCCCCCTCCGGCTTGAATTCGTCCGCTGTCATGAGCATATCGCCTAGGCTGCACCAGTCGCCGTTCAGCTTGAAAACATCATCAAAATCCGAGTACTTTTCGGAAACCAGGTCTATGCCGCCGTTTCCGCTCTGCGCGGTCTGTTCCGGCTGGACTTCACCGCCGCCCGCCGATACCGTCACCCCAGCCGGAGCCTCGCCCTGCTGCGCCGCCGTCGTCTGCTCCGGGGCGGAAACCTCCGCTGTGGACGTCTGCCGGCTCTCCTGCTGTGACGACGTGTCGCCGCCGCACCCGGTCAGAAGCGCCAGCGCCGCTATTATCGCGTATTTCACCGCTTTTTTCATACTCATTCCCCCTGTATTTTAAGTCTCCGATATTCCGGAAAAAGTTTCGTATCATTTGATTTATCACGGATTTCCTGTCAATAATAAAAACAGACAAAACGCACCGGAGGTTACATTATGACATCAAAGTTACTCGACCTGATAATGGCGGCGGGCGCCGCTCTTTCGATAATGCTCGGCAGCTTCGGCGGCTTCGCGCGGGAGTGCGAAAGTATCCCGGATTCCGTGCTGAGGCTGCACATTCCGGCGAACAGCGACAATGGGTACGACCAGGCGCTGAAGCTTGAGGTGCGCGACCTTGTGCTTGAAAAATACGGAGCCGCGCTGTCCTCCTGCGAAAGCCGCGCAGAAGCCGAGGCAAACGTCCGCGAGCTGCTGCCGGAGATACAAAAAACCTGCTGCGAATTCCTTGCGCAGCAGGGTGCTGATTATGGCGCAAAAGCGGAGCTCACCGAGATGTATTTCACCACCCGGCAGTACGATACCGTGACCCTCCCGGCGGGAAATTACCATGCGCTGCGCATAACCCTCGGCAGCGGCGAGGGGCACAACTGGTGGTGCATAATGTTCCCGGCGCTGTGTGTTCCCATGGCTTCCGAAAAGCTGCCGGAGGACGAGCTCCCGCAGGACTTCGTGACGGAGGGCAGGGTGGAGATACGCTTTGCGATTTACGAGTTCTTCAGGGGGCTGTTCTGCGGGGAGTGATTCACAGCCGGATGGTGAGCCTTACGAGCAGCGTCAGCGAGAATGCCCCCGCCAGCCGGAGCTTCCGCCCGCTGAACCGCGCCGCCATACAGCAGACCTCGCCCAGCGCGCAGAACTTATCCACGAACTGAATGACCCAGGTTTCCGCGCAGCGCGGCATATGGCGGGTCAGCGGCCACATATGGTTGGCGATCATGTCGCCCTCTTTTTCGTTTATCGGGAAGTACTCCGCCGCGTTGAAGAACGCCACCTTCGGGTGCCCGGCGCAGTGTCCGCCCTCGCCGTCCACCGGTTCGTGCTCCTTCCTGTCGTAAAGGAACAAGTCGTGCAGCAGCCCCGCCCTGGCAGCAGAGCACGCGTCCAGCCGGAGCTTGCGGCACAGCAGGAAGTTGTAATAAGACACGTTTAGGCTGTGCTGGAGCCGCGTAGTCCCCTTGTGGTGCCGGAATTCCCCGAGCTGCTGGACTTCCGTGCTTTCAAGCAGATCGTTTACGCAGCTGTAATACTCGGGCAGGTCTGTGATGTTCTTGCGGGAAAAAATAGCTTTATACAATTCTTGATTCACCTGTTACTATTTGGCATTATGCCTATATTAGTCTAAAGGATTATAGATACATTGTACTATAATATTCTGTACAATTCAAGGAATTATGCGCAACTTTGTTGCTTATGCACAGATATTTCTGCGCGGTTTGTGCACATTTTCACAAGAATTGCGGCTCAATTTCCACACATGGAAGCGTTTGTACATTTTTATTCCGTTTTCGAGGAAATAATGCCGGATATGTCCGGAAAAAATAAAATCAGCGGCGGAATAACGACAGGAATTTCTCCGCCCGTGTAGTAAAATGGAATAACCGAAAGGAGGACGAGAAATGTTAAGGCTGTACAACGACGGAAAGCGCATGACCGCGGCATTCAGCGGGGATATCGACCATCACTCCGCCCGGGAAATGCGCCGCGAGCTTGACGAGGTGATAGAGCGCTCCCAGCCGGAGCTGCTGATAATCGACATGGAACAGGTGGGCTTCATGGACAGCAGCGGTATAGGGCTGATCCTGGGGCGGCTGCGGGCGGTGCGTGCCTGCGGCGGAGACGTGATAATAAAAAACGCGCGGCCGGAAATAGCGGCGGTGATAAGACTGTCGGGGCTTTCCGGGCTGCTTGTGGAGGGCGAGAAAAATGAAGCGAAATGTAATTAACGAATGCCGCGTGAGCTTTTCGGCTCTGTCGGTGAACGAGGGCTACGCCCGTACCTGCACGGCGGCTTTCGCGGCGCAGAGCGACCCCACCGTTAAGGAGCTCAGCGAACTGAAAACGGCGGTATCCGAGGCGGTGACGAACGCGATAGTCCACGGCTACCGGGAGCGCTCCGGGAACGTGGAGCTTATACTGCGGCAGCTTTCCGGTGGAACGATACAGATAATCGTGCGGGACAAGGGCGCGGGAATAGCGGATATCGAGCAGGCTATGACCCCGCTGTTCACAACGGCTCCCGAGGAGGAGCGCAGCGGTCTGGGCTTCTCTGTGATGGAGAGCTTCATGGACAGCGTGAGCGTGAAGAGCGCCCCCGGGAAAGGCACCACGGTGACTATGGAAAAGCAGCTCAGCGTACATACGCGCCCAGCCGAGCCGGAGCTCCAGACGACATGACGAGGGACGAATTTATTGAAAGCAACCTCCCGCTGGTGCACAAGCTGGCGAACAGATTCCGGGGAAAGGGCATAGACTACGAGGAGCTGTATTCCGCCGGCTGCGTGGGGCTGATAAAGGCGTGCGACCGCTTCGAGCCGGAGCGCGGTCTGTGCTTTTCGACCTACGCCGTGCCGGTCATTCTCGGGGAAATTCGCCGCCTTTTCCGGGACGGCGGGAGCGTGAAGATAAGCCGGGGGCTGAAGGAGCTCTCCGTAAAGGCGGCGCGGGTGCGGGACAAGCTGGCGGAAAACGGCGAACCGAGGGTCTCAGACATTGCCGCCGCCCTCGGGGTCACTCAGGAGGAAGCCGCCGAGGCGCTCTGCGCCGCCGTGCCGCCTGTTTCGCTGGATTCCGGCGGAGAGGACGGGGAAACGCTGCACGTCCCGCAGAATTCCGGCGAAGCGGAGCTGATAGACAAGCTGGCTCTGCGGCAGTGTCTGTCGGAGCTTTCCAGAACCGACCGCGACATAATCATACAGCGCTATTTTCGCGGGAAAACCCAGTGCGAGACCGCGCAGCTCCTCGGGATAACCCAGGTGATGGTCAGCCGCCGGGAGCGGAAGATACTGTCGTCTTTGCGGGAGCAGCTCGTGTGATTCCAGCCAGAATTTTCAACCGGGAAGCATAAATAGTTCAAAAATCGCTTGACAAAATCCGCGCCGTGTGATATCATATTATCTGGGAATGACGACCTCCCTGTGGCGTTACGCCACGAACCGCAAAGAGATTTTGCTGATGGCATCTGCGACAGAAATCCGCCGGGAAAACCCGGTGCTTTTCCGCATACGCAGGGCTGTCAGCTTTTTGTTTATGCGGAGTTAGGAGGGTATTTTTATGTTACTTAGCGCTGCGCTTGTACTGCTGTCCGGGCTTATCCTCGGAGAAATTGCCGGGAAGCTCCGGCTGCCGAAGCTCACCGGAATGATAGCCTCCGGGATAATTCTCGGCGCGCTGGGCTGGCTGGCGCCGGAATTCATGGCGATTTCCGCCGACCTGCGGAAAATCGCGCTGATAATCATTCTGACCCGCGCCGGGCTGAACCTGGAGCTGTCCGACCTGAAAAAATGCGGCCGCCCCGCCCTGCTGATGAGCTTCGTCCCGGCGGGCTGCGAAATAATCGGGGTCACTCTGCTGGCAATGCCGCTGCTCGGGCTTAACGTCACGGAAGCTGCGATGATGGGTTCCGTGCTGGCGGCGGTGTCTCCCGCCGTGGTGGTGCCGAAAATGCTCCGGCTGATGGAGGAAAAGCGCGGCACCGGAAAGCAGATACCGCAGATGATACTTGCAGGAGCCTCAATGGACGACGTGTTCGTAATCGTGATGTTCTCGGTATTTTCCGGGCTTTGCGCCGGCGGAGAGGTCTCCGCGCTCTCCATCGTGAACATTCCTGTGTCGATAGCCCTGGGAGCCGCCGTCGGCGTTGGCTGCGGGCTTCTGCTGGCGCTGCTGTTCGGGAAGCTGCATATGCGGGACAGCGTCAAGGTGGTTATCCTGCTGAGCGTTTCGTTCCTGCTGGTGACGCTGGAAAGCTCCCTGCCGGAATGGATAGGATTTTCCGGGCTGGTCGCCGTCATGACTAGCGGGATCGCGCTCCGCTGGAAGGCTCCGGAGCGCGCGATACGGGTTTCCGCGAAATACTCCCGCCTGTGGACGGCGGCTGAGCTACTGCTGTTCGTGCTGGTCGGCGCGGAGGTGGACGTTACCTCTGTGGGCGGGATATGGCTGCCGGTGCTCGGCGTGATATTCGGGGCTCTGCTGTTCCGCTTCGCGGGAGTGTTCCTGTGTATGCTCGGCACAAGGCTGAATTTCCGGGAGCGCCTGTTCTGCATGGTCGCGTATATGCCTAAGGCTACTGTGCAGGCGGCTATCGGCGGAGTTCCGCTTGCCATGGGGCTTTCCTGCGGAGCCACGGTGCTTTCCGGCGCGGTAATGGCGATCCTTGTGACCGCCACCCTCGGGGCGTTCCTGATAGACCTCGCCGCTCCCCGGCTTCTCGCCAGTGAAAAAACGGCTGTCGAATGACCGCGAACTTCTTCGGGATTTTCTGGCGGTTTTCACTTGACAAATATCCAAAAACGTGATATAATATATACGGAATCTTGAAAGAGGATTCCGTAATGCGGATATAGTTTATCGGTAAAACATTAGCTTCCCAAGCTGAGGTGGTGGGTTCGACTCCCATTATCCGCTCCAAAATAGCGATCCCCGCCAGATGGCTGTGCAAGCCGATTGGTGGGGGTTTTTACTGTCTGTTTCAGTGAAATGAGCTGAATGTATTTTGCTATATTTTTGCGTATTTTTTCGTGAGTATGGGTGTCAACAGGGTGTCAAGTTTACGGCGCAAACTGTTTGTCCTAGTTTTTGACGTCCGATTTGACTAAATTGAAGCTGCCCAAGTTTTATGACTGATTTTGTGCAAAATAATGAATTCCCCGGAGCCAGCGCCCCGGGGAACACATTATTTCACCTGCACAACAAACGCACTGAACCCCGCCTGCCTGATTTTCTCGACATAAGCCTCCGCGTTATCCTTGCTCCCGAAAGCCCCCACCTGCACGCGGTACAGCGCCCTGGACTTGTGGTCTGAGGTAATACGCTCATGCAGAGCCGCCCAGCGGTTCTCGTCAACGTAGTAAGCCGGGCAGAGCTTCCCGGTGAGATCGTAGTGCCGAAGCACCTTAGCCGCCGGAATCTTGTACTTAGCCATCAGGCTGCGCACCAGTTCCTCCAGGGCGGCGATGGATTTCTCCTCGAACCTGCCGGATTTCTGCTTGTAGCACACCTCAATGTGAATGGTATCCGCGTTCTGGTTCGCGGCGGCGTAGGCTATCTCGCTGTCCGGAACGCACCGGATAATTTCGCCGTCAAGCCCGACTATGTACTTCGCGGACGTCCAGCTTTCCGGCTTGTCTGCGAACATTCCGGCGGCGACATTCTTCCAGAACTTTGCGAGACGCGCCGAAGAAGCCCCGCAGTCCCCGGTGTAGTGCACGCAAATGCGCTTTGGCGTGGATTTCCTGCCGGAACGGTTGTACTTATTCATCGGGATAAGGCTGTCAGTTATCGTCATTGCTCTCCTCCTTGCTGTGGGAGCTGTCCGCCAGACCCTCGCCGACCATGTAGCCTATCACCGCCGCTCCGCTGAGAATACATCCGGAAACCGTTTCCGCCGTTTCAGACGAGCCGCCGAACGCCACGATAAGTCCCGCGGCGAATCCCGCGAGAGCCATCCACAGCTTACGGCTGGTGAGCTTTCTCTTCCAGTCGATTTTATTCATGTCGTTTCTCCTCCTGTTCCAGATCCTCGATCCTGTGATTGATCACCTTTATCTGCTCCTCGACCACCGGCATGCGGCGGGCGAAATTGTTGTGCTCAGCGACCTTGTTTTCAAGCTGCTGGATCCTGCACGCGGTCAGCTTTGAGCTGACCAGTATTCCGCCCAGCGAACCGCCGAGCGTTCCTATCAGCGATATCACCGCCACAATTACACTGCTGTCCATTATGAACCTCCTTCCAGCGCCTTGATTCTCAGCACCTCGTCTGAATACACGGGCGCCTTAAAGGGCGTTGCACAGCCGCCGATTTCGAGCTTCATCCAGTCGGCGGTCACGTCCACCGCTTCGTTCAGACCATGCACCAGATTGCACTCCAGCCGCGTTGCTTCTGCGGATATCGCGGCGGTGACGTGATATGTCCCCGGAGCGGTAAACACCTCGGACGACAGCCAGTTCACACCGTCGTACATCTGAAGCAGAGCCCTGCCTGTTATTTCGCGTATCTTTACGGAAAATGTCACGGTCATGCCCTTGAGCGGGGCGAAGTCCTTGACGTTTTGGCTCAGCAGATAATTCCAGCTTGCGGTACCATCGTCAATAACACGCGCACCTCCGTCAAGGTATTTTACTGTGTTTTCGGTAGCCGTTCCCCAACAGTCCATTATTGCGGTCGTGCCATGGTAGTCCGTTTCACCGGATGTGTTCACGCGGAAATCCGGGTTCATCAGCAGATTGGGATTACTCAGGCTGTTCCAGTCCTCTTTTTCAGCAACGGTGACGTGTATCTCCGTATTCCCCGCGTGAGCCTCAATAGCGGCTCTTGCGACCTCGTCAGCGCCGGAGCCGCCGGACTGCGCTGACGTCTTAAAAGGGCACGACGTGTAGTCTGAGCCTACAAGCTGCACCGAGCCAGTTCCGAGCAGGTACACAGTCCCGCTGGCTCCGTAAATCGCCGCTGCCTGTCCCGCTGGAATTGATACAACCCCGTCAGCCCCCGCCGAGATTCCCGCCGAAGCCGAAGCGTACACCGCCGCCGTTCCGTCATTCCGGAGCCACGCGTTAGCGCCGCCGGAATACTCCACCTTAATTTCCCCGCCTGTGAGGGGAATTGTTTTGCTTGTCATGAATTACCTCCTATTGAGTGCTGAGCACTATCTGATGTATGTCCATATATGTTGTGTAAATTAAGCTTTCCGTACCGTGGGAAACGCCGAAACTGAGATAATGCGCCCCGGAGAGCTGAGAAATATCGACCTCATACCAGACAGGCGTTCCGGGAGCGGCGTAGTTCTGGGAAACTATATCACAGTCGCCCAGCTTGACCCAGCCCGAGAAATCATACGCAGTGCCTGACTGCACCGCCGCCGGAGCTCCAGTGCGGAAATACGCGGCGCCGGTCAGGGAGCTGTAATTGCGGAACAGCACCGCCTGCACCCTCAGCTTTCTATATTTCGTGAGGTCGATTTTTTCGTTGCTCTGAATCACCACCGCGTTAGTACGTCCGTCTATCGAGTTAGACGGCCCGTAGGACTTTGAAAGCTGTGCGGCAGCAGCGCCGCTTGTACAGTTGATTTTATCGAGACCAGAATGATTCTGCGATTCGGGGCCTCTCTTAGTAAACCCGGTGAGCCCGCCGCCGAACTGCCACTGCCCATTCAGCCCCGTGAACAGCACGAGATCCGCCATCACGCTGATTCCCCGCGCCATAGCCACCGCCCAGAACACCGCGTTATGCAAGGCAACGTCTGTAATTCCGGAGGGTATTTCCGGCTCCAGGCTGTTCCCGTTGCTGTCGCTGATTTTCGAAATAAGCCCGGTTTCCGCGTCCTTTTCGGCGGTGTATGTCACGCCGTTGAGCTTCACGGAATCGTCGGAAATGTACTGGTATTTCGTGACCACCCACGCCGGAGAAGCGCTTTTCCCGCCCTCGTTCCGAACCGTTTTCTGAGTGACCTCGCCTTTTTTCTGGTACTGGTCAAGCAGCTTCGGCTTGGATTCCCCGAGCGTGAGTTTCACGGAATACTCCGTCCCGGAGCGCCGCACTGTCGCCGCCGAAATAACGCTGTCGAGCTGCAAGCTCCGCTCCCGGTCGTAAACCGTCACAACTGTGCCTACATCATACAGAACGCCGTAATCCAACGGGTTCCCGGCTTCAATGGTCAGGGAATCCGTTTCGTTCATGCGGTCGGCCATATTCTGCTCGGCTTCCGGAGCATAATCCTGCCTGTCCATGCTGTCCGTTGCAAGCGAACAGTATTCCTCCCGGCGGTCATAGCCTACAAATACGGCGCGCCCGGAATCATCGCCGCTCTGCGGATATTGAACCACCGTCCCGCCGATGTCCAGGAACAGCGCGTTTTTCGCGGCGGTAACTCCGACCTCCCGGGTCATTGTGGAAACATTGTGCGTCTGCGCCGAAAATATCACCCGGTTTCGCTCGGACTGATTCGCGCTGCGGTCGACCTGCTCGGCTACATCAAACACGAATATCGACTTGTCGTTCGCGGCGTTCCCGCTGACCGAGACCCTCCACCCCAGCTTTGCCGCCCCGCATATCTCGGTCACGAGGTCGTGCAGATTCTGGAGCCGCGGCATAGCCTTGTCCTCCGTCAGACCCCTCAGTTTGTCCTCCGCGACCCCGAATCTCGGCAGATTCCTGTTTGAATCCAACTCGCAGTCTACAAGATTCGCGGAAACAAAGTGCTTGATGATGGTTTCGGAAACGCCCTTCTGGAGGTCGTACCCGTCATCTGCGGCCGAAAGCGTGAGCCTGTCGCAGAGCAGTCCGTTCAGGTCGTACCCGGTGAGCGTTATCTTGTCCAGAGTAGTTTTGATGTTCTTCACGATGAGTGCGTCCCCGGAATCCGTCATCAGGACAGAGCCTACAAGCAGCCTGTCCCGGAACCGCGTGCTCACCGGAAGCTCCGCCGTGAACGTGCCCGCGCCGTTGAAATACTTCTCATACTCATACGAAACGCAGTCGCATATATCGCCGGTTTTCTGCTCCGCCCAGGTCTTGCCGTCCTCCGGCGGCTTGAATATGGAAATAACCACTAATTCACCCCCATGTATAGATTTCTCCAGCGTATCTTTGCCGGATTGCTCCCCGAACCTACCCCCAGCACCTGTATCTCATTATCCCCGGGAGCCAGCCGGAAGAACTCGCTGTCAACGGTCAGCAGGTGATTGGCAAGCGTTCCGTCCGCGAGAGTGACGGTACATTCCCGGGTATCCACAACGCAGCCGGAGCCCGGCGCTATCGCGAAAGCAACGCCCTTCCCGACAGTCCGGTTATAGATAGTCGGCTGAGACCCGCCTGCGGGAACGTCAACGCAAAGCGGCACGGCAAGCCCGCAGGAATTCGTGACAGTCACCGTGCCTGCGGAAGCCGAAACCTCAAGGCTCTGCTCCGCGCAGTCCTCCCAGCAGGGGAAATCGGCTACAAGGCTGAACGAAGCCGAAAACAGGAACGGCAGGGTCTCTGAGAGCTTCGGAGTTTCCACCGTGCGGCACTTTATCCGCCGGAAATTCACGCCGTCAGACCAGACAAGCCAGCCCTCGTGCAGCGGGACGAACACCTTCAGCAGCTTCTCCCAGACCGCGAGAGCCCCCGCCCGGGAATACTTTCCGTTCTCGGTCGCCGTGAACTGCACCGGGACTACGATAGTCCGCGCCGTGAGGTTCGTGGAGATAGTCCGCTGACCGTCAAGCTCCACCGGGCAGTAAGTCACCGCAGTTGCCCCTGCGGAACTACCGTCAAAGTTCTTCAGGTCGAGGTGCATTGTCCTGCTCTCGGAGGAAAACTCCGCGGACAGCCCGTTTACAAGGTTCGTGTAAGTCAGTTTTCTCATGATTCACCACCTTTTGGATAAAAGGAAAAGCACCTACAAATGTAAGTGCTTTTGATTATTCGATTATGCTGTTATTCTTCGTCATCGTCCGTCAGTATCAGCGGCGGGGGATTGTCAAGGTCAATGCCCTCGATTTCCGTCCATATCCATCCGAGAATATCTGATGTTGTTTCCTCCGGATTGTCCTTGATATGCTGTATTATATCGTCAAGCCTGCCGGGATTATCTCTGGCGTGAAGCAACACTCCGTGAACAAAGTCGGAATAGCTGTCCGAAACCTGCAACAAAAGCTGTTTTAACTCGTCCATGTTAATTTCTCCCCTTGTCGATGAATGTGTAATCGTCAAATCCGTTATTTAAAAAGCTGTAACGATAATATGTATCTTTCCAAATCGAAAAATGAACGCACCGCTTTTTCCCCGCGTATTTCCCGTAATTCGTATTTATCTCGCTTACGATCTTCCGATATTCGCCCTTGCTCATGCGGACGCCCATCGGAACGCTTCCGGCGAACTTTCCGCCCTTGCCCTTGACCCAGTTGGTTTTCTTTCGTATCTCTGGTTCTATTATATCACCCTGCGCGCCGTGTGTCAAGGTATTCTGCGCGGTGTTCTGAGTGATCCCGGTGTTCGGCGTGATGATATCCCCGGATTTCGGGTCGTACAGCACATCGGCAAGCCCCAGCTTCATATAGTTGAAGCCCAGCGGCGGGAGGTTCTCCCGGTAACGCACCTCGTCAATGCTCATGATGTTGTTCTGGAGCGCCACGGAGTACGCATTGAAGCGGCTGACCATATCTCCCTTGAGCAGCTCCGAGGTGTCCAGCGCGAAATACAGCCCCTGCGCCTTTTCCGCCTCGGTGAGAAGCGAACGGTTCAGCGCCGACTGATACGCCTCTACCACCGGGATTATCGCGGTGCGCACCGCCGACATATATTCCTCCGTGGAAGCCTTTCCCGCTACGACTGCGGACGAAAGCCCGAACGCCTGCGCGATGAGCTCCGCGTTGGTGAGCTTGTGCTCGTTGAGCTGCATTTCCACCGAGGAATTGCCCGCCGGCGTGAATTTAACGCCGTCGTTCAGCACCACCATGTTGTTCTCGTTTGAAGCGTACATCTCCCGCCAGCCGCTTTTCAGCTCGTCCATCGCACCATTCGAGAGCCTGCGCTCCGCCTGGAGGAACCCCTTTTTGGAGCCGCCGGTTTTCGCAACGGTGCGCTCGTATATCATCTCATCATAGGCGGTAACGAGCAGGTCTGGAATCTGCTCCAGCAGACCTACACCGGTCACGCCGTTGCGGCTGCCGCGCGTTACTATAACGAATTCCCAGGGATAATACTGCCTGCCGCCGACATTTATCATGGCTTCCTTGAAAATCGGGTCGGCGTTCACCGAAACGCTCACCGCCTGCTTTCTGACGTACCTCAGCGATATCACAGCCGTGCTGTATTTCTGTATGTACATGAATCCCGAGCCGTACAGCAGCATATCCCGCGTCTGAGCCTTCCGGGCTTCGTAAGCGGTGAGCAGGTCGCCGCCGTCGTCGTTCAGCAGCGAAACGCGGACGTCCCCGGAGATCTCCTCGGCGGTCTGGTGTACCTGGCAGTCGCGGTACAGCTTCACCGGAAGCCGCGCCGCCGTGTCCGCTACAAAGTCCACGCAGGCGGCGAACGCCGCAATGGACACAGCCTTTTTCTCGTCCATCTGGCTGCCGCCTATGAGCGAACGCAGAAGCACGTCCGAGCACTCCGGCGTGACCTCCGCGCCCTGTTCCGCAGCGGGCTCCGCGCGTTTCTCCCGCCTGAAAAAATCAAGTAATCCCATATTTCCTCCTATATTCCCGAAGATATCATCCTTACCACCGCCCCGGCTATCTGGTCGGCGGTCTGGCTGACTGCGTTCATAACCACATTTACGCTGTTATTGTTCACCGTGCTTGATGTGGAAGCCACCTGCGAAGCCTCCGCGCCGACCGCGCCGAACACCACCGAAGCAACGGAAAGAATGCTTTTCAGCTCGGCGGTGCCGTTCTCGTAGATATCCTGCGTCATGGTGTAGACGGTTTTCAGCTCGTCCTTAAGGTCCTCGTGCTCGCGCTGCCACTGGGTCTCCGCCTTTTCGTCGTACAGCTCCTGCTTCTTCTTTTCAAGCTGGGAGCGGCTGTAATCGTCAAGCCGGTCGTATTCAAGCTGGCGGTCAATATCGGCTATCTTCTTGTCGATGTCCTCGTCCTCGCGGTCGCGGCTGTGCTGCTTCATTTCATCGTTGATGTCAGAAATGGCGCGGTTGTACTGCTCCGTGATTTTATCAAGTTTTTCCTTGTTCCTCTGTTCCTCAGCCTTCCGGGCTTCCTCGGCCTTCTGCTCCTGATATTTGTGTATTGCCAGGGTCGCGCTGCGCCATTCCTCGGACGATTCGTCAAGATACCTGTCCCGGAGCCTTGCAAGGTTGCCGTAATATTCCTCCTCGGTGATATAGCCCATATCCAGCCGCCATTTGAGGTATTCCTTTTCGCTCTGGTATTTCTCCAGCTTTTCGGCTTCTCCGTCCGCCTCGGCCTTTTGGGTCTCCTGGGCTTTCCTTTCCTGGTACTGATGTATCTCCAGGGTGGCGCTGCGCCATTTGTCCGAGGATTCGTCAAGGTATTTGTCCCGCAGAACCGCAAGCTGTTCGTAATATTCATCCTCTTCAACGTACCCCATATCCAGCCGCCATTTCAGGTACTTCTTTTCGGAATCGTACTTCTCCTCGTTCGGGTCCTTGCCGCTGCCGGAACCCGACTTTCCGGAGGTTTCCTTGTTTCGCCCCTTGTAAATCTCAGAGGCTGTGGAGCGCCATTTTGCCGGGTCGCTGTCTTTCTGGAGCTTGTCGTTGTATTCTTCTATACGGTCGTAATATTCGGACTCCTCTATCTGCTCCGTGTCCAGAAGGTACTTGTAATATGCCTTTACGGAATCAAAATCTGTCCAGTCGATTCCGGTTGCGAGTTTCTTTGCTTCATCAGCCTGCTTTTTCTTGTCGGCGTACTCTGCGCCTATCCATGCGCCCGGGGTAAATACTCCGTCACCGTCTGCTCCGGGATCGGATTCGTCTTTATCATCACCGCCGTTATTGTAATAGTCTACAATATCCTGAGCGCTTTGGTAGCTGTCGTACATCTCTTTGTTCTCGTTATAGTACGGCATTATCTGTTCAAGAATAAGGCGGGCTGCTTTTTCATTTTCGTGGTCTCCGGCGGCAGCGTATGCGTCTGCGTCGTCCTGGAGCTTTTGCGCAATGTCACGAGAAACCTCATAGCGCTTCTGGTACGTAGTACCTCTGGTAAAATAGAACTCCGTGCCTTCGCCCATACCGGTTTCTGCTATACCATTACCGAGATAATCCGCCATATAGCCGGTGAACTTTTTCAAGGCGTCGCTGTCTTCAATACCGTCTTGGTATTTATCAACAATAAATGAGCTTTCCTGCTGTTCGGCAAGCTTGATGGTGCTCATGGAAGAACGCGCCTGAATTATAGCGTCCTGCGACTTTTTATCAATGAGCTTGTCAAGTATCTGTATCTGGTCGCTGTATTTGCCGTTGATAAGGTCTATCTTTTCGGCTTCGGCATCGTATGTATCAATTAGCGTGTCCTGAATGGATTTCAGGCGCTGCTTGGCTTCCTCCGTGTCGTCGGCAGCGTCCTTGATGTTCCTGTATTCGTCCACAAGATCCTTGACTTCCCTGGCCGCCTTGTCGGACTGCTTTGCTGTTTCATTGAGCTCCTTCGCCTTGTTGTTCAGCTCTTCAATGCTTTCCGTTGCATTCCCAGTTGCCGCAGTAAACGAGATAATACCCACTACCAGCGCACTTATTGCCGACAGCACGGCAAGATACGGATTAGCGGCGGCAACAGTATTGTTGGCTGCCTGTGCCACTGTCAGCGCTTCCACGGCCGTTTTTGCGGTCGTAGTAGCAGTAACCACTGCACGTATAGAGGTCGCAAGGGCTGTTATGGTTCTGCTCACTGCCATCGCAGCCTTAAATGTGACCATAGAGGCTACTACGCCAATGATCACGTTACGGTATTCCACCAGGGAAGATATCAGATTTGCAAGGTTCTCAATAGCTGTCGGGGGGTCTTTTCTCGCAAAATTTGCGAGCTGGTCAGCGGCACCGCCTACAGCCCTAGCTATACGATCAAAGGTCTGGTCGAATTCTCCGGCGTCAATGCGATTTGTAATATCCGAAAACACGTTAGTAAATTCGTCGATTTTGCTCCTGAGCTGATCTCCGAATTTATCATACACCGCAAGCCCCAGCCCCTCCAACGCAGACTGCATGATTATTACTGCACCGGCGGCATTGTTCTGCATGGTGTCCGCCATATTTGCAGATGAGCCGTCGCACTTCTCAATAGCCGTGCGGAGCTTGTCCACATCGTCCGCGCCGGAATTCATCAGCGCAAGGAGCCCGGTCATCGCGTACTTTCCGGCAATGCTTTCCGCAGCGTTTGAGCGCTCCGACTGGGAGAGCTGCGCGAACGCCGCGCGCATATCCGTCAGGATATCGGTGAGAGAACGCATGGTGCCATCAGCGTTGCTGGTCTGTATCGTGACTTCTCCGAGGCTATCGCCGGTTATCTTGATATCGTCAGAGAGCTTCGTGAACAGCGTACGGAGCGCGGTTCCCGCCATGCTGGACTTGATACCGGAATTTGCCATAAGCCCGATAGCTTCCGCAACGTCCTCAATGGAGAACCCGAGCGCTCCCGCGATAGGCGCGCAGTACTGGAACGTCTCGCCCATCATCGCAACGTTGGTGTTCGCGTTCGCAGAAGCCGCCGCGAGCACGTCCGAGAAATGGCCTACGTCTTCCGCTTTCAGCCCGAACGCCGTGATAGCGTCGGTGACGATATCCGATACCTGCGCCAGATCTCCTCCGGAAGCCGCCGCAAGGCTCATAACGCCGTCAATGCCGGAAAGCATCTGTTCAGCGTTCCAGCCTGCCATTGCCATATAATTCATAGCCTGCGCGGTTTCCGTCGCGGTGAATTTTGTGGAGGCTCCCAGCTCCTTTGCCTTTGCGGTGAGCTGGTCGAGCTCGGAAGCGGTCGCGCCGGAAATAGCCGCCACCTGCGACATTCCCGCCTCGAAGGACGAGCCTACATTATAGCAGTATTCTGCCGCCGATTTCAGCGAGGAAGTCAGCTTGCTCACCGCCGCCTGTATCGCGGAAGACCACAGATTTGCTTTCAGCACGTCCCCCATATTCGCGGCGGCGGACTGTACCTGCTGCGCGGCGCTCTGCTGGTTCTGGAGTTCTCGGTTGGTGCTGTTTATCTGGCTGCGGAGCTCCTGCTCTGCGGTGCGCATGGTGCCGAGCTGCGAGGTAGTCCGGGCGATATTATCCCGGAGCTGCTGCATTCTGTTCCGCTGTTCGTTTGTGGCAGTAGCGCCGTTCTGTGTTTCCTTGCGGAGGTTCTGGAGTTCCTTCTGGTACTCCTTCATCTCGGAGTTCGCCTGCTTTACCGCCTGTTTGGTCTGCTCCATGCTGGTGTTCAGCTCTGTGAGCTTCTGCTTCAGCGCGTTGGTTCCCGTGCTGAACCCCGCCGTGGAAGCCGAAAACCGCGCCGTTAAATCTCTGTCTGCCATCGTTCCTCCTGATTTTGGGTATAAAAAACCACGCTGATCTCTCAACGTGGCGATTTATTAAGTTTGTGGGTTCATTTTACAGGTGCTTTACCCTTTTCATAGAATTTTATTTCTCCTGTCAAAAAGGCATTGTGAGTGGTTACAACCTCGCTTATCCCATGTCGGTTAAGCACTTTCAGCGTACAAAGATAACTTTCGTTAGGATCTTCGTCATTTAAAATTTCAGCTTTGATCAAGCATCTGTCGCCGCCGTTTATTTCGGCTATTACTGTGCTTACCGCCAATGGAATAAAGAACTTTTTGGCAACTGATACCGGCAGACAATTTTGCCCGTTAACAAATATGCCATATTCCTCGACCAGCTTGTCAACGTCAGCCTGTTTGTAAACTCCCAGACTTCTGTACTTCTCAAAAATGTCGCCGTGCTCCCTGAGCTTCTGGTCAAGTGAGATCTCCACCGAACCCGAGGATTTCTCAGGAAGCGCCGGAGTTTTGCTCTCTATGAACAGCTTTTTAATATCCACATCTGTTTTATAAGCTTTCATGAGCTTCTTAAAGCCGCTCTGTGTAACTATAATTACCGCCGAAGCCATCTTGCTGAAGCTGGGATTTTCAGCCTTGAATGCTCTGAGAGCCGACCCGCCAAGAACGAAGAAATCCTTGCTTTCTTTGCAGTGGCTCTTGATAAAGTAGCCATATGTACTTTTGGAAGAACCGAGGAAATGGGCAACGTCATTGGCAGTTACTACCGGTTCGCCGTGCCAAGTCTTGGGGAAGAAATAATATTCATCGGTTTCAAGTGTAAGCTGTTCCGGTTCTGAGGCTTTCTTGCCGTGAACGGCATTCGGAACAACGTCCTCAAACACCCACTTCTCGAACCTGATAGCGTCCGGGAGCTTGCTATGGCAGATAAGGCGGTATACATCGCACTCGGGAATGAAGTTCATTGTCTGCGTTCTACCATATATCGTGGGATGGCGTTTTACCACCCCTCTACAATGTGCTTTTGTCGCGTTTATTGTGTCCTTATAGCCTAGAGCCTTTGCGATATCAGTGGCACAGAAAAGAACTATTCCGTTCTCCTCAATGCACCTTACCGTACCGAACTGATTGTCTGTCTTTGTGATGATTCCGTTATTCATGATAATTTCCTTTCATACACTTGACAGGAACGCCGTTCTGATGTATAATAGATTTCAGATTGGGCATTCCTGTCCTTTCAAAACACGTAACGGTAACGCTTTACTTCCTACGGTGCGGCGTTGCCGTTATTTTTTTAGTTTTTCGTAGACTTCCTTTATGCCCTGCCGAATGATCTCAGCTTTAGTTAAGCCGGTTTTTTCGGAACAATATTCTAGGCGCTTAATATCTTCTTCTGAAAGCCGTATTCTAGTGCTTAGCGTTTTAGGGTCGTCTGTCGGTCTACCTGTTCTTGGGGACATTAGCTTCACCTCTTTTCCGTGTCCACATATATCATAACATAAGTGGATACAAAAGTCAAGAGGTTTCACACAATTTGTATATTTGCACAGAAAAAGCACCTTGTTTTTGTGCAAGGTGCTTAAACTATATTAATCCATTAAACTTGGTAGAATATACAGATCATCGACATATGTTCCCATTTGGTTTGCTACAATCTGGCTGTCGGCAATCTTTTGGATAGTGTCACCAGATAATGAAAAGCTGATTACTTTTTGTTCAGAACCATCTGCCATATCCGCAACAGCCCAGTAATCTATATGCGAAAACCGGGTTCCACCCTGTTTCTTGATGATATCCTCAATATTATAATAGTTCTGGTCTATTGTTGCCTTATTACTATAACTTGGCTCAATCTTTGCTTTTATTGTAAGATTATCGCCAATGGCTTTCTTTTCAAGAAGTGTCCCGTGAAGCAATGTCACAGAATAGGATCCATCAGAGGAAGATGAAACAGAACTGTCAAAAAGGAACTTTTCACATTCTGCCAGTCCGTTGACCTGCTTTTCAGCGTTTGAGTCATTGGTAAAGTAATTCACTTCCTGAATATGAGCAAGGCTTGAAGCATAAAAGAAACGTTCACCGCGCGTGTACATAAGCTGATAGAGGGTATTGCTGCCGTTCATATCCCAGCAAAATTCAGCAGTTATTATATCACCCTCATCAGACGAAACGGTTAATGTTCCCTCGGGGTTTGTTATCTCGACTGTATAGTCAATGTCCTGAACGTCTTGCTTTGCCTTGTTGAATGTCAGTGTGTCCATTCCGTTGCAGAACGGCTTAAATACATCTGCATATAAACCCGGAACAGAAACGGGATCATCTTCAATTTTCTCGACTTCAACCGACTTGCTGACTTCCTGCGTATCTGTCTGCGAATAATTACTTACCTCTGCTTCAGAGCTAATAAAGCCAGTCTCAGAAGTAAACTGCGAATACGGCTGAGCGGAGCCGCACCCCGTAGCCATCAAAACAGCCGCTAGAACCGCAATAATTCTTAATCTTTTCATATGTACCTCCAAAAATATATTATCCGGGAATTATCTCCCGAGATATTTCCGTTTTAATTCCGTGTACTCAACCAAGCTCATAACCTTTATCGGATATCCAGCCTTAATAAGTTCCCGGGCTTTCCCGGCGTTTACGGAACTGCCGTCCAGCCAGTCAGGGTCAAGCGCAATAACATAATCCGTATCAGGTTTTACGTTCGTTTTCACGATACCGCCCAAGTCAACGATATTCTGAATTTCCTTACCCGTGCCCCTGCCAAAGATTGCGCAGTTCTTCTTGTATAATGGGTTGCTTTCGTCAATATGCTCAACGCTGCATTTGATTTCAGAAATCTTCTTTTTAGGCTCTTGTGGCTTAACGGACGATGCTGTTTTCTTCTTGTATACAACAACATTAACGTTACAGCCATAGTTTTTACCCATATATCCGCCGATTATAGCTTCAATAGAACCAGTGACAGGAAGTCCGCTGTCCATTATCGGAGCGATTTTCGCGGCAGTATCGGCGCTAAGATGTCCGATATTTCTGCCGCAACATTCAGCTCTGATGGCATTTTTATCATATGCGTTGTGCTTTTCTCGGACGAACCTGACAATCATTCCCGCTTGAAGAGTTGGCAAAATATTCTGTATTCCATTGAATGTAACTCCGACAAGTCTTGTTTCAAACGAATAATTTACAACATATCCGTTGGTATATTGCGTTGACTCGTAATAGTGTCTACGGCATTGCTTCACTATACCCACAATGATTAATGCGACAATTCCTGCGCCCAAAACCGCAAACAACCACGGAGCAAATGTGGCAATTAGTGCTATGATTATAAAAACAACAATCAAGGGGCCAAAATATTGCATGATATTGCACCACCTAATATAATGTGCCTACATTATACCACACCAAATCGTAAATGTCAACACTGTACTCCAAAATCATCCCCCGAAAGCATATCCTGCTGGAGCAGGAACACCGCGTTGATAAGCGCGACAACCATATCCACCTTACCGGCGGAGCGCTTCTTGTTGACGTATTTGTTGAGGTTGGTGTCCTCGGTGCAGCGTGCGTTGGAGAAGTTGATTTCAAGGAGCCTGTTCGCGTCATAGCGGAACTCCTGCCGGAGGATATACTCTTTCAGCAGCTTTGTCGGTGCGTGGAGCACGCTGGAGTGCTGCTTGATCTCAACGCATTCTACCGGATTCCGCTCGTCTGATTCCAGCTTCTGAACAGTGGATATCGCATTGTACCTGTCGAATCCGAGCTGAATTATATTCACGCCGTACTTATCCGGCAGGCCGAGAATAAACCGCTCTACAAAGCCGTAGTCTATGACCTCGCCGCCGCACGCAAAGCACTCGCCGTCCGCAATGTGCCGCGCGTAATCCACCTTTTCCTTAGCGGACTTCGCGGCTATGCGTTCTTTCGGCAGGAACCCCCACACCTTTGCGTGAATGCACCCGGAATCGTCAAGGGCAACCATAGCCACCGCCGTGTTGTCCTCGGTCTGTGAGAGGTCAAGCCCTAAATACACATCGCGCCCGCGCCAGAAATCAGGGTCGTTCTCAGCGCGGCACTTCTGC
The DNA here is from genome assembly GCA_934448295.1 of uncultured Oscillospiraceae bacterium. Lineage (GTDB taxonomy): Bacteria > Bacillota > Clostridia > Oscillospirales > Ruminococcaceae > CAG-115. The sequence goes on from CAKSEY010000017.1 coordinate 65,316, forward strand.
AATGCCATCTGGTCAATATACCCCTCTGAGCCTATGCCGAAATACTGGATATTACAGTGCTTGCACAGAAAATTCTCGCGCTTGTTTTCGTAGAGAACCGCCAGCGCCCGCATATCCCGGAGCGTGTCCATCAGGTCAGGATTCCCGACCGCCACCGGATTAGCCTGGAGCAGTACGTTGTCGTTCTCCTGCCAGTCGTTCTTTATTTCCTCGTCCGGCTCGAACAGCAGCGCGAAGTATTTCCGCTTGCCGTCGTAAATACCGTCAAGCTGCTTCTTCGCGAGGTCTATCTCATCGGTAAGTCCGTTGCTGTCGTTCGGGTACTGCGTTGAAATCAGGATTCCCAGCTTGTCTTTCAGCACGACCTGCGAAGATCTCATTGCTTCCACCGGGTAGGAATCCATAGCCCCCACCTCGTCCGCGAGGAACAGGTGAGCCAGCTTGCCGTCCAGCTTATCGTTGGAGTAGGCAAGCGGCGTGTATTCCGTCTCCGTGAAGCTGCACCGCACCTCCGCGCGCATTACCTTGAAATAAGGCTCCAGCAGCGGCGAGGACTTGATTATCTTCTTGATGGCGATTTTCAGCTCCGAGGATAATTTCAGATCCGGAGCTACAGAGAACAAACGCGAGAACTTCGGCAATTTCACCATAGCCAGCACGAATATTACGCCGGAGGTGAACGTCTTGAAGTTCTTCCGGGCTATCTCAAGCAGCCCGTCCGAGTAGTACGACCGCCCGTCCGCGGCTTTCGTGCAGAACAGCGCCGTAATGAAGAACATCGCGTAATCCTCCAGCGCCTCCGGCATAGGCTTGTGGAGGTCGGGGTGTATCATCAGCCCGAGTAGCGCCATAGTCTGGCTGTATTCGCGCTCGTCGACATACGCGCCGGAAGTGTTACCGTCCGCGATTTCAAGCCACGCCTGAGCCTGCCTGCGGACATATCTCCCGACCGCGTGATTATCCTCGCCGGAAGCCCAGACGGCGTAATGGTAAGCACGGCTGTCTTTTATGCCCACAGTATCACCTCTTTCGGGCAAATGTTGCCTCCATGGCATGAAAATAGCGCCCTACCGGGGCGCTTACTTGGATTCCTTGCTTTCTTTCAGAAGCTCGTCAATTAACTGCCGGACTACCTCCGCGCGCGTGGTGTGGCGTTCCGTGCAGTACTGCACAAATTTCTTATGCGTTTCTACGTCCATTTTGATTCTGATTTCAGCCTCCATAGGCAATTCAAACTTTGGCGTGCTCATTTCTGTTCCTTTCCGAGAATGAAAAAGCGCCGTGCATTGCTGCATAGCGCTGTTGTATTCAATTAACAGCAAGCGGACGGATTTCAACCGTCGTCAGTGTACCGCGCGGAACTCTGTTAGCTTACTGTAATAATAAGCATTTTCGTTTCGGACTTACTCCAAGCCGCGCAGCCCTGCTGGTTTTCACTCGTAAACTACTACTTGCTGTTTAAATAATTATACCACGTTTTTGTTACCCTGTCAATCATTTTCTGTTCCTTTGGCGAAACAGTATAATTGCCCTTTTCGTTATGTTCATACCCTTTATGAGTATGCGGAAGAACGGGCTTACCGTCAATTATATGCGGGTTGCCTGTCAAATCGACCTGTTTATACCGCTTGTTATGCTTGTCGTAATATGTAATAGCTTTCAGCTCGTTTTTGCTGTCAACGGTTACATACACTCTGCCGCTGGTCATAGTTTCCTGCGGCGTTTTCGCTGATTTACTGTCGTTATACCGCACAAACTTTATATTCCCCGACTGATACAGAGAATTAAATTCCGTTCCGTATTTCCTGCTGCTTTTGCTTACGCCGCTCGAAGCCCCGCGACCGCCCATTACTTGGTTTTCCTCTTAGGTTTAAGGCTGCTGTCAATTTCGTCCCAAAGTCGTGAATACTCATCGCGCGAAACCTTACCACCATGCTTTCCTATTGCTTCGTTAAGCAGCACACCACGTTTATATATTCTCTGAAACTTTTTGGATTTCATATCCTGCTGGAATTTATCCACAAATTGTGGAATATCACTTCTTTTACCCGTTGTCCCAATATTTGCGCCGCTTTTTAGTTCGATAACATCAATATTGCCGTTATCCCTGGTTACAACGCCAAATTCAAAACCGCTATGCGAGAACATCTCTCCAGTTCGTTCAGCTTGAATCACAGTGCTCTCTCGGGTGTGGAATATTTGTGTGAATTTCTGATTTTGTGTAAGTGTAAGCCCACCAATTGTTCTGGTTCTTACTCCTCCGCCCTTAGCTCCGCTTGAACTACCTCTTCCGCCCATTCTTTACCCTCTCTTTCATCTGCTTGAAAAACGGCTCAACGACCGTTATATTGTCCTCCGTCATGAAATTGAACTTCTTGCCATAAACCAGAATCTCCGTCGGCTGTAACCGCGTTATCATCTCCTGATACCCGGCTACAAAAAAATCGAACGCCGATTTGTTGCGCCCCGCGCCGACCGTGGATATCGCGACCGCGCTGCCGTGCGGCTCGCCGTCAAAGCACCATTCCCAGGATTCCGGAGCGCTCCAGGATATTGTGGGAATCACGACCATTCCCCGGGACTGCCAGAACGCCCCGAGCCAGTGCTTCCGGTAGTGATTCCATATCTGGAGTATCTGCGGCATATCCGCGTATGTCGAAAAATCCGGCGTAAGAACCGCGCCGAACCTCTGCATAACATCAGCGTACCGCACCGGATTCTCCCAGACAGCCCGGAACTGGTAGTCGTCCACGAAGAAATGCACGCCGGATTCCGGCTGAGCGCCTTTCATTCCGCGCGCGTAATTGAAGCCCGTCCACTTTAAGTCCGGCAGCTTCTCCGGAAGTATCGCCGGAATGCCGTATCTTCCGTCGGTCATGTACGGCTGGAACACTCCGAAATTTTCAAGCCCCGCTGTTCGCCAGTCTGTCACTCCATACCCTCCATATCAAACATCTGCATTCTCTCCGGCTTTTTCATATACCCCTTAGCGACCGCGAACGCCGTCCAGCGCTCGAACAGCTCCCGCATGGTGGAACTCCAGAAAAACTCCTCCGGCTTCCTCATGATATCGCACACCAGCCCCCGGAGCTGCTTCATATCCGGTTCGCCGGGCGCTTCATCGGGAACCTCAACGATAAGCGGGTCGCGCGCCGGGAGCGCCAGCCGCACCGCCGCCAGGATATGCTCCCACAGCGCCCTGCCGCCCATTTCGTGAAGTATCAGTTCCGGCTCGTCAGGATATCCCCCGACCCGCAGGAACTCACACAGCACCGCGCCGGTTATCCTCTCCCCGAAAATATCCGTATACGCAATACCGCGCTCCTCCAGCTGGAGAAACGCGGTCATATCGTATCTTAAGGATATCACCGAGCCGCCGCATTCAAAGCGGTAGTACTGCCTTGTCAGCTCTGCGAACATGGCTTATACATCGCCGGCGGTCTTGTAAAACGCCGCTTCGGTGAACCACTTTTCAATGAACGCCTTGTCCGTCTCGTTGGACGGGTCAACGCCCAGTCTGCGGTAACAGTCCGCATTGCTGGAGATCAGTGGGGAATACGTCCCCTTGATATTCGCATTGCCGAAAGAAATTTTGGTGCCTTCTCTCTGCTGTGAATCCTCGCCCTGCGGCATATACTTCACCTTCGGGAGCTTGAACAGATTCACCTTGCCGTCCGGGCGTTCGGTCATGTACGCCGTGCAGTTGTACGGCACGATATCGTCAGAGCCGGAAATTTCCACTCCCTCGGCGGTCTTGGTCTCACCAAAAAGGAACTCGCCGTCGCCTGTCTTGTACCCGGTCAGTGCGATATCAACGTCGCCGCCGTTCTTTGCTACATAGTCCTCGACCTTGCTTCCGTCACCGAACTGTTCCGCAGTCTCAACCTTGGGAGTGCGCTTCACGGACATTGTGGACTTCTTGAACTCATACTTGTTAGAATCGTATGTGGTGGCGGTATCATCATCTGTGAGGAGCTTCCACATCACAAGCCGCTTGACATTGATGTGTGCGTGTCCTCTGGTATCTGCTGTTGCCATAATTGTTAACCTCCATTGTTCCATTTACGCTGAGCTATTTCCAGAAGCCTGTCCCGGAAATGCTCGGCGGCTTTGTCTTTCGCCAGAATGAATCCCGGCTTGATATGCGGCGTCTGCGGCGGGAAATCGCCTTTCTTCCTGCCGAGCTTATCGGTAGGCTTCATGCGCCGCGCAGATTTACCCGGTCTGCCGTACTCGATAACCAGCACCTCCGGGTGCGCCCGTATCGTTTCGGTATCGTAGCCGATATTCAGCCGGTAGTATCTTTTAGAGTTTGATTTCTTGATTTTGATGAGCGCCGCGAGATCGGTCTTTTTGTCCCGGAAATGCGCCTGCAAAAGCAGCCGCCTTTGTTCGTCAGCGATGATCTCAGCGGCTTCGTTGGCAGCTTCGACCGCTCCGGATTCAACGGCTTCGTTCATCTGGTCGAGGTCCCGGACGAGAATATTTATCTGCTGCTGGAACTGCTCAAGCCCCAGGTCGAACATATCGTCAGCCATTATCCTCAACCCCTACAAAATCAAGATAGTAGTGCGTGACATAGGGAAACAGCGTATCCGTCCCGACCTGTCCGCCGGAGGAATACCCGAACCCCGCCGCCCGCATAGACTTTTTTATCCGCCTGTACAGCGCGAAATCCAGCGCCGGAGTGAACACCGCGAGCCTGCACAGGTACTGCGTTGAATTGTCCTCGCCCTCCGCGTATTCCCGCGGGAACTCCGTGATGTTGTAAACCGCGTATTTCTCCGGCTCGCCGTTCGCGCCGAATTCGGGAGTGCTCCCATAGAACGGGAGAATATCCGCCAACGCGGATTCCATTTTCTCTGCAACGTCCATGAGCTCACCCCCTTGTAAGCGACAGCTTTATGTGGAGCTGATTTGCTGTTGCTCCTGTCGCGGAAATCTTATAGCGCACGCCCTGATATTCCGCGTGGGTGTAATTCTTGTACTCCCGCCGCCACATTACGGCGGTCAGGGAGATATCGTACCCGGCGGCAAGCCCCTGGAATTTCGTCACCGTTCCCGGCTCGGAAACGTCCGCCCAGACCTCCGAGCTGTCGGTTACTTTCGGTTCGCCGCGCCCGGTCGGATATTCCAGCGTGAGCAGGGTCAGTCTTTTGTTAAAGCAGATATTATCACCCCTTTCAGGCAAAAAGAAAAGCGCCGTGCATTGCTGCGTGGCGCTTTTGGACGTGTTTCCGGAGTTGCACCGGAATCTGCATAAAGCTGTTCTCCTATTTGAACTATCTCGCGTCCACCTTTATTATAGCACAAAGCTGTCAGATATTCAAGTGTTTTCTTTTGTTGCTCCATTTTTTCAGAATATCATCAACCGTGCTGCGCTCTTTTTCAGTCAAATCTCTATCGCTGATTTCGTTGTGCTCATAGCCTACATGGACGTGCGGCAATAAACCATTGTGCGGTTTCCCTTTGACATCGATCTGCTTTGTCCTTTCGCCGTATTCATCGTAAAAGGATATATGCTTTATATCTCCTTTTCCGTCAACGGTAGCATAGACCCGCCCTCTGGTCACTGTCTCCATCGGAGCGGTCACTGCGCCCTTTCCGTTTAGCTGCACAACCTTTACCGGTCCGAACTGAGCCAGCGTTTTGTATTCCGTACCATATTTCCTGCCTTTATTGCTTACGCCGCTGCTTGCACCTCTGCCGCCCATCGCGCCCTCCTACAGATAATTCACCGAATGCATATCAAGGATCTGCCGCTGGAACTCGTTCATCTGCGTTCCGGCGGTCATTACAAGGCGCTGAGAATACATCTCGTTCACCATGTTCAGATATGCGACGGTGATATCCGGATATTCGTCGAGCTGCTCCTCGGAAAGCCCGGTGTAATCGGCGGCAAGCTTCTTCGCTGCCGCCATATAAATTTCAAGCAGCTCGTCCGAATCGCTCCCGGAGATTCCGCAGTGCGCCTTAACCGCGCTTAGACTTACCTCGCTTATCTTCATCAAGCTTCACCTCGTCAGGGACGCCCGGCGATTCCTCTGCGTTCTCGGAGCTTTCCGGCTCCGCCTGCGGCACAGGAGCGCCGACCTCCTCCAGATAACCGATAGAAATCAGCTCCTGAACCGTACCGCTGTCCTCGACCTCGCGAACCTCGCCCGCGTGCATATTGAAGGGCTTCCCCGTAGAGAAGAAGCCCGAAAAGCCCTTGTTCGCCTTTACCTTCATGTCTGTGTCTCCTTATGCAGTTTTCATGACGAGCGCCGCCATCTTCTGCGCGTTCTCGACCTTCGCGTCAAGCTCCATCCAGCCTACTGCGCCGATAGCGTGCTGCGTTGCGTACTTCTCCATCAGGAGTTCAAGTGAGAAGCCCTCGGAGGTCTTGATCGCCAGACCGGAGAAATCGCCGTAGTAAACCGGGGTTTTCCCCGCCGCAATGCTGTCCACCGCGTCGGAAATGTACACGGGTCTGCCGAACAACGTGTAACCCCACTTGGTGGTGGCGTCCTTGTTGAGCAGATAGTTGCCCTCGCCGTCCTTGAGCTTGCGGATTGCGGAGCGCGCGTTCTTGCTCATTATCCATACGCAGTTCGGCTGGAATACGTCAGGTACCATGTCCTGAACATCGATAAGCTCGTCCGCTGTGATAACGGTAGAAGCCGCCGTGGTGACCTTCTGGGTGATGCCTGAAAGTCCGCTGATCTTATCGGAAGTACCCTTGATAAGCTCCCTGTCTGTCCACAGCGCGAACTTCTCCGCAATCTTGCCGACCACATAGTCAACGATAGGGAAGTTGCTGTTGTTGATAAGAGATTTTGAAATCTTGGACAGCGCGCCTACAAGATAGTGGCTGAGCGAAATGCTCTTGAACTGACCGGCAGAGCTTTCAAGCTCGCTGAACTCCTCGGCATACGCAACGGTGATCGCGTTGGTGCTTTCATCGTAGTACGGAATTGTCAGAGTTCCGCCGATGTTGTAATGCGTCGCAAGGCTGAACAGCGGAGATATCTCCTTCACCTTGTCAATGATCTTGTTTGCAATGGTAGTCGGAAGAACTGCGCCGTTCGCCGCGGTCGTCCAGTTAACAGCGGAACGCAGTTCCATCTTGGCAGTGCCGCCAGAGCGCAGGAACTGTTCAAATGAGCGCGTCTCCGCCTCGGCGTCCTCCTTTGCGCTATCGTCAGAACCGCCCACCGGCTTGAAGCCCTCAACGGAACGCTGCTCCTGAATAGCGTTGATGGTGGCGGTCAGGCTCTCGACCTGCGCCTTTTCCTTGTCGTACTCCGCGAGCTCCTCGTCAGTGAAGGCGCGGGTCTCCTCGCCCTCATCCAGCTTTGCAAGCATTCCTTTCATCTTCTCGATGTGTTCGGAGCGCTGCTCCAGCAGTTTCTTTAACTTGTGCATATTATCCTCCTGTAAAATAAAAAAAGGCGCGTCAGAGCATTGAAAGAAGCTCTAATTCGTGCCTTGCCTTTTCTGTTTTCGCCGTGTTGTCGTGTACTTCCGGAGCCTTGCCCGGGTCGTCAGCGGAGCGCGTTTCGGTTTCAGAAATATCCTCCCCGCGAAGCTCCACAGAGGTGCCAATGTACGCCGGAGTAACCGACAGCACCGAAACCTCCTTTAAGTCGAAATCGTCCAGCGTGCGGCGCTGTAAGCCCTCCCCGGAATCCTCCCAGCGGTCCTTTGCGTTCGTGAACCCGAACGACCACCCCCGGAGCTCCCCGCGCTTAGCCGCCGAAATGACCTCGCTGTCAGTAATGACCGCTTCGGCTTTCAGCCCGATGTTGTCCTCCGAGAGCTTCAGTGAGCCGTCAGCGGTGCCGCCGATATCCCGGGAATGGTTGTACATCAGGCGTATCTCCGGAGCGCGTTCCAGCGCCCGCCCGAACGCTCCCGCGCTTATCTTCTCCGTGAAATCCGACCTGGCTTTTCCGCACATTCGTGCCGGAAGCCTGCGGCTCTCACGTTCGACCGCGTTGACGTACCCGCTGATGTGCAGAGCGTTCCCCCGTATTTCAAGCTGCATTCTATCACCTCCTTTCGGTGCCGGATATAAAAAACGCCATGCTTATGCACAGCGCTGAGATTGTTAATCGGCTGCTTCAATGTCGCCGCTTTCCAACCATTTGACCACATCAGTAACAGATGCGTTTTTAGGCTTGTCGTGGAGCTCCACAAGATATATCGGCACGTCTTTTCCGCCGTTATCATCTATTTCAACGATACTTGCAAGTTCTCCGGTCGCCTTGATCTTTACCGTATCATATAATTTCAGCATTGTATCACCTTCTATTTATCAGGATATGCGGTTATGAAACGCGGTATTTTCGAACCCTCATCGCGCTGCCATGCGGTCAGGACCATAGCCTTCCGGTTGATTCCCAGCGGCATTGTGACTTCATAAGCTGTAACCGTATGCCCGTATCGGTTTTCGATCCGGCTGACAGCAGGCGCTGTTTTAAGCTCTTTGCGGATATCGCTTTCTAACCTGCGAAAATTTCTCATGTTGTATCCAAGGGAATTGAAGAATTTTGCCTTACCCGGGGATTTGCTAGGATTAAGGAGATAGTTTTTCAGCTTATTTCTGGCAATTTCAGCGTGCTTTCCATTCGGAAGCGGTTTCCCATTTGGAAGTGGCTTTGCACCTGAACTCGCCCCTCTTCCACCCATAATTCCTTACACCTCCGATTATATCACATTCAGTCCTGAAAATCAAGCCCGAAAACGGCGCAGTTTACCGCTTGTTTTCCGCTTCGGAATAGAAATATTCGATATAGCTTATCTCAGACGTTGCGATAGAGACGAGTGTTTTCCCATCATTGTCTAAATGCATGAATTCACCTACCTGCCGAAAAACAATAGTGCCATCTACGTTGAGTTTTATGTTTGTACCATCTTTGAGGTGCACTATAGTCGCATTAAGTTTCTTTTCCATTCAGTTACCTCCTAAAATAGCCGCCAGCGGATTCTCTTTCTTCTCGGCGTTGCCCTTGGGAATAGCCCGGAGCGCCGCCGCTACGGTCATGCCGTTCTCTTTTTCAAGGTCGAGCATCATCTTACGCTTCTGCATGACCTTGTCGTCCAGCTTGTTGACCTGCGCCAAAAGCGCGGTATACTGCTTCATGAACGCTGTATCGTCCTCAATCTCGCCGGAATCGTAGCGCTGCTCCAGCCTGTCCATAAGCTGACGGAGCCGTTCTGTTTCCCGCTGGCACCTGTCCACCTCAGAGAACAGCTCGCAGTATCGGTTGACTATCGCGAAATACAGCGCGTCGTCCTTGCCCACAGCCTTCATCAGCGCAGATACCCGCTTGTACTCAGCGTGGGCTATCGGGTCAGCCCTGACGTTCGCACGCTCAAAGCCTTTCTTGCCGGAAAGCATATCCTGCTCAGCCTGCTGCCGGGATTCCTTTTCGGCTTTCGTGCGGTGCCCGGCAACCGCCGCCACTGATTTGCTTCCTCTTGGCATTTCTGCGCCTCCTCGGGGTCAAAAATTATATCGGGAATATTTTGTTTGCGGTGGGTCGCGTCGATGTCATCTATGACCTACTAAAAATGTCATACCCCAGGGGGGGACTATTTCGGGACGAACTCCGATCCGGCAAGTTTGCGTAAATCCGCAGCCTTGATAGCTCCGCGCTCCGCCTGTTCATGGTGGAACCTGCACAGCGTGATGAGATTATCCTCGTCCAGCCGCCTGTCGAAATCGACTGCAAGCGGCGTGATGTGGTGCACCGACAAATTAGACGTGCAGACTTTCCCGCCAGCATAGCAGACCCGGCAGCAGTGATAATCCCTGACGAGAATAGCTGCGGATTTCCTGCGCCAGACCTGTGTATTTCGGAATCGGTCAGCCCTTGAATCGCGCGTGAACACCGGCTTGCAGCGCCCCTCGTGTATTTTGTGGCATATCGTGCAGTAGCGTTTCATCCGCACCTCCGGAATGAAAAGAGCGCCCATTTCTGAGCGCTCTCTGATAATACCATTATAGCACAGACAGTTGTGACATTTGTGACAAATTACAAGGCACGCATAAATCGTGAATAAATCTGCCTAACATTTTCCTCACTGTTGTCTCCGCCCACCTCATAAGCGATACGCCGCCAGCCGTAAAGGCTCACGCAGCGGTAGTAGACTATCTGCCGCGTCAGGCTGTCGGGAATGCCGTAGATGAACGCCACGGCTTCGTCCCGGCGCTGTTGGATCTCCTCGCGCTTGGCTTCGATAAGGTTTTCCAGGTCAACGCGCTTCTCGGCCAGGTCGCCCACCTTGTCGGATGTCCCGGAACCGTGCCCGGTATCCGGCTGCGGTGAACGCACCAGCGAACGGCAGCGGAGCCGTTCGAGCTCCTGCTCCCACATTCGCAGCTCCCGGCTGAGGTGGTATATCTGCTCAAGGTCTTTACGGGTCATTCTGTATCAACCCTCCTGTTCCATTTGTTTGCGGCTTCCTGCATGGTCTCGCTTGCGCTCTGCTGCTTGATTTCGTGTGCACACTTGAATGGTTCACTGTGTGAAACATAATAGCTCACGAAGCCGGTTTCCAGGCTTTCCAAGCGCATCATAATTACTTCGCTCCCGCAGAACGGGCAGGGCTTCAGCTTGATTCCAGACATCTTTACACCCCTCCGCCTACCTGTAAGGGCGCCTTTATTTTTGAGGATAACGGCATAAGTATGCCAAGCACCGTTTTCCTTGCGTCCGGGTTTCCGCATTCAATGCAAAACGGAATGTCATAGATGTGTATTTTGTTGTTTCCCTGCACGTCTGCGCAGGTATGTTCAAGCATGGCGTTAAGCGTGTTTCTCTGCTCAACACTAAGCTCAATTCCTGCTCTCTTTTCAAATTCCGTGATTGATAAATCACCTAAATAAATTGCCATAATTGGTTAACCCCTTTCGTTATTCGTATCAACCGTCCATCTTAGCGCCGCAGTTCGGGCAGTAGCGGAAATGGTCTGCGTGTGACGGGTCTGACCAGTAAGCTGAGCACACCGAACACCTCATGTGTATATAGCCAGTTTCAGAATCGGGTTCCTTAAACCTGATCCAACGCCCATGCACCACCGGCGCCCATGCTTCAAGCAGCTTCGCCTGATTGTTGACCAGCTCCTGCTTTACTGCAAGATTCCGCTCCAGAATCCGTATCTGGTGGAAAAGTTCAGCTTTTGTCCAGCTTTTCAGCGTGCGGTCTGCGTAAATGTATTTACTCATTTCTGCTCACCTCCAGCAGTTCCGGGTTGTCGTAGATGTTGCCGATTACCTCGCAATCCCCGCTGTATAGGTTATCGAAAC
>CAKSEY010000018.1 GCA_934448295.1 uncultured Oscillospiraceae bacterium
GCGTCAAGGGCGTTCAGCACGCCGTCGTTGGTTATGTCGCCGGGGATGTCGCTGAATTCGCACACCATGACAACATAATGTGCTTTTTAGTGCTATTATAATGAATGCTAATTTGAAAAAGCAGCATCAAATATCCCCTCATATTTCTCAACAGCAAACGGATCCGGCTCAAACGGCAGAACAATCACCTCATTCAGATTGAGCATAAGGAATTCCTTGTTTTTCTCTACCGCCGCCTTGTCCGAGAAATTCACCGCCACGGTGTAGTTCACGCTGTTCAACGGCTGCTGAGCCATGTATATCATCGGAAGTTCGTTCCATGATGTGCCGCCAATAAGGAATACCTTATCGAACGAGTCGAGTTTCAGCTCAGAAGTTGGCAGACTGCCGTAATCGTAAATCTGGACGTTGTACTGCTTTTCCGGTTCGGTCAGGGCGGTGCAGATGTCAATGCCGTTTATCGTGTAGATACCGTTCTGCTCGGAGCCGCCATAATACTCGCTCATCATCTCAAGCTGCGGAAATCCGCGCTTGTTTGCGCAGACCACAAGGCTCTCGCCGTCACGGCTCTTGAAATACGCCGCAAGCCGCATTGCAAATGTAGTTGCGCCTATTCTGCCCTGCGCTCCCACGACAGCTATGCTGATGTTTGACTGGGAGTAGCGGGGCTTTTCTTTTTCCTTTTCGGCAATTCTTGCAGCTTCGCGGGCTTCTGCGAATGCGTCAAACGACTTGTCGAAGCGCCGCCATTTCTTCTGGGAAAGCCCCTCCGTAATGCACTCTTTCAGGTCCTGCGTCATCATGGATATGTTGGTTTTCTCGTCAACATCGGGGTAATTCGCAACGATATTCGTTATGCCGTTGTGCACCAGCTTGTCCAGAATTTCATCACCGGGATAGCAGTTATCGGCGTAAATAACGATGTTCGCGTCGGATTTCTGATAGTATATCCCGGCGCAGAGGTTCACGAATTCATCGCCCTGTTCCTTGAATGCGGACAGGTCAAAAATGAAATGCGACTGATAGAGATACGTCTTGAGGTCGCGCTTAAGAAATACAGCAAGCGACCAGTCCTCGCCTATCATCTCGCGTGGTAATGCGTTCAGCTCGGAGCATATTCTGCGAAGGATTCCGGCGTTTTCTTTTCTGGTTATGAGTAATGGGTTTATCATGGTGGGTGTCCTTTCTGGTGGTTATTCGCTTTTCAGCGTAGGTTACTTGACTTGGGTAGGTGTTCGTGGTATAATAATCTCATCGACAAAGCGGAATTTAGTGGAGGCGTACAAAAAATGGAGAAAAGTGAAATTATTAAAAAGGTTGCACCTTGTTCTTTAATGTGCCACACTTGTTCGGCATATAATGATGGTATAATTTGTCTGTCAGCTAAAACATTATTAAAATATTTAGAGGGTATAAAAAAATTTTATGAGGTACATATGCCCGATGCCGTAGAAAGCTATAACAACTTTGAGGGAGTACTTAGCATATATGCGGGCGCTTCTTGTTCAGGTTGCCGCAGCACAGAACATAATGGTTGTAGCATCGAAGGGTGTTTTTTGCTTGAGTGTACAAAGAACCATGGCGTTGATTTTTGTGGAGAGTGCAATGAGTTCCCTTGTAAAAAAACGCAGGGATTGTTTGAAGAAATAGTATACAGGCAGTGGCTGGAAGGAAATCAACAAATTAGAGAATACGGTATAGAGGCATTTTGGAAAAATCATTCCGAAAATCCACATTATAAACCATATAAAAAGTAATTAAAATATCCGTTTATCGCTCACTCTCCAATCGACCGAATAGTTCCGAACAATTCCTTGCTCATACCCGTGCGGAACCCCTTGAACCAAAGCCGCGGATTAGCCGCAGCACCGATATCCTTTGCGCTTGGACCACAATAGTAATGCGTACCCTGCGGCGGTTCGGGTCGAGAAACCTCCCCGGACATAAAGTAGGTCTTAACGCTGACGTGCGGAATGCACTCGCCACGGTTCAGCCTGTGCCGCCAGAGCCCGGAATCATACCGGTCGCTGTAATATCCGTCATGGGAATACCCCACGATGATATCCCCGGAATCAAGCGAACTGCCGATATCAGCGTCCACAAATTCCACCTCGCTGAGGCAGGTGAACTCCAGGAACAGCGTTATCGTTCCAGCGCTCGAAACGCCGTCAATTGACGGGAACGGAAATCCGTAGTCCGCTTCAAATTGGGCGGTATCGATGATGTACGCAAGCGTGACGGCGCTCCGGTTGAACACTTTGGAATTGGTGTCGTTTGCAATCTCCTGCTCATTCATATTCCAGACATCATACACATAGATATCCTGAATACAATCGCCGCAGTCCAGCAGATCCGCATGGACTGCGGTTTCCTCTTTCAGCGCCAGCGTAATTCCTTTTTCGGGAACTCCCATGTCCTTTTTGCCGTAGGTGTACTGGTGAAACTCCGAAACCTCTCCGCACTGCGACAGAATTCCGTTTCCTCCGGGCGCAAGCTCGGAACTGCTCACGGGCAGGTCAAAGAAACCCTCGAAATACACGAACAGCGCCGCCTGCATCATTCCGTCAAGGGAAATCGTGCGCTCGTCCTGCGGGATTTCCGCTTCATCAAGCGCCATTTCAATGGCAAGCTGGGACTGCTCGACGTACTGTTTCAGCCCCTCGTCAATTCCGAAAATGACCTCCCAGATATCCGAATCCACGGTTTCCAGCGTAATTGACAGCTTGTCGGAAGTGCGCGCCGTGGAGATTTTCACAGCGCCGTCAATGCTCGCTCCCTCGATAATGGATTTCAGATTTGCCATGCGGAACAGATCCAGATTTACCGCGCCGCGCCCGTCAACCATACCCTGCCATGCGCCGTTCAGATAGTCCTGCGCTTCTTCGGCAGTTTCGGGAATACCGCCTACCGCCTGCTCAATCTGCGTTTCAATATCCGGTGCCTGATTCTGCGTTACGGCAGTGAGATACTCCCGGCTCTGACATATATTGTACATCGCAAGAAATTCCGGCAGGTACACCTCACCGCCGCCGATGCAGGTGTATTCCACGGTCTGTGCGGAACCGTCCGGAGAGGTCACGACCAGCGTCTGGCGGTCGGCTGGCTTTTCGTCAACCGTTATCTCCTCGAAAGAGTAGCTGTACGCCGGCATTTGCTCCATTGCGCGGTTGTAAAGAAACAGCTTCACCGCGTCCGGATAAGCGGAAATGCCGTCGATTCCAGTGTCGTCCGTAAAGCGGATATTCCGGATATCCGAAAAGGAAAGCTCCGTTTCGTAACCAGAAATGAAGCTGTCAAAGGCTTCTTCCGTGGTTATTTCACGGAGCTTTTCTGCGTAATTCAGCATTATTTCCTGCGCCTGCCGGATTTCCTTTTCATCATATAAAATCAGGGAGCTGTTGTCGAAATTGTTCGCGATAGTGGCTTTGGAAAGGTTCACCGAAAATTCCGGCATGAAGTCGTAAACCTCGCTTTTCACATCGGAATTTATCTCGCCCTCGATACTGCTGAAAATCTCGGAAATGCTGGTCCTGTAATAGTTCCAGTGGTTTCTCAGGTCGTTGTCCTGCGCAATGCTGAGAAGTCCGCTTATAAGCCCGATGAACACAACGAAAATCAGCATTATCAGTCCCAGCGAAAAGAACAGAACATACAGCAGAGTTTTGCGGACTTTTTCGTTTCCCGCCAGCTCTGAGGCTATTAAAATCAGTTTCGGATTTACTGCCATATAAACACACTTTCCTTATCTTCCGCCGCCGCGCCCGAACATTTCAAGGCGCTCATCGCTCAGCACGAACCGCACTTTTGCCGCCTGCCTGCCGACTTTCATCAGCGCCATTCCGCGCTGTCCGGAGGAAATCAGCTCGGTCTGGGAATCGTTCAGGTCGAACAGCTCTGCGGCTTCTTTCAGCGATTGTCCGTCCATTGAAAACAGCAGCTTGTAGGTCGGCAGGTCAAGCACCGACTGTCCGTAGAATTTAACCTCCGGGTCGAGAAAATCGTTGGTTGACTGCGTTCCCACGACTATGCTGCCCTCGTATTTCCGGGCGCGCTTCTCGGCGTTTTTCAGGAACTCCAGCGACTGCGGACAGCGTGGGTCGATCATCGTCCAGCACTCGTCGGCTATCAGCATTATGCGCTCCTTGCGGTCGCGGGTTATCTGCTCCCAGCACCACGAAAGCACGTTGAAATACTGCGCCGCAAGTACCGTGCCGGACATCTGTATCAGGGATTTCGTGTCCAGCACAATAAATCCGCTGGTGGGATTTATCGTAGTGTAGCCGTTCCAGAGCAGGTGGTCTGCGCCGTTTGCGGCTCCCTCCAAGTAGGTTTTGAGGTCTGCGTAACATTCTGCGTTCCTGCCGCCGGATTCTGCTTTTCTGGAGATGAGGCTGTACAGGTCGCTAAGAATCGGAAAGCGCTCCGCTTTCATGCCGGAAACATCGGTTTCCCATGTGATTCCGAAAGAAAAATACAGCTCCACCAGCGACTGGTCGAGAATGGCTCTCAGGCGGTCGTCCATTGACGGTATGTACAGCCGGAAGAACGTCTGCAAAGTCTTTAAATGCACTGCGAGGTCGCCTATGCTGTCCTTTTTCACAGGGTCGGAATTATCGTCCACGTCAGGCGGGACAGGGCGTATCTGGAGCGGATTTATAAGCCCGCCGCGCCCTCCGGCAACGTCTATCCACGAGCCTTCAAACAGCGGATTCAGGCACATATCCTTGTATTCGCCCTCCGGGTCAATGACGATTATCTTCGTGCCGCGGGCGTACTCCGAAGCGATTATGTGCTTTATCGCCGTGGATTTACCCGAACCGGAGCCGCCAACTATCGTCATGTTGCTGTTGGGGCGCTGGCGGTTTCTTATCCACGGGTCGAGCAATATCAGCCCGTCGTTGGAATCCCGTCCGAGATAGAAGCCGCCGCTGTCGGTGAAGCTCCCGCTTGCGAACGGAAATCCGCCGATTATGTCGCCGACAAGGTACTGCCGGGCGTTTTCCTCGCGAATTTCCGGAATCTGCGGATAGGTCGGGGAAAGGTGCTGGTAGGATTCTTTCTGCTGGTTCGCCATAATGCGTATCTTACAGCCTATAACGTTCGCAGTATTTTCAACGCGTGTGCAGCGGTTGTTGAAATCCTCCTCGTCCCGGGACAGCACCATAATGGTGATATCCCACACGCCCATGCTTTCGTTGCCGCTGTCCATGCGCTGGAGGGCGGTTTCCTGACTGAGCGCGGCTTTCTCGCACCTCATGCGCTCTTTCGGGTCTTTTGTACTTGCCGCCTGCCCTCGGAACATTCGGATTTTCCGCGACAGGTCGTTTATTGCTTCGGCGTTGTTACGGGGTTCGTAATTTATCGTGACTATCGTTCCGGGAATGTTCGTCAGCTTCGACAGCCAGCCGTATTCCACCTCGGTCGGGAGCATGAAAATGCCGTAGATCCGGCAGTAATTCTCGCCAAGCCGAAGCTTGTTCATGCCGAATTCTATCCCGACCGGAGTAATGCTCGCCTGCAAAGCCGCATTAGCCGGAGCTTCGATTTCCGTTTTCTTTTTGACCATCGTGTTTCCTTTCGTTTACACAGCCAGAAGCGCAATGGCTTCGTCGATGTTAGTGCTTTCAATGTGGACATAAGCCGGATTGTTCACCAGATTGCAGAGCCGGACTATTCCGTTGCGGTCGATGAGTTCCGCGCCTATCCCGCATTCGCTCAGCTTCTTGGCGATATCCTGCGCCGCTGATGTGATGCTGCGCTCGTCCGCTTTCTGAATGCTGTCCCAAATTGCAATGTAATACACTCGCTCCGTGGTTTCGCCGGAAACGACCATGTTCGCAAGGTACCGTGCGTCGGACAGCAGGAGCTTTTTCCTGCCGCCGACCGCCTGCTCCGCAAGCTCGCTGTACTTTTGCAGGGATTTTGAGATATCCGCCGGACGGCTCACTCCGCTGAATTTATACGGCCGCCGAACCAGCGAAAGCGCCGCGGAAACCTGCCGGCAGAGCGCTTTCTGTTCCTGCCGGCTCAGGAGTTCCAGACACACGCCGTCTACCTTGAGGTAGGCGAAAATGTACCCGTCGTTGGTGTAAAGGCAGTTTTCGCCGAGGTCGCGGGCGTTCACGAATTCCTGTGCAGTTTCCTGCGCTTTGCGTTCACGCTCGGCGGATTCTTCCTCGCTCCGCTTGAAACTACGGCGGTTCTCGCTTTTCCTGAACCACCAGAGGAACCCGCCGCAGAGTGCCAGAGTTACTAACGCTATTGCTATCTGCATTGTTTTTTCCTTTCATCAGAACTTCGCCTGCCACTGCGACCGAACGTCCAGCGACATCTCGATCGGCGGCAGACTTTCCCACGCAAAGCGGTACGGAATACGCACCACCAGCGTTCCGGAAACCGCATATTTCTGCGCCGAATCGGTATCCGTCGGAGCAAGCGCCGCCGGCTCGACATGGAAGCTCACCGATACGATCTCGCACTGCATTATCTCCCCGGCGTTCATTGCCCGGCTGAGATATGTGCGGATATATCGCTCGTTCGCCTTATTGCTGTTCACCCAGCGGAATCCATTGTAGCGGTAGCTTGCGGCGTGGCTTTCGCGGATAGGCTGGTACATCTCGGAGTAATTCTCAACGCACATTGAGATTATAGAATCCTCGAACTTATCGCGCACTGCGCCAGCCTGAATATACAGCCGGATAACCTCAAAAACCGCCACGCCTATGAGAAGCACGCATATCATCAGCACGCTGGTTATGACGTAGGAAAAACCGCTTTTTGCAAGCATTCGTTTTTTCAGACGCTTCATTTCCAGAACACCTCGCTTGTTCCCTCCGCTGTGGCTGAAATGGTTATCGGGGTGGTATTGAACACGAAAAAGCTGAAATCGTAATCCGTGGAAACGGTCACGCTGAAAGTCCTGCCTATCTGGATATTTCCGCTTGCAGACCACGTTACCGTGGGGTCAAGGTCTGGGTGGGATTCGTTCAGGCGGTCAAGCCGGGCGGTCGTTTCCGTGCCTATTCGCCCGGCGATTTCAGCTTCACGGCAGAGTTCGTTTGCGTAGGAATTGAGCGTCATTTTCGTGATGAAAACCGGAGCGATTTTAATCACACCCGCCAGTAAAATCATGATAACAAGAACGGCAACGGACACATCTATGTACCCTTCACCACAGGTTGATTTAAGCCGTCTAAGAAGAATTTTCATGCTACCTCCTTAACCGAACAGAACACCCATGTTGCTGAGAAGCTCCCAGCCAAGCACCACAACATATAGTAACATCATGCTCATCATCAGGAAGAAAGACAGCCTGTGTACCTTTGGCGGAATTTTCAGCGCTATATTCCGTAGATACTGCTTCTGCAATTCTGAGAAGCGTATTGCGAGAGTTTCCCAGTAAACCGAGGTGTCGTCGCCGCGTATCATCTGAATAAATCCGCGGCAGACCTCCGACAGATTTGTACTGCCGATACGCCCCTCAAATCTGGTTATTGCGGCTTCGTAGTTGCCGGTCCGCATATCCGCTATGGTTATCTCGATTTCCTCGTTGAGATACGGCGAGAAGTTGCCCTTGTGGCGCTCCAGAATCGAGATAACGTCATGGGACATCTGGATTTCCTGGGATATCGCGTAGACGAAGCGCGGCAGGTCGAATTCTATCTGCTTCCGCTTCTCCTTTATGCAGGAATCCACTTTCTGCTTCTCCTGAAAATACATCAGCACCGCCAGCACGATGACCAGCAGTCCGATTATCGGCAGGAAAAAGAAGAATGGCACGGACATCAGCATTATTCCGGCTGAACGCACCAGCGCCCTCGCAGTGAACAGCTCCGGGGACATTGAGATATTCGCGATTTTAAGGCTGTCTGCAAGCTCCTTTTTCTTGAATTCGTTCAGCCGTATGAACCGAGAAACGAACAGCGAAATGTCGTTGTAGGTGTTCTTAAATCCTGCGGCGGAGGGGCGGTTCCTTGCGGCGACCGCCTTTATCGCTTTTGTAGTGCGGCTTGACGGAACTTTCAGCAGAATAAGCGCGAACTGATACAGCCCGGCGGCAAACAGTCCGCAGACTGCCGCCAGAGCCGCATACAGCGCAATGTTATAAATACTCATATTCACCTCTTGTACTGGATAGGCAGGGATACGCTGAATATAGCGAAGCGTAACAGATTTAGGCGCGTGAGTTCGCTCATTTGAACGTGCCAAATCTGTTATATTCAGCGTTTCCCCTTGTGTACTTATACGCCAGAATGACCGTCACGATAACGACCACCGCCACAATGCAGTTCACGACCTGACCGAATATCGTATCAAAAAGTACACTGAACCAATCGGCGTTGATGAAATACAATATAGGGTAGTTTGCCAGCAGAATGAACACCATCATTATGTGTTCGCGCCGGGGACTCATCAGCATATTGCGGAGTTCAGCGTTGACTATCCGGATATCCGAAAGCCGCGCGGTTATCGGCTGGAGCGTCTTTTTCAGCGTAACGTTGTCCTGACACTCGATAAGGCTGTCGCACCATTCGTGGAACACCTCGTTGTTTATCTCGCCCTTGAGCTGTTCAATGGCGAGCTTCACGTTGGAATTTATGAGCTTAGTCTGGGTGAGGAATTTCCGGAATGCCTGCTGTACCGGAGGATTTATGTAGTCTATGGACTGCTCCACGGCGTAGATTATGTCGTCGTTGCTGACGTAATTCGTGGTGATTATCGACAGCGCTGTTTCAAGCTCCTCGGAAATCCTGCGGTTGTAATTAGCCAGAAGCATATTCACATACGCATACGGAAGCACCACGCATATACCCGAAAATACGGGTATAAGAAGCAGATTCTGGAGCAGAGCCGCCAGCAGAAATCCGGCGCATATTCCGATAAGCGAAACGGAAATCAGCAGTGAGAATTTGTTCTCGGAGTGGGTCGCGGTCAATGCGTTGCGGACGTTCATCACAGCCTGCTGGAGCCGGCTCCTGCGGACTTTTCCCTGCGCCTTTGCGACAAGGTATTTCAGGCTCCTCTGCCGGGAAAGCAGTGACATGATGTCCTGCGTCATGACCTCCGGAGTAATTCCGAGAAGCACCACGATCCCGCCGGACATAAGCAGAGCGCCAAAAAGATATATCAGCCTGTCCATTATCTCACCTCCGAAAATCTGTCAAGCACGTCGTTGGGAACGCCGTTTTCGTGCATACGTTCGCGGAGTTCCTTTGAAATGGGGTTCACCCGGACGAAACGCCCGTCTATTACGGTTTTTCCGTCAACAATGCGCTCGGAATCCACTCTGTACTTCCAGAGCGTTTTTGTGAACACCTTGCCCTTTTCATCACAGCCAAGGCACTCGGCAATCTCCATGATGTGGCGCTTGCCATCATCAAGTTTTTTGAGGAATACCGCCAGCGGGAACGCTTCGGTGACGAACGAAATCAGGGTAGGATACGGCGTTGAATGCTTCTGCATACACAGCGTTGCAAGTCTGGGATAGATACCCTGTACGCTGGAGGCGTGGGTCGTTGTGAGCACCGTGTGTCCGGTTCGTGCGGCTTCCTGCGCTTCCCATGCTTCCTCGTTCTTCATCTCGGCAACGCATATCGCGTCAGGGTGCATGGTAAGGCACTTTGTGAGCAGATCCTGCATGGTTACACAGCGGGTCGGGTCGTCGCTTTCGTAGGTCACAAGATGTACGACGTTGTTGATTTTTCTGCCGTTTTCATCGCGCTTAACAAGGTCAAATTCACGCACGGATTTTTCGATGGTGATAAGTCTGCGGTGATCCGGAATATTGCTCATGATATCCGCCATAATTGTGGTTTTTCCGGAGCCTATCGCGCCGGCATACACCTGAGAAATTCCGTGAACAAACGATATCGCGAGGAACTCGTAAATTTCCTCGGTGCACATTTCGCTCTCGATGAACTGCTGTTTTGTTATCTTGCAGGGATTAACGATTCGTATGGAAACCGAAACTCCCACCTCGTCTCCTACGATAAGCGAATGAATAGCCGAAATTCGAATATTTTTGTCAAGGTAGCCAGTGACCAGCGGTCTGGAAGCGTCGAAAACCAGCTTGTTATTATGGAGCATACGCCGCACCACGTCAACCGCGTGCTGCGCCGAAGAAAAATGCTCCGAATACTTGTACTGCTGACCCTTGGACGGGATTATCTGAATATCGTCCCAGGAATTTATGTTTATCTCCTCGATGTCCTTTCGGGCGAGAAGCGGCGTCAGGAACGAATATTCCGCCATTTCAACGTAAAGTCGGTCTGCGGCTTCGGCGAGATTCATGTGCGGGACGTAGTAATTGTGGTCCTTCATGTACTGCTTGATGAGCTGGCGCATTGCGTCTTTCAGGTCGGAATCAAACAGCTTGTTGCCGCAGGCTTTGGACATATAGGACTGCGTTTCCCGGAGAAGCGCTTCAAATCCTATCATTATCTTCGCGACTTCCTTGACGTTTCCGGAATCCGCAATGACTATCTCGCCCTTTTCATGCTTGGCGGGCTTTTTTACGAGATTTCTGAACGGATTGTTCATGGTTCAGACCTCCTTTGTGACAAGCTCCGCGAGGGATTTTATCGTAGTATTGTAGGTACGGTCGTCCACCGCTTTTGTCAACAGAGTTCCCTGATTGAGATACTCGGCGGCTTTCGGGCAGTAGGGTATAGTGCCGGAAATTCGCCCGAGCGCGTTTTTCATTGCGGCTTCGTCCTGCTTTATCGTGGAATTCAGCGACATGAGCCGGATAAAATCGCGGTAATTATACTGCTCCGACTGGAGGATAGGCTCCTGCGAACCGTCGAATACAAGCCCGTTGGTATCGCAGGTGAGAAGCTCCACAACGTGCGTGGCGTTGATTACCGCCTTTGCAGTGAGCTTGCTGTTCACGATGTCAGATGTGCAGTCCACGATTATCTGCGCGCCCATCTGCTGTCGGAGCTGAATGAACAGGTCGTCCATTCTGTCCGGTGATACGACCGCGTAGGAATTGCCGTTTTCGCGGATATTGTAGGACAGTATCCCGATTTTGTCAGTCGCCATGAAGATGTTTTTGAGAATCACGTCACGGTCGAAATCCACGGCGGAAAGCGCCTTTCCGAGCGAACCGCTGAACTTGCTCTCAACCGGCACGGCAATGGGCAGAAGCGGCTTTATGGTGCTTGTTCCGACTATCACGACATTGCTCCCTTTAGAAGCAATGCACCGTGCCAGCGAAAGCGCAGTCGTGGTTTTGTAGCTCCCCGGACTGCCGTAAACTGCGATGATGTTGTTATCCATTGCTTTCCTCGCTTTCTGACGTGGGTTCGGGTGTTTCTTCGGGTTCAGAGGTTCCGTCAGCTTCCGCCGTGGATATTTCTCCGGTGAGAAGTTCGAGCTGGGCTTTCAGGCATTCCGCCTTTAATTTCTCGTCGCCTCTGGTGACGAAAACCGCATGAAGCGATGTGTTCTCGCATTCCGCAAGCCTTAGCGCCTGCGCCCTGTCCTGCAAAATTATCGTCACAGTAGCGTAGAGCGACTGGTCGCCGCTGTCCTCATCGTCCGCGTTTACCTCACCGTCGCGGTAGGTGTCATCGGAGCCTTTATCCGAGGTGGTCGCAAGCACCTCCACATACTGGAGTTCCTCGTAGATCTGCGCCTTGTCGTCCTCGTCAACGGAAACGATCTGGATAATATCGCCCTGCTGGAGCTTTCCGGAAAGTCCGTTCGCAAGCGACCTCACGGTGACGGACATGGCGGTTT
The DNA here is from genome assembly GCA_934448295.1 of uncultured Oscillospiraceae bacterium. Taxonomy (GTDB): domain Bacteria; phylum Bacillota; class Clostridia; order Oscillospirales; family Ruminococcaceae; genus CAG-115. Next base: position 11,743 of record CAKSEY010000018.1, read on the forward strand.
CATTAGGCTTGAGCTGGCGGAGCAGGCTGTCCGAGGTGTCTATGGAATCCGACAGTTTCTTGTCCGTGAAGCTGTCCCCGGCGAACATTGCGGAAACTGTGTATTTCCCGATTATCTGTTTGGGGTCGTTCTGCATATCCGCAGGGAGATTCAGTGTGCCGACCTCCACGGCTTCCAGCATTGCGCCGGTTATCTGAACGCCCTGCGGAATGTCCTGTTTGAGCCGGATTATCTTGGTTTTGCTTGAAAGAATAGAATTGAAAAGCGGCGAAATGCCAAAGCACAGCCCTATCGCCGCGGCGATCAGGATTATGCCGATAAGAGTACGTTTTTTCAGCATTGAAATGCCTCCATAAATATTGGTCACATCTAAAACCCTCCTTCACGGCTTTTAGATGTGACCTAGTATCATTGCCAAACCTGCGCCGCACAAAAAAGGCGCAAGCGGCAGTCGTTTCTGATGTGTGATTTTTCCCGCAAGAACGGCGGCGGTCAGCGCGGCGGCAAGGGCGCAGTAAGCCGTGAACGCTCCCAGCGTCCAGCCGAAAGCCGCGCAGAGCTTTACATCTCCCATGCCGAAGCCGTTCGTTATAACGCTGACCGCCGCCAGCGGGATAAGCAGTCCGAACAGCCCCAGAATGCGCTCCGGAAATGGAACCGTGCTGACGAACGGACTTGCGAGAATAAGCACCACCGGGGCGCAGTTGGATATTTCACGCCGCTGTACGTCCTGCCGGGATATCCCGAAAAAGTAAACGCACAGCAGTGTGAATATCGTCAGCTCTGTTCCCACGGCGATTTGTAGACGTACCGAAAATTCTGCTGTGTGCGCCGGAATTTTATCATGTTTCCGATCTGCGTTACAACGGAAATTCGGGTGTACGGGTCCTTGCGGACCGCCATAATGCTTCCGGAAGCGCCTGTCATTATGCAGACGATGAGCGCGAGAAGCTGTCCGGAAAAGATGAGCAGGAGCGCTCCCAGCACCGCGGAAGCCGCGCCTCCTATGAGAAACTGGCGAAGCTCGCGGCTCCCGAAGCCGGGGAAATACTCCTGCTCCATTGTAAGTCCGTAGGGTATGATGATTTTGTCGTCCATGCTGTTCTCCTTAGGCAATACCGCACAAAGATTGTGCGTGTATTGCGTAGTCAGATTTTTCGTCAGATTGTACAATGAGGACGCGGCAAGGCTGTCGCCTTGCAAGGACGAATTGTGCAATATGACGGGAAAGATGCAAGCAAGACACGTACAAAATCCAATAAATGGTCTTTGTGCGGTGTTGCCCTTAGTAACCAGAGCCGAAATAAAATATCAGCAGTTCTTTCAGCGGGAAAATGAGCTGTGCAATCACAAGCATTACCAGTGAATTTTTAATGCGCCTGCGGTAACGCACGGATTCTTCCTCCTCATGCGTCAGCCGGACGGCGCAGAAGATTATCCGCATGAGAAGCCCGGCGGAGATTATGCCCTGCATACATACGCTCAGCGTGTTTATCGTGTCCATATCCCACCTACTTTGCAATGATGTTCTTCGCCATTGAAGCGATGTGGACCGTCTGCGAAACGGTCGTTCCTATCCTGCCGTCGCCGGTGGTGGGTACAAGGAATTCACGCAGTATCTTGGGCATGGAAATTGCGGCGATCATGCAGGCGATTCCCCAGAAGATATTTGAAGCGGAAATGATGGTCGCGTTCAGCATAAGCGACAGCCCAATCTTGCAGAGCATTATCTGCACGATGGTGGTCACGAACGCCTTTACGAACTGGTTTATGTACGCCCGGAAAACTCCCTTGTCGTTGTCCAGAAGCCCCACGCAGGCAAGCGGAACGCCTATCTGCATTACCATCATCTCAATGCCCCTCGCCATGAACGAAAAGTAAAGTATCAGCCAGCAGATAACGAAGATTAGCCCGGCAATCGCCGGAACTATTCCCATGCTGGTTATCGCAGTTACCCATTCGGTGGTCATGTCCGTGCCGCCGTTTATCTGGGAAATTATCGTGTTTGTTATCTCGCGGCAGATATCAACGAAAAGGCCGTACAGCCATTGAAATATCAGCGCCGTTCCGACTGCGCGGACGAAATTCGTGAGAAGCAGAAACGGGTCTGCGTCCGGGTCGCCGTCAGTCCAGAGGACGTAGATATCAAAGGCTTTCTTCAGGAATTTGAGGATTATCAGGCTTATCCCGAAGCCGTACGAAACCGGCATGAGCAGGCTGAAAAACTCAACTCCCGAAACAGTCGTGAGGTACTGTCCGCAGTCAAATACCGTGGTGTAAAGCTCGCCAACCATTTCGGAGCTGAAAAACAGCGTCACTATTCCTCCGAGCAGAGCCACGATCAGCGAAATAATTATAAAAGTCATGCTTCACCTCCGGACCGCCGAAACGGAGCGCGGCAGAAAACCGCGCCCCAGCGGTGGGCAGAACGCTCCATCAGCCTGCGGCGTCGAAAAGCTCTGTGACTTCGGTGTTTACTCTGGGCATGATGACCTCGTTGAAAAGCGCGACCAGTCCAGCCATGAGCAGAGCGCCGATAACAACGGCGATGATGATTTTTACCGCCGTGTCAACGTAGCCCTCGCCGGTGGTGTCGAGCGCCTTTGCCCTGAGTGCGAGAGCCTTTTCCCTTGCCGCCTCGCGGAGAGTGAGAGCCTTGAAAGTAATCTTGTTTCTGATGTTCTTCATTGTGTTTCCTCCTGTTGTCAAAACATTTCGTTTGTGTAATCTTCGTCCTGTTCGGGCGGTTCGCTGTCGCGCTGGGAAGCGCTGTTCTGAAGCTCCGCGAGCTTCTGCTGATATGCGCCGATAACCACGTTTGAAAGCTCGGCGCGGAGTTCCTTGCTGAGAGGGAACGCGGTATCGAAATACTTTGTGTTCCCCTCGGTGTCAACGCCTTTCTGGCTCGGCATATTGACAAAAATGCCCTTGGAGCCGTTCATCACGCTGATGTTACGAACTACAAAGGCATTGTCGAGAGTTATGCTTGCCGTGGCAAGGCGGTTGTTCTGCCCGGCGGTTATGCGGACAGACTTGGGATCGCAGGTTATTTTCATGTTGCTGACCTCCGTTTATCTGTGTCGGTAAGGGAACAGTTTTCAGTCCGGTGGCTGTCCCGATGTGTATTTCATGCGGTTCTCCTTTACTGGTAGTAGCCGACAAGCACGTTGATGAGCGCCGAAGCGACTACCGCCACTACGACTGATACAGCCGCAACTATCATGCGCTGTTTCCACTTCTTCTGGTCCATTTCCTCGGCGGCACCGTGGCGCACCGCAAAGTACACGATGCAGGCTGTGCCGACCAGCGGAGCAACTACCAGCAGTATGTTGGAAATGTCGTTCAGCAGAGCTTTTGTGCCTGTCACCGCCTTTGAAGCGGCAAGTCCGCCCTCGGCGTTTGCCGCAACGGAAATCACTGCGGACATTACTGCCGCAGTGAGCGCCGCGGCGGTATTTTTGAGCTTCTTCATCTGAATTTCGCCTCCCTTCTGAAGTATGGTGGTTTATTGTCAAGCACTGACTCGGAGTGTCTTGGGACTGCCGCAGATTGTGCGGAGCTTTCCCTTAAAATCTCCTCCCAGGGCTTCCACAAAAGCTGTTCAGTGGACTTGCCGCCGCGTTCAGGACGGGCGTTTTCGTCAAGCTCGATAAGCCTTGTGTTATGCGCTTTATCGCCCATGCCGAGCATGGCGTTGAAAGTCCACTGTGAAATATCCGGCGAGTACATGACCGCCGGAGGGTCAGGCGACAGCACTATCTGATACGGGCGCTTGATTTTGGCAACCTCGTCCGGGTTGAGCAGACTGCGCTCCGAAAGCTGGATATTTGTAGAGCTGGATGGCGCGGAATATTTCTGCGTTGAGCCGCCGAGAGAATATGTAGTCGTGGTGTATTTTCCCATGTTCTTGGATATCTCCTCGTTCGTGGAATTATCCTGCGAATGCAGATATATCCAATAGTGGCAGTTGCCCTGGATTATCTTTGCGACCTCCTGTCCGTACACATCAATAAGCTGGTTGAAGTCCTGAATGAACAGGTTCCAGCGCACTCCGTAGCCGCCGGCGACGGTCATTTTCGTCTGGAATTTGTCGATAGCCGCAAAGTTTCCAAATTCATCAAGAATATAATTCACGCGGTGAGGGAGCCGGTTTCCGCATTTCTTGGCGTAGGTCACAAGCAGTTCGTACTGCTGTGAAACCAGCAGGGTGACAATGGGGTAGAAGGTGGTTTTCTGGTCGGGCAGAATGAAAAACAGCGCCTGCTTAGGCTTGACACCCACGTCAGCAAGCGAGAATTCGGATTCCCTTGTCATGCTGTAGATATCGTTCGTGATGAACAGCCGCAGGGTCGTCAGAGCCGCCGTATAGAACGAACCGCCCATCTTATCCGGTGCCAGCTTTGCAATAGCCATGAGCTTTTTCGCCGGGTGGGAATCGGGCAGTTTATCCATGTATGCGTCAATGGGAAGCACCTTGTTCACGGTCTTGCACATATTCGCAATGAAGTTGTAAACATTCGTGAGGTTCTGGAACTCCGGGTGGTTCTGATTATCATAGACCACGCACATTACAGCCGCGGCAATTACGGAACATTCGCCGTTTGTCCAGATAGGCTCGGAATGGTCGTTCTTCTCGACCAGAAAGGTTACGAAATCCCAGACGCAGTTTTGCGCGTCATCGATTCTGTTCTCGTTCACGGCGTTGATTATAGACTGAAGCGGATTGTATCGGTCGGACTTTTTCGGCGTATTGAAGTCGATGACGTGGACTTTGTAACCAAGCGTTTCAAGAAAGCTGTGCGTATAATGATACAGTTCTCCTTTTGGGTCGTTTGCGACAATGCCCTCTCCGGCAAGCGCAAGAGCGCATATCGACTGCAATACCAGACATCGTGACTTACCACAGCGCGTTGCGCCGATAGTCAGCGTGTGGTAATCGTCCGTTATGCAGGGCAGGCGCTCCGTTCCGCGGGACATTTCTCTTGCAAGGACTATTCCGGCGCTGTTCGTGAGCGTCTTGTCTGCTTTTGGCGGATTGAATGCTTCTCCGTTTTCGATGGCTCTGTATCGGTTTTCGCCGATTGAAACCAGCCGGGAAATAAGTGGGTCGGCAGGGGAAATTCTGATGTAGTCAAACGCCCTGCGCTTTATCTTATTCGACATGAACCATGCCGTTCCATGCTGTCCCTGACCGCTTGGGACCGGGACAGAGATGTTATCCGTGACCTTGTATGTATCGGTCTGATACGTCCGTTCAGCGCAGACAAAATACACCACGCAGAGCAGTACCACCAGAGCCTCCAGCAGAAGATACAGCTTTCTCGGCTTTTCTCCGCCGAATACGCCGGAAATGATTGTTGAGAAATCCGTCAAATCTGTTGAAATGCTCCCAGTTGTGAGGACGTCGTTCAGCACGCTGGCAAACAGCAGGGCGGTTATGCTTCCGACCACAAAAATGAAAATGCAGACAGGTATTCGGTATGATATTTTCTTGCTCAATCAGCGCCTCCTTTCAAATGTTGTCTGCCACGCAAAACGCAAAAAATTGACAAGCGAAATACAAAAAAATCCGCCAGCGAAATGAATCACTGGCGGATTTAAATTATATTTAAACGGCTCTGCAAAGCCGTTTTATCATGATTTAAAGATCGAATTCCCGGAAGCAAAAGCATTTTTGTGTATAAACTATATTCTGTTTTTCAGTTTTGTGCACAGTTCACAAATCAGGCAAAAGAACTATTCCGACTTGGAAACAGAAGCCTCAGCCTTGCCTGACTGCGTTCCGAAGTAGAAAATCATGATGATCTGGAACATATCCGTAAAGTTATCCACCGCGATTTTTCCGGTTACAGCGAGGAATGAAAACACACCTGTAAGTACCAGCGTAACAATGGACTTTACGTTAATGAGCTTCGACAGTTTGTTAAGCATTAATATCCTCCTCCACAATAAAAGCGCCGAATCCTGCGGCTTTCACCCTATTCGCATAGAGCTCGGCATTCTTCCTGCTGCTGAACGCTCCCACCTGAACACGATACAGCTTTTCAGGCTTGACCGCAGGAGCGGTTATGTATTCGTGCAGCGCCGCCCAGCGGTTCTCGTCAACATAGAACCACGGGCAGTATTTTCCGGTCAGGTCATAGTGCCGCAGCACTTTTTCTGCCGGAATGCCGTATTTCTTCATGAGATACTGCACCAGCTCCCGCAAAGCCTCAATAGACGCTTCTTCGAACTCGCCGCCTGCTTTGGAATAGCACACTTCAATATGGAGCGTTCCGTTATTTTTCCCGCTTGCGGCGTAAGCTATCTCGTTGTCCGGGATTATACGGATGATTTTGCCGTTCAGCCCGATTATGTACTGGGTGCTTGTCCAGCTATTCAGCTTGTCAGGGAACATTCCCGCCGCAACATTCTTATAGAATAAGGCGAGCTTATCCGCGTCAGTCCCAGCCTGCCCGGTGTAATGGACGCAAATTCGCCCGGGTTCCGATCTGGTTCCCGGACGATTATACTTGTTTTTAGGAATGATTCTTTCAGTTATTTTCATGATGTTTTTCCTCCTTATTCAGTTGCACCCCAGTCCTCTGCAAGCATATCCGTCTGGCTTGCGAGCCACGGCACAAACTTTCCGTCGGCGGTTTTCATGCCTATCCACGGGCTCAGATTTTCTTTAGGGATATCAAGCCCGATTTCGCTAATGATCCCCCACTTGCTTGATGGCACATACAGTAAATACATGCCCTTTCCGTTCCAGCCCGCGCGGGCTACTCTCTTACCCTGTTTCAGGGCTTCAATTGCCTGTCCGAAATTCATTGCGTTAGTCATGGTGCTGTTTTTCCTCCTGTTCCAGATCTTCGATTCTGTGATTGATCACCTTTATCTGCTCCTCGACCACCGGCATGTGGCGGGCGAAGTTGTTGTGCTCAGCGACCTTGTTTTCAAGCTGCTGGATCCTGTACGCGGTCAGCTTTCAGCTGACCAGTATTCCGCCCAGCGAACCGCCGAGCGTTCCTATCAGCGATATCACCGCCACAATTACACTGCTGTCCATCATGAACCTCCCTCCAATTCCGCGACCTTAGTCTCCAGCGCCGCAATCCTTGCTTCCAGCGCGGCGATTTTTGCTTCTGTGTATGCGCCCACGCTGGCTGCGTCTGTCGCATAATCGACCCTTATCTCGTTGTCGGTGTCAGTAGTCAATCCAAGACGATTGTCACCAAACTTGTTAAAAAGTATCCTTGCTTTAAGTTGACTGCCATAATATTGTTCCGGCGATCCCCATGTACCGATGTACTTTGAGATGTCGGAGCTGTCAGCATTTCCTCCGGTGACATACAATCCTTCGCATGTGTCGGTCAGCGTTTTGCAGGCGGATATATAATCATCTCCGCTCAAAGCCACATATAACGCTGATGTTGAAACTAATGGATTTATCAGTGACGCCGGATTGTTCCAACAAGCATAATATGTTTCGCCGTTATGCGAGAACGAGCCGCATTTTTCACCTCCAACGGCATAAACACACTCGTTCCCATTCATGGTGTACCTTGTTCCCTCTACCGTTTTGGAAACGAAAATCGGCGCGAACCAACCATCTGCTGTCGTTGTCCACCCGATATAGCTTGCGTCCGAGCTTTGCTTATGAACTACCCTCTCGCCATAAGTGATTACATCGGCCATTGCTGACGATACATACCCGTTTTTAACTCCCACGGAAGTTATCCGTGCGCCGTTCAATTTGGGTATTTCAAAGTTGTTGTAAATCGAGTTGTAAAGAAAAGGGAACACAAGCTCACCGTTCTTTTCAAAATATATACGGAAGGACTTGTTATCATACATATCCATTTCCATGGATAAGGAGCCGTCCGGGCTTTCAAGGCGGAAGTTACCACCCTCGGGATCTTCATATAGCCGTGCCTTATGATTGGTACTATCCACGCTGGCGGCATTTCCGCCGTCAGCGGACGTGATATACCCGCTGTCGTTCGTAAGATCACTAGTTTTAGTAGGTATATCCGACTTGTCCGCCTTGCCGTCCCAGGCAGCCTTTTCCTCTGCGGTGACATGTATCGCCGTATTCCCCGCGTGAGCCTCAATAGCGGCTCTTGCGACCTCGTCAGCGCCGGAGCCGCCGGACTGCGCTGACGTCTTAAAAGGGCACGACGTGTAGTCTGAGCCTACAAGCAGCACTGAGCCGGTTCCGAGCAGGTACACAGTCCCGCTGGCTCCGTAAATCGCCGCAGCCTGTCCTGCCGGAATGCTCACCACCCCGTCAGCCCCCGCCGAAATTCCCGCCGAAGCCGAAGCGTACACCGCCGCCGTTCCGTCGTTCCGGAGCCACGCGTTCGCGCCGCCGGAATATTCTACCTTGATTTCCTCGCCTGTGAGGGAAATTGTTTTGCTTGTCATACTTTTCCTCCTATCTTCAAGTTGTTGTAATACAGCCCGTCCGCTTTCGCTTCAAGCAGGCAGTTGTTCGCGTAAATCTTCCAGCCCTCCGAGGTTTTCAGAATATTGAGAGGGCTGTTCCCGCCGTCCACCTGAATTCCGTCCGGGTCAATGCCGACCATAGCGCCGCCGTCAACGAAAAGCTGTGAGTTGTTCCCCCGCAGTAAAATATCACCCTGAGAACCGCCCGGATTCGCAAGCCACAGCCCGTTGTTCATGTTATAAACCGCGACTGTATTCCTGTCGCAGGGCATTTCTATCTGCGCAGGTCCTGTGTTGCCGAGCTTGAAACCTCCGTTCAGCGGTATCAGGAAAGCCCACGGAGCGCCATTCTTGTACAGCCACAAACCGCTGTCGTTCGCAACGGCGGCGTGGCTTGCCTTGTCGGGGGATATCAGCTTTTCGGCGGTACCGCCATTTTTAGCCTCCTGCTTGCTCTGCTGTATCTGGCTGAACGATGTCGGCGTGAAGCTGTTGGAACTCCCGGCGCTGTCGAATCCGCCGCAGGTGACGGTCATGGAAAGATTTCCGCTTATTTCGATTTTGGAGACATTTCCGTAAACCGTGACCTGCTCCTCCTCGTCATACACCTTGATCCTGTCGCCGATTTTAAGCTCAAAGTCAGGCTCGGCAAGCGTGAACGACATCGGCGTAAGCGTGAATCCGCTGTAATATTCGTATATTTTCGTGAGATACAGCTCGAAATTCTCGTCAGAAAGCCCGTAGCTTATGTACTGGTTATTCAGCACCAGCGTGTAGCCGTCGTCCGTGCCCATTTCGTAGGTCTTGTTTTTCTGAGACGTCTTGACCTTTGAGAACGTCACGGTCTCGTCGCTGTAATCGAGCTCCATCAGCTCACCCGAGGAATATTCCCGGCTGACCGTCTTTGAAAACTTATCAACCTGGAGTTTGTTGTCGGCGTTGATATGAGCATATCCGCCGTTCCACTCCGCCATTCCCGCCACCAGGTTGCGGCAGGAATTAGCGTAGATGTAGTCCGTATAATCAGCGGTAATAACGCCGTTGTTCCAGACGCCGTTCAGCACCACGTTGTCAAAGGAGATATCCGAAGCAAGCCCGGCTTCAAAAACGCACTGCGCGTATACCGCCCAGAACGTCTGCGGGAATGTGTAGTCGGTCGGGAATTCAGTATCGAGCTTCACCATGTCGTCGTAGGCGGTGAGCTCTATCACACCGTTCCGGCGCTTCGGGAGCTCCGTGCTGTACAAGCCGTAAAATTCCCCGTTCAGCTCGAGCCTTGCCCGGCAGTTCGCGAACGTCCCCCGGCTGAACCGCCTGTCGTTGTTGTCTATGGTAATCTGGAATTTCCGGGCGCTGCTCCCGCCGAGCTCAAAGGTATCGCCGGAGAAGCAGGAATCGTCATAATCAAAGCTGAACAGGTCGGTTTCAGTGAGAATTATATCGTCCCTGCCAGCCTTTGAAAAGGTAATTGAAATCACGTTTAAGCCCCCTTTAACGCTCCCGGAACTGCACAGTCACGCTGAAAGTTCCGTTCAGCCTTCCGCCGTCGAGCACCGCTTCGGACATATCGTCGGTGAAGCTCTCAACGTGCATGATGCGCGTAACGAACCGCCCGGCAGCGGGGCTGTAATACGTCAGATTTCCGTAGGTGCTGCTGTTGATTTTTCCGATCGTCGCGCTTTCCGCCGCTGAAAGCCCCTCCCACTTGGCAAGCACATCTTCCTTTCGCGCGATTATTTTCTTGGAATAGGTCCCGCCGAGGGTCTGCCCACTGTTCGTGCCCTCGACGATACGGTTTTCGTACTGTATCGGCGGGGACGGAACCGGCAGCGGTTCGCCGTTCCACCAAAGCATATTATCATCTCCTTATGTGAGCAGGACGTTCTTTCCGTTCTGGATCATGCAGCCGTTGATCGCGTCCACCGTTATCTCCTCCAGCTTTTTCGTGCCGATATACACCGGGATCTTGAATATCTGCGATATCGTTTTAGTAACTCCAACGAGCGAGGAAACTGCCGGGGCTATCATGCCCTGGGCGGCTGTCGGGGCGGTGGAAAGAGTTCCGCCGCTCACCGTCGGCATGATCTCCCCGATGGTAAGGTCTTTCGTGCCGAGGGCTTCGTTCCAGCCCCTGACGAACTCCGCAGCGACATCTGCGCCCACGCTGTACATATCCGTGCCCAGCCCTTCGAGTTCCTGCCGGAGCTTGTCAACGAAATTCTCCTTCAGGTCGTTCACCTGATCCTGATAGTATTTCGCGGAAATTTCTTCGGCGGTTTTGTGGAGCTTATCAAGGCTGTCGAAGTAGCTTTTCCACTCCCGGTCGGACATTTTCAGCAGCTTCGCGCCGAATTCCATGCCCTCCCCGATGTCCATTCCAAGGATCGAATCAAGCGTGCTTTCGTCAGCGCCGCGCGCCTTGAGGGCGTCCAGCATATCGCCGTATTCCTCAAGGACGCGGATATTGTCCTCGATACTGTCGGCGCCCATTTTGTAGGTCTCCTCATCATGCTCGGCGGTGGTTATCGTGAATTTACCCGCGACCGCCACGGTCTCCGGCACTGTTTCAGTGATCTTCTCAAAGGTCTTGTTGAAATCCGCGAGCTTGGACGTCATGCTGTCCCGGGCGGAAACTATCCTGCTCAGCGCGTTCAGCGTGGAATTGCTGGCGTCGTTCAGGAGCTGTTCCAGCGCGTTCTTGTTCTCCTGGAGTATCCTCTGGTTGTATTCGTAGGCTTCAAGGTAGGCGCTGCGCCATTCTGCGGAATTCTTGTCAAGGTACTTGTCCCTGATTTTCGCCAGCTTGGCATAATACTTTTCCTCAGTTATCTGACCGGTTTTAAGCTGAAATTCCAGCTCGGATTTTTTCTTGGCATATGCGGCTTTGCGGGCGGCAGCGGCTTCGTCTGACTGTTTCTGCTCAGCGTTCGCGGATTCCTGCTCCACTCTCTTCTTGTAGTTGTATTCTTCAATGTAGGCGCTACGCCATTCCTCGGAATCTTTATCAAGGTACTTGTCCCGGATTTTTGCAAGCCTGGCATAGTATTTTTCTTCGGAAATCTGGTCGGTTTTCAGCAGGAAGTCAAGCTCAGCCCTCTTTTTGGTGTATGCGTTTTTCCGGGCTGCGGCAGCGTCCTCTGTCTTTTTCTGCTCAGCCTCCGCGGATTCCTTTTCCACCCTCTTCTTGTAGTTGTATTCCTCGAGGTAGGCGCTGCGCCATTCCTCGGAATCCTTATCGAGATACTTGTCGCGGATTTTTGCAAGCCTGGAATAATATTCATCCTCCGTTATCTGGTCGGTTTTAAGCTGGAATTCCAGATCGGATTTTTTCTTGGCGTATGTGGCTTTGCGGGCGGCGATGGCGTCCGCGTCAGCTTTTTTCTGCGCAGCGAGCCGCTCGTCGTAGGCTTTTTTCTCGGTTTCAGAAAGCTGGTCGTAGTACTTCTTGATTTCAACGTTGACGGCGCGCCATTCCTCGCTGTCCGGTTCAAGGTACTTGTCTCGCAGCAGGGCAAGCTGAGTGTAGTATTCATCGACTTCTATAACTCCCATGTCATAGCTGTACTTAGCGTCCGCCCGGAGCTTTTTGTACATCTCGGCATTGTCAGCCTGTTCCTGCTTGAGTTTTTCTTTTTTGTCCTTGTATGCAGCGTTGCGGGCTTCAGCTTTGCTCTTTTCCTCGGCGGCTATTGATTCACCCCAGTGGTAATCAGAAAGATCTCCCTCCCCAGAATTATAAGCATTATATTTCTCAGTGATTTCAGCAAATCTAGTCGCTGCCGTTCCCGCCTGAGACATAGCTTCGGCAAGAACTGATACGGCTTCACTTACTCCGGACGCTTTTCCTTCTTCTGAAAATCTTCCGTTTATGTATTCTTCACACATTTCCTGATTTTCGTTTAGCACTTCCTGAAGAATTTTTTCAACGGTCTCATATGAAGTTCCGGCTTTAAATTCGCCCTTTATTGAGTCAAAAGAACTACCATATTTTTGGGCGATAGACGATAACGACTTGGACAAGGTGGTCAATACTACCTCATTGGTTCCAAGAGTAAAATTGTCTATTTTAAATGCTTTTTTCTGAGCATCGACCTCAGCATAATATGCTGCATTAACGGCTAATCTAGCTGTTTCAGTTTTTTGATTCGCTATATTCTCCAAAATGCTCAGTTGATTTTCGTATTTTCCGTTAACCAAATCCAGCTTTTCAGCTTCCACATCATATGTTTCAATCAACGTATCCTGAATGCTTTTAAGTCTGTTTTTGGCTTCTTCTGTATTGTCGGAGGCGGTTTTTATATTCTTGTATTCTTCGACCAGCTTACGAACATTCTGAGCAGCGTCAACAGCTCCCTGTGCGGTTTGGTTAAGCTCCTCGGCGCTAGCATTGAGTTCTTCTGTGCTTTCAGAAGCATTTGCTGACGCTAAAGCAATACCCGTTATTGCAGTTGCAAGAATACCAATTACAGCGGCTATTGCTCCTGCGGGATTCATGCTCATTGCCGTATTCAAAGCAATTGTCTTAGCGGTAGCAATATCCAGCTTGCCGCTAAGTACACCGTAGATTATCTCCTGCGCTGTAAGCTCGCCGCTTAGCGCCGCTGTCTTAATAGCCGCCGCTCCCTGAGCATTTCCAAGAAGAGTGACCTGCAAAGCGGCAGTCTGCCAGCTTGCTATTACTTTCGTCAGCTCGTTAGCCGCCTTGAACGCAATAACCGAAGCAGTCACTCCTGTGACCGCAGAAGCTATAAGGTTTATGTTTTTCAAAAGGAACGACAGAGTACCGGAAACAAAGCTGCCTATACCGGCTGCTATCTCCTTAAGGTCGCCCTTTTGCGCTATCTCTGCGACAGAATCCGCAGCCTCGTCAAGGACGGGAATCAATTCTTCGCCGATGGGCTCGATAAGCAGGTCTATCTGCCGCTTGACATTATCCAGCGAGTTGGAGAGACTGCTGTAATTTACATCCTTGATACCGTCCATTGCACCGGCGCAGTCGTATGCGCTGTCGGAGATGTCACCGAGCGCCAGCACCGCCTGTGCTCCCATGTCCTCCCACATGGTACCCATGAGATTGATTCCGGCTGTGTTCTGGGCGACAGGGTCGGTCATGGCGGCAAGCGCTGTTATGACCTCCTGAAAAGCCACTCTTGCGGAAACGCCTCCCGCGGCAAACCGCTCCGCCATGCTGTTGGCTTCAAATCCGAGAGCTTCAAAGCCCTGCTTGCTGGTGTCCGAGCCGTCAATAACGCGTATCGCAAGCTCCTTCACGGAATCGCCGATTTTGTCGAGATTCCACGCACCGTTTTCTGCGCCGTTGGAGAAAATCGTAAACATATCGCTTGCGGAAAGCCCCATTTTCTTGAACTGCACGGAATATTCCGAGATATTGTCCAGCAGTTCGCCGGAGTAATCCAGACCGTTCTGAGCGCCCCGGGCGATGTAATCATAGGCTTCCGAAGCGGAAATACCGAAGTTCTCCATCATTGCCTTTACCGCGCGGGAACTCTCGGCTATGTCGTAGTCAAACACATCCTTAAGAGCGTAGGCGCTTTCGGTCACCTCGACAAGCTCCCTGTCGTCCAGTTCGCCGAGGTTCTGTTTGATTTTCGCTATGCTGTCCGCGATGTCCTCAAAGCCCTCGCCGAAATTATCGCCATAGATCTGCTCGACGGCAGACCGCAGCTTCTCTATTTCCTCGGCGCTGGCATTTGTGGCAGCGGCGATTTTATTTACCGAGCCGTCCAGACCGTCTGCTATCTCGATGGTTCGGGAAGCGGATTCCTTTAGAACCTCGCCCAGCTTCTGAATTCCCTGCGTAACAGCCTCTGAAACGAGATTCGCCTTGATGATATCGCCGGTTTTGAGCGCGGCGTCGCCAGTGTCGGAAATGCCGTCTTTCAGCCCGCCGACCGCACCGGTCATGTTGTCCGCCGGAGAAGTATCCAGCGCGTCATGTATGGTATCGCCGAGCTGTTCTGTTGAGCGCTGAGCCTCAGAGGTATCGTTGCGCGTGACGATACGCACATATCCGTCTGCCTGCGACATTTTAGGTTGCCCCCTTTCTCCCCGGTTTGGACAACAGAACAGCAGCAAGCTGCTGACTGTTGTAGCCAAACTGCATCATTTTTTCTTTGCTGTCCCGGAGTGGGACAGCAATTTTGCCTGCGGCAAAACCGCAAAAATGACGCTGGTAAATCGTCATATTATCCCTTCCTCCCTATCTTTGAAATAAAGTCCTGCACGGCGCTGCTGTGCTTTTGCTCAGACAGCGACATAAGCTCCGGGTTCTTCCGGACAAACTCTTTTTCGCTGTCCGTGAGCTTTCCGGACTGCTGCCGCGACCGCAGACTTATGAGCGTATTAAAAAAGCAGTCCCTGCCGAGGTCGGCAAAAAGACTGCGGAATTTCCACCAGTGAAGATATTCAACCGAGTTTAAATCAATGTTGAAAGTGCTTTTAAACGCGGTATAAATGTAGCTTGAATCCTTGGTAAGGCTGTACACCTGCTGCTGTTTCAGCTTTGAGGCGTCGGCTTCCTCGCCAAGATTCAAGAATTTCAGCCCCTGCTTTATAGCAAGGGCTGTGTTCTGCGGAGGTTCCGGGTAGAGCAAAGTCAGCAGCACGGTCAGCTTTTCGTGCTCCATGAGCCGCTCGTCTTCCAGCGCCTGTATAGCGCGTAGGCACACCCGGAAATCCGTGTTTACGGGTACCGCTCTGCCGTCTATCAGGACAGCCTGCGGCATTTGTTCAAGCAGGTAGTTCACTCCATGACACCGCCCTGGATCGCTTCGGTGTAGTGCCTTATGAGCTTATCGGAGGTCTGCGTAAAGTATTTTGCGGTTTCGCATATAAATTTGATAAGCTCCACGGGCTCGCAGCGCCCGCAGGTAAGCAGCTTCGCCGTTCCCGCGCCGTAAATGCCGTCCACCTGTTCGCCGAGGAACTCTGTGAAACGGCGCAGCTCCTTTGCGTTCTCCAGCTCGGCGTTTGAAACGCCGTTCTTGTCTACCGTTACCTTGATATCCTTCGGCTTGTAGTTCTTCAGGTTTTCGTAAACCTGATAGAAGCGTTCCCGAACGGCAAGGTCTGTCGGGTAGAAATTGATGTGGTGTGTTTCGCCATTGACGGATATTTCGATATCTATCGGGGGCGCGGGGGTTACAACGTATGTCATGCTCATATGAATTCCTCCATTTAACATAAGAAAATAAGCACCCGGTTCATGCACCGGGCGCTTAATGTGTTTCTATAAAAGTGCGATTATCCAAGAAGCAATTGTTATTATTGCCCATGCTGTGACAATTATAGCGATGATTCTTACATAATTACGAATTTCACGAAGATAAAATTTTTCATCTTCAATTTGATTGCCTTTGGGCTTGCCCTTTTTAAAAAATAGAATAACAGCAACAATTATAATTGCCACAATGCCCAAAAGCATAAGACCAGAAGCGTTTGAGCTGTTCTGGTTTACAGAGCCAGCCGTAAGGACTAATAATGAAACCATGACACTTACCCTCCAGATATGATTTTTCTATATTATATCACATCCGGAGAGTAAAGTCAATCTGAAAATGTCAGAATTTAAGTCCCATACACCGCCGTCACGCTGCCAGCCTTAACAGCCTTACCTGCAGCGTCAGCCTCGACAACCGTAATGGTCGCCGGAGACCCGGTCAGCGTTATCGCGGTACCGGGGGAAAGCACAGACCAGCTTGTGACGTCCTGTCCGGCGGTGACATTCTGCGCGGAAGCTCCGCCCTTGTACACATAGTGATTTCCGGTGCCGAGCTGCGGGGAAACCAGCAGCACTGTGCTTGTAGCGGAAGAACCTGCTGTGGAAACCACCGTCAGCTCCTCGATACCGTCGTCGGGAGTGAACGTGTTCGCTGCACGATCGTATATGCCGTAGGTGCGGTCGCCCTCCCAGACGATATCGAACGGAGCCGTCAGCCCGTCGGCAGCGGAACCGCCCCAGCTCTTGAGGTCGATCTTTGCTTCCTGCGTCCACGCCGCGAACTTATTATCGCCGTGTTCGTCGAAGATGGAAGTCTCCATAAAGCGGTACTTGACCTCGTCAAGCTGCTTGTTCAGGCGGTCTATCTCGTAAAGCTCCTTAGCCAGCGCGGAATCCCTCGCGATAAGGAACGGTGAAACGGAAGTCACCTGATTGCCCTTTGTGACCTTGGTCTTTGTCACGCCGAGAACGTTCTTTGTCTGGGTCACCGTGTTGTTGCGGGTGCGCTCCATGCTCTCGTTGTCCTCGCCGATGGGGTACCAGATACCGTTGATCTGAATTAAAAGTATGCTCTTTTCGCGCTCTACTGCGCCTGTTCCTGTGATTGCCATGTTAACATCTCTCCTTATAAATAAATTGTAACTGTGTGATATAAATTCCCGTGGTTCTGCCCTCGTCCACTTCGTCAAGGGCGCTTGTTTCTATGACTTTCAGGCTCTGGGCGGTCTGGTTTGCCGCCAAAGCGGGGAAGCTGCGGCGGTCATTCTGCTCGTCTATCCAGCGGCAGAACCGCTCAAGGAACTCCATGTTTTTGCCGCGCTCGGTATCGCTGCTGATAGCCGTCCGATATGCGAACTGGAACGTCACCGTGTAGATACGGTTGCCGAGAATGTCCTTGCGGTAAGGCGTATTCGGAACCGTAGCCACACAGTAGCAGTCCTTGTCGTCCACATAATCGAGGTAGACCGGAAGCTTCGGGTCAAGCAGCGGACACTCGGCAAGATATTCGCAAACGCTGTCCATAATTGATTTCATGGCATGATTCTCCTTGCATAGTTTTTGGCTTCCCGGACGATGGTGTCCTTACGCGCCGCCCACATTCGGTGAAACCACCGCGAACCGCGCTTTCCCTTGAGCTTTCCGTTGCGATAGTACTGCTTATGAGCATACGGCGCAATGAACACCAGTTCGCCGCTGCCCATTCGGGAACCGAGGATAACGGATTTTTTCAGCATTCCGGTACGCATGGGGACATATGCGTCCATGTGCCGGACTACTGTGTTGTCAATGAATTTCTGGAGCTGGTCGAAGTTCTCCTCAGTGGGAGGAGCGTTTTTGTTCCAGCGGAGAATAGACTTGCCGCTGGCGGTAGTGAACAATGTTCCGCGGTCGGTAGTAATTTTCACTTTCCGCTCACCTCCCAGTGCCGCAGGCTCGGAGAACCGAACCGGCAGTCACGAACCGCTGTTATTATCATTTTTTCGGTGTGCTGCTGTTCGAGTTCCGCCGCGCCCGAGATATCTCCGCATTCGCCCCGGGCGATTATGTCGCCAGGTGAAAGCGTGAACTTATCCGCCGGACAGCCGTCCCGGAACCATTCCGCAGCGGGAACCAGCGCAGGCAAGTCCGGAATCATGACCGTAATGCTGTCGCTGCCGTCCTTTCCGGATTTGCCGAACGCCGCTCCGGTCGTGTAGTCCCAGAACACGCCGTGAACTACCGTCTGGCGGAGCTGCTCCGGTTCGCGCCCCTGCTGCGGGATCTTGTTGTAGACCGTGATGGTTTCCGTGAACCTCATTCCCGCGCCACCCCTCTGTAAAGCCACTCCGCCGGGAGCCACATCAGACACCGCTTGTACATCAGCTCCTCGGCTGTTGCCGCCGAACTGCCCGCAAGCGAATACGACCAGCTCCCCACGCTCTCGGACTGCTTCACCAGACCTCCGGTGTCCGCAGTAGCCGCAAGGACATCGCAGAGCGCACAGCAGCAGATTTTCAGCCGGTCGTCCCCGGAATGCTCCTCGGCTCTGCCGGAGGTCACCCGGTCGAGGTACGCGGAAGCCCCGGCGGAAAGCCGGAGGAAATCCTCCTGTGCTACCGACTTTCCGCCGTAGGTTTCGGTGTAGTAGGTGTAGTCAGCGTAGCTCATGTTTCAGGTACCGCGCACACACGGACGGAGGGCAGCGCGTTGTCCTTTATCCAGAGGTCGTGGAACTTGCGGTACTCAACGAGCCATGCGTCAGCGGACTGGTTGGTTTCCGGGTCGAACATCTTGAAGTTATCCGTCTTGGAAACGGCTATCGGCGCGGACTTCGGGCAGATTATCCAGTTTATCTGAGTCGCCTTCTCAGCCGGAACGAATCCACCTGTTTCCTGCCCGCTGGATTTGCCGTCATAAAAGGTGTAGGCGGTCTTCATTCTCGCAGAAGGCACGGGAATGATGGGGATTCCGTTGAACAGCTTTATCATGAGATTGAGCTCGCCCTGCTTGAAGTCCCCGGCATTGATGTTCTTTGCAATTTTTTCGTTGTTGCAGAACATATCGTACACTGGTCTTGCCATGATGATAACGAGGTCGGCGTTGCCCGCAGCGTCCTGCACGGCGGTGATGTCCTCGGAAAGCGTGGACAGAATAGTGCTCGCCGCCGGGGTGTAAGTCCTGCCGTAGTTGTCCTTGGCAAGAGCGTAAATTCTGCTGTAACGGTAAGCGTCCACCTCCGGAATGACCTTTGTGCGCTGGAACTCGCTCATGACTGCGGAAGCGCTGGCAACGAAATTGCTTTCGTCCACGTCTATCTTGTCCAGCAGGAACTTGCTGCCCCTGTCCATGGTCATGGACTTGGTTTCGTAGGTCAGGGAAACGGCTCCCTGGGTATAGCCGGAATCACGGTCGTAGTTCCCGAGACCGCTCAGCGACATCTTCGGTATCTTGACCTCAGCGCCGCCGGAATACTTCACCTGTCCCGCGTTGTCCTCCATCCAGCCGGAGGTCGCTCCCTCCAGAACCTGCTGATCGAGGGCGGTCTGAAAAATCTTTGCCGCTTCAAGAGTGTTTATTGCCATTGTGGTATCCTCCTCATTTCTTTATGCCGAAGCCAGCGTAGATCTGGCTTTCAAGGTTGTTTGCGCTGGCGCTGACGCTGCTCTGGGTGCTGCCCATGAACAGCCCGGGTTTCTGCTCCGCCGCAAACACGGACGGCTCTGACTGCTTCAGTTCCTCGAGGTACTCCCTGCCGCCTATGAACTCGCCGTTTTCGCCGAGCCTGAAGCCCTTGCCCTTAAATTCGTCCAGGACGGACTTGCGGACGCGGTCGCTTGAAAACTTGTAGCCGCTGAACAGCTTCTCCGCGGCGAAATCCGCCTGCTGCGCGGAAAGTTTCGCGTTGAGGTCGTCGGTGTCCTGCTTGTACTTGGCGTTCAGCTCGTCGAGCTGCTTCTGGAGCTCCTCAGACTTATTGTCCGCCTTGAGCTTTTCGAGATCCTTGTCCCGGGCGGCAAGCTGCTTCGTCAACTCCTCCAGCCGGGTCTTGTCGGCTGCAACGTCGGCGGCGGGGACGAACTCCTTGCTCATTACCTCGTCGATCTGCTTGCTCTGGTCTGCGGTAAGCTCGATCCCGAGCTTCTGGAGAAGTGCCTTTAACTTATCCATGAAAATTCCTCCTTATAGATAGGTAAAAAAATGTACCCTCGGCAAGGGTACGATTATTATGTGGTATGTGTAACTGCTGACGAACATGGGAGGGTCTCGCTGGTTGCAGCGCTGTCGCTTCCGCACTGCGTCCGCGATCACCGCCGCCTGGTAGGTCTTGTTGTATCGGTTGTGCTGCATTGGTGGGGCTCCTTTCGTAAAATGGGTATAAAATTGCACCCCCATTGCTGGGAGTGCATATCGTTGTTTATGAAACAGGCTTATCAGCCTGCACCCATTGTTTCAGCTTTTCAACGTAGGCTTCGGCTGTACCGTAGGTTTCGGGATTGTAGGGAGGGGCTGCTTTGCCAAATTTGTAGTAATACTGCATAATGAGTTTTCTGGTTTCGACTTTAGAAATAACCTTTAAATCAGTTACCGGTAATACCATCTGTATCCCTCCCAAGTTTTTTAGCCGTTATTGCTATGTAAGAATTATAAACGTCAGGAAGTGTTTCCTTTACAAAATCAAGAGCTTCTGTATCATTGAAGCATTCAAGCGTAAATATATTAGCAAAAATCTCTTTCTGCTTTTTACCCTGTCTGTTCCAATATTCAGGTTCATGTCCAGCCGCCAACGGAATATGTCCGCCAGTCACCGCGCTCATAATATCCTGAAGAGGGGCATTTCGGGACAGAGTATCAGAACTATTTATTATTTCAGCAACAGATTTACTGTCTAATGTATCTCCGTATTTTGAAATTGCTTCCGTGAACGCCTGCCGCCTATCAGATTTAAACATCTTGTTATCTATTCTATGAGCTATCTCGTGGGTAAGGCTCATATTAAGATCGTAATTAGCAAGTTGTGGGTTTGCAGGGTTATATACAAACGCGTCAGCTTTTGGCGAATATCCCATTGTAATATTTTCGTTGTCGGTTTCAATGTACTTGGCACCGAAGCTAAACTGCTTCAACAGCTTCATGTGGTTTTTAGGGACATCGCTATTGAGGAAAGTATCGTACTCACGCCTTGCGGATTTCAAATCCAGCTTGCCATCGGAATAATGAGAAGCGAACAAATGTTCAGTTCCCATATAATTATAGGAGCTTTCAATGGAATTGTCAAGCCTGAGCTGCGCCTTTTCAAACTCCCTCTGCTTCCGTGTGACCGCCCCGGTCTTGCCCGCAAGCCTGCGGTCGTACCCGGCGACGTAAGTCCGCTCGTACTGCGTGTAGCTGTCCGCAGCCTTGCAGAAATCCTCGTAGATATCCTTCTGCCGCCGGAGCTTAATGCTCGCAGCGGTGAATCCCTCCTTGTCCCCGGCAGCGTCGGCGACGATACAGCGGTCTTTCTGCTTCCGCATAGTGCGCTCCATCTTCCTCATCTGCTGGGAAGCCTCATAAGCGGTATATTTCCGCCCCTGGTAGGTGAACGGCGGCTGGTCTATGTTCCGGAGCTCCTCCTCAGTGTAGACCGGCTCGGAAACTCCGAGGATTATCGGGAACACATCATGCCGACAGTTCGGCTCGCTTATGAGCGGC
The DNA here is from genome assembly GCA_934448295.1 of uncultured Oscillospiraceae bacterium. GTDB lineage: Bacteria > Bacillota > Clostridia > Oscillospirales > Ruminococcaceae > CAG-115. The sequence continues at coordinate 33,086 of CAKSEY010000018.1, forward strand.
TTGATTATCCGCTCGTACTGCTCCTGCGTGTACTGCCGCCCCTGATACACAGCGTGGGACGGTCTGGAACCGGAATGCGCCGACATCTCCCAGCCGTCCGCGCCGAGCTCCTCGCCGTTCTGCTCGGAGATACGGTGCGTGACGTGCGCCACGCTGGTAAGGAGAGCCCGCCGCGCCGCGACCTCGATACGGTCGGAGTGCCCGCTCTCATAGTCTATCGTGCGCACGCCGCTTGCCGCCAGCTTATTGCAAGCCTGCCGTATCGCGGTCATGTAATCCGCAGCCCCGGTCACGACCTTCATGTGCGCGGAATCCATCTCCCGGCGGTACATATCCGTCATGGACAGGTAATACACGCGCCCGAGGAAGTCGTGGTCTGCGAATCCCAGCGTGTTTGTGAGGTTCTCGCACTTTCCGGCGGTCTCCGCTATCTGCGCGGAAATGAGCTTCTGTAGTTGCTGGTTATCTTCAAGAGGAATCGCCGCCCCGTTGTCAGCTCCGAGCATTTTGCGGTCGAACTCGTCGGACTGCGCCGCAGCCTCCCGGATAAGCCGGTTTATTTCCGCGGCGGAATTGCCGTTTATCTCGGCGATTTTCGCGGCTATTTCATCTGTGGAAAGTCCAAGGCTTCGCGCCCGGTAGAGCTGGTACTCCGCCGTGTCGGTTATCTCCGCGCCCTTTGCAATGCGCCGGGCTATGTCCCGCAGGATAAATTCGGAAAGCTGGTCGTAGAGGTCGGTCAGCTCCTGCGGGAGATTCTGGAGCTGTTCTGGAGTGAGCATTTACTCACCTCCAAAAACGCTTGTCATTTCTGGGAGCATTTCGCGCGCCCGCTCCGGCGGAACACCGAAGTACCATGCGTTGAAGTCCTCAGCCCTGAGCAGTCCCGCCTGAACCATCTGGAAGCGGCGGTTGAACTCGGTTCCGGTGTCCTCAAATACGCTGTCGCCGAACTCAATCGCGCATTCACCGTCCTCACACTCGAAGCCGTAAAACCTCGCCAGAGTGACAACGATCTGACTGAGCGACTGGAGCACCGGACGGAGCTGCCGCTGTATCTGGCAGACCGTGTTGTATGTAGTTCTGTCCTCGGAAAGCACCTGCGTTGCGGTGACAAGACCTTTCGCCGCGTCGAACGAGAACGTCCCGGAGCTTACGCCTATCTGCGTTTCGTAGAAACGAAGCTCCTTGTTGATTTTGGCGCTGTGCTCTGTTTCGCGAATCTGCGGAGCGTAAGCCATTATCTGCTGCTCCATCGTGGAAGTACCATCACCGCTTATCCCGACAAAGTAATCATCAGGAATACCCATGTCGCCCTTAAGGACGGACTTGTCGGCGAACACCTTCGCGGACATCTTTCTGAATTCCGCGCAATACTCCGAATGTGCCTCGTCTATCTCGTGAAGCGTGCCGAGGGAATTTGCGAAAATACTTATCGGCAGTTCGCTGTCGAGGTCTATGTTGTTCGCGTAGGGTGTGCGGAACGTCGCTATCATCGGAATGTCTGAGGGAATCCGCCCCTCCGGAAGAAGCATTGCCCACTTCGGTATCTCGGAAAGCTCCACCGTGCGTTTGGTGCCGTAAATGTACGCCGTGTTCCGGACGGTATGCACCCTGTCCCGGAATGTGTGGTGCTCCCGGCGCTCGTAGATTTTGCCGTGGTATCGGATACGTTCAAAAAATACGCCCTCGGTGATGTGCCCGTTCTCGTCCAGAGCCAGGGGCATGAAGTCACGGCTCGTCCCGGAATCGAAAAACATCTCGCCGGACTGCACGAAATACGGCTTTATCACCGTGTAACCGCCGACAAGGGTCTGCTGAACTATCCTGTCGAGGTTCGGCAGGAGATTCTTCTGGACGTGCTTGTTCAGCTCCTCGTCGGCGACCTCAAACTTGATTTCCCCGGTGACGAGCTGCGCAAGATACGCGGTTGATATGTAAGCCGTTGGCAGCGGCTTAAAATTCTTGTGGGTCTGCGCGAACGGAAGCTGTCCCTGGAACGCGTCCCACCAGAGGGAAGTCGCGGAGCGCATGGTCGGGCTTACCGCCGAATCTGTGATTTTAAAATCGTCCACGCCAGCTCCTCCTTTCCCTTTAAATAAGCCTTTAAGCGCGTTTAAAACATCCATTCTATCTCCTTATCAATCTCGGAATATACCGCTCGAAGCTGTATTCGAACGCGTCAAGCGTATCTATATCCGAGGTGCCGTTGTCCAGCCGGACGTCCTCGCCAACGACCTTATCGTCGTACACCGCGCCCTGAAATGCCTCCCGCAGCGTTTCGCATTCGGAAGTCAGCAGGAATCTTTCGCCGCCCATGAGCATGGTCGTCGCACGGATCCGGTCGATTATCGGGCGCTTGCGCGCGTTTTTTACCGTCAGGTTGAGCGGATCTATGTATTCCCGCAGCCCGGCGATAAGCGTCTGCTCGGCGCTGTCGGCGTAGATGTCCTCGATTTTGCCGTAATCCCGCTGAACTCCCTCGCAGAATTCGAAGATACGCTTGTATATCTGCTGCGGGGTCAGTCCGGTAGCGGGAACGCGTTCGCTCCGCAGGGCAATAAGCTTCCCGTAATCGGAGGTCACGCCCGTTGCGACCATAGCGTGAGCCGAGCCGTTGCCGCCCCAGTCCACGCCAACGTTTATCATGTCCAGCCGGGGGAGCGGCTCCGGAGCGGCGAACGCGGGGATATTATCCGAGAACACACGGTAAATAGCGCCCGCCGCCACTACCCACTTTCCGAGAATGAAGCGGTCGTAGAACACGCCGGTGTACTCCTTTTTCAAGTCTGAAACGTACTCCGGCGGCAAAGTCGTATTATCGTCAATACTGAAGAATACGGAAAGCCACTCATCGGCTAGTTTTTCATTCTCCAGATATTTTTTCTTCAGCCAATGCGTAGGCGTATCGGGATTTGTGGTAGCCAAAAGTTTTGCTCCGGGAACTCTCAGTCGAGATAACAGCATGACGAAGAAGCCCTCCGGGAACAACGTCAGCTCGTCGCAGTATGCACCGCCTATTGTAAGTCCGCGGATCTTGTTTTCGCTGGATTCATCGTTCGCTCCTTCAAGGAGAATTTTGTGTCCAAAAAGGAACCCCTCCTTTGCTGATAATGAATATGTAAAGTTTCTTTCGCCGATAAGCGTCTGTAACGGCATAAGACAGTTTCGCTTAAGCGTTTGAAGCGTTTTCCCACACATAAGAAAAAGATATTCTTTTGGACGTGTAGCCACCCATAGCGCCCATATTATTAAAGATATCCATGTCTTTCCCGCTGAAACGCTGCCTTGCAGGATATTTACCCGCCGCAGCTTACCCTGTTTCATAACCCGAATCAGGTCGTTCTGCTTTTTCGTGAATTCTATCTTACCCATTTTTCAGCGCCTCCAGAATATCCGCCAGGGCGCCGTCCGAATTGCGCGAACCGCCGCCGTTCCGGCTGTAATCTCCGCTCTTTTTATTTATAAGGTAGAACTCGATAGCCGCCTGGGACGGAGGAATGTGGCGCTCCTTAGTCTCCACGGTTTTCACTCCGTTCACGCACCTGACGGTGCGGTCGGTGACAGTGTAGCCGGTCGCCGCCCGCATGAGCGCCTGCTCCACCTCGGCGGTCAGGAGCTCGCTGTTCTGGTTTAGAAGCTCGTTCAGCCCGCCGCAGCGGGACTTTATTTCGGAGATCTTTTTCGCGCGCTTCGCTTCGTTATTCGTGGACAAATATGCCTCCACAAGCTGCTGCACTGCGGAGGTCTGTTCTGTGCTGTTTTTTTCACGCTCGGCAATGGCAGCGCCGAGGGCTGCTATGCTCTTTTTCTTTCTGCTCATGCTGTCACCTCTTTCATATACGTTTAAATGCGCTTAATTCACGTTTAAATTCGCGATTTGATTCGTAGCGGGGAAACTACCCTCTGAAAAATTATGCGGCGCTTACAGGCGATTTTCCGCGCTGATTCTCCGGAGCATTCCGGATATATCTTCAAATGCGTTCAAAGGGGCTTCAAAAGCGCCGTTCGTGTCCCGGCAATGAAATTACCCTCGGAAACGCACAAGGCGCTTACAGACGATTTCAGGCGGGTACTTTAAATGCCCGCCCGAAATCATGATGATATAGCTTCGCCGTATCCGTTCGGAACCATGTTCCGCAGATTCAGAGGATATATTTCACCACTCCGGAGCTTATCAACGGAGAAGTGCCTGCGGCTTCGATCTCGCAGCCGAGAATGATCTCGTAATGCCTGCCGTAGATCGTAACGTCCGCCACGGCGCGTTTGCCGCGCCTGTTAAATCGGATTATTCTGTGTTCGAAGCGTTTCAGGAAGCCGTCAGTAATGTGGAGTACACCTTCGGAAACATAGCCCAGGCTTATACCCAGCGGACAGCCGCCGTTGCAGAGGAAGCGTATATATTCCTCCTCGGTCTGGCTGAGCTGCGAGGCGCTGAGCAGTTTCAGCGTTCCGTAACAGAATTTCACCGCCTGCCAGATGTCCGCAGTCAGCTCCGAATCGAGGAACACATACCCGCTGAACAGCAGTATCTCCCGCTGAACCCATTTTCCGCGGCGGCGCTCCTGAACCAGACGGCGGGGAGCATACGCCGTGATATTCTTTCCGGCAAGCTGCCTGACGACCGACATCTCCTTGCCGGACTGACAATATATAACGTACACGTTAGCCCTCCTGTTTGCTGTTGATGAACTGCACCAGTGAGCGGTACAGCTCCGGATTTTCCTTTGCCATGGCGTCGAAGATATCTTCCTTGAAGCTCTCAAACGCCACGTTCTTGAGGTTCGCCGTCCTGATGTCCGTGGAATTTTTCAGGCTCACCGCCCTGATGAGCGCCGTTGCCTTTTCGATGAGCTTCAGCGGGTCGGCTTCTTTCAGCGCGATCTCGTCCATCTGCTGGACTGCCTGCAGCACCTTATGGGATACCAGCCGCGCAATGCCCTCGGTGGTATCGAGCTGCGGGAACTTCTGCATTTCCTCGGTCAGAGCCCGCATATTCTCGCTGGCAAGGCGTATCTCCTGCACGCTGGCGTTAAGTCCCTGAGCGTACCGGCAGACCGCCGCCTCGGACAGCGTGATATTCGCCGTTTCCCGGACGAAAGCGCACACGTCCCGGTAGGTGTAGTCGCCCATTATCATCTGCTCGACAGCTTCCTTGATGTCAGCGGGGAGGCTGTCTATCTTGCTGTGCTTACGCTTCATGGCTCACCGCCTTATGCACGGGTCTGAGACCTTTCCGTTCAGGAATGCGATACCTTTCGCCGTCAGCTTGGCTTCAAGGCTGTGAAGCTCCGCGTCCGCAAGGTCGCTGACCTCGCCGTGGAACTCAATATCACGGAGCTTTATGTAGCCGCCCTCGTTCAGATAATTCACGCAGTCGGCTATCTCGGATTCCGTCATTTCGGCTCCCAGACCGTATTCCAGATCGCGGATATGGACGTATCTGGTCCGCAGAGCGTTTATAGCCCGGAGCACCCGGGCGTTGTTGTCGCAGAATTTTTCACGGTGTACTCTTTCCATGTCCATCTATATCACCCCTTTTTCAAGTCGTCGATTTTATTTTCCAGCCGGCTCATGGTGCGGATAAAATCGGCGTTCCGCACGGTGTTTTCCTTGAGAAAATCTATGTTGCTCTCTATTTTCTCAATGGATTTTTTCAGTTCGTTAAGTTCAGATTTACTAGCGTATTTTTCGTCGGCGCTTTCGATTTTGCTTTTGAGCTCGTCCACCTCTGAGCGGCTGGCACGGCTGTTAAGCCTGCCCTTAAGTTCCTCCACCTCCGAACAGCTTGCCCGGCTGTCCAGCTGGTCGAAGCTGCGCTTCAGGAAGAACGTTATCGCGCCCATGCCGACAGTAAGTATCATATTGTAGATAGTGTCGAAGTCCACGGTATCACCTCTTTGAAATGTTATTTTTGCTACGCATATTATACTATAAAAATGCACCTTTGTAAAAAGTGAAATCACAAAGCGAAACGACATAAAAAAACGGCTCACCGCATTTGCGATGAGCCATAAATCACTTTGAAAGCCGCCGTACCTCCGACACCGGAAGTTCCAGTTCCCGGGCTATCTGCTCCGGAGTGTCGCCGTTCTGCCGCCTTGACCGGATATATGCTGCGATTTCCGGGGACGACACCAGCGACCGCGCTTTCGGTATCCAGATCTGCGAACCTCCGAACGTATCCACCAGCGCCAGATAATTCTCCAGCCCGATAATGTCCGCCACCTCCTGCTGATCGGCGTTAAGGTGGCTCTTCTTTACCAGCATTGCAAGTCCCATTCTTACCACTCCTTTTCAGTTTGTTCTGCTCCGAGCGGAGTATCCGCTTCAGCATTTCGATTATCTCCGAACCCTCCGCCCGTGTTACCCGGCTGAAAATATCCCTGTCCGGGCGGATATCTCTGCCGGTCACCTTGGAGATAACGCCCCTTAGCCGTTCCCGGGGCTTGATGTCCGACGGAGAAATATCCGCTATGCGATAGATCAGCCGGAAGCACATATTCTGCTGTTCCCCGGTGACAAGCTCCGGCAGCGGCGCGATCTGCGCCCGGTATTCCTCCAGCCGCTTAATGATGAAATCCGCCTGCTGCTCGTTAAGCTCCGAGATGTGGTCTTTCAGTGAAAACTGCTTTATCCACAGGTGGAGGTTATCGTCGTTCCCGGCGCTCCGGTCGAGCAGTCCGGCGGCAGCGCCGAGGGCATATATCCGCCGGATCTGTTCCCTGGTCGCCATCAGCTCACCGCGATCTTGGTGGAGCTGTCCACAGCCACGCCGCGGTTTATGCAGCTCAGCAGTTTCTCCTCGTCAGCGCCGGACATCTCCACAAGGTTCCGGAACGTCTGCCAGACCACCGCCTCGGCGTACAGATAGGCGTAATCTCCCGCGTCCTGCTCGGAGAAACCGCCTAGCTTCATGAGATTGTCGCGGTCGGTTTCGAATTTCGCGCCCTTGAGCTTCTTCGTCAGCGCCGCCTTTGCCTTTTCGTCGCAGGGAAGCTGCGCGATAACCTCCGCCGGAGCCGCCTTTGTGTAGCTGTTGGTGTACATTCCGATGAGCATACGCTCTATGTCCTTGTTCTTCGGCTTGACCTCGGTCTTGGTCTCCACGCTGAAGATATCCCCGAACACCTCTCCCAGAGCCTTTTTCAGGCACTCCGGGAAAACCACGGAAAGGCTCTGCGCCTCGGTGTAGGTGACAGCCGCCTGAGAATCCGGGTCGGCGTATGTAGCAGACTTGAATTTGGTGTCAAGCACATCATCGCCGCCGCGCTCCAGGAAGTACGCTTCAAGCTGCTTCTTCCGGTCTGAGAGCTTCGCGATATCCGCCTTTATCCGGCTGAGCTCCCGGACTTTTTCTACGACCTCGTTCATCTGCACACCTCCTCATACAGCGCTGTTGCGCAATGGGGGCAGCAGAATATTCCGCCGAACTTCTTTATCCGCTCCATTCCGCCGCAGAACCGGCAGGAATCAACGTGCCTGGAAACGATGAGCCTGCCGTCAGCCGTGGCGGTAAGGTCTACCGGAGTTCCCGCAGGTAAATCGAGGTACTCCGCCATGTCGCGCGGTATTGTCAGTCCGCGGGACTTTGTGAGCTTCTTGTATTTCTTGTCCATAAAAGTCTCCTTAAACAGTATTTAAAGTGTTAATCAGATTCCAGCAGAGCCTTCATTTCCTCGAAGCCCTGCCGCGCTCCGGCTTTTCGCCGGGAACTGCCCCGGAACTCCACCGGGAAGCACCGCTCCAGAATCCGGTCGTATATCCGGGCGTACCGCATATCCGCCGGGTGTTTCAGCTCCTCCAGCGTGAGATTCGTGGTGTATATCGCCGGAAGCCCCGCACGATAGCGGCTGTCCACGATGTTGTAGACCTGCTCCAGCGCGTAATCCGTGGAGCGCTCCGCGCCGAGGTCGTCCAGGATAAGCAGGTTGATGGAGCTCATGCGGCTGCAAACATCCTCCGCGCCGCCGTCAATAAGCTTGACGAGCGAGGTCATAACGACCGACACTCCATGTTCCAGCAGCTCGTTCGCGATACACGCAGCCGTGTGGGTTTTGCCCGTTCCCACGCCGCCGAACAGCAGCAGTCCGCGGTTATCCTGCCGCATTTGCGGGAATTTCGCGGCGTACCTGCGGCACGTTTCCACGCTGTGGGCGTTTTCGCCGCCCCGGTCGGAGCTTGCGAACCTCGCCTGTGCAAGCGCGGAATCCATGAGCGACAGCCTCCGGAGCTCTCCGGCGCGCATCTGCGCCATGAGCGCGGCGCTCTGGTTCTTCTCCTCGGCCTTCGCCTGTTTCATGCACTCGCACCACACCGGGACGATCACCTCCTCGCCGCCGACCTCAATGCGGCTGCGCTTTTTCCCGCCGCACTTTCCGCAGCGGAGCAGCCCGTCACTGTCGGTGTAGTCGCCCTCCAGCGGAGGATTCGTTTCCATGTGCGCCGCTGCCAGCGACCGCACGAATGCGGCTCCGTTAATTTTAACCATAGTCGTCAAACGGATTGCCTGCCATCGGCGGCGCCGGAACCGGCGCGGGTGCGCTGTCGGAATACTGTCCCTCGGCGACCTTGACGAGATTCCCCGGCTGCATTATCCAGTCGAAGCTGGCGCGCCAGTTCCGGGAATTCTTCCCGCAGAGGAACGCGCTCCGGGCGGCGGTGCTGAACACCTGCTCCAGATCGTAGCCGTCCTTCTGCGCCTTAGCGATGGCGCGGCGGCGCTTGTCGGTCAGCCGCGTTGCCGGAGGAAGCCGGGTGCATATCCGGTTGAAGCTGTCCAGCACCGCCTTGTAGTCGTGCGCGGGCGGGTTCTTCAGCTCCTTCAGGAACGCCTGGAGCTCCTTCCACTGGGAAGCGGTCAGCTCAATGTCCGTGGAACGGTCGTTCTCGTAGTCATATAGCCTGAATTTCATGCAATCACTCTCCTTTCTGCCGGTATATCCGGCGTAATCCCTGCTCTGTGTTTTCACGGGCTTGCAACCGTTCCATGCGGAGCCACATTAGGGTCGTCAAAGCTCGGCTGCGCGGCGTCCATGCCGCGCTTTTGGCTTTGACTTCACAGCGTCCTGCTGGGCGGGGGACTATGCCCCCGAATAAATTATCCGACCAATTTTATCGACTGGTTGTTCTTTATAAGATGAGCCTTAAGCCGGGAGAAACTGCCCCAGTAAGGAAGAAAAACCGAATATTGCGCTGATTTCATGATTTCTTCCCGGACTGATTTCCTCATCTTTTTGATTTTGGCTTTTTCGGAGCTTTTCAGCAATGATTTCTTAGATTCATAATAGAAGCGGCGACGTATCTCGCAGTCATTCATCGACCATTCGGCTCTGATAAATCCATTGACATACACAATAAAGCCATACTTCATTTTGTCTACCAACCCAGCAACGATAACAACCTTGTAGCCGTCAATTTCAAGTTCAACTCTACCGAAAGGCGGAACAAGGTTCTTTTCAACCTCTTTCCACTGCTCGTCAGTCATGACAGTCACCCCGTTCCATTATGTAAGTAGCCCTCATATCTGCCATATGGAGCATTACCGCCAGAGGATACTTCTCATACGCCGCGTTCAGCCCGCGGTCGCCGCCGCGGAACGCGCTGTCGAACGCTCCCATGTGCCAGCGGATAGCCGCGGCTTCCTCGTCCGAAAGCTCAATGAACTTGCTTGCAAGGTACAGAGATTTTTCGCCGTGTCCGAGCGGAAATTCATCATCGAAAACATAGACCTGCTTTTCGACCCACACGCCGTTCTCCTTGACGTTCCGCCTTTCCGTGTGGTAGCAATTTGCTTTGCATATATCGTGCAGGAGCGATACAATAATAATGCTGTCGCTGAAAGAAAAGTTCCTGTCAGGGTCGCAGCGGAGCACCTCATACACGTTCATGCTGTGCTGGAGCAGACCGCCCTCGTACGCTCCATGATACTTAGTGCTTGCCGGTGCGGTAAAGAAATCCGTTTCCTCCTGAAGATAGCGGATAAGTTCCTCAATACCGTCCCTGTTCGTCGTGCGAAGCAGCTCAACAAAATCGTCCGCTAACTTTTTCTGTGCTTCCTTGTCCATAAAAATCCTCCTTGTATTTTTCCTTGCTCTGCGTTATCGGGCTTGCAACCGTTCCGTAAGGAGCCGCATTAAGGCGGGGCAAAGCCCCGATTTATTAAGCTGGTATGGCAGGGTGCATATAAATGACCCTGCCAGCAGCCATGCCTTGTAATCGTTCGGCGCTGATTTTGATTCCGGATACAACGCTAAGAACAATCGACAATTCTTTACCGTCCTGAAATACGCCTCCGGAAAGAAGCTTTTCGATTCCGATCCGGACTGCGTCGTATTTGTTCACCTTATCCAGCCCGTCAAGGTACAGTTTCAAAAATTCAATCAGCAGTTCTTCCTCATTCATTATCCAGAAACCTCTGTATCTCCGACTGCCGTTCCGCCCGACCTATCCTTATCCCTTTCCAGATACCGTCTGTGTAGGAGCGGCGGTTGACGGCGTTCCGGCAGCTCCGCCGCCCGATGAGGAACCCTGTCACGCCGACAGCCCCCAGCGCCGCGAAGAAGAATATAACCGCCAGCGCCCGGCAGGGCAGAAGCCCCAGCGAAAGCGCGTTCGCTGCCGCCATGACCAGAACGCCGAACTGGAACGCAAGCGCATACTCGAATTTCATTTCAGAAGCTCCTTTCTAATCCGCTTGATATTGCCGCTTATCTTGTGCTCCAGAACCAGCTCGTCCGGGGTGTCCTTGCAGACGAGCCAGTTTTCCGGATTCAGCCGAACGGAAGCAATGCTCTGCTTCTGGCGGCGGGTGGGATTCTTTCCGTGCTTCATGCCCGCACCGCCTTTTCTGCGCCCTTGAGGTCAAGGTGCATCATCTTCGCCATCTGGACTATCCCGGCAAAATCGTAGTTTCCGGAATCATAAGCGTTCCCGAACAGCCGGACAGCTCCGCGTATCCCCTCGGCGGTCTGTGCTACCTTATAAAGGAGCGTCAGCTCCTGTTCCTTGCCCTCCAGTACCGGGAACAGCATTCTGATGTCCTCCGGCTGAACGTCCCCGGTGCTTATCTGCTGCCGCTGCCATGCGCGGTTCGCAACCTGACGGTACTGCTCCCGGGATTTGCCCTCTATTTTCTCCCGTATCCCCTGATTCCCGACCAGCACAACGCCGAGGGTCTGGCGGCGCTCTGCGAAGAAATCCGCGAACGAGCGGAGCGTTTCAATGCTTCCGTAGGTCAGGAGCTGCGCTTCGTCCACAGCGACCACCATTCCGTCATGGAGCTTCGCCGCTATGCTCATCCACAGGTCGTCCCGGGACTGAGTTACCGGAACTCCCAGATCAAGCGCCAGAAGTTTCAGCACCGCCTTTGTGCTCTTGGTGCAGGGATTTATCGTGATCATAACGCTGTCGTGCGGGTGATCCTCTATGTACTTGTGGAGTGCCTTGGTCTTGCCGACCCCCGCGTCCCCAGTCACAAAGGCGAAGCCGCCCTTGAGCTGAGTGTTCCGCACGGTCTTGTAGACCAGCGTGGATATCGAGGTCGGAACGTATTCCACCTCGGAATAGGTCTCGGAAGCCGCTTCCTTGTTCTCAAAGTAAGCGTAGATCTTCTCGAACTGGTTGTCCCAGTTGCCGGGGTAGTAGCCCCTGCGTATCTGTGACAGCGCCGAGCCGGTGATCCCTATGCGCTCGCAGAGCTTCGATTCAGATATTCCCAGCTCTGCGGCTGTCGCGGTTATCTTTTCTATGGCTTCACGCTGCCTCGGCGTGAGCTCCCTTACTGTTTTCTGTTCTGCCATGATGTCAGTCCTTTCTGCGGTTTGCCGCCGCTGCGTTCAGTTTATCCAGAATGTCGATGTTGACGGAAATCTCGCTGATATCTCCGAGCGCCGGGGATCTCTCCAGCTTCTCCTCTGAGAACACCGGAACGAATGTCGCGGGCTTCTTAAATACCATGTTCTTGCCGCCCTCGACCGAATTCTTGACCATTGCGGCGAAGATGTCGATACGCTTGTCTGCATCCACGCTGTCCAGAATGCCGCGCCCGTATTCCCGGACGAGCCTCTTGCTTTCGGCAATTTGTTTCTCGGCGGTGGCGATGTCCTCCCGGTGATTTGTGAGGTAGTCAACAAGCAGTTCATCGTCAAGCGCCCATGTCCACAAGTACTTGTCCGTAGCCATGTCGTACACGCGCACCGTCCGGATATCCGCCGGATCGTAGCGGACATACACCTTTTCGTTTATGTGGAGTACCGTGTCCGCGCCGCGGTACCACAGCTTCTCCCCGGCGAAATTGATGTACACGCCGTTCCTGCTGACCGCCTGCGGCTTGCTGACGCGCTTGAGCAGCATAGAGAGGTTCGCCTCGTCCGCTGTCCGGAATACAACGTCCTGAATGCTGCTGTTCCAGACCTCGAACCGCTTCATTCCCTTGTAACGGCGCTCCTTGCCGCCGTAGGGAGCGGCGTTGTAACAGCCGTCTATGTAGGAATCCAGCGCTATCCGTATCTGTTCTTCCTCCGGGATTATTCCATGCTTCAGCTTGTATTTCAGGCTTTCCGGACGTTCCAGTATCGTGCCACCGCAGAATGTCGGAATGCAGCGGGAAAACTGGTTCTTAAAGGTGCAGAATGTTCGCTCGATGGGCTTCGCCTTTGCGTTCCGGACGATAGCGTTGTGCATTTCGATTCCGAGGAACTGTAAGATGTTCGGCGGCAGAGGATCCTTGTTCCAGTCCTTTTTGCGGCGGTGTCCGCGTCCTCCGATATCCGATACAAGGAACTCGGAACCGTTGTCGAAGTAGACCGCTTTCGGAACTCCGCACCTCAGTATTCCGTGCCGGAGCGCCAGCAGCGTGCTGTCGCCGGAGGGCGCGTATGTAAGGTTCCAGCCGGTCATTACTCCGGATTTCGCGTCAAGGAACGCTGTGAGGTACAGGCGGCGAACCTTGCCGTCTTTTCCTGCGGTGAAGAAATCAAAGGTGTGGTTATCCGCTATCCACACGTCGTTCGCGTGGAGGTCGTCGTAAAGCCGCTCGACATACGGCAGGCACTTGTCCGAGAATGCCTTGTCGCCGTTGCGGAAGTACATTCGCACCGCGTAAGGGATATCTTCCGCGCGGCGGCGGAACGTGCGCTCCGAAGGCATATCCGGCAGGCTTTCCGGGTAATGCTCCTGCACCCAGTCCCGGGTGAATTTGTAGCAGCTCGTTATCGGAAGGCACTGCTGGTCGAGGTAGAACCGGCTGAACGCGTTCAGCATGAACTCCGGAACAACGGTCGTTCCCTTGTTGCTGCCGCCTCGCTTGTCGATAAGCCCGGAGATATCCGAATTCCGGTAGGCTTTGAGCCTGCGGTAGAGGATATCCGTGCTTATCTCCAAATCAGGATATTTCAGCCGCGCCGCCTGGACGAACATCTCGTCGATTTCGCCCTTGCTGTACTGCGTGTAGCTGTCCCGGATAGTAAGCCAGTCTTTGATCATTCCCGTCCAGAGGTAAAGCTCGCTGCGCTGCTTGTCTGTAAGGTCGTCCAGCGTAAGGCGAGGACTTTCAGCGGTCTTTAAAGGCGCTTTAACCGCCTTTTTAACCGGCTCCAAGCCAAGCGAGCGGCGCTGCTGATTCTCCCATCTCATCTGAAGCTCCTGCGGAAGCGCCGTCAGGGGTATCATGTATTCGGTGCGGTTGTTGGCGGCGTTGTCCTTGGTTTCGCCCATGAGCTTGCCGTTCTGGACGAGCTGACGGACGTATCTGGGTGTGCAGCCCTTGATTTCCGCGACCTCTGCCGTTGATAGGTAAGTCAAGGTGATCTCTCCTTTCTGTAAGATTTTTACTTGACAAAAGCATAATGCTCTGATATACTTTAGACGGAGCCTTGCGGTCAGCAGAAGCGATACGTCGTGCAAAGTGTAGTCGTTTCTGCCGAGGCTCTATTTTTTATGCTCCGACCTGCCATCATCAGCGCAGGGCGGTCATTCCCTGCGGACAAGCAGGCACATTCTGTGCTTGCTTGTTTCGGCTGTTTGTGGTATAATGTTCCACGGAGGAAGGATAGGGGGTGATAAAATGAATTCATCCGACTTAGCCTTGCTAAAAGCATACATACCATTGAAGAAATATACAGATGATATTGCTGCTGATATCTTTTATATTCTTAATGACAGATTTGATAGATATAAAAAATATCTTGATGAATTTCCATACATTCAGATGAAAACAGCAATTTCTGACTTAGCTCCGATTGTGAACAGAATCGACGGGTGCTCAAACGCTTTTAGGGTTTATATGTTCACAGATTTTCAAAGGGTGCTGTTTGCTGGTATAGATCTCGGAGATTCGGACATATGGAAAATTATCGGATATATCAACGATAAGATGTCTGGCTGTCCAAAAAAGTTCAGAGTTAAGCCAGAATACGTTACAACCATTTATATCTTTAAAGACAATTCTCTATTTTTTGTTCATGATATTTTTGCCGCCGAGCTATCCGAAATCTCTGCAAATTATCGCAAGCATGACATCGTGCTGCACAAGATGAAATGATACGCTTTACCGATTACCTCTTCCGGCAAAATTACGAGCGCAAAATGGTACCTGCTCCGTATTTTCCTCCTGCGGAGCTTTTTTATTGCTGATCAGTCGTTCGTGTTCCGCTACCATATCCTCCACCAGAGCGGCAGCAAAGTCGATAGCTGTTCTGGCTTGCTCCAAATGATCCTTGAAATTTTCAATACTCTTCTGCGTCTCGTCCTCAATCATGGTGACCGGTGCGTTATCCGCGAACCACGGGAAAGCCTTCATGCAGAAATCCCATTCTGCGTCCTCCTTGTTCAGCAGATACTTGCCGTCGTACACATCGTTTCCGTTCTCGGCGGTATGCCAGACAACGTAAGGATCCGGAGCGGTCTCGGAATGAGCAAGAACCATTCCGTTGGCTACCATCAGGACGGTGTAGCCCTGAATAATGTCATTGTTTCTGATCATTGTTTTACTCTCCTGTTCCGCTTTGCATTTGATTGCAAAAGCTCAAAATCTGTGTTAACATTGTCACGAGGATCGCATAGCCTTCCTTCGTAGGTGAATTCCGTGCCGGGAATATAATCGTAGATGCTCACAGTAACCGGCTTCCGGCTCTCTTTTCGCATTTCGTTCATAACAGCAGATCTCATATTGTGCTGGGCAATAGTCGAGAATGTGTATTTATGCAGATCAGGTCTGGAAAACCAGCTCTTTACAGCTTGAAGGTACCTAAAAATCACGACATCGTACCATTGGTCAAAAGGCAGTTTGTTATGTAACAGGTATTTAACTACTATGTCATGCTGCTGTTCAGCAAATAGCTGCTCTTGCTCAGTTAACGGAGAAAAAACGGTCTTTGCTCCGCGCTTCCCTTGAGGAATCCGGGAAATATCAATCCCGGTTTTCTGCGCGATTACCTCTCTTGACTTCGGAGAAGGTATACTCCTTCCGTTTTCGTAGTCAATAACTGAGTTATAAGATAACCCTAGTTTTGCAGCCAGTGACCGCTGAGTTAGCCCATTCTCCTTGCGGTAATCCCGAAGCAGTTTAGGAAAGTCAGATTTACTATCCATTTCCCCCTCCTCAGTCCACGAACGTGTTGCGCTCGAAGTCGAATACTCCGAAATACTCATCGTTCAGGTAAACGTTCGCCCTGCTCTGGGTGGGACAGGTGATCTGAAGTTCGCGGATACGGCGGTATCCCAGCTTCTCCAGAGCGGCGGTCACTGCTGCGGTCTTTTCGGTCATGCTCATGTTAAGTTCCTCCCTAATAATTTATCGGTGCTGCATTGGAGAGTATCGGCGATAGCAACGA
The DNA here is from genome assembly GCA_934448295.1 of uncultured Oscillospiraceae bacterium. GTDB lineage: Bacteria > Bacillota > Clostridia > Oscillospirales > Ruminococcaceae > CAG-115. The sequence continues at coordinate 48,919 of CAKSEY010000018.1, forward strand.
GCTTCTCCACGGTAGGCACCTTTACTCCGCGCTCATAGGCGCTTACATTCTGCTTCTGCAAGCCGATTTTCTCGGCGAGTTCGGACTGGGAAAGCCCACGGCTTTCACGCATGAGTTTGATGTTTTCGGATAAAGCCATGTATGTACTCCTTTCTGTTAGTGTTGATTTTTTCCCGGATTTGTGTTACAATGTAGGTGGATTATTATGCCCTGTGGGTAATCCACAGGTTACGATTATATTATATAGCGTTTTAACGCTATTGTCAATAGAAAATTGCGTTAAAACGCTATTTTGTCTATTGTTTATAAAAAACGGACGGTGATTTTGTGTTTTATGATAACTTGGCATTGATTTGTAGAGAACGCGGTGTCAAAATTGCTACAATAGTGAAAGAATGCGGTGGTGCGGTAGGTAGTATAGACGGTTGGAAGAAGGGTGCGGTACCCAGAAGTGATATCGTTGCCAAACTCTCATTGCGTTTAGACGTAAGCACAGATTTTTTGCTTTTTGGCGATACACCTAATAACTTATCTCTTTCCAAGAATGCTAAAGAGTTAATTATGATTTTTAATAGCCTTTCTCCAGTAGATCAAGGGAGAATATTAGGTCGGGCTGAAATGCTAGCTGAACTAGCATCTGAATCGAGTTGTGCAATGTCCAATTCGGATAAATCATCGTCTTTTGAACAACAATTAGAAGTTAATTTTGCACCGGATGTAATTAAAATACGATACTATGGTTATCCTGCAAGTGCCGGAACCGGACTTTTTCTTGATGAAACAGTTGCCGAAACACTTACTATTCGAAATACCCCTGAAGCTCAGGAGGCTGACTATGCGATACCTGTGTCCGGCGACAGTATGGAAGATGAATATCACGATGGTGATATCGTTCTTGTAAAGTCCTGCCCTTGTGTTCGCAAAGGAGAGGTGGGCATTTTTTTGCTTGACGGAAACGTTTATATAAAGGAATATGGCGAAAAGTGCCTGATTTCCTACAATGAAAACTACGATCCGATAGATCTCAGCAAATTTGAAACAGCAGCTTGCCTCGGGAAAGTCTTAGGTATTGCCGAAGTTGTTTCTTAAATACATTTTTAATAGTATAAAAAATTGCACAAAAAACGGCGCGGGTTGAATGTTCCTGCGCCGTTTTTGCGTGTCAACCAACTGGTTGGTTGTCAAAGTCTATTTTGTTGGTTGAGTTGGTTGCTACAATTTACATATTATGTATTATAAATACAGTCATTTTAAAACGCTTTTAAATAGCATTGATAGCTTTAAACCGCATTATACCGCCGTTTAAACGTTTCTTTAAAACCCTTTAAACGATTTGCCGCCGTTCCTATTCGCTCACTCGTTTTTACCATTTATCATCAAAAAAGCGCCGAAAGTGTTTGACAACCACTTCCGGCGCTCATTCTATTCACTTGCATTTCCTTGCACTCACAAACGGCTCTGTTGCGCCATTCCTCCCGGTCATTGACGCTTTATTTCGGGTTCTTCCACCTTATTTCACGTCCCCTTGTTTCCTTGTCAATTAACATCAAAGTCGTATGCCCTTTAGGGAATACAGTGAAACCGCGTCCAGCCGCCATTCATAAATAACAGCGCCGCCGTACATCTTACTGTAACCGGCGGCGGGATCATATTCATTCTGACAGGAATTTCAGTTTTTCCATTACATACTCCATTGGTCGTCCGGAACAAGCCCATGTTCTTCGAGGGAAGCATGGTGTTCTATCTCGGTTTTGACCTGCGTGGATTGGCTTTGCACCTGCTCTCTGTCACCGTTCACAAGCCCAGAACGGAACAGCTTTGTTTCCGATTCGGACAGCCCGTCTATCTTGCGAATGGCGGCGGTGAGCATATCCAGAACTATCGGCGGCGAGTTTATCCGGAATCTGTCATTTTGGTCGGCGGGTATATTCGCAAGATAATCTGCCGTTTCCGGGGTAATTGATTGCTGGTCTGTCAGACGGTACTCGTTTGCAAGAACAGCCTTACAGCGCTCAATTCCGTATTCTTCGGCGGCTCTGGATATCAGTTCGGAGAACTTTTCCGGATCGTCCGTGATTTCTGGCAGATTATCCGAAATTAACTTTGCGCATTCCGCCGTGTATTTGTCGCTTATTTCGTAGAAACGCTCGCTCTGCTGTTTCAGGAATGATACGGCATTATTTGCGATAAGCCCCTCCTGCGAAAGCACTGCGGACTGCTCGTAATCCTTTGAAAGATGGAGATGTCCGCTTACGCGCTGGAGCAGGTCTGCCGCGCCCTTTCCGGCTGGTTCGAGGTCGCGGCGGCTGGTGGTGTACTCCACGCCGAGCATGATATTTGTGCTTGACGGATATCTTCCGCAGCGTTTATATAACTCCGAAACCGCTTCCAGAAGCGAGAGTCCGGAGGACATAGGTTCGGTGGCGGCATAGCCGTTTTCCGTGTCTAAGCTGGTTACATAGAAATCAAAATCGCAGTATTTTCCGTGAGTGTTCATTCATAAATTCTCCTTTAGATATAAAAAGGCACAGCATAATTTAATTACGCTGTGCCTTAGTTGTTTGTTTTTTAACTGTCTCACCATGGGGCAAATACGACATCATTGTCCCCATTCATTTTCGTCATAGGATTCTGTTTCCATGCCACTTGCATTAAGAAGTTCCATATGTTTAAGTTCCTGTTCACAGAACAACTTCAGATGACTAATATCATCATGTGCAATGCTGAATATCATTTCAAAATCCACTTCGCCATATGAATGAGCAACTATATTCCTTAGCCCACGAATTTGCCGCCAGGGCATTTCAGTAGTACTTTGTCTGTATTCATCAGAAAGTTTTCCAGCAAGCTCTCCAATCTGAAGAATGCTGAGAGATACGGATTTTCGATAATCTATATCATTGATGAATGTATCCAGATTGTAACATTGTTGTTTGTATTTCATTACAATATGATAAGATGTGCTCAAGGATTGACTTATTGCTTTTTGCCATAAATCTGAATACCGTCCTTTCTTGCATTCATCAATAGCTGCTTGGAGCTAACTGAAGCGTAACTTGCCGTTAATGCTCGTTCCGAAACAATGTCAACTGGCTTGTTAAAGGCGTCCTCCATATCGGAATAAACACCACCCAGTGCAAACATTCCAATAAGATTCTGATACGATATCAGCAAGTCAACATCGCTTTTTTCCGTAGCTTCACCCCGGGCATAGGAACCGAACAGCCATATCTTATCAATTCCGTATTTTTCAGCTATCGGCTTTACCGCAGCAGTTATCTCATCGATCGTATAGATTTTACCCATAACAACACCACCTTTCTAATTACAGTATATCATATTCAAAAAGAAAAATCAAGGCTTTGTCGGCGCAATGTGCCAGTCGTCATAAACGTTGCCATTAATGAATATCTGGTCTGTGAGCCGTGCCGAAAGCTGACCAGCCGGACACCACACGTCGAAAACCTCGACGTATACAGTGTAATTCTTCCTGTCCGGAAACCAAATCGGCGTGAAATGAACCCGGTCATTGTAGGTCGAATATTTATTCTTCTTGAAAGCAAAACTGCCGCCCGATTTTTCAAGCAGGCGGTTGTAAAGTGTGGTGCTGTGGCGGTTGTAGTTGAATTCCGGGAACAGCACGTTTGCGGTCTGGCTTCCGGTGCAGTACTGCGTATCGCCAGAGAGGTGGGCGTCAACGCTTATCTGTATTCCATAGCCGGATTTCATGGTGTATTTTCCGCTGGATTCGCTGTACGATGCGGTTTTGCAGTAATCCGACGGGGATATCACGGCTTCCGCCGACATGGATACCGAGTAGGTCACTTTTTCAAGCTGGATATCCGAGGTCGTGATATACACGGCTCCAGTATGGAAAGAACCTATTGTTTTTGAGGCGGTCGCGCTTGGGTAATACCTGTTGTCCACGCCCCATTTGTACAATGTCACGTCTTGGTTTTCAGTTTCTGCGCCCCAGTACGGAGTTTGGCTGGAGGGGTCCGTCATGCCGCCGGTTATGATTTTCACTCTGCGCCTGTCGTAGTCTGAATCCTGCGACCAGCCTGCACCTATCGACCAGGTGTACCAGCTAAGTTCCTGAACACTGTCGCCGGAAACATATCCGGAAATACGCTCCTGCACCGAGGACTGCGAATATACTTTCTGCCATGACGGTTTGGTATCCGAAACCAGCGGGTCCGGCGGAGTGGCTTCCTTGACCTTTGCGATATCCGCATTTATAGTCAGCTTGTCGCACTGGTTTCCGTCCTCGTCAAGAAGAAGCAGGGTGTCGCGCCTGGATTCCAGTGTTATTATTACGGACTGCTCGCGGCTCGGAGTATGCCACTTTATCCAGCCCATAGTTTCCTCGCCGCCTGCTGGGCAGGTTATCTCAACCGTGCCGGATTTCAGGGTAGAGCCGGATGTGGATTTAATTTTATATGCGACCGTCCCCTTGAACGAACTGCCGAGGTTGATTTCATCGCCGTGCTTGTATGAACCGAGCAGTTTATATGGCGAAACATACGGCATAATTCCGTCCTCGTCCGGAACATTCGCGGGATTGTCAACGAAAATTTTTATGCGGTCGTCCTCGTCAGCGTGTACTGTTTCAAGCTCGGTGGAGGTGTAAGCATAGGTGTACGAAACTCCGGACTGGCTTCCGGTCACTTTGATGAGCTCCTTGTTTTCCTCTCTGAGCTGTTCATACATTTTCGGAGTATCGCCGCCGCTGTCAAATATGCTGAAAGAGGATTTACCGATGAACGGCGTATCTCCGATATTCACTGCGTAGAAAGACGTATACACATCCGTGTCGGTGTGGTATTCCGCGGCGGCGGTGCCTTCCTCTACCTCGTCATCATTATCATCGTTGTTTCCGGTGAGAACGCCTATTCCCATACATCGGATAATGCAGGTGTCGCTGTTGTAGTTGGAATTTCCATTGTAGTAGTCGCTTGTGGAGGGCGAATACACCGGAATTCCAAGGTCCTTGTTTTCAAGGAAAGCAGAGCGCGGCAGGTTGGAGTGCGTCAGCGGACCAAGAAGCGCACGGAGATTATTCGTACTGTTCCATGCGGAAGAAAAATAATTCTTCATGTACTTGTTCAGCAGACCGCATTCCGTTGCACTCATCGCCCAGTTCTGACCGTTGTATCGGAAGTAGGCTACTGGCTCAAAGGCAATTTTGTATTTGCCTTTGGATATATCCTCATAGGTTAAGCCACCACCCATTAAAGCACATAGGTCTGTGAGAAACTGCTCATCTCCCAAGATTGCTTTTATTTCTTCTAGGTGTGATGTGTTGTTTACTGAAACGATATCGACGGTAGAAAGCTCTGCAACATAATTTACTCTATAACCGTCACCATGAGTAGAACGTTCAAGAACGATATTATTAAATCTCGTCATATCTGTGCTGTCTACGCTGTTGTAAATTCCGCCGATATAGTTCAGCCATGTGGTTTTTGAAATCAGTTCACTGCCATCTGCGAAGTAATAGAGATTGGAAACAGCAGATATATTTGCATTTCCCGACAGGTCAATCGTATTGAATACTTTGCTGTTTGTTTCAGCATCGTATATTGTTACACGAAGCCCCTCCGTATCATACAGCGATGTTCCACTATCAGTATGAACTCCCCAATAGTTATTTGATGTACCACTTGAAAATCCTGTACCGTCCTGATTACCGAAATTTAAGTCGGCAAATACATGAGTAGTGCTGAAAGAGAACAGCAGAGCAAAGGCAGAAATTCTTTTAATAATCTGCTTTTTAGTCATTTCAAATCCTCCTGAAAACAGAACAGGTGCGACACCGTGTCGCACCTGCAATGACGTTCTTTATTTTAGTGGAGAATCTGTTCTCCCTCGCCGTAGGTATAATCTCCATGTCTGGGGAACTCCTGCACATCTGGATTTCCAGTATTACCGGGAATCCATGCGTCAAATACGCTGTTGAACTGGTATTCCTGCCCGGTGCTGTCCGTGAATTTATCTCCGTTTTGTGGATTCGCCGGGAAACCGTTTTCGTCCATTTCGATTTCCGTTGGTTCGGTCTGCTTCGGCTTTGTTGTCGTGGTGGAAGCCGTGGTGTACTGCGGCTTTGCTGTTACTTTTGGCAGGTCAGTGCGGACTGTCTGCGCCGGAGTGGCGGCTTTGCTGGTGGATACAGTCACCGCCGGCTTAGTCGTAGTGGATTTGGTCGTTTCGGGAGCGGAACTGGTCGTTGCTTCTGCTTCGGATTCTGTGGGAGCTTTCACGGTTGTATCCGAACTGTCGCTGAAGATCTGGACCTTGTATTCATTCTCGCCGGCTTCGTAAGTTCCACCGATAAGGTCGTAATCTATATCCGGCTTTCTGTCTGAACAGCCGGTAACTGCGGCGAGAACTGAAATGAGCATTGCCGCTGAAATAGTTCTGAGTGTGTTAGTCTTTAAGCGTGTCATATTTGAACCTCCTGTTAGGGTATGTAATCTTCCTGAGTATATATTACCATAAAAGAAAGCAGTTGTCAATTAGTTTATTGCTAAAACTGTTTACAAACCTGCTTTTCGTTTTTTGTGAGTTTTGCTGAATGGGGGAGTAAGATGAAGGTGCGACACCGTGTCGCACCTGTCACATCTCAGCAGTATTTTCCTTATCCTGCTTTTTCAGCAGGAATTCGCGAATCTGTTCCTTGCTGAGGTCGCCGCGCCCGAAAACCTGATTTGAAGCGTCATGCAGTCTGTCACGGCTGGAATCGGAGAATTGTCCGAGCAGTTTCCCGACAGAGGATATCAGCTGAACTGTGCATTGCCTCTGCCATTCTGAATGGCGGTTTGTACTGGTGGAATTTCGTTCGGGCGGATTTTTCGTTTTTTCCTTAATTGCCCTGAGAATTGCGGAAAGTATCGTGTTTCCAACTCCGGCTTCGATTTCATCGACCACCTTTCCCATGTACGCCGCCATCTGGAGCTTTCCGTAACCGCTGTCATCGCTGTGGAGCATTTCGTTGTAGACCCGGCGGCAGTCAAGTATTTCAACGTACAGGCTGCGGAATTCCGGAATGCTGTCTATCATGAAATGCGTCAGCGAATTCAGCTCCTGCTTGACTGGTTTCGGCATGAGCTTATAAACCGCCTGTCCTTTCGGCGGGAGCATATCACGAATAGCTGTGAGCTTCTGAAAAATCGCTTCCGTAAAATCGTCATGCAGTGTACCCGAAAGCGCACCAGCGGCATTGTGTCCGACCTGCTGGCGAAGCTCTTTTATCAGGCTGTCCTCCTTATTGTGGAGTTCAACAAACTGGTCGTGATAGGTGCTTTTGATAACATCTATCCGTATCTGGTCGCAAATCACCGGATCGACCTTGTTTATAAGAATCTCCTGCGCCTTGTCCCACCATATAATATGAACGTGCGGCTGTCCCTCCTTTAGGTGAACCGCCGCAAGGTACTCGATATTTTCCTGCTTCATTTTCATATTTCTTGAGATATCGCAGATATGGAATTTCACCCATTCCTCCCAGTCGATGAGCGTCCGCAGTCCGGCTTCCTCCGCGCTTTCCGGAGTGAACGAAAAAATGCTGTGAAATACATTGCGGTGAGAAGTTGAGATTTTTCGGACGTAATTCTGCATTTCGGATGTGCTGTAATTATCCGAAAATTTGCCGTTAATATATCCGAAAAGTCCGTTGTCAGACCGCCTGGCGGCGTGCTCACGTTCACCCATGTATTTCACAAGATTTGATTCGTGAGAGAATTTGAGAACGTGCTCTCGCTCGCCGATGTACTTAACATAATGAGCGTTCCGGGACGGAGAGAATTTCCGCCCGTTACTGCCAACGTGCTGTTGTTTGTAGATTATTTTAGGCATGGGGTTCACCGCCTTTCTGTGGTAGCACCGTTATTTGTCGTTTGGCGTATCAAGCTCGGCGGACAGCCATTCGTGGGCTTCCCGCAGATATTCCTCGTCAGACTTTGGCTTGGTTTTAGTTATTCGGCAGGACTGCCGCAGGGCATTGGCAAGTATCTCTTCCGGAGTTGCGCTGTCGATGTAATTTTCAGCAAGCACGGAAACACAGCACTGCAATGCGGCGGCAGACGTTCTCGCTGCAACAGCCTGCATGGCTATGAGCCGTTCCATGTATCTTTTCATTACTATCGGCATTACCGTTTCGATTTCTTCGCGGATATAATTTCGTATCTCGGTCTGGCTCTGCTCATAGCTTGTAATCGACAGTCCTTTTTCAATAAATTGCCTGATTGCCTGAGAAGTGGTTATTCTTTTTTTAGCCGAGTAGCTGTCAAGCGCCTCAGCCATCTCTTGTGGAAGAACGACAGAACGTTCCGGATTCTTTCTAGGCATGGTTTTCCTTTCTGAAAATGGTGACACTAAATCAAGTGTCTTGATTATGTCGGTACACCGACGGCAGCACCTTTGGTGCTGCGCTGTTCAGTAGTGCGGTACACCGCACTATTCCTGCCGTACAAAGTACGGAGTGAAAATTTCCGAAAAAAGAATGTTTTCAGGTGCGACACGGTGTCGCACTACGGCTCAAAATCAAATTCGTTCTCATCGCAGTCCGAGGGCGGAATGCTCCGGAATTCCGTGGGAGCAAGAAATTCACGGACCGTAACTCCGTGGCTCTCCAAAACTCGGAAAAGCTGGAGTGCTTCGTTCCAGTCCTTATTTTTGACAGGGGAGCAGAACATCACCGATAATTCTCTGTCCGGGAAATCCTCGAAAATTCGAACGCTGGAAGCTTCCGCACCGTCGTGTCCGGCTTGGTCGCTGTCATAGCAAAACCACACGGATTTTATTTCCGTGTGGTTCGCGAGGTATCTTTTTATGCTCTCGTAGTTTCCGCTGCCGTTCACGCTGAGCCGGTGGTCGGCTGTCCAGTCTTTTCCGAGTAGCTTTGTAAAAGTGGCGTGCGACATTGCGTCAATGGGGCTTTCAAACAGCCGGAGCACATCGTTATGTCCCACCATAGCGAATGTGCAGGACTTATCGCCTCCGGGCGCTTCACCGCGGAATTTCACGTCAGTTGAACCCCGGAGCGCGCAGGAGCGTATCACTCCGTTTTCGTCACGCCCGAAAAACAGGCAGTTGTGATGAACGGAGTCCTCGGCAATCATCTTCCGCTGAATCATTGCTTTCACGATTTCAGAGTCGATACCTCTTGTCTTTATGAGGTATGCCATGACGCGCCTGGGTGAAATATCGTGTGCCGGCGGCGAGAATTCACTCGGCTTCTCAGGCTCTGGCGGGGCAGTCCGGCAAGGAATATTCACCTGCTCGGAAACTCCGTTCACGACATACCGGGCGATGAAATCAAGCGCCTGTTCCGTAGAACAGCAGAGCTTGTCTTTTACGAGGTCGATAGGAAATCCATGCCGCCCGTCCGAAAAGCGGTACCAGCCGTTTCCCTCGCGATAAATGCACAGTCCCTGTTCGCCTTTTATCTTCCAGCTTTTGCGGTCGCTTTCCCTTTCGTTTATCTCCATTCCGAGTGCCCTGGCAACGTCCAGGCAGGGAGCGTTAGTCAGGCGGTAGTAATCGTCACGGGAGTATTTATACTGCGGCATAGGTTTCCTTTCTAGAGGTGCGGCACGGTACCGCGCTTCTACATCTCCGGCTGTTCGTCATATTCCTCGGAAATATCATCGCGGGCTTCTCCTGCCCAAACCGGAATGTGTTCCTCACGCATTGCGCCGAGGAAGCAGTCGCTTGTAATTGAGGCTTCCTCGCGGTCGTACAGGAATACGCCGTTTACCGCGCCGCCGTATTCTTTAGGGTCACAGCCCGGTCCGGACTGCGCAAGGAATAGCTGTTCATCGGGAGTGAAGCTCCGCGAACTGAAATATTCCGGACGGATTATCATAATTCTTCCCGTGTAGTCTGCAACGCCATTGTCAATGTACACATCGCCGAACGTATCAGAATTAAAATGCTCCTTTAGGTCGTCATCGCGTTCGCTTATGTATCCCTGAAACTCCTCGTCATCGCCGAAGCCGAAATCCTCGCGGTACTGCGACGCCATTTCGGTAATCACTTTCTTTACATCATCGGAATTTATGTCAAACCCGTTTTCACTTAGCAGGTCTGTGAAATGGCTCTCGACATTCTGCTGTTCGACCATGTCCCAGATTCCGTTACATTCCTCGTCAGTCAGCTCAAACTGCATATCCTCGCCGTTTACGGTTCGGATAATCGAGCCAATTTTCGGAGTAAATTCTTCAAAACGGGTGTGTTGGTTTACGTCAGAAAGCGCTCTGGAGAACAGGTCGCGGTATGCTGAAACAAGGTTATTCTGCGAATCGTTAGAGGTGAAATAATGTCCCCATACCGTGGAAATTCCGCCGTTGTGGTCGGAGTTGTACCAAGTCACATAACAGCCCGGCATTTTATTGTTCTGCCCGAGGATAAATTCAGAATTGGGAGTCTGGATCCTCTGAACAATGCGGTAGCCCTCGATTTCCTGCTTGTCCCTCTCACGGAAAGCAGACCTTAATTCTTCCGTCACAGCGTTAAGAAGAACCGGGTGAGCCGTTCCAAGCGTTCTGTCTGCCGTTTTCCGGATTTCCTCGGCATTGAGATAGTCGGCAAGGAATTTTTGCGCCCATTCCTTGTTATCGGCGGTGAAACGCCCGTCATATTTCAGGCTGTCAATGCGGAGAGCAAGCATGAGCATTGCGCGCTCAAAGCCGTATTTCCCGGCGGCTTCCGCAGTGACTTTTTTAACATCAAGGTAATTATTGTTGGTAACCTCTAAAAACCCACAAAATTTCAGACAAATAGAGGCATTTAGCATAATTGGTCAAATATTGACCAGCAAA
>CAKSEY010000019.1 GCA_934448295.1 uncultured Oscillospiraceae bacterium
CAAATAGTGTTTTCTGTTTCATATCCTTATTATATCACTTTTTTCTTCTTTTTCATAGGGGTTTTTAGAGGTTACCAGTATAATATAAATTGTTATTCAGGAGGCAAACATGAAAATTTACACCATAATTGGTGGAGTCGATGGAACAGGAAAAAGTTCTCTATTAGGAGTGCTTCGCGAAAATGTTTCTGACATTGGGATAATCATTGACTCTGATCAGCTTTCAAAACAGTATGGCAGTAATCTTGCAGGCGGAAAGGCGGCAGTAAGGCAGATCAGGCAGTGCATAAATACAGGCTGCAGCTTTACTCAGGAAACTACACTGTCAGGTTCTAAGACTATGCGTACAATAAAGCTGGCGCAGGATAACGGTTATTATATACGCATGTACTATATTGGGTTAGGTTCAGTTGAGGAGAGCATTGAACGCATCGCCAATCGCCATCGAAAGGGCGGGCATACAATTCCGGAAGAAGATGTGCGCAGGAGATATACGGAACGTTTTGACAGCCTGCTTGACGTTATGCCGCTTTGCAATGAGATTTTTTTCTATGATAATGAGAATGGTTTTGTGGAAGTCGGTCGATACCGCAGCGGTGAAATGATACTCCGGGCGAATGCACCGGCGTGGCTTGATGAGCTTAGGGCAAAGTACGAAGAACGATTGAATGATATATCACAGGATAAATAAAGGTGCTGTTCCAATGAGCCTGAATACCGAACCGTGTAAATTCCAATAATACCCACATGAAGTGAGGTATAAGCACGTGAAAAGAATACACGGATTAGACGAGCGAGAGCTTGAACTGGTGAAGCTGCTGATGGCAGACTGCCAGACCAACTTGTTGGTCTGAGCCACAGGCGACATTCAGGCAAAGCTGAAAAAGCTGTTTGCCGGGACGATAGAGAATATGCTCGAAGCGGAAATGGACGAACATCTTGGCTACGGGAAAAAGACGATAATCAGCGACTATGGCGAGTGCGAAATCGCAGTGCCGCGCGACAGAAACGGCGATTTTGAGCCAAAAGCCATCGAAAAGCGACAGACAAGAACCGACGAGACTGAACAGAAAATCATGCAGATGTACGCGAAAGGCAAATGTCAACGGGATACACTGACCATATCAAATTCGATCGGTTCAAACGAGCGAACTCACTGGTCTGAATTTGATACGCTTCGCTATGTTCAGTGTATCCCAGCGTGACATCGAAGATACGTTAAAGCAAATCTACGGAACTGAAATTTCACAAGGCCTGGTTTCGCGGATAACCGACAAAATTCTGCCTGAGGTCAACGAGTGGCAGAACCGTCCGCTGGAGGCAGTTTATCCGGTAGTTTTCTTCGATGGGATCGTGTTCAATTCGCGCAAGGATAATAGAATCATCACGAAATGCGTGTATTCTGTGTTGGGTATAAACATGGAGGGGCATAAGGAAATCCTCGGCACCTGGATATCGGAAAATGAGTCCGTGAGCTTCTATGCAAGCATATGTTCTGACCTCCAAAGCCGCGGCGTTAAGGATATTTTCATTGCCTGCCATGATAACCTCACAGGGCTCTGTAATGCGATAAACTCGGTTTTCCCCAAGACGAAGAACCAGCTCTGTATAGTTCACCAGATTAGAAACAGCTGTAAGTTCGTACCGTATAAGGACCGCAAGGAAGTCTGCGCTGATCTGAAGAAAATCTACGGCGCTGTGAACCTCGATGAAGCTGAATTTGCGAAGGAAGAATTCCGTGAGAAGTGGGATAAGAAATACCCTAACATCTTGAAATCCTGGGATAAAAATTGGGCTGAATTAACCGTCCTTTGTTCGTGCGGTTTTGCGAAGCAAAATTGCCGTCGCTCCGACGGCAAAGGCTGAACATCAGCGCACAGCGTGCGCCACATTATGCTTGAATATCCACAGGAAATTCGAAAGATAATATACACGACGAATGCCGTCGAAGGCTACCATAGAATGGTCAGAAAGTTCACTAAATCCAAGTCGATTTTGTCGACCGATGACGCTATCCGCAAGGTTGTTTATATGAGCGTTTCCGAGATTTCAAAGAAGTGGACTATGCCGGTTCGCGACTGGGGGCTTGCTTACGCTCAGTTCATGATTTACTTTGAGGACAGATTCGCAGCGTTCGTGTTTACACAGTTATTTTTTCAGACCCGCTGAAATGATACGCATAAGATGGAAAGTCCCCCACAGAGTTGCGGCTTTGCGGGGGACTTCTATATTGTGCGGTGCTGTACTTTGTTTACAGCAGTCCGTTTTGTATGCACCATTGTTCTGCAATTTCACTGAATCGTTTAGTTCTGTATGCAAACCAGTCGTCGCGAATCCCAAGATAATAAACCGCGTCCTTGAACCGTCGGAATGCTCCGCTTCCCCGAAGCGAAGCGAGCATTCGGTCTCTCATCTGTTCATATGGGCATTCCAACGCAAAGTCTTTCATGATTTGATATTCGTGAATATCGTACTGCGTGGGTAGAAGAATATAATCCTGTTCGTTGATATCTATGTCTTCCAAAGTTCTTTCGTCAATGAATTCGGGATTTCTGTCGATTATTTCACCGGTAGATTTCCGGTATAGAAATTCGTTTTCGTCTGAAACCTGTTCTAATAATTCTGCTATACGGCTGATAAGTTCATTGTCCATAGTGTTCTCCGTGTTTTTTGGTGGTTTCCGGACTGAAACTCTAAAGCCGTGTCAAAAACGATAGTTTATTGCCAAAGTGAGGAAAAGCATTCCCTAAAAAAAGTTCTACCGGCGGTCGGACTCACCGAACGTTTTCTTTCGGCATTTCCGCCTATTACGATTTTGACAAAACCACCCTTACAATGCTCATTCATGCGCTCCGGAACATTACACGCATAATAATTTTACATATTAATTTTACGTCACGGTATGCCAGGTGGTTGATGCCGTCTGCATAACCGCACTTTTGACCTGTTCCATATATTATACTGTATTCTGCGTGAAAAGTCAAGGCGTAAAATGGCGTCAGTGACGCACATTATCTTTTGGTGGAAGATGTTACGATTTTGCTTGACAAGAAAAAACATTACGGCGACGTCTGATTATCCCTTGATAATAAACAGCACCGGAGGTAAACGAAAATCACTTCCGGTGCTGTTATAGAAACATGAATTACGCAGTCTCTTCGCTTCCAGCAGCTACGCTTTTCTTCTCTCTGAATATAAGGGAGAAAACAAATCTTACGGCAGGGCCTGCAAAGAACAGCTGCCAGCAAAGCGCCATCGGGAAATTCAGCGCCGTTGTCTGAAGCCATACAGCGACAAATTCGCTGCCTGCGTCCTTGAAAAGCAGTGTTGCGGCAAGGCTCATCAGCGGGCACATGAAGATAACTGAAACGACAGATATTGCGATAACGAGGTGAAACGGATTGTCCTTTCTGACATCGACCATCTTGAACGCCTTTGCCTTTGCAATTTTTCCGACAAGGAAGAAATCCAGCACAAACGCAATGGGACCCATGATAGCAAGCTCCTTAAAAGCGGCGAGGAAAACGAAATTAGACATTCCTCCGGTGCTCAGCGCAATGTTGTAGCATATCATCGCGTATACCATCACGATCACCATAATTATCGTGAAAATGATTTCTTGAAATAAGTTTTTGGGCATAAAAAAATCCTCCTGTATTAACGTTGCAGCATAAGTGTTGTTCGTTAATCATTCGGAGAATGTACGTTTCCAATAAAACCCTTGCTATTCAATTTACCTTAATATTTTAGCATAATCCGCATGATAAGTCAATGTTATTTATCAACAAAAGTTTACTTCCATAAAGCCGCGTAAATACAACTTATAGCCAATTACATAAGAAATTTTGATGTTGTATAATAAAACTTGACACCCCGCGCTCAAAATAATATACTAAAACCAGGAGGGTGAAGGACATGTCAGAAGCAAAGAAATATGACAGGAGCTACAAGGAGCAGTCAGTAAAGCTGGCGATGGAAACAGGAGTAAAGCGAGCCAGCGAGGAAATTAAGGTACCGTACGGAACGCTGTACGGGTGGGTGCAGGCGGCAAAGAACGGCGACCTGGATATTGAGGAGCGGACCCCCGAAAACGCAATGAGCCTGGCTGAGTAGATCCGTTAGCTGCGAAGCGAGGTAAAGCGGTTGAACAAGGAAAACAAGCGGCTTCAGGAGGAAAGGGATTTCTTGAATGAGGCGGCAGCTTTTTTCGCCGCGAGCCGTCGGAAGTAAACAAGCAGAAGCGAATGCATAAGGCGCTGCTCCTTAAATATCCGGATTCCGGAATACCAAGCGAAACCACGGTATACCGCGTAATGACAGCCATCGGAATAACGCACAGACCCAACCGAAAACCGAATGGAATAACGAAGGCTGACCGTGAAGCACGAAAGTCAGACGACCTGCTGAAACGCGATTTTAAAGCCGACAAACCTTTCAGCAAATGCGTAACCGACATCACGGAAGTCAAAGCTAAGGAAACGCTGAATAAAACAAAATCGACCCGCTCACATGAGTATACTCACAGGTCTGATTTTGTTACGCTTCGCTTTATTCAGCGCGTCCCTAGTATAGATTCGTTTCATCTCAAACTTATTATAATAGACATATGGAATTTCTAAAAAAGGCTCTGGCAACTCAGTTGTCGGAGCCTTTTATGTATAAATTAGACTTTCAGGAGTTTACAGCAGGCTGTGTTCCTGCATTTGAGGAATCGCTATAAAGCGAGAAACTCTTAACCAACTCCTTGAGCATATTAGCCTGGCTGCTGAGCTCTTCGGAAGCGGCAGCAGACTGTTCAGATGTAGCAGAGTTTGTCTGAACGACATTTGATATCTGGTCAACTCCGATTGTAACCTTGACGATGGAGTCAGCGGCTTTCTTGGAAGAATCGGCAATCTTGTTGTTTATGACCGTAACCTTGCCAGCTGTTTCGCCGACCTTTTTCATCTTTTCAGCAACTTCGGCGCAGAGCTGATTTCCGCTGACGATGGAGTTAACAGTGCTTTCGATGATCCGAGTCGTATTCTGAGCTGCTTCAGCAGATTTTCCTGCAAGGTTTCTGACTTCTTCAGCAACTACTGCAAAGCCCTTTCCGGCTGCGCCGGCTCTTGCTGCCTCAATTGCGGCATTGAGTGAAAGAATGTTTGTCTGGAATGCGATATCCTCGATAGTCTTGACGATTTTCTTGGTTTCGCTGGAGAATTCGTTGATCTCGTTCATGGCTCTTACAAGCTCTGACATCATGGCATTGACTTCCTGGACTGCCGTTCCTGCGGCATTTGCTTTATCACTTGCTTCCGCTGCGTCCGAAGAATTAGCCTTGATAGATTCGGAAATAGACGCAATATTTTCAGAAAGCTCCTGGATAGATGATGCCTGCTGCGTTGCCCCCTGAGCAAGAGCCTGAGCGCCTGATGAGACTTCTTCTGTGCCGCTTAAAAGCTGGTCGGAAGCCTGGTCAACATTTGAAAGGGCAGCGGAAAGATTATCGCGTATATACATCAGGCTGTCGCGGATCTCGCTGGTTTCGCCAACGTAGCTATCGTAATTCTCGCAGGTACAGTTGAAATTTCCGTTGCCGTAATTCCTGCACACATCTGAAATGCTGGGCAGCACGTTCTGGAAGAATCTGATGACCTTCCTTGCTGCATGGGCAAGTACGCCCAGCTCGTCCTTGGATCGGTATGTGATAGTGCCGTCAGCTTCTTTGAGCAGACCGTTTGCGATAAGGTTCATGGAATCTTTAATCTGAATGATTGGCGTGACTATTGCCTTTGTGAGAATGACTGTGAGAGCAACCACAAGTATTGCAGCCGTCACAACTACTGCAATTATTATGACAATATTGATTGTTTTGGTAGTCTGTGCATTATTGTATCTTGTGGTAATTGCTTCATTGAGTTCGGTTGTAAGGTTTTCCAGAATGTCCGTAACTTTCGTGAGGTTAGGCTCATATTCGTTCAGATATATAGAATACGCTTCCTGATTGCCCTCATAGGTGAATTTTGCGCTTGCTTCTACTATTCCCTCACGAATAGAAGCTGCGTCGTCCATGATAGTGTGGATATTTTCGACTTCATCTGAAAACTGTGGGTCATATTCAAGAAAGCTGTCGAGATAGGCGAAGAACTCTGACCGGTCGGTGCTTATGTCTTCAACGAGCTTGTCTAAATCAGCCTGATCATCAGTACAGGTGGCTTTCAGAATATTACCCTGGAATATTCTGATGTAACGTCTGGCGTTTTCAAGATTTGACAATGCGGGAATAGATATATTGACGTAATTGTCAGACGTAGAAGCTATGTTGTTTGTTGATACCAGGGAAACAACACCCAGAACAAATGTCAGCAGAAGCACAACTGCAAACGTACAGATTATCTTCTTGGAAATCTTTAGATTTTTCATTGCTTTTTTCTCCTGTTCCATTGAAGTTGACTTTTAATTGCAGTAATTTAAAGTTGTTACTTACATTAAAAGATCATTTATAATTATTATTTTATCTCTTTATTTACTAAAAATCAACACTTAATTCTGGTAATAATGCCAAATTTGTAACGTTGCACAATTTATTTGTTTTTGTAAATTTGATTTTGTCAAAGTGTATAAAAATCCCGTCTTCCTATTTGAATTGAAAGGCGGAGCAGTGTTATTTTATGGAATTCCAAAGCAGCGAGTTCCGTGTGAGTTTCCTTTGTCAGAGATTTTATCACTTACCTTGAAAAGGTAACTTTTTCATCAATATGCGCTCACAATGTTCTGTGAATTTTAGCAGGGTGGTGATTTTGGAAATCTCGGCGGAACAATAGTTGACGCAACAATAATAAATGCGCCAAGTTCCACCAAAAATGCAGAGAAAAAACGCGATCCAGAAATGCACCAGACTAAGAAAGGCAACGAGTGGAAATTTGGCATGAAATGCAATATCGGTGTAGACTCTGGCTCGGGACTTGTACATTCAATTACGGCAACATCTGCGAATGTTCATGACATTACAGAGCAAGGTTGAACACGCATTTAAAATCATCAAGGACACATTTGGATTCCGTAAAGTAAGATATAAGGGAATCTCCAAAAATCTCAATAAGCTGAACGTGCTGTTTGCTTGTGCAAATATGTTGATGGTCAAGCGTGTTCAAACAGATTTCCGACCTGCTAAGGGATAAGTCTGCCCTTTTATGGGCATTTACCCTGTGTTATGGGGATAATTTGATGGGTTTTATGCTGCATTTTCGATTGCTCAACTAAAATGTCAGCTCTGACCTGCAGTCCATGTCACGACGACTCTGCTGGGCTATTTAATCAGCGTTTCCCTAGTAATAGTCCTAGTGTCGGCAAATAAAAAAGCGCCGTCCCCCGAACGGCGCTATAATATTACCGCGAACAAATCCTGTCCAGTTCGCCGAGGTTCATCAGATAGTGGTACTCCTTTTCGGACTTGTCGGTTATCAGCAGGTCCTGCGGGATTTTCTTCAGCATGGTCCGCAGAGTGTTCGGTGAAATATCGAGATACCCAGAAAGCTCCTGCGCGGTAATCCCGACATTTGAGAACAGCGCCGCCTGAACAAGGATAAAGTACAGGGACTTAACGCGCTCGGTTTCATCGCTGAGCATTTGTTCAAGCAGGGATTTGAAATGCTCCAGTTCGCTCACACGCTTTTCCAGCGCGGACAGAAGCTGCTTTATCGAGATGTCTATGATATTCAGGGACATCTCTGCGAACGGGGTAAGATCGCCTTTGTTGAGTGGGTGATTGCATATGTCGAACGCCTTGTAGTACTTGCTGATGTTCTCCTTTATCGTGTAGGAGATACGGTAGCCGATAAGATTGTCAAGCTCCTGCGAAAGAAGATAGCTGCTGATAAATCGGCTTGTTCTTCCGTTTCCATCATAGAATGGGTGGATATACCCGAACAGGTAGTGGAACAGCGAGATACGCACGAGAATGTCAAGCTTTTCGTTTTTGAGCAGTTTCAGCGCGCTGTCCATTGTCTCGATTATTTTCTCCTCTGGGTTCAGCCCTTTGTGTATCTCCTTGTCCGTGGGGGAATACACGCTAACGATGTCCTTGCGGAATATCTTTCCGTCGGGCACATTTTTGGGATCGTCCTGTTTGATCTCATCAAGAAAAATGTCATCATATATTTTTCTGACATCCTCGCATTTTTCCAACGGAATATTGTCTGTCGTCATCAGCGCTTTGTACTTGTTCACCAATCCATAAAAGCGCTGGCGCTTGTTTTTCTCCGACAGGTCGTTCAGTATGGCACTAAGTTCCCTGCGCGTGCTGTGGACGCCCTCGATGTTGTTTGAGAGCATGATTTCGTCAATAAGACAGCGGTTCGCAAACTGGTTGATGGCTGCGAGCGGAAGGTCCTTGTGCAGGCTTCTGACGTGCTTGTCCGTGCGCTCTATGGAGATTATCGTATTGAGTATCTCGGGAGTCTGGCACATGAAAGCCTGCTCGCCGCTTATCTTAAAATCAAAATGAACGGCGTCCGGAGAGTTGAACCTTTTCAGGTATTCTTCCTCATACTTGGCTCTGTCCATATGGAACAGCTTCTTCAGCGGGTATGCCATAATATCACCTCTCGTTTGGTACGTTAATTCATATTATGCGGAACATCACCGCAATTTATTCGAAATTTGCTGTGATTAGCAAATAAAGTTTACATTATCACATCAAAAAACGCTGTTTTTGGTAAGATTACAATTATTATATCACATACCACCGCAAAAGTCAAGCGTTTTGGTGCTGAACGTATCGTTGACAATCTGCACATAATAAGATATAATATATTCAGATAAACCGCAAAATAAGGAGAGTCCCATGCGAAAATTCGACTACTCATTTCTGAAAAAAATCAGTGTCCCCGCCGACATAATGAACTCCGCGACCTCGATTTACGAGATGAAAGCAAAGGCGGAACTGCGACGTTCTGACTTCGCGGAGGTATTCTCGGCGATGGAATCTGTGGCGAAGATACAGTCGGTGAAAAGCTCCAACGCCATCGAGGGGATAATTACGACTGACAAGCGTATCCGCGATATTGTGAACAAATCCACCGCGCCGCAGGGACATAACGAGCTTGAAATCGCAGGCTACCGTGACGCGTTAGACCTTATTCATAGCAGCTATTCCGACATTCCGTTCAGCGAAAAAAGCATACTGGAGCTGCACAGAATACTACTCCAGCCTAGCGGCGACGACCTCGCGGGGAGGTACAAAACGGAGGACAATTTCATCATGGAAACCGACCGTGAGGGCGTTCGCAGCGTGAGGTTCACGCCTGTTCCTGCGAGTGAAACTGCCTTTGCGATGGAACAGCTTATACTCGCGTATCATGCCGCGTATTCGGACGCGGAAATCAATCCGCTTATGCTTATCCCGTGTGTAATTCTGGACCTCCTGTGTATTCACCCGTTCCGCGATGGAAACGGCAGAATGTCAAGGCTGCTGTCGCTGTTACTGATGTACAAAAGCGGATTCAACGCCGGTAAATATGTGTCGATAGAGGAACAGATAAACACCTACAAGAACTATTACTACACGTCGCTTCAGAAGTCCACGGAGCGCTGGCCCGAGAACGACAATAATTACTTTCCGTTCATTGGAAATTTCCTGTTCAATCTGAAAATGAGCTACTTTGAGCTGGACAGTAGATTTGCGAGCTTGAAGGACAGGAAAATCACCAAGAAACAGCGAATCGAGGAGTTGGTAACGGGCAGTCTGCTGCCGGTTTCCAAGCGCGAGATATGCGAAAAACTGCCCGACATCAGCGTCACGACCGTCGAGGCGGAGCTTGCAAGGCTGCTGAAATCGGGCAGAATCGAGAAAATCGGGAATGGGCGGGGGACGGTGTACCGCAGCTGCCGTTAAACGAGCGACATCGGCTAGGCGATTGCTTGCCTGATAATCTTTTGTGGGTTTACGAATGAATTATGGTAACCTCTAAAATCCGGGACACGAGCAGATTTCATACATGACTTATATCAGATGCTAGGCGTTATACTAATTCCAATTACACACAATATGCACAACCGAAACGTGTTTCTGGAATTAGTATCAACCGCAGCGTTCTCGCGAAGCGATAATGCGTATACTGTATGTATTTCAAGGCTTGACAACGAAGCAGATGATGAATAAGGAGCGAAGCGACGTTTCTTGGTAAGTCATAGAAATCTGCCGTGAAGGAGGTTTTTAGAGGTTACCGTATGTAAAACATCGCGGTTTCAAGGTAAATTTCTCAATCTTTTCCTTTGCTTTTTCAGCTGTTATCCCAATAAAAACTACTGAAAATTCATCGCCGCCGTTTCTGCATAATACTGCATTTTCGGCAAAGCAGTCATTCATACTCTGTGCAAGCGTTTTAAGCGCCATGTCGCCAACCGAATGTCCATACCCATCATTGATAAATTTAAAATCATCAATGTCCATTTGAAAATCAAGAGTATAGTAAATTCTCCAAAGTTTATGAATCAGAATATATTGCAATTCTATCTCTGAAATGGTATAATAAACGAAGAGCGTTTATTATAGATCAAAAGTCCTCGCAAAATCATACCATAACCTTGCGGTTATGGTATAATGAATGTACACGCCGGGCGAACTGACACACGGCTAACTAAAAAAGCGGAGGTAAACACTATGTCATTCCCGAACCCAGACTGTCAGAAGAAACTTGATGAAATGTAAACAAAACTGAAGGAACACCTTTCTGACGAACGTATTGACCTGCTTCGCCGGTACTTTGAAGCAGCAAATAATTTCTATCAGATAATTACGTTAAAAAGGCTGTTTCGGATAATCAACAGCCAGAACAGCGAAACGTATACCGAGGACGATTTTCTTGCTTATGCGGAGATAACCCGGCATGAGCGGCATTATTTTGAAATATACGGGCTTGATGAGATATTTGAGCGTCAGCCGGAAAGCACGCCGATAAACCGCCTGCTGATACATGAAAGCCTGCTGGAGTATAACGACTATATTGAACTGTACTCGGAAAAGCAGGGCAGGGCATACTATGTCCCGGAAAAGGAAGTATTGCTAAAATACGAAGATGAGTTCTACTGCGAACAAACCCCACAGTTTCTGGCAATGCGTGAGTTCTGTACAAAAAATGCTAAAAAAAGTGATGATGAAGTGATTGAGGATCTGCTGTTTGCGATACTTTTTAATGCTAAGTGTGAGCATTCCTCTCCGTTTGACGCGCTGGAATTTATAAACAAGTTTTCCGTGCGGCTTGATGTGAACAAAAAGAAGTTTCCCGAGTTTATCAGGTTGTACTGCGAACTGCACAACAACACGCGAAACCCGTTTCTCAACGGTTTCACCCCGAACGAATGGCTTCAGAGAACCGGAGATGAGACAGACAGCCGTTATCTTGACCCTAAAGATTTCTAAGCGGAATTGTCCGAAAAAAAGCAGCCTAAGAAGAAAGCAATCAAGTTCCGGACAGCAGAACGGAGGTTACTGATGAGCAGAGAATTGATAGACCGTATCGCAGAAAAACTGGAGCAGGTTTCTGACGAAAACGAATTTTTATACAGAAAATCCACCGGTGAAATAATATGCCGTGATCCGGAATTCCTTGATGAAAGCACACTAGAAGATATTGAAGTAAACTGGAAGGATTACATTCTGCTCCCCACGCAGTATGATATACACGAATACCGTATTATGCACGATTTTGCTGTGGAATGTCCCTATGAGCAGATGAGGGAGAAAATGCTTGCTTCGCTAAAAGGAAAGGGAGCATTCCGGCGGTTTAAGGATACGGTTTTCTATCTCGGGATACGCGACGATTGGTTTGCTTACAGGGATAATCGTTTCAGAGATATAGCAGAGCGTTGGTGTTTGGATAATAAGCTGTTATGAATTGACTTTATAGGGTAACCGGCTAAAAAAGAGATAACCATGTCATGGGGCATGGTTACTTTCGTTTAAGGTATTTTGCTTGTCATTTTATACTGCTCAACAGAGTGTGGTAGCATGATTGCAGCTTCTTGTAAACTTTCCTTTTGACTGCCGTTCTCCCGCTCTCATAATTCATCAGCGTATGCCGGCAAATACCGACCGCCTCCGCGGCCTGCCGGATAGTCAGCCCGGCACGAAGTCTGAGCACCTTCAGCCGCTCGCCGTCAGTAAGCGTATCCACATCACAAGCGCACAGCAGGGAATCCTCCGGCTTCTTAGCCCCGACTACTTTCACAGAGCCGCACCAGAATGCGGAATACAGCTCTGTGGAAATATACGGAAATGTTTCCGCTGATGACATATAGATAACCAGATAAAAATGCACTTCCGGAAGATAAAGCGGCAGCAGACGGAGGTGTACATAAACGAGCCGCTGGAAACCGACAGCGAGGGCAACACGCTGACGATAGCGGATATTCTCGCAAGCAATGTGAATATCAAGGAGGAAACGGAGCTGCGGATAAATTCGCAGAAGCTGTACAAATACATTGAAGAGGAGCTTGACGAGCGGGAGCGCGAAATAATCTGCAAGCGCTACGGTATCCGGGACGGCAGGGGATACGTTTGCGAGGCGATGACCCAGCGGGAAATTGCGAAGCAGCTCAAAATCTCCCGGAGCTACATTTCGCGGATAGAGAAAAAGGCGCTGGAGAAGCTGCGGAAGCGGTTTGAGGAGGGGTAAAATTGGTAGGCTTGACAAGGAATTTTACGAAGCGTACAAGCCCGGAAAAAAACGAAACCTGATTTCTGACAGGGCGGTAAAAACTTTTTCCGGCGTTGCCGCTGATTATTTCCTGCGCTTTTATCCATTCCTCTTTTGCCCTCGGCGTCCGTAACAGCGGTCTTTTCCCCGATAAATCCCAGGGGAGTTACTCCACCCAGCTAGCGGTCGGTCCGTGCCAGAAGCACCAGATTACCACGCACTTCACCAGTATGTAAAGAAGAAAGCTCATCGTTTACTGCCTTTTTGTTCTCTTGATTAAGCTGCAACAGATTGTTGATGAATTTAGAATCTGTCGTATTAAAAATGATTTTGGTATCGCATTGACTTGGCTGTTTATTCTCAGCATGCGCCTTTTAGCAAGTTTTTTTTTCATCATATCAGGTGATGTACCTGATATTTTGGAGAGTTCAGAGAACAAAGCACTATTGAGTAAAATAAGGTTGTTATCGTAAAACACTACATTTTTATTATATTCTGAAGAAGAGGTTTTACGTTCGTATTTTATAGATTTTGTTATGTAATCTAATGAAATAAGAGTTTTGAGAAATTTTTTTACAATATCAGTACTGGGATTGAAGCAAAGCATCATAATAAAGTCGATAAATTGTAAGCGTGTGGATTCATTTACATTTACCAGATCACTTATTATACCCAGAAATCGCAGCATGGGTTTCTTAAACTCTTCTGATAATGCTCCAATTCGTTCTGAAATTGAGAATTTGTTCATTCCGTTTTTTTGCAGGATTGCCTTCTGAAATGCATTGTAGGCTTTTTCGCTGTTACGAACATTCTGCTTTTCCCATGGGATAAGCATAACGTTGCTGTTTTCAGATAAGCTGACGTCAGATGTGACTATGAGTGGCAGGGAAGTGGCGTATATGATATTTTCAGAATGTGCGCTTATAAACTCATTAGCCTTGGTTTTTATGTTTCCTGTATAGTGATCTTGTCAATGATAACTGGAATGAATCGGTCTGTTGCATGAAAGTAGTCGCAAACTTTCATCTTTTCAGGAAGAGTTGATCTGATGCCGTTCATATTATAATATGGCAACACCGCACAACCTCATCAAATGGGAAATGTGCACGAATAGCGATCAAACCAGTTGCAGAGTAAAATAAAAAAGGTATAATAAAAGTATGAATAAGCAGATAAGTTTATCGAACCTAGAGGACGAACTGTCACAGGTACGAACGAAGAAAAAAGAATTTCTGGAGCAGATAGAGCGAATAGTTCCGCGGAACGAATGGGTAGCAATGATAAAGCCGTGCTATTATAAAGGGGAGCGCGGAAATAAGCCATACGACCTGGAAATAATGCTGAGACTCTACCTGATACAGAATCTGTATAATTTAGCTGACGAAGCAACAGTTGCAGAAGTAACGGACAGCAGGGCGTTTTCTGATTTCTGTGGCGTGGAATCAAGCAATCAGATACCGGACGGAGATACGCTGGGAAGATTCAGAAATCTGTTGGTAAAAAACGAGCTGCAGGAAAAGCTCTTTGCACAGGTAGTCGAGCAGCTTACGGCAAGAGGACTGATTCTGAAAAAGGGAACGATAGTAGATCCAACGATAATAGCAGCGCCGACCCCCACGAAAAACAAGGAACGCAAACGTGACTCAGACGAACATCAGACACGCAAGGGAAACACATGGTATTTGGGCTATAAAGCGCATATCGGAGTTGATAAGGACAGTGGAATTACGCATACTGTTAAAGCCACTCCGGCGAATGTTCACGATGTAACGATGATGTCTGAACTCCTTACCGGAGAGGAAGAAGTCGTTTATGGCGACAGCGGTTATCTTGGCGCTGAAAAGCGTGAGGAAGCGATCGTAAAGAATCGCTCCGGAAGACTGATAAAATACAAATTGAACCGCCGTCCATCGCAGAGCTAGGACAATTCCGTCAGATCAAAGGCACAAATCAAACGCCGGGAAAGGGAGAAATCATCAGTCAGGTCAAAGGTTGAACACGTTTTTGGGGTAGTCAAAGGACTGCTCAGGTACCGAAAAACTCGGTATAAGGGTCTGCGAAAACAGACCGCTAAATTGAATACCATGTTCGCCCTTGCGAATCTGATTCTGGCTGACAGACCTCATCTGGCAGCTTGATTCAGTGCACCCTGGCAAGTCTAATGGGTAACCCGCGCGAATCCCACAGCATGTCACTCTTTTGATGCCAATGGGACGTTAATTGTGCGGTGTTGCCCAAATTATCTGTCGGATTTTACTAAGACAAAAGTTTCGCTGCAAGGGAAGAAGCTTCATGTGTATTAGGGCCTTGCATTAAGGTGAATGAATAATAGATAGTTAATTCGACAAAATATTATTTATAATGTAATAATGATTAGTAGTTCCAGGTTCCGGGTTGACACAGAAAAGATTCTGTGTTATCCATTAGGTCTTGTTTTGCGGGGACTTTTTCGGATTTAACCTGGAACCCGGAACTACTGGATATGCTGTTTTAAAGTGTTGGATAGTTGTATCGCATTAATTATGTACTTCAATAATACCATTGCAAATATAATAAAAAAATGATATAATTAATGGAGCAGAAACTATTCCAACTTGCAATAGAGAGTGGAAAGGAATTTAGCATGACGAATATAAGGGAAAAAGCAGAAAGGGCGTTATGTGAATTTATCGGAAACGGAAAAAGCTTTCGAGAGGGGCAGTATGAGGCGATAGAGGCTACCCTGACAAACAAAAGGACGCTTGTAGTTCAGCGCACAGGCTGGGGAAAGAGTATGGTGTATTTTGTTTGTACGAAGCTTCTGCGGGACGAGGGGAAAGGCATCACACTGATAATCAGCCCTTTGCTTTCATTGATGAAAAATCAGATTGAATCCGCAGAAAAGGCAAACCTTAAATGCGATGTCCTTAACAGCACCAAGACAAACGATGAAAAGGTCAGTATCATTGAGAAGATGAAAAACGGTGATATAGATATCGTGCTGACTACTCCCGAGACGCTTTTTACTGAACTTGTACAGCGGGCTTTGCCGTCGATCAATATCGGACTGTTCGTAATTGACGAAGCACACTGCATTTCGGATTGGGGACATGATTTCCGGCTTGATTATTGTCGTCTGAACAGAGTGATAAAAAATATGCCCGGGAATGTTCCGGTGCTTGCCACAACAGCTACCGCGAACGACAGAGTTATTGATGATCTCAGGGTTCAGCTCGGCGGAGATGTCTATGTTTCCCGTGGTCCTCTGATGAGAGATAACCTTTCGATACAGGTCCTGAAGCTCAATAATAAAACTGAGCGTTATGCGTGGATGTATGAGAATATTCCCAGGCTCGAGGGTTCAGGAGTGATCTACTGCCTTACCTGCGACGACTGCGATGAAATAGCGCAATTTCTTAATGAAAACGGTATATCTGCGAAATCATACCACTCTGGTCTTAAACCCAAGGACAAAGCTCAGCCTGACCCGAACATAGAGACAGAGCGGCTTTTTATGGAGAACAAAATCAAGGTGATCGTTGCTACGGTAAAGCTTGGAATGGGCTACGATAAACCGGATATTGCATTTGTTATCCACTATCAGACGCCGTCAAACATCGTTGCGTATTATCAACAGATAGGCAGAGCGGGGCGTGCTATTCCACGTGCGTATACTTTCCTTATGAATGGAAGCGAGGACGAGGATATTCATGAGTATTTCCGTGAGTCTGCGTTCCCAAGCAGGGAGGAATCTGATTCCGTGTACGATTTTATCAGGGAGCACGGGGGAGTCAGTTCTTATGAAATCGCCAGGGCTTTGAATTTTCATCAGAGCCGCATCTTAAATGCGATAAAATTTCTGCACAACGAAGATATGATTTACAAAGACGACGGCAAATATTATTTTTCAGCGAATGTGTACAATTTCAATGGGGAGCATTATGAAGCGATAACGCACCAGCGAAAGGTTGAATTTGAGCAGATGAAAGAACTGCTGAATACCGATATGTGCTACAATCGCTTTGTTGTAAACGCGCTTGACGACCCGACAACTGCCAAATGCGGACTATGCGCTAACTGCCTAGGTTATAGTGAATATCCGGAAACTGTGAAAGACAGTTCGATAGAAGCCGCTTCGCGTTTCCTTGAAAAACAGTGTTTTTCCATACAGCCACGAAAACAGTGGGCTTTGACCTCGCTTACCAGAAGAACGGCAATTCAGAAGCCGAATGAAACAGGTATATGTCTTTCGCGTTATGGTCACCCGGTTTATGGAACGCTTGTAAAACAAGGAAAATACAAGGATAACAAATTCGGCGATGAACTGGTTGACAAGAGCGCTGAAGTGCTTTCGCCATTTGTTGTGGAGCATGATGTCACGGCGCTTACATACGTTCCCTCGGTGCGAAGCAATATTGTTTCGGATTTTGCAGACAGACTTGCACACAAACTAGGCATACCGTGTGTTTCCTTGCTGAAAAAGACTTCCGCAAGACAGCAGAAAGAAATGGAAAACGGTTCGTTTCAATGCAAGAATGCACTGAGTTCATTCAGCCTTGCCGTTGATGCGGAAGTGCCGCGGAACATATTGCTTGTTGACGATATGGTGGATTCTAGGTGGACGCTGACTGTCTGTGGACATATACTGACAGAAGCAGGGGCGGACCATGTTTATCCGTATGCTCTTGCGTCAACATCTAAAAAGGAAGATTGATATGAACGATAATGCTCAGATGATAATTGTGCTTTGCAGCCACCTGTGTGCAGACGGCTGCCGTCCCTTTGAACCCTCAGAGTGGACAAGGCTTGCAGATACGATGATAGCTCAGAAACTCCAACCCAGGGATATTCCTGATTTTTCAGATGATGATATGAAGCATTACTTTGGCTATGGAGAGGCTGAAACGGAGCGCATAAAAAGATTGCTGGGTCGTTCCGGCAGCCTTAGCTTTGAGCTTGAGCGGCTTTCCTCAATGGGGATAAAAGTTGTCACCCGTGCGGATGTGGGGTATCCCAAGGCGCTAAAAGCCAGGCTGAAAGGCGGGTGCCCTCCGCTTTTTTACTATGCGGGAGATTTGTCCCTGCTTGACCGGGGAATGGTGGGATTTGTCGGTTCGCGAACTGTAGGCGATGAAGACGTGTCGTTTGCTGAAAGTACTGTCAGAAAAGTAAATTCCAATGGTTTCGGAGTGGTTTCCGGCGGTGCGAAAGGGATAGACAGCGTTTCGTCGTCTGCTTCGCTTGCAAACGGGAGTTTTGCCGTGGAATACATTTCAGATTCGTTTACAAGAAAAATAAAGAAGAAAGAAACCGTTGCCGCAGTTCAGGACGGAAAGCTGCTGATCATGTCAATGGCGAAGCCGGACGCAGGTTTCAACGCGGGTATCGCAATGCAGCGCAATAAATATATCTATGCACAATCCGCTGCAACTGTTGTGGTAAAATCAGATTACAATAAGGGCGGCACATGGGGAGGGGCCACCGAAGCGCTGAAAAAGGAATACTGCCCTGTGCTTTGCCGGGATAATAAGAGATATCCCGGAAACACGGGACTTATAGAGAAAGGCGCGATCCCGATAGACGACAGCTGGGACGGAAATGTTGGTAATATCAGAACCCTGCTTGATAATACCGGTGAGCAGATTACCTTATTTAATGAGTAATATAATATGTCAAATTTCTTAAGAAAGGTATTGAATTATTGGAATTAAAATGATATAATAATATTGACATAAAGTGACAGGCGGTGACACAATGAGCAAAATCGTATTCATCGACAGCGAAATCAGCCACGGCGGCGAAATATGCGACCTCGGCGCGGTAAAGCCCGAGGGCGGCAGGCTGCATACCACATTGCAGAATGAATTTTCGGCGTTCGCGTCGGGCTGCAAGTACGTCTGCGGACACAACCTTATCGCGCACGATCTGAAATACGTCGGTCGGCTGATTCTCGGTGACTACACGCCGATCGATACGCTCACGATATCGCCCCTGCTGTTCCCGAAGAAGCCCTATCACCACCTGCTCAAGGATTACAAGATACAGACCGAACAGCTCAACGACCCCGCCAACGACGCGGCGCTGTGCATGGAGCTTTTCTTTGACGAGGTGGAGGCTTTCAGCCAGCTTGACGACAGCCTGAAAGCGATTTATTTCGCCCTGCTTGAAATACGCCGCGAGTACATCGGATTTTTCGATTATGTCGATTACGCCGGCGCAGAGGACGCGGAGAGCCTTATCCGCGGGTATTTTTCCGATAGTATCTGCATGAGCGCCGACCTGCCGTCGCTGATTTCGCGCTATCCCGTGGAGCTAGCCTACTGCCTTGCGCTGATAAGCGCCGACGACCGCTACTCCCTTATTCCGCACTGGGTGCACAGGAGTTTCCCCGCCGTTGAATACGTTATGAGGGCGCTCCGCGGAACGCCCTGCAACCACTGTCCGTTCTGCCTGCGGGAGCATGATGTCCGCGCCGGGCTGAAACAGTATTTCGGATATGATGGATTCCGCACCTACGACGGCGAGCCACTTCAGGAAAGAGCCGCGCAGGCGGCTGTTGAAAGCAAATCTCTTATCGCCGTATTCCCGACCGGCGGCGGAAAATCCGTGACGTTCCAGCTTCCCGCGCTGATGGCTGGAGATACCTGCCGCGGACTTACCGTGGTTATCTCGCCGCTTCAGTCGCTGATGAAAGACCAGGTGGACAACCTTGCCGAAAAGGGAATTTCCGACGCAGTGACGATAAACGGAATGCTCGACCCCGTCGAGCGCGCCAGCGCAATTGAGCGCGTGCAGAGCGGTCAGGCGTCCCTGCTGTACATTTCGCCGGAATCCCTGCGCTCAAAGACCATCGAAAACCTTATGCTCAACCGCCACATAACCCGTTTCGTTATCGACGAGGCGCACTGCTTTTCGGCATGGGGGCAGGATTTCCGTGTGGATTATCTCTACATAGGCGACTTTATCCGCGAGCTGCAGGAGAAAAAGAACCTCTCCGAGCCGATTCCCGTGTCCTGCTTCACCGCCACCGCAAAGCAGAAGGTAATCAGCGACATCAGCGATTATTTCCGCAATAAGCTCGGTATCGAGATGGAAATTTTCGCTTCGGGAGCGTCCCGCCGCAACCTGCGCTATGAGGTGCTTTACAAGGAAAACGACGATGAAAAATATCTCGCGCTCCGCAATCTGCTGACAACGAAAAACTGTCCCTCGATAGTCTACGTTTCAAAGGTCAAGCGGACATTCAGCATTGCGAAAAGGCTGAACGCGGACGGAATAAAGGCGCTTCCGTTCAACGGAAAGATGGACAAGAGCGAGAAAATCGCAAATCAGGAGCAATTCATGAGCGGCGAGGTCAACGTTATCGTGGCGACCTCGGCTTTCGGCATGGGCGTGGATAAATCCGACGTCGGGCTTGTCGTGCATTTCGATATTTCGCCGTCGCTGGAGGACTATGTTCAGGAGGCGGGCAGAGCGGGGCGCGACGAGGATTTGCAGGCGGAATGCTATGTGCTGTTCAAGGACGAGGATCTGGACGGACATTTCATGATGCTCAATCAGAGCAAGCTGTCCATCAAGGAGATAAACCAGATCTGGAAAGCGGTCAAGGAGTGTTCGCGATACCGCATGACATTCACGCGCTCGGCGCTGGAGCTTGCGCGGATCGCAGGCTGGAATGACGAGCAGGACGAAATCGAAACCCGTGTCACCAACGCGATTAACGCGCTGGAAACCGCAGGCTACCTTAAACGCGGAAAGAACGTCCCGCGCGTTTTCGCTTCGAGCATTAACGCGAAAAGCTACATCGAAGCCGCCGAGAAGATAAACCATCTGAACACGCTGGACGACAGGTATAAGCAGTACGCCGCGAGGATAATCCGCTGTATGATTTCCGAGCGAAGCCGCGCCGACGCCGGCAACGAGGAAGCGGAGAGCCGCGTTGACCACATTTCCGACATTCTCGGAATCCCGATGGAGGACGTGGTGTTATGTATCGGAGCAATGCGCGAGGGCGGGATACTGACCAACGCAAACGACCTCACCGCATATATCCGCAAAAACGACACCGTGCGTAAATCCACGAATATACTCAATCGCTATGCGGTGCTGGAGCGTTTTCTGCTGGGAAAGGTGAGCGGCGGCGCGGAGTATTACAACCTCAAGGATCTCAACGAGCAGGCGCAGAAAGAGCGCGTGCCCTCGGTTTCGGTGAAGTCGATAAGGACCCTGCTGTACTTCCTCATGATCAAGGACTATGTGCAGAAATCGCACATTTCCGGGGAAACCGTGCAGATAGTTCCGACTGACGACATCGGGAAGATAAAGGCGAAGTCCGAGCTGCGCATTTCAGCTGCGGAGAAAATCCTGGAATTGCTTTACATCAGGGCGGACGAACTGAAATCCCCCGAAAAGGACGAAGTCCTTGTGGAATTTTCGGAGCTGGAGCTGCTGGAATACTGCCGCGAAAACCTGCTTGAAAAGCCCGAAGCCGAGGACATCAAGTCCGCGCTGCTCTATCTGTCGAAGATAGGCGCGATAGACATCGAGGGCGGATTCCTCGTGCTGTACAACGCCATGCAGATCACCCGTCTGGAGCGCAACAACAATATCCGCTACAAGACGGAGGATTACAGGCAGCTCAGCGAATTCTACAAGCAGAAGATACAGCAGATACACATCGTCGGCGAGTACGCAAACATGATGACCCGCGACTATGACGCGGCTCTGCGGTTCGTGTCCGACTATTTCGGCATGGACTACAAGAAGTTCATCGGGAAGTATTTCGCAGGGCGGGAGGACGAGATTTCCCGCAACATCACCACCGAAAAATTCGACCGTATTTTCGGGCAGCTTTCGCCGCGCCAGCAGGAGATAATCAACGACAAGGATTCAAGGTACATCGTTGTCACCGCAGGTCCCGGAAGCGGAAAGACCACGCTGCTTGTCAGCAAGCTGGCGTCCCTCTACCAGATGGAGGACATCAAGCACGAGCAGTTACTTATGCTGACGTTTTCCCGCGCGGCGGCGACGGAATTCAGACAGCGGCTGACGGCGCTGATGGGCGGCGCGGTGCGCTATATGGACATCAAGACCTTCCACAGCTACTGCTTCGATATTACGGGGAGGGTAGGCTCGCTTGAAAATTCCGCAGATATAGTCAGACAGGCGGCGGAGATGATAGCCGCCGGCGAGGTCGAGCAGGGGCAGATAACCAAGACCGTCGCCGTGATCGACGAGGCGCAGGACATGGACGAAAACGAGTTCGCGCTGATAAAGGCGCTCATGGAGCGCAACGAGGATATGCGGGTTATCGCCGTGGGCGATGACGACCAGAATATCTACGAGTTCCGCAATTCGAGCTCCGCGCACATGGCGAGCCTTATCACGGAGTATGGCGCGGCGCATTACAGCATGACCGACAACTACCGCAGTGCGCGCAGGATAGTGGCGCTTGCGAATGCCTACGCGGCGAGGATAAATCACCGCTTGAAGGACGAGCCTATCCGCGCGGTGAAGAACGCCGACGGCGTTGTGAAGCTCATAAAGCACGCGGCGCGGAACATGGACATTCCCGCTGCGGACTGCCTCCAGGCGACGTGGCACGGCGGTACGGCGGCTATTCTCACCAACACAAACGAGGACGCCCTGCGTATGCTCGGACTGCTGACAAAGCGCGGCATTCCGGCGCGGCTTATCCAGAGCGGCGACGGATTCCGCATGAGCCAGCTTGCGGAGGTGAAGATGTTCTGCAAGCTGCTGAGATCCGAATCTGCCGACGATTCGCCGATAATCCCCGAATCCGCATGGAACAGCGCAAGGGAGCGGCTGCGCAGCGGAATGTACGCTGACAGCGCCTGCCTTGAAACGGTGCTGAATATGCTTGCGAAGTTCGAGGAGGTCAGCAATGGCGCGATGTACCGTTCGGATTTCGAGACGTTCATTTTTGAGTCGGCGTACGAAACGTTCACGCCGCAGGAGCAGGATGCGGTGACTATCTCCACGATACATAAGGCAAAGGGCAGGGAGTTCGACAACGTGTATCTCATGCTGAATCAGTCGGACGACAGCACTGACGAGAAACGGCGCAAGATATATGTCGGCATTACCCGTGCGAAGAACGAGCTGTATATCCACTACAACAGCGCGATTTTCGATGATATCTCCGCTGACGGCGCGGAGCATGAGAGCGATACTCAGGACTATCCCGAGCCCGAGGAGCTTGAAATGCAGCTTGGCATGAAAGATGTGTTCCTTGATTTCTTCATCGGGAAGAAAGCTGATGTTTTTAAGCTGAAAAGCGGCGATGAATTAGAGATACGCGGGGATTTCCTTTATGCGAACGGGAAACGGCTTGTAATTCCGTCGAATGCGGTTAGGGAGAAGCTTGCAGGCCTGCGCGAAAGAGGATACAGACCGTACAGGGCGCAGGTTAATTTCATCGTCGAGTGGGTGAAGAAAGAAACAGGAGAATCCGCGGCGGTCATACTGCCGAATATCCGGCTGAGAAGAATGAGGTGACATAATGACGGAGCTTGAAACAATGATACGCGCGGAATCCTATATTCGCAAGATGGCGGACGGGATAAATCCCATCACGAATGAGCCTGCGGCTGACTGCGACATGGTGAACAACGTTCGCATAACGCGCTGTCTGTACTATGTTTCGGATATCCTGCGACAGGTTATCGACAACGACGGGGTGATAAAGAAAAAGTCCGGCGGCTCGGGCAAAAAGGCGGATTTTTTCATCACCGATGAACAGCGTAGGGATTTGACGGAATTTGACCGCCCTGCGTATGCCAGCGAACTGGCTGAAAAAATCAATGCAGTTACGGAGATAAATAACTGCAAGAAATTCGCCGCGAAATGGGTCACGGAGTATTTTGTCAGCATTGGTCTGCTGTGTATTGACGATGATTCCAAACGCGCTACCGAGGCAGGAGCGGAGCTTGGTGTTATTTCTGAAAAAAGGCGTTCAAGCTATACGCATAGGGAGTACTGGGTCAACGCTTATTCCCCCGAAGCGCAGCGTTTCATTATCGACAATATTGATCCCATAGTCGCTTTCGCAAAATCGCCGCAGTACAAACAGCAGACCCACCCGGACAGCACAGGCGATGGCGCTGTGACGGAGTGACAGGGAGTCCCGGATTTCAAGACCAGGTGGAGCTCCTTGATGAACGCTTCGGACAGCTTTTTACTGCGGTTCTCGATGATTAAGTCGATGCAGCGCGCGTGGGCTTGGCCGCATTCTCAGGGATTTCCGGTCAGGAGCGCGCCCTATATGAGCCCCTGCGCACAGTAATTCCGGACGCTGCGTTCAGACAGGCTCCACAGCTCCGCGACGTCGAGGGCGGCGAGCTTGTGTTCCTCACAAAGAACGGCTGGGGACGCTAGGTAAATTGGTGCGTTTGCTATAGTATCGCACACTAACGGGTATATTATGCGCTAAGCTGCGACCGCTGTTTGACATTTTGCGTGCGGAGTGCTATAATTGTTTCGGTGGCTAACAGTATGATAAGGAGAGCCTAATGGAAAAAATCGAAGTATTGACATTCGGTGATGAATTGTGGAACAGGGTGATAAAGCATGCGGAAACCTGCTCGTGGGGAGCAGGTCGAGTTCTTGCAGGAAAGATGAGAGCGAACGACTTTGAAGCCAACGAAAAAAGAATACAAGTGAATATAAAGACATACAATGGCGTTTGTTGCAGTACTTTCAAATAGATTGTTGGTCATTTTTGACCCTGTCCCAATTATCAATAAATATCTCCTGCTCAACGGTTACACCGTGCTTTGCAATCAGATCAATTACGTCATAGAAAACCTGATATTGCGGTTTTTCTTTCAGTTTGAGAAGCTTTTCAATATAGTTATCGCTTCTTGCAAGCCCCTGTGCTCTGTATTTTTCAAAGCAGACAGCGTCCATGTTGAGCGGTTCGAGCGTGGGAAAGATGTTGTTTTTCAGCCTGACGAACATATTGAATCCGCCCATGTCGATATCTCCCCAGTAGTATACTTTTTCGTAAGAGATAGCTCTGCTGATAAGCTCAAAGAATTTCCCGCGGCAGTGGCTGTATAAACCGCCGTGATATATGACAAGTTCATTTTCTGCGCGGCTGTTCAGGCAGTATTCGGAGTAGTTGGTCTTGTTCTCAATGAATATTACGCGCTTGACATTGCGTAGCTCAATATTGCTTATTTCATTGAGACAGTCGCTGGATATGCAGGCGCCGTTTTTGATGGGGGAAAAATCAACGCTGCCATCAATAAAGCATATCATCATATTCCCGCAGAACTCAAATATCTCCGGCATTTTTATGATCCCCAGATGTGACAGTATTTCGCGTTCAGACAGCTTTTCAATATCTGTTTCGGATATTACGGGGTCGTATTTTTTTGCTATTGAAATGACAGGCTTCATGATGTCTTTTTCAAAACGCTTGGAATCCGCGTATAATCTGACGCTTGCCAGGCGCATTGTAATGCTTTGTCCGTTAAGAGTGTAAATAAGCTCAAGCGCACTGAGCAGATCAGATATAAATTGCTGTTCCTTGCTCCATATGCCGGTAAGTTTGTGCATTTCAATATCCGCCAGAGCGTCGTCAAGGAAGCTGCGTATCCAGCCGTCGCGGACGGTTTGTTCGGCTTTTGAAATCGCGGCTTTTACACGCTCCAGAGCCTGATGCTTGTCCTCGCGTCCCACATATGAATAGGCTTGTTCTACATTCTCCAGAACAAGCCATATTCTGCCTGCAACGTGACCCGGTATTTCCCATTTAAAGTCTATCAAACCTCTAGATTGAAGCGTGCGCAGCTCTGACAGAAGCTCCTCGTAATCCGGAGATTCACAGTCGGGGAGCTTAAAGGAGCGTTTCAGAAATACCTTTTTTCCCGCGTTTCCGCTGAAATTCCCGCTGTTTTCATAGCTTGTCAGGAGCTCGTTAAGAATCGCTTTGCCGTATTTCATTGCGGTACTCCCATTTCCTTTTTCCATTCGATCACAGTGGAGCGATACGCGTTCCCGTCCGGCTGTTTGTCCACCAGCAGAGTTCTGTCGCACAGCGGTACTATATCTCCCGCCTTATCGGTGGGGGAGCAGATGATAGCCTGAAGTCCGAAATGTCTTAGCATTGAGATGCACTCGGTAATGCGTTCCGGATCCATTTTGTTGAATGCCTCATCGAATATTACCAGACGCATTGTGTTGTCCATCTGATTGCGTGTGTCGTTTACCTTGTAAAGCTGAACGAACGAAGCAAGCATTGCCACATAGAACGGCGTCTGAATTTCTCCGCCGGACTTTGAAAAAATGGTTTTGGACAGCGGCTCAACGATTCCATTCGAATCCTTTTGCAGAATATCGAATGTCAGGTAGGTACTGTATCTGCTGAGTCTGTCAACGGCTTCCGCTGCGGCTGCGTCAGAGCGGTCGAAAGATTCAAGCTGTGCAAACAAGTTGTCGATGGTATCCTTGTATTTGTTCATGAATTCGTAGCTGAACAGGTTCTCTCCCTCTTCAGCGGCCATTATCATGCTGTAATATTCAATATAATCAGGGTCAGGCTTGCACTCGAACGAATAGGTGTTGTTGCCGAATTTCGCTTTTCTCAGCGCCCGATTGAGCTCGCTGATCTGATCAATGACAGTTTTTATGTTGGCTTTAAGCTTGTTTAAAAAGTCGTTTTTGAAGCTTATCATCGCCGTTTCCTTGGCTTTGGCGATCCGTTCGATATAGTCCGGAAGCTGAATATCCTTTACATTCTGATGATCCCTGTCATACTCGTCATTGGTTTCAACATTTGAGATGTCGAGGGAGAAATGAAATTCCTGATTGTATTCACCGCGCAGCTTTCGGAGCTCGTTTTCTGCGTTTATCAGCAAAGAGCCGGTGCCTTTTACTGGCTGTAAGAATGAGCTTGAAACCCTTTCCGGCGAGCCGTACTGCTCAAGCTTTTCGAAATACGCAGGTCGTCCGGTCTGCTCAACGAATTCATCGGAGAAGTCCTCATGCAGCTTTGCTTCAAGCGTTTTGACATTGTCTGACAGCGCAGGGATCGTCTGCTCCGTATAGTTCTGGTAGTCGTGTTCTGCAACGCCCTTATTTACGGACAGGGCGTTCTGCGCTTTGGTTATCTGTGAAAGCTCGGCTTTTACCTTGCGGATAGCGGATTCTATTTCAGCCAGCTTTGCGTTGTCTATTCTGGAGAGCTGATTTTCTATTTCTGCAAGTTCACTCCTTATTTCCGGAAGCCTGCCATATGCTTCATAGGCGGACGGGGCAGTGTTTTCTATGAATTCCTGTGTAATGAACCAATCATCGAAAAACGGCTTCATATTGCGTATGTGTCTACATATTTCCTGGATCTCCGCATTACAGAGCACAAGCTCGTTTTCCGCCTGCCTGAGCTGTATCTCTACCGATTGGCTGCCGATAAACGGCTTGGTGTAATGGCGCGGGTTGATGGGCTTTACCGAATATCTGCGGTATACCATGCAGTCGCGGGTGACAGATGTGCGGTATTTCTGGATATCCTTATCATCATAGCAGCGCATAACTCTTCCGAGCAGGAAATCAAGATACGCCCTGACATACTTGTCGTCGCAGCTTACCACCTGAGCCATGGAGCCGCTCATGACAGTCTGCTGGTCGATAAACACCTTTTCAAGATCGACAATGGAGAAATCATACACGTCTATCTGCTTGCAGACGCGCTTATAAATATAAAACGCGTCCATAAAGTATTCCGGCGCGACGATGATGTTCATTCTGTCGTTGGCGAGGATACCCTCCGCTGCGTTTTTCCATTCCTCGTCGGTCACTTCGATGAGGTCTGCAAGAAAATCGACCTTTATATCCTTCCCGTGTTTTTCGGATAGTCCGCGCTGTATGGCATTTTTCAGGCTTCTGGCTTTTGCCGGATAGTCCTTCTGCTTGTTATGAAGCTTGGATATCGTTTCTTCTAGCTGCGACTTTTCTGCTAACTTGGCAGTTTTTCTTACTGAAAAATCGTCCAGGACGGGTCTGGCTTTCTGGCTGGCGGAGGAATAAAGCTCTTTAATATTCGAGAAGTGCTGGACTGAGGTTTCACCAATGGATTTTTCAGAGAAAGCTGAAATTCTTTTCAGCATTTTCCGGAGGTTTTCTATTTCGGCGGAGGTTTCCGGCTCAGAGATCTCTTCAAGTATCACGTCGCACCTTCCGACCCATTTCCCGGAATTGCGGTTTATGGCTGAAATGAAATTCTGCTCTTTTTCCTGTTCGCTCCCCAGTTCCCTGAGCCTGGAGCGCTTCCGCTCTTCAAGCAGTTCTTTCTGGCTTTCGTTCAGGAATTGGTTTCTTTCGTTTTCCAGCCTGTTTTTTTCAGTCTCCAGCGAGGCGGCGGAAGCAGACATCTGTTCTCCCTGCTGCTTATATTCATTTATGCGCCGGGAAAGCTCTTTTGCACGCTCCTCGGCCTGGGTCAGCTTTTCTTCGGTGCACTGATAATTGCCGTAATCTATGAAAAACTGCTGAAGCTTTTTCCTTGCCCGCAGCTTCTGCACCTCGCTGTATTCACCGCATATTTTCGTCAGTGATTCCAGGCGCTTTTCCATGCGCTTTGCCTGCTGCTCGGTTTCCTGATAGCTGCGGATATCCTCCTGCATTCCGTATGTGTCGATATTCTTTTCGACATCGCATATGTTGGTGGTGATGAATTCCTCTATATTGTTTATCGGTTCAAATGCTATCGCCTTGCGGAGCATGGAAAACAGCTTTGCTTCGTGGACGTTTGTACGTCTTAGAACTCCGCTGTTGTAGTCTTTCACCGTATCGAACGACTGGAATTTCGACGCGGGATAGTTCTGCCTGCCCCACTTGATGAATGACGAGCAGTCAACGGTTTTTCCGTCTTTAATAAACTGCTCTGACGGGAGCATATCATTGAGAATAAAGAACCGTTTCTTTTCATCGCCGCCGTCAGAGAATACGTCAGCGATAAAACCGAGACAGAAGTACTCGTTTTTTACGTCGTCGTAAAACTCAACAACGATGTATGAGCTGAAATCCTTGCCCTCGCGGAGCGCCTTTACACCGCTTGAAATATCGTCGCCGAGGGTGCCTACAAGATAGCTCCTTAATGTGCGCTCGGACTTTTTCCCAGCGGCGCGGTTAAAAAAGCTGCTCTTCGTTTCGCCCATGATAGCCACCTGGAGGGCGTCTATTATCGTTGATTTTCCGGCGGAGTTTGCCCCTGTCAGGAAGTTTATATCACCAAGCGGGATCGTCTGATTCGTGAAGTAGTGCCAGTTTATCAGCTGTATTCTCGTCGCTCTTTTCATTTTCTGCCTCCTTGTTTTCGTCCTGTAAGATTTCGCATATCGCTTTGCATCTGTCGTTCGGAACCGCCAGAAGTATTGATGGGAGAACCTTTATCTGACATTCCATATTTTCGTATGAGTCGCCTATCCTGTAAACAATATTGTGCTCCTCCAGCACTCTGAATGAATCCTTTAGTTCTTTCTGGGCAGGCTTTTTCTGGAGCACTGAGAGCTCGTTTATCATCTTTGCCAGCAGCTCGCCGACGGTCACGCCGACGACATATACGCTTGTTCCGTTCATGCGCCGTTCCTCAAACATAAGCCTCAGCGTGACTATTATCTGGGTGGTCAGCTTGTTGAGGGCAAGTCTGTTGTATTCTTCGGCATTTCTGACATATATGATCCCAAGGGTCTTGTCACTGTACAGCTTC
Organism: uncultured Oscillospiraceae bacterium; assembly: GCA_934448295.1. Lineage (GTDB taxonomy): Bacteria > Bacillota > Clostridia > Oscillospirales > Ruminococcaceae > CAG-115. Next base: position 29,392 of record CAKSEY010000019.1, read on the forward strand.
CAGCCGCTCAGCGACAGGTACTCATCAAGCAGGGAGTATTTATTCTGGATAAACGAGTAGTCCCGTGAAAGTCTGCCATCGGGAGTATCGCGGGGCACGAAGGTTTTTGCCATAAGAAGCGCGCAGCACCTTGTGAATTCATCCTTTTCCCGCTGCGGCATATTTTCTATCTCTGAAAGGCTCATTTGGTTTTCCTCCTTATGTAGGTTATCTGCGGTATTTCATAATCGCCGAGCCGGAAGCTGTTTTCTGATATTTCAATATCGTAGCTGCGGTATTTGCTTTTTGAGTTCGCTACTGAAAGCAGCGTCAGGACGTAGGTTTCGTCGTTCATTGACGAGATGTCAGATATACTGGCGCTGTCCTTGTCTCCGAGGAGACCCATTACGAATGAGTTGACCTTTTCTCTGCTGAACCGCTTATTCAGCATCGCTTTTGCGGCTTGTTCCGCTTTTTCTCTGAATTTCTCGCTGTCATCGGACATTACGAGTTCAGAGCGCCTTTCACGCGGCTTTCCTTTTTTCCTCTGATATAAGCTGTCCTGGCTGATATATCCAAGCTCGTATATACTGAACAGCCCCTGCGCCTTGTTCAGCTTATCTTCGGTCATTGAGGAGTCTGAAAGCGAATGCAGCAGGCTTACAAGAGTTCCTTTTATTGTGCGGTCGGAGTTTATCAGGTAATCTATTTTCTGCGCGGTGGAACGGGTGTATCTGTGATTGCGCTCGTCGATAGGGTCGATGTAGTCCGTTTCCAGAAGATCGTACGTCGAAATGATATAGTAGATCTTGCTGCACAGCTCCTCCTGTATTTCAGCAGGTTCTCCTCCGTTAGTCCTTTGAAGATATCTGACCATAATGTCCATGGTATCCGGATATACAAGCCAGCTTTGCAGTATGTTCTTGATGGGCAGTTTGTATTTTGGCACGGAATCCCTTACTTTAAGCGGCAGAAGGATCTTTTCAACTACATCGCTCTGATATTTGCTGAAATGATCCAGCAATACCTGGTTCACGCTTGCCTGGTTCACCAGGAGCTGATTGTAGTATTTTATGTCGTGGAATACGGCGGTCAGGCTTTCGACAAGCTGTTTGGTGCGTTTTTCTGCGTCCAACAGCGCAGTGACCATTTCTTTCGGGTCTTTGGTTTCGTCTGAGGTTTTCAGCGAGGAATAAGTCGAATAGACATAGGCAAAGTTTTCTGCTCCGCTGGAATTGGTGAGGTCGTACAACGTCTGGATTATCTTGTAGCTGAAATGCGGAACTGAAACATATTCCTTAAAATCGTCCTCATATTCCACGATTATCCAGCCGGTTTCTTTCAGCTTCCTGATAAGAAAGTGCGCTTTTCCGGAAAGCCCCGTTTCGTTTTCTGATATATCTTCGTCGTCAAAGTCTGCTGAGTATATCTCGTCCTCAAGCCGTGACTGAAGCATGAGTGAAAGTTCATCTTTGGGAATTTTAAGATGCGTTTTGAATGCGTCCAGCACAACAAAAAGCGCATTGCTGTAAAGCAGCTTGTTTTTTGACGCAAGTATGGAGAATATATTTTCAGGGATATGATCATAAAGCGACATAACCTTACTTCTTTCTGCCAGATTCTACATAGTAATTATAACATGATATCTCTCGAATGTCAATAACAAAGTGCTGCGTAAATGGAACAAATTAAATTGATCTTGACCAGTTTTAATAAAAAAAGCTTATGTGATCTGAACAAAATAATGGATGTATGAATGATATGTCGTGCGCCTGGAAGCTGATGATTTCCGAAGCGAAGGGAATCGCCGTGAAAGCCTTAAGTTAGTATGGGATGAAAATGATATGGAATTTCCTCTGTATTGGACAGTAAATAAGGAAAGAAAAAAGTATCATAAAAACAGCCCGTCAGGGAAGAAGCGCCCCTGACGGGCTTGTTATTTACGGCTGTTGATTTATGCTCTTGACTTTAAGCCGCGTAAGGGCTCTTGCGAGGGTCATCTGCGCCGTGTGGAATTCGCGTATGCTGCGCTTCTGGAGCATGGCTTCCTTTGCGGCGGCAGCGGCTTCGCGGGCGCGGTTGGCGTCTATCTCCTCCGGGCGCTCTGCGGAATCCACCAGCACCAGCACCTCTCCGTCCTCTATTTTGACAAGACCGGAGGATACCGCCGCAATGCGGTTTGGCTCCCCAGGAACGCGGTAGGTCATTATCCCCGGGACAACCGCGCTGATGATGTCGCAGTGTCCCGCGAGAATGCCGTACTGCCCGTCCGCCGTCGGGATTATCAGCGACTCGCAGTCGCCCTCATAGAACGTGTTTGAAGCCGCAAGGATATGCGTTTTGAATGTGTTCATAGCGCACCCCGCTTAAAGCTTTGCAGCCTTTTCGACTACATTGTCGATAGTGCCGACATTGTAGAATGCAGCCTCCGGGTACTTATCCATTTCGCCGGAAATTATCGCCTGGAAGCCCTTTATCGTTTCCGTCAGCGGAACGTATATGCCGGGGATTCCGGTGAATTTTTCCGCAACGTGCGTAGGCTGCGCCAGGAAACGCTGTATCTTTCTCGCCCTGGTGACTACCTGCTTATCCTCGTCGGAAAGCTCGTCCATACCCAGTATCGCGATGATATCCTGCAGCTCGTTGTACTTCTGGAGTATCTCCTGTACGGTTCTCGCGGTTTCGTAGTGGTCGTTTCCAACTATGTCCGCTTCAAGAATTCTCGAGGTGGAAGCCAGCGGGTCTACTGCGGGGTAGATACCCTGTTCCGCTATTTTACGGCTGAGCACCGTTGTGGCGTCCAGATGTGTGAACGTTGTCGCAGGAGCCGGGTCGGTGAGGTCGTCTGCGGGGACGTAAACCGCCTGCACCGAGGTAACGGAGCCGCTCCTGGTGGAAGTGATACGCTCCTGTAACGCTCCCATTTCTTCTGAAAGCGTGGGCTGATAACCAACTGCGGAAGGCATTCTGCCCAGCAGCGTGGAAACCTCCGAGCCTGCCTGCACGAAACGGAATATGTTATCTATGAACAGCAGTACGTCCTTATGCTGGACGTCACGGAAGTACTCCGCCATCGTAAGCCCGGAAAGCGCCACGCGCATACGCACGCCCGGGGACTCGTTCATCTGACCGAATACCAGCGCGGTCTTGTCGGAAACGCCGCTCTCGCGCATTTCGTTCCACAAATCGTTACCCTCGCGGCTGCGTTCGCCGACTCCGGTAAATACCGAATAGCCGCCGTGCTCCATCGCAACGTTGTGGATAAGCTCCTGTATAAGCACCGTCTTGCCGACACCGGCGCCGCCGAACAGACCTATCTTGCCGCCCTTGGGGTACGGCTCCAGCAGGTCTATTACCTTGATACCCGTTTCGAGCACCTGCGCCACCGACTGCTGCTCCTCGAATCCGGGAGCCTTGCGGTGTATCTCCCAGCGCTCACCGTCAGCGAGTTCTCCCTCGCCGTCGATAGGCTCGCCCAGAACGTTGAACATACGCCCGAGCGTGCGGTCGCCGACCGGAACGCTTATCGCCTTTCCGGAAGAAGTTACTTCCATGCCGCGCGCGAGGTTTTCGCTTGCGCCCAGCAGTATGCAGCGTACCCTGTCCTTGCCTGTGTGCTGTGCGACTTCCATAACGCGCTGCTTTCCTCTTACGTTTACTGTCAGCGCTTCCTTTATCTTAGGCAGTTCGCCCGGGGCGAACCTGCAGTCTATAACTGGTCCTGAAATCTGTGTTATTTTACCTGTACTCAATGTCCGCACGCCTCCTCACTTTTCTTCTTTGCGAGCTTCCTCTTCTGCGCCTTTGCGCCGGAGGATATCTCGGTTATCTCCTGGGTTATCGCAGCCTGTCTTGAACGGTTATACTGCACTGACAGCTCGCCCAGAAGCTTTTCTGCGTTCTGGTTTGCGGAATTCATCGCGGTCATGCGGGCGTTCTGCTCCGCACAGAAGCTGTCTACCAGCGCGCTGTAAATATAGCCTGAAACATAGCTCGGCACCAGGGTATCCAGCACCGCGTTCACCGACGGCGTGAATTCAAACGGCTTGGTTATCGCCTTTTCGGTGGTGTTGTCTGCAAAAGTCCTGCGGTGGAACGGCAGAAGTCTTTCGGATTTTGCCTCCTCGAACATTCCGTTTTTGATATCCGTATAAACCACAAATATCTTGCAGACCTCGCGTTTTTCGAACATCTCCAGCAGAATGGAGCTTATTTCCCTCGCGCGCTGCATTGTGGGGTTCTGCGCCGTGTAGAGAAAGCTGCGCTCCACAGGAATTCCGTGGTGCGCGAAATACTGCCTGCCGTATTCGCCGACGACGAACAGCTTCGTGTCCGGGTGGTCTTTCAGCAGCTTTTCAGCTTCGCGGATAACGTTCTGGTTGTACATTCCCGCAAGACCCTTGTCGGCGGTTATCACCAGGCAGGCGTAGGTGCCGGTCAGCGTGTGAATGCTGTCCTCGGGGTAGAAATACTGGCTCTCTACTTCCTTGGCAGTTCGGAAGATACGCTTTATTTCGCCCTTTATCGCCTCAAAATAGGGGCGGGTGTGGTCAAGCTCCGATTTTGTCTTGCGCATTTTCGTGGAAGCTATAAGGTACATTGCGTTGGTTATCTTCTGAGTATCCCGGACGCTCTTTATGCGATCCTTTATCTCTTTCGTATTAGCCATAGCGCACCGCCTTAACCGCTGTTACGCTCCAGAAAGCGCTGTGCGAGTTCCAGCAGGGAATTTCTGTCCTCTTCGGTGGTTTCACCCGTGCGGTCTATTTTCTCGCAGAGGTCGGGGAGCTCCGCCGCTGCTGCGTCCAGCATATCACGGCTGAACTGCGGTATTTTATCCACGGCGATATCCTGGAATATATGTCCCATAGCCGCCGTCAGCAGAATTACCTGCTCATGCTGCTTGTAGGGGTTATACTGCTTCTGGCGGAGCAGTCTCATAAGTCCCTGACCGTAACGGAGCTGCTTCTTGGTGGCTTCGTCAAGGTCGCTGGAGAACTGCATGAACACTTCCATTTCGCGGTACTGTGCGAGATCCAGACGGATAGCGCCGGTGGCCTTTTTCATCGCCTTTGTCTGCGCTGCGCCGCCTACACGGGATACGGAAAGTCCGACGTTGACGGCAGGTCGCTGACCGGAATGGAACAGGTCGCTTTCAAGGAATATCTGACCGTCCGTTATGGAGATTATGTTTGTAGGAATATACGCGGATACGTCGCCCGCCTGAGTTTCTACTATCGGGAGGGCGGTCATGCTGCCGCCGCCGAGCGCGTCTGAAAGGTGCGCTGAACGCTCCAGCAGACGCGAATGCAGGTAGAATACATCGCCGGGGTAAGCTTCACGGCCGGGGGAGCGCTCCAGCAGCAGGCTCAGGGTACGGTATGCAACAGCGTGCTTTGACAGGTCGTCGTAAACTATCAGCACGTCCCTGCCGTGGTTCATGAAGAACTCGCCCATTGCGCAGCCGGAATACGGTGCGATGTACTGCAATGTCGCAGAATCGCTGGCGGTGGCGTTGACGATTATCGTGTAATCCATCGCGCCGTGCTTGCGGAGATTCTCGGCAAGCTGCGCCACTGAGGAAGCCTTCTGACCGATGGCAACGTAAATGCAGACAACGCCCTTGCCCTTCTGATTGAGGATAGTGTCCAGTGCGATGGCGGTCTTTCCAGTCTGACGGTCGCCGATTATCAGCTCACGCTGACCCCTGCCTATCGGGAACATGGAATCTATCGAAAGAAGTCCGGTTTCCATAGGGCGGTTTACCGGCTGACGGTCGATGATGCCGGGCGCGGGGTTTTCAATAGGATAATAGTCCTCCTGGGCTATCGGGTCTTTTCCGTCCACAGGCTCGCCAAGGGCGTTGATAACGCGCCCCAGGAACGCTTCTCCCACCGGGATTCCGGCTACTTTCTTTGTGCGGCGGACTATGCTGCCTTCGGTTATTTCGCTTTCATCGCCGAATATAACGCAGCCGATCTCATCCTCCTTAAGGTCGAGTATCATGCCCTTTATGCCGCATTCAAACAGCAGAATTTCGCCGTATTCAGCGTCCTCAAGGCCGCTTATCGTCGCGATTCCATCGCCGACGGTGAGCACCGTGCCGACTTCCTCGTCCCTGGGTATCGGCTCGAAATCCTCGATAGCCTGGCGTATCATCGGCAGGACGTCCTGCTTGCCGCGGATAGCCTCGGAAATGCTTTCCTTTAGCTGCTTTGCGCGCCCCTCGGCGCTCCAGTCGAATATGCGGTCGAGGTTCCACTTGTAGGTGGAAGTGCCTATCTCGATGCGGAAGCCGTCGCGCACGCTGTCGTCCTGCTTCGGGATAACGGCGACTGCGGCGCTGTACTTCTTCTCCAGAAAATCCTGTACCTTTTTAAGCTGTTCGTCCGTGGGAGTTTCACGGCTGTAAACGAACGCTTCGACCTCGATTTTTCTGATCTCGTGTTCTGTCATCAGTCATTACTCCTTTCCGGGATCGTCAAAGCTGTCATACGCGCTGCCGGCAGGTACAAGCAGCTTGTCCATGGCGGCAGATACCATTTCTTCGATCTGCGCGTTTGCTTCCTGGAGAACCTTGTTTTTCTCTGCCTGAGCGGCTTTTCTGGCGTCGTCGATTATGCGCTGCTTTTCATGCTCGGCGTCCTCAATGTGGGACTTAGCGGCGGTTTCAGCGTCGGCCATAGCCTTTTTCTTGATGTCTGCCGCTTCTTCCTGAGCCTTTTCGATAAGCCCGGAGTACTTCTGCTGCTCGGCTTCGGCAGAAGCAAGCTTGTCGTTTGCCGCCTTATCCATGTCCTTGTAGTAAGCCTCGCGTTTTGCCATGAAATTCTTGACCGGCTTGTAAAGCAGCAGCCACAGACCTCCGGCGAGAATGATGAAATTGAACAGATGCAGCAGTATCTGCTGCCAGTCTACATTCAGAGGGATTCCCATAAAATTACCCCCTTACAGTACGAAGATGATAAGTATTGCAACAACCAGGGCGTAAATGATAGCGGTCTCGATGAACACCAGACCGAGCATCATGTTGGTACGGATCTTGTCTGCGGCTTCGGGCTGGCGTGAAATGCCCTCGGAGGATTTCGCAGTGGTAAGACCCATGCCTATGCCTGCGCCGCACGCTGCGATACCAACGCAGATACCTGCCGCGATAGCCTTGCTGCCGGTGGAGTCATTATCGCTGGTCTGGGCTTCCTGAGAAACGCTGGCGCCGTCCTGCGGAGCGGGCTCGGGCTTATCAGCCGCAGCGAAAGCCACTAGGCTGCAAAGTGCGCATACCATCAGCGCAACGATCCCGCATATTACTAACTTCTTAACTGATTTCTTCATAGTTGTTTCCTCCATAGCTGTTATTCTTTGTTTGCGGATTTGGAGATCCGCTTTTTTATTGCCTTGATCGGCGGCTCGGAGACCTCTCCGTAGAACATTGCCGTCAGCATTGTGAGTACATACGCCTGAATAAGCGCGTGCAGCAGCGTGAACATTATTCCCACGAAAACCGGGAGAACAAAGCTCAGGCTGATGTTATAGTACACGAGCTCCGTGACCAGCAGACCGCTGAGCAGCGCGCCGAAAAGACGGAAACTCATTGAAATTGGCAGCGAGAATTCCTTTAGCGTCCTTCCCACGCCCTTTATCCTTGCGCCCGCGATACCTCCGCTGAGGATAACCAGATATGACAGGCAGCCCAGCATTATCGCCGCATTGATATCCGATAACGGCGCGGGTAACGAGATCGTTCCTCCCGCAGTGGTCGGCGCCTGTATTCCGAAGAGCTCGAAGAGCGTTCCCACGAATATGTAAACGCCAGCCGCGAAAACATACGCCCCCAGAAATGTGTTTTTATGAGGACTGCTGGATTTTGCGAGGTTGTCGAAAAATCCAACAAGCTGTTCAAGCACCATCTGGAATTTACCCGGGACCATTTTAAACCGCGGTATGACGAATATGCGTATCACTGCCGCTGCGAGAAGCAGCACGCCGCATACTATCAATGATGATATGTACGCCGGATTCACGTCCTTTATTCCAAACAGGCTGACCTTGTTTGTGCCGTGCAGCACTGCGTCGCGCATGACTACCTTGATGGACTCGCTTTCTCCGCTGCTGCCAACAACGAGTGCCGCGACAAGCACCACGACCATCAGAGCCACCCATACGACGATGAACACCGCACGTTTTCTTTTGCTCATATTGTATCTCCTTTCTGTCTTTATCTATATATTATCCGCATTCAGCGGTTATTGTCATTTTCCTGCTTTTCGTGTATGAACATCAGGAAGAAGCTTACCGAAAGCAGTCCGCAGCATACCCAGATGGTAGCGTGGCCTATCATTGAAGTCAGGACGCTGCCTATGCCAGCCCCCGCTGCAAACACCCCGATAACTCCGAAATAAGTCAGCGACTTTATAAGCGTTTCGCAGTCGTGATTGCGTATGTAAGCGCACAGCGATTCCATGCCGCTGCGCATATTTCCTATACACATCGTGCTTGCGTACGGCTGCCCGTGTATCTTGTGGAATGTCTGCACCTGGAGCGCGCATACGAACGACACCAGCGCGTTCGCCAGCGGGTCGAGATATTCCGGAATAAAACCTACTGTGAACAGCAGAACTATTTCTTCTATCAGGACTATCTGCCGCCAGTGTATCTTTTCCTGTTTGCGGTAGTGTATATGCACCAGCTCGGCTACCGCGATCCCCAGCAGGAACGACAGCACCGGCACGAGGTACTTGGTCACCGTGCCCCATTCTCCGCGGAAAAGCGCCGCAGACATCAGCACGATGTTGCCTGTCTGTGCGTTCGCGAAAACTCCTCCCCGACAGTAGTATGTATACGCGTCCTGAAATCCTCCTGAAAGGATTATGAACACTGCCGACCGGAACTTATCGGACATTTGCCCCTGGAAGCCTTTGTTTATCATATTTGACCTCCTTTTGTGCGTTGAACAGTTAATATGTAAAAAAATTACATACTTTTTGCAGATTATATTATAATACTTCTTTGAAAAAATGTATAATCTAAATTTGGAATATATATTATATCATTTTGATATGCGCAAATGAATTATATACATTTAAGGGCAGCACCGCGCAGCTTCTGCATTGACATATTTATTATGGTATGCTATAATTGATTCATCATATTGGAATCCGGAGGATATCTGAACGGGAAAGTCAGAGAATATATCGAAAAATACTCGGCAGAAATAATTGATATGTACGGCGTTTTAAGGGATCTTATCATGGACAGCGCGCCGTCTGTCAGGCGGAACGACCGACAAGATCCCAGGCAGGATTTCAACAAAAAAAGTTGAAAAAGTATTGACAACTCAAATAAACTTTGCTATAATAGTACGGTCGGACGGTGCGTGTAACGCACCATGCAAGGTGTCTCAAATGCAAATGAGATTCCCGGATCGGGACATGATCATCATGAGCCAGATAAGACGTTTAGTCTTGTCTGGTTTTTTTATTTGGAGGAACAACAATGGATTTTCTGAAAGATAACCTGAAAAAACTGTACTTCCGCTTCCTGGTGCCATCTCTGGGAAGCGCGATGGTAATGTCGATCTACACGCTGACAGACGCGGTGGTCGTGGGAAAAGGCGTGGGAGCCGACGCCCTTGCCGCGCTGAGTATCACCACGCCGCTGCTGTGCATTCTGATGTCTATGGGGATACTGTTCGGCGTAGGCGGCTCTGTTCGGATGAACGTGAGCAGGGGCACTGGAAACAATGAAAAGGCAAACCGCTTTTTCACGCTGTCGTTTTTTACTCTGGCGGTGATCGCGCTGATATTATGGCTGGCGTATGGATTCGGCATTACGCCGATACTGCGGATAATGGGAGCGAACGATACCCTTTATCCGTATGCTTTGGCATACATGAGATACATAGATATGTTCCTTCCGGTGGCGGTGTTTTCGAACTATATCGCGATTTTCGTCCGCGCGGACGGCGACCCGAACAGGGCGATGGCGGGAGTTCTGCTCGGCGGAGCGGTCAACATCGTTCTGGACATTGTCTTTGTGTTTCCCTGCAATATGGGTATCGGGGGAGCAGCGCTTGCTTCCGTGCTGGGTATGATAGTGCAGGTCGTGGTCGGAAGCACGCATTTTTTCAGCAGGAAAAACGGGCTGAAATTCATAAAGCCGAAGCATATAATTCCAAGCGTGGGGCAGATAATCGGGAACGGAATTTCCAGCTTTTTTAACGAACTTGCGAACGGATTTATCGTGCTGCTTTTTAACGTACAGATACTGAAATACTGCGGAGGATCCGCGCTGTCGGTGTACAGTGTGATTTCAAACTGCGTTATTCTGGTGAACTCCCTGTTCACCGGAGTGGGGCAGACTATCCAGCCGATAATCGCGACGAATTACGGCGCAGGGAAGTGGGAAAGGATACGAGGGATCAGGAGGATGTCCTATCTGACGATCGCGATAATGGGCGCTGTTTTTTCGCTGAGCGGAATACTGTTCCCCCTGGTAATATGCGGGGCGTTTATGGAGGTCGGCGGGGAAATCGAAACGCTTGCGCAAAGCGCGATACGCACCTATTTCATAGCCTTTCTGCCAATGGGAATAAACCTGCTGAGCTCCTATTATTTGCAGTCCATTTTAAGCGTCAGGAAATCGCTGTGCATTTCGCTGCTCCGGAATATTATCCTCAGCAGTATCGCTATCCTGACTTTCCCGCTGATGTTTGACGGCGGCAGCCTGTGGTTTGTAATGCCCGTCGTGGAGATCATCGTGTTCTTTGTCAGCGTTATCTTTGTGAAAACCACGAAATATGTGAAGGGCGATAATAATTGATTAGCGGGCATATTTCGGCTGTCTAAACCTTTCACAGCTTCTCATATTTTGCGCATTCCATTGATTGACTAAACGGACGGTTTATGCTATAATTATCTTTGCGGTAAACTTATGTTATGAAACGCTGCAAAGGAGAAACCCATGCTCAAACAACTAAAATACTTCCAGTCCGTTGTCAGGCTGAACAGCTTTTCCGAAGCGGCGGAGGAAAACTTCATCTCGCAGTCCGCCATATCCCAGCAGGTTCAGGCGCTGGAGCGGGAGCTGGGCTTTCAGCTCCTTGAGCGAAAAAACCGAACCTTTACGCTGATGCCCGCCGGGGAGTATTTCTATCAGAAGAGCCTGGTGCTGACGGCTGATTACGAACGGATGTGCAGCGAGGCGGCAAAAATCGCCAAGGGCGAACAGGCGGCGCTGAGGCTCGGATATCTCCGCTGTTATACCGGCAGCGAGTTCCACCGGGCTCTGGAGCTGTTTTCTGAAAAACACCCCGACGTTGCCGTATCTGTGGCATACGGAAATCACGAGGAGCTGTACGCAATGCTGCGCAGCGAACAGGCGGATATTATCTTCAACGACCAGCGAAGGGCGTTTTCTGATGAATATGTAAATCTTATACTGGCTTCCGGCAGGCGCTGCGTTGAGATATCCGCGCACAGTCCGCTTTCGCAGAAGGAGCATATCACCGTCCAGGAACTGAAAAATCTGCCCTGTATTCTGGTCGCTTCCGAGTCCCAGCGCGAAACGGAACAGGAATACTTCCGCACAGTGGTGGGATTTCAGGGAGAATTTCTCTTTGCACAGAATCTTGAGGAAGCCCGGATGATGGTCATAGGCCGCAAGGGGTTTCTTCCGGCGGAGGGAAACGGCGCGGCTGCCATTGCCCGTATCCCGCTTACGAGGGGCGGCGAGCCGATAATGCACAATTACTGCGCGTTCTGGAAAAAGGATAACTCCGGCTTTTACGTTGAGGAATTTGCCGGGCTGCTGAAGGCTCAGTTTGATAAATAATAAAAGGCGCTGTCCGGGACTTCCTGGCAGCGCCTTTCGAATAAGTTTTCCTTATCAAAAAACGCTGAAAGCAGAATTGATTTCCTGGGCTCGTTCGTGTATAATATTAATAAAGAATCACAACAGGAAAGGTGTGTTTTAAATGGCAGTTTTGATAGCGTTTTATTCCCGCGCAGGAGAGAATTATTTCGGAGGTGCTTACCGTAATATTGCAGTAGGAAACACGGAAAAGGCGGCAGAAATGCTGGCTGGCATAACGGGCGGGAAGCTCTTTAAAATCAAACAGGCGGAGCCGTACTTCGAGAACTACCAGAAGTGCATTGCCGAGGCAAAAGCCGACCTGCAGAAAAATGCGCGTCCCGTGGTTCCGGGTCTGCCCGGTGATCTGGACGGTTATGACGAGATTTATCTCGGATATCCCAACTACTGGGGAACAATGCCCATGGCGGTTTATACGTTTCTGGAGAATTACGACCTCGCCGGAAAGACGATACACCCGTTCTGCACACACGAGGGCAGCGGGCTTTCCGGAACCGTCCAGGATATAAAGAAAGCTGCGCCGGGCGCAGTGGTCACAAATGGACTGGCTATCCATGGCAGCAGCGTGGACAGTGCGAATCCGGCGCTTGAAAAGTGGGTCAGCGAGATGAAAATATGAAAATTGTAATGCTGCTGACCGGCGCGGGTCAGATCGGAATGGCTATTGCAAGGCGCATGGGCGCGGGCATGAAGATAGTGGTCGGCGACAAGAAGCCCGAAAACGCGCAGAACATCGCCCGGATAATGAATGAAGCGGGATTTGACGCAGTCCCGATGGAAACAGACCTGTCCGACCGCAGCTCCATAAAGGCGCTGATTGCCGAGGGGCAGAGGTACGGAGATATCAGAATGTTGGTGAATGCCGCAGGAGTTTCTCCCAGCCAGGCTCCCATCGAGGCGATACTTAGGGTAGACCTCTACGGAACCGCCGTACTGCTGGAGGAAGTCGGGAAGGTGATCGTTCCCGGGTGAGTGGGAGTTACCATTTCGAGCCAATCCGGCTGGCGTATGCCCGCCCTGACCCCCGAGCAGGACGCACTGCTCGCGACGGTGCCCGCGGAGGAGCTTCTCGGGCTTGATTTCTTACAGCCTGGGAATATACGCGATACGCTGCATGCCTATCAGCTTGCGAAGCGCTGCAATGAAAAGCGCGTTATGGCGCAGTCGGTGGAATGGGGCAGGCGCGGCGCGCGGCTGAACGCTATCGCCCCCGGGATCATAGTTACTCCGCTTGCAGTGGACGAATTCAACGGCCCCCGGGGAGATTTTTACAAGAATATGTTCGCTAAATGCCCCGCCGGACGTCCCGGAACAGCCGACGAGGTAGCTAACGTCGCTGAGCTTCTTATGAGCGACAGGGGTGCGTTCATTACTGGTTCAACGTTCCTTGTGGACGGAGGTGCGACGGCTTCCTATTACTATGGCCCGTTAAAACCGGAAGCATAAAAACTTAAAGCTGGCTTCAGGTCGGCGGAAAATTTTTTAAGCGATGTTTTCGCCTTAAATGGAAACAAATTTTAACTAATGATCCTTTTTAGCAATATGTTGACGTAATTACTAAATAATATTATTGGTTATGGGTGCACAAACGGTGTGACGCACAAGGTAAGATCCCTGTCGGGGGTGTGCAATTATAAAGATGGAATGCCCTTGTGGTTCTTAAGCGGCATGGAGGCGGCTTTACTTGCACCGACCGCCATGAATCAGCAGAAGTTCTTCTTTGAGCTTTTACCTCATGGTAATGTAAAGGCAGCCTGCGGAAAGAGGTTCTGTGTAAAGTTAGATCTCGGTGTCGTCAAATACCGCTTTGAGGTTCGTTCGGGCAGAAAACTGTGAAAGCCATTCATATCCTCTGTGATAGGTCCAGGGAAACCTTTGCTCAAACTATGACAGGTTGCCTTAAATCGGCAGAACGATCAGACCGAAACCAAGGCAGCTTCTGCGTTCAGGTTTGACTTTTTGCGGCGGGAGTGTTATAATTGATTTACTACATATCAGGATCCGTCCGGATAGTTTATTTTTTATGTTTGGAGTGGAATGAGTGAAACTGAAGATAGCTTTTTTACAGCTGACGCCCGCCGTAAACCTACAGGAAAACATTGAAAAGGGAATAAACGCTTGCCGCAGAGCCAGGGAAAAAGGCGCGGATATAGCGTTGTTCCCTGAAATGTGGAGCAGCGGATATATGTTCCCACATAATGAAGAATGGCTGGAGCAAAACTCCGTTCCATTAAACAGCGGGTATGTAAAGAGCTTTTCGGAGCTTGCCCGGGAACTGGATATGGCAATAGCGATTACGCTGCTGGAAAAGCACGAGCCAAAGCCCAGAAACACAGTCTGCCTGTTTGACCGACGCGGAAAAATGGCGTATCGTTATTCAAAGGTACATATCTGCGACTTCGGAGAGGACGATGACGAGGGCGTACTTGACGCAGGCGACGGCTTCTTTGTCGAGGAGCTTGATACCAGGGAGGGAACGCTCAGGGCAGGTTCGATGATATGCTATGACAGGGAATTCCCCGAATCTGCAAGGATTTTGACGCTCATGGGCGCGGAGCTGATCCTCGTACCGAACGCTTGTCCTATGGAAATAAACAGATTGGCTCAGCTGCGCGCCCGGGCTTATGAGAATATGCTGGCTATTGCTACCTGCAACTATCCGGCTGGATATCGCGGCTGTAACGGACATTCAACGCTGTTCGACGGCGTTATATACAATACGGAGACCGGAACTCCCCGCGATATGCTTGTGAGTGAAGCGGGCAGCGAAGAGGGAGTGTTTGTGGCTGAATTGGATGTAGATATGCTGCGGAAGTACAGAACTCGTGAAATTGGCGGACTTAAAAACAGGAGACCGGAATTATACGGGCTTATCGGTAAGCATACAGACGTTTTACTGTAAGCCGGGAGGTATACTTTTTGCGCTGCAAAGGGCTTTTCGGAGTATTGTGAGCGATACTTGAGCTGCTGAAATATATGCGTGAAAAGCGCGCAAATTTGTGGTACTCTATATGGCAAGGAAGCTTTTCGCAACAGAGAGTTGCTTGAATGTGCCAGGCGTTTATGATATAATCAATATATCCCCGCACGATCATGCCATAGCTTCAAGCCACGTTGAGTGCGTGGTTGCGATGTCAAGGAAAGAGGAGTAAATCGGGATATATGGCTTAACGGTGCGGTTTGTGGGCATTGGGCAGACTGCACTGTTTTGGTGGAATATGGTGATTTGGCGTATAGGGGAATATGTCTGCGGTGACAGCAGTTTCACAGCGATACACAGGACGTGGGTCGGGTGTGCGGAAGTGGTGTGTCGGTGGGCAATATAGATGTCATAGGGACAACCTTGTGTACGGATTTTACCTACATACTACTGACAAACGGCGGTATGAGGTATAACTGTACTATCATAAAGTCAGCTGGTTAAGTTTGAAATAGAGTTTATAGATGGAACATATCTATTCAAGTATTTTTGTCTATAGATATTGGAACATTTACTGATAAGGAATATTCTAGGAAAATCTTATCAGAGATTTTGTATGTTAATAATTAATGTGCATTCAAGCGCACTGATACAGAAGTAGATGCTGATGGTATACTGTTACTAGGTATAAAAATTCCGGAGGAAAAACAATGATAGAGTATAACGATGACTATAATAAGCTGATAAAAAGCATTGTAAAGAAAGTAAAACAGCAGTTTCAGAAGTTCACATTGGATGATGACGACCTCTCACAAAGGGGGTGGCTGGAGCTTATAACAGCATATTTCAGCTTTGATGAGACAATGGGAATTAAATTTACAACTTATTCTTACCAACGGGTTTTCAGAGGAATAATGGCAGAGGCGGTTTCGGAGATAAACAGCGGTACTGGTAATAGTGAAAAGCTGTCAAATGCTATTTATCTTGACGAAGCAGAGTTAGACATAGCCAATGAAAATGTTTATGAATTTGACGAAGACGGTTCCTATGAAAAGCTGATAGGGCTTGTTCGTCAGAATCTTTCCCAAGATGAGTTTAAGCTGTTGTGCTGTGCATATGGTATAGATTGTAAACAGTGCTCTGACCCCAAAAAACTGGCAAAACAGTTCGGACTAACGGAGCTGGAAGTCAAAAGGTTGATAGAAAGTGGAAAAGAAAGCTAAGGGAATTATATGGCAGAGGATAAAACAATACAGATAATTTCAGTACTTAAGGATATTTCCGATGAAAACCACCCGGTCACCCAAAAGCAAATTCTTGAAGCGTTAAAAGATACCGGATGCGCAACAACGGAAAATGCTGCGACATTATCAAACTGTATTGATGATATACTTCGTCAGATCAATCCCTTGGAGTATTCTCCGGAGGTGGACTGCGATTATAAGATCAAATATTGCGGCTATAAGGAAAATATCCTTGATATAAAGGAGCTGAAAAATGAATTAAAAAAGCTGAAACGCCGGCAGGGCGCAGATAAGCAGACAATATCCGAACGGCTTTCCAAAATGCCTTCAAAGGTGCCTCCGATAACCGATATCCGATTTGTTCATTTGTTTAGTACGGAAGAAATGGATCAGCTTATCCATGCAATAGTTTTTTCGGACACAGTTTCATCAAAAACAAAGGTAAAGCTGATAAAAAAGATAATATCCACAGCAAGCAGGTATTATGAAAATCCGCTGTTTGACCGAAAGAAAAATAAGCTGAAATTTGATTCGAACGGCATTTTCGGAAGAAAGAGCACTCTCCGCGCAGTTTCCGATAACGGGACGGGAGATGTAGATATCGGCAGAAATGTTATGCAAATTCAGTCTGCAATAAATGACGGAGTGCAGATTAAATTTCGGTATAGCCGTTATAACTCTGAAAAAATCCTTGTGCCAAACGAAAAAACATCTCGTATCAGCCCTTTTCATATCGTCGTTTATCACGATATGTACTTTCTGCTTGGAAAAACAGATGATAAGGAAAACTATCTGCATTTCCGTATCGACCTTATGAGCGATATTGAGGTATCGACTGATGAAAATGGCAAGCCGCTGAAACGGGTTTCTTCAGTCAGAATCGAACACTGGGACCCCGTTAAATATATGAGCGAGCATTTGTATATGGGTTACGATACCCCGCAGAGTATTACAATCAAAATTCCGCAGGACAAGTATACCGTGCTTCACAACTGGTTCGGGAATAAATTCAGAAAGCTGAAAAAGCCCTGCTGCGAGGGGTATGATTATGTTGAAGTCACCACATCTTCATCGCTTATCGTTCAGTGGGCAATGCAGTATTCCGATATCGTTGAGATAATGGACGAGGATATCCGTGAAAAAATCCGCGAATCTTTGAAAAAAACTGCGGAAAAGTATTCAAAATAGCCGACTATCTTCAGAATGTTGAAGATAGCAGCTCCCATAATATAAATGTAAGCACAAAACAACTTTGAGGAGGTACAATTATGACAATCAGCGAATTGTTGGAAAACGAAACCATTGAACTGAATAATGGAATAGTATTGAAAAAGGGTACAAGAAATCCCAGACAGGGAATCAATGCCTTGAAAGAATTGCGCTGGGTGTATTATTCCATAGAAGGAAAGTTTCCAGATGAGTGGAAAGCCTATGACGGTGTGCTCTTTATGCCATATTGTATAGACAAAAGCATCCTGCATGGTGCTGAGGAACATGTTTATTTCGGAGGTGTATCTAAGGGCATGCGCCCGAATATTGACGGGAATACAGGAAACATTCACCCCGAAAAACAGCCTGATTTTAACAAAGAAGAAGATATAATAAAGCAGTTGGTTTTGGTCGCAGGAAGCGGTCCAATGAATAATGATATGCCCGTATACGAACCTCATTATTACTATGAAGATAAAACAAAAAAGTGCTTTATTCCCCAAGCCTGTTATTATCCTCTTATCGATACAAAGGATAAGGAACAGGTGGAGAAAAGCTTCGGATTCAAATTTCTGAAAGCGATCTGGACAGAATTAATCAGAAAAGGAGAGAAGCAATGAGCGTACAAACATTTGAAGCGGTTTTAGGTTATCTTAAGGAAAACGCGGAGCATCACGAGCTGGCGTAACATTTCGAGAAAGTCTCATTTGTCCCCGAAATATCCGTGGCTTTTAACAACAGACCGATTTGCCTCGACAATCAGTTGGAGGCTACCGTCACCTTCTATTGCAGCGCCGCCCAAGTCCGTGTGTTTTTCAATCGGGGGCGACTTTGTTTCAACAATAGCAATGCTAAAGAAAGCGGCTCGTGAAAGGAATTTACAATGATAATTTACTGTATGAGTGATATTCACGGTTGCCTTGCAGAATTTGAGGACGCACTTTCACTTGTTCTTGATGATATCGAACAGGGCAAGGCAAAGCTCATTCTTCTTGGTGATTATGTCCACGGCGGTCCGGATAACTGCGGTGTTCTGGATATGATAATGAAGCTTCAGGAGCGTTTCGGTTCGAACAAAATTGTTGCTCTGCTCGGCAACCACGATGAATGGGTAGTCAACGGATCATCAACCATAAGCAACAATTCTGTATATGCTCGTATAGAGGAATGTGGAGATGACAGCGATGATAAGAGGTATATCAACTGGCTTTCTTCCCTTCCGCTGTATTATGTGGAGGGAAACACGATTTTCGTTCACGCTGGTATTGATGAAGAAGCGGGTGATATGTGGGAATGGGGAACATCAGAAGATATATTCACCTCAAAATATCCCGCTGAAACCGGCAAAATCGAGGGACTTGATATGAAAGTAGTCGCAGGTCATGTCGGCACCGCCGAAATATCCGGCGACAAGTTCTTCCACGACATTTTTTTTGACGGAGAATCTCACTATTACATAGACGGCACTGTTCTCAACAGCGGAGTTATTCCGGTACTTATGGTTGATACGGAAAATGATAAGTATTATCAGGTAACAGACTCGGGAAAATGGCTGATTGAACCTTACGAAGAATAAGGCTTAAGGGACAAGCGAATAAAGGGGGATTTCTTTATGACTTATGTTATAAGCGATATTCACGGAATGTACGACAAATATGCAGAAATTCTTCGCCAAATTGACTTTAAAGAAAGCGATATTCTTTATGTGATAGGCGATGTAGTGGATCGTGGAGAAGCGCCTATGAAGGTATTGCTTGACATGATGAGCCGTCCAAATGTGTATCCTCTTATGGGGAATCATGACTTAATAGCTCTGGAACTGCTTCCGAAAATAGATAAAATACTTGAGAAAAGTGGCGGGCTTGATGGCAAACTTTCACAGGTGCTTCAGGTGTGGATCAGTGACACCGGAAAGACTACGCTTTCAGACTTTTGCAAACTCGACTCCCGCCAGAGAAGAAAAGTTATTGATTATCTTAAAGAATTCACATTGTTAGAAACAGTCGATGTCGGAGATAAATCTTTTGTGCTTGTTCACGCTGGGCTTGGAAATTACAAGCCTGGAAAGAAATTAAGCGAATACACGGACGACGACTTGCTTTCCTGCCGACCCGACCCATCGCAGCAGTATTTTGACGACAATAGCATATTTACGGTTATGGGGCATACTCCTACGCCGTATTTCTCGGGAAAGCCAGAAATCTATAAGAACGGCAGGAATATCTTTATAGACTGCGGCGCGTGCTACCCGAAAGGACGTCTGGGGTGCCTGTGCCTTGATACGTTCGAAGAATATTATGCGTGACTTTGGGAAGAAAATATTGTGAAAACGTGATCATTTACGCAAGGAGCAAAAAACCAGTGAAGAACTGCAGTTTTCACTTAATGACCTATATGGCTATGAGGGCGAGCTCTGCGGTGTATTGATTGGTGATTACAGTCACAGTGTTACGCTCAACTACAATTCTGAATATCGATTTGCCTTCCACACTGGGGGAGGTCACCTCACACTCCCAGAGTTTATCCGCCGAAAGATACCGGTGAAGTAGAATATCTTGCAGCTGCATCGGGGCGCTCTCCAGCGTTGCCCTGTTTTGCTGCATTTTTAGCTTTGGTATGTTTTTCGGGTTTATTCGCGTTTGCACAGTTATTTTTTCAGACCCTGTTTATCTTTCAACTTCGACCTTAATTCCAGATTTCAATTCAACAGTACAATTGTCTTCCCAGACGGTAATCTCCTTGAGCCACCGCCGGGCAAGGCTCTCGTCAAACTCGGTAAGCTCGGAATCCTGCTGCTCAATGAACTCGTTCAGCTCATTGATACGCTTGACCTGTTCGTCACGGACGGCGGTGTCGGTGAAGTTCTTCTGTTTCATCTCACGAAGTCGGAATATCTCATCGGCAATGTCGTTGTAGTCCTCCTTGCGGGAAGCGTGGTTGATAAGATCCTGCTGAAGTTCAGCCAGCCGCTTGTCTATCTCCAAAGCCAGCTCATCTTCATACCCACGAAGCACCACTGCAAGGTTGTCCCGAAGCCGCTTCTGATAGGTGCTTCTACTGCCGAGGAGCTCATTGAATGCCTGCACGACCACATTTTTCAGCACTTCTTCGCTTACCGTCCGAGCGTGACAAATCACACCTGTCGGCTGCAAACGGCTAAGACAGCGCCAGACGATAGAACGGCAGCCATGATTGTTCCAGTGAACACGGCGAAACAGCTCGCCGCACTCCCCGCAGACTATCATCTGCGAAAACACGTGGTTACTGCTGAAACCATGTTTTCTCCCGTTAGGGCTGACTTTTACAAGCCTGCGGCGAACAAGTTCGTCCTGAACACGCATAAAAATCTCTTTTGGAATAATTGCTTCGTGGTCGTTCTCAACGTAGTACTGCGGCATTATCCCGTTGTTCTTTATGCGCTTTTTGGAAAGATAATCCACCGTGTAGGTCTTTTGAAGAAGCGCATCGCCCATGTACTTTTCGTTGCGCAGTATCTTTGCTACCGTGCTTGTGTGCCAACGAGGATTCCCCGCGCCGGTGAGTATTCCGTCACGCTCCAACCCGGCGGCTATCTTATCGGTACTGTAACCGTCAAGGTACTCACGGAAAATCCTTCGCACCACCTCTGCCTGCTCCGGGTCGATCACAAGTCTGCCGTTCTCGTCCTTGGTGTAGCCGAGGAAACGGCTGTGGTTGACCTGCACCTCACCACGCTGATAGCGGAACTGCAAGCCCAGTTTCACATTCTGACTAAGCGACTGCGATTCCTGTTGTGCCAGCGAAGCCATTATCGTAAGCAAAACCTCACCTTTTGCGTCCAGAGTGTTGATGTTCTCTTTCTCGAAGAATACGGGAATATTACGCTCCTTAAGCTGACGTATGTATTTAAGGCAGTCAAGCGTGTTACGGGCAAATCGGCTTATGGACTTTGTGATAATCATGTCGATTCTGCCGTCCATACAGTCGGCTATCATACGGTTGAATTCCTCACGCTTTTTGGTATTCGTGCCGGAGATACCGTCATCTGCGTAAATACCCGCAAATGCCCATTCGGGGTTTCGGGTGATCTGCTCTGTATAATGCGAAACTTGAGCTTCGTAGCTGGTCGCTTGCTCATCGCTGTCCGTGCTGATGCGGCAGTACGCAGCCACACGCAGCTTTGGTTTTTCCGTTTCATTCTGCTGTGAGTTAGCCCGCTGGGGTCTTGCCGGGATTATCGTTATGTTACTCAATGTTCGTCACCTCTGTCTTTATCAATCCATACATATATTCTGCCTGCCGAACAGGATCCTCGAAATAATCTGCTGCGCTGATAAATGTGAACCGCACAGGGATATTCATCGACCGTTCTTTTCTTACATGACCGTTTCTGCCGAGCCGTTCAGCACGGCTTTGGAGCTCCTCTGCTGCAGCATTGAACATCTCCTCGCTGATTATCGGAGGGTAAAAGTCATCTCCCAAGTAGCGGCGGTTCCGCAACATCAGTTTGATAGTGCCGTGATTTCCTGCGATACCTGCGTTTTCGGCCGCTTTTTTCAGCGAATCGCCGCTGAGGTAGTTTTCAAATAATCTCCGAACCTGCTCTGCCGCAGTTTCATCAATCACCGCTTTTCCGTTCTCAATGCGATAGCCGTAAGGAATATGCTCCACTCTACTCATCAATCCTTTCTCTGAGCGTCAATCCGCATTTCAGCACAAAGCCGATCTCATTGCGAGAAAATGCACAAATGCGGTCAACCAGTTTTGAAAACAAGTCTGCGTCAAATTCCGTGAACATTCTCCCACGCTCGACCAGTTTTATCAGCCGCTCGGTTTCTTTCAGCTTTGCGCCATCTCCTGTGACTGAACTGCTGAGCGTATCAATTTCAGCACGGTATTCATCGGTCTGAGCCATTATTGCGTTCAACTCCCGACCAAAAAGCGCTCTGTCAATAAAACCGTTCGCCATAAGTCGTGTAAGAGTTTCCTGCTGACCCGTATTCTGCTCAATCAACAGCCGAAGCTGCTGTATTCGCTGAATGCTGCTGTCCGTTGACGAACTGCGTAATGTCAGCAAATACGGATTCAAAATCAGCTTGTGACCGAAAACCAGCTTGTTCATCATTGTAACAAAAGCGAGCTTGATGTCATCGTCCCTAATGAACTTCATTGAACAGCCTTCCTTATTATATATGTGAGTGCTGCAGCACCACGCTTCATACGTTTCACCGCCAAGCCTGTGAGTTCTGTGTTTTAGCGTAGCACCACACTCACCGCAGACTATCTTTCCCGAAAAGCAATACCGCAGCTGATACTTGTGGCTACCCTTAGTAACGTTCTTTTCAACGGAGTGTCTGTCTATCAAAGCAGAAGCTGATTCAAAGTCAGCCTTGCTGATTATCCCCTCGTGATGATCAGCAACCAGATACTTATCCAACTGTCCGTAATTCACGCAGCGGCGAAAAGACTCATCTGTAAAGGTTTTTTGGAAAACTGCGTTTCCTGTGTAATTCTCATTTTTCAGAATTCTGAGAATACTCGACTGACACCAGTGCTTTCCACGGGCAGGGACAATATTATCCGAGTCCAGGTTTCTTGCAATGTGCATTACTCCTTTTCCCGAGAGAAATTCAGCAAAAATGCGCTTAACAATTTCCGCTTGTTCAGTATTAACTTCAAGTTGCTCGCTGTTCCATCTGTAACCATACGGCGGTGAGTTCATTTTGTATGTCCCGCTCTGAAACCGCTGTCTTATAGACCACTTTTCGTTACCGGATATTGACACTGATTCGTTCTCTGCAAGGCTGCTGAGAACCGCAAGCACCAGCTCGCTTTCCATTGAAGTGGTGTTGATATTCTCCTTTTCAAAATATATTGCTACATTTATTGCAAGCAGCTTTCGCACCATTTCAAGGCAGTCAGTAGTATTCCTTGCAAATCGGCTTATGGACTTTGTGATGATGAAGTCAATTTGACCCGCTTCGCAATCGGAAAGCAGCCGCATAAGTTCAGAGCGCTTTTCCTTTTTAGTACCGCTTATTCCCTCATCATAGTACAGGCCTGCGAAATTCCAGTTTTCGTGCGCCTGAATGTAGGTTTCATAGTGCTTCTTCTGTTCAGCAAGGCTTTCAAGCTGATCGTCAGAACCTGTCGACACACGGCAGTATGCCGCAACACGGAGCTTTTTATCAGAACCCGTAGTACGTTGGTTGGCTTCAATTTTTGTTACAGTTTTCACTTTTTTCACCTCTCTTCGGTGTTGACATATTAACTCTAAACCGAGATATTATCAACGTATTTTCGGTAATATCTCGACATTCATAGGTAAAAAAGTACGGCGGTTAAAAGCGGTCAGTTTGTTGAATTCGTCAACTGTGATAAGTCCCTCGGATTTCAGCTTTTCTGCTATGCGCTGTGCCACATAATAATCGAAATCACGCTGGATCTCTTCCTGCGTAATCTGTTTTGAAGCCGCTTGTATATCGGGTTCGGTTCTGACGGGCAGATTTTCAGCGTTTTTCTCTACCTCATTCATGCGGGTCGTAAAATTGTTATACACAAAAACACCTCCTGCCTTATAGCCTTGGCAGAAGGTGTTCTTGGACATATTACCTCAATCTTTTTTGTAAAAGCTGCACTCATACCCATCAGCACGGAGCAGCAGCCCCTCTGCCCATGGCGGAGTTCTTCCCATCATCTCGCAGATTTCAGATACATTCGTATCTATCGGGCACTCAATAATAAGTTCATCGTGAACGTGGCCGCAGATACGATAATCCCGCAGCGTCCGCATAGCATAGCAGAGAATATCCCTGCTGACCGCCTGAACGATGTTCTCCACGAATTTCGGACCGTAGCTTTCAATGCGCTCCCACTTCTTCGTTGCACCAACTCCCTCATAAGTGACGGACTCGCCGCCGAACTTATTCTCGCCGATACGGGGCTTGACGTAGGAAAGCCATCTGCCGCTCGGTAGCGTGATGAACAGCATTCCGCTCTGATACTCAAACTGAATGCCATGTGTGTCTGCGCGAAGTCTTTGTCGTATTGTATCCTTCACGCAGCGGTCGACTTCCCACCAGAACCGAACTATATTCGGGTTGGAACTGCGCCACATATCCACAAGCGGCTGTAACTCATTTTCCGACAAGCCCATCTCCAATGCTCCCATAGCTTTCAGCGCACCGACCGAACCTCCGTAACCGAGCGCCAACTCTGCGATTTTGCCTTTCTGCCGCAGATGTCCATTGACACCGTGCTTCTCAACGGGAACACGGAACATCTGACTTGCAGAAGCACAATAAATGTCTTCACCGGACTTGAACACGTCAAGCCTCCATTTCTCGCCAGCGAACCAGGACAGCACTCTTGCCTCTATTGCCGAAAAGTCAGATACCACAAATTTCATTCCCAATTTCGGAACAAACGCCGTGCGGATAAGCTGCGAAAGCGTGTCCGGAATATCATCGTAGAGCATTTCCATTGCTTCGTAATCGCCACTTTTCACAAGTTCCCGAGCCTGTTCAAGGTCGGGGATATGGTTCTGAGGGAGGTTCTGTAACTGTATCAGCCGACCCGCCCATCTGCCGGAACGGTTTGCGCCGTAGAACTGAAACATTCCGTGCGCCCGTCCGTCGGAGCAGACAGCGTTCTTCATAGCCTGGTACTTCTTCACCGAAGATTTTGCAAGCTGCTGACGGAGTTCCAAAACCTCTGCAAGTTGCGGCGGTGCAGTTTTCAGCATTGCTGTGACTTCCTTTTTTCCAAGACTGTCAACCTCCAGTCCGTTTTCCGAAAGCCACTGCTTCATCTGCTGTACAGAGTTCGGATTTTCGAGCGAGGTGAGTTTCTGCATTTTTGACGAGAGCAGTGACTTTGACCGCTCGTCAAACCGTATCGTATTCTCCACGACAGCCATATCCAGAGCAATCCCACGATCGTTTATCTGCTGGTCAAAGCTGTATTCCGCCCACACGAAATCCGGCACGGGGAATTTGCGTAGCTTGTCCTGTATAACCATTTCAACTTCCACATCTCGCTTGTTGTACGCTTTAAACTGCGCCCATTTCTCCGGAGCGTGTTCGGGAAGATTTCTTGTTCTGCCGCCGTTCGCCTTGGTAGCGGCGCAGGGAACACAGAAATACTTGATGAGTTCCTTGCCCTCTTTGAGTTTCTGTTCCGATAAGCCCAGAACTGCGCCTGCACCAGCAAGCGACAGCGGAAGTCCCATATATGCAGACCACACCATCGAACATCTCCACGAAGTCGGGTCAAGATATTCACCAACTGGCAACCCGAGATATTTCGACAGACATACTCTTTCAAAGGTCGCGTTGAACGCCCACTTGATAACGCTGTTGTCAGTCAGTGCAGCGAGAATTTCTGCGGGTATTTTCTCACCCTGCACAAGGTCGTACACCACGACATCGCTACCGTTCACTGAAACTCCGAACAGCAGTATCTCAAATGCGGGTGACTCAACATATCTGTAAACACCGCATTTTGCAAGGTCAACATCACTGAATGTTTCAAGGTCAATTGACAGTGTTTTAATTTTATCCATAGTTCACCTCAAAATAGGCGGCAAGATAGCTCCTGCCGCCCTGTTTGTATTACTTGCCAGTTTTAGTTTGCTTGCGGCGCTTAATGCTCCTGACAACATCAGAAACAACTACGACCAGCTTAGAAAGTGTATCTCCAAGCACATATCCAAAGCAGATAGCAAGCAAAATGCTTTCAGTTGTCATCATTGTGTATCTCCTCAAGACAGAAAATCATCGTCATCATCTGTTGCAAAATCATCCTCAGCGCGGGTTCTTCCACCGAGCGGCTCACCGTCACGAATCTTCTGCAGATTGTTCAGACCGCAGGCGATACCCTTATTGCCGTTGGAGTTAAAAGCATAAAAAGAAATAGACGCTCTGCCGTAAACACCGCTGTAAACCTCGCTGCGCTCCAGAATAGGATTGCAGTTTGTGTCCACGATACCGGGAGCGGTTGCGGAGTTTGCGTTGATGAAGTAGCTGTTAGCGTAGGCTTCATCATCGGGACGCTCAGTGTCGCCGTCACGCAGCGGATTCTTGATTGCGGAAAGCGCAGGAACGGAACGACCGTTGCCCTTGAGCTTGGACTCGCCCTCCTTGTAAGCCGCCCCGATAGCCGCCTTAATCTTCTCGACCGTCTTTGTATCCGACTTCGGAATGATAAGGCTGACGCTGAACTTCGGAGCGCCGCCATTGATGGACTTTGCCTCCCAGACATTTGCGTAGCTGAATCTTGTGTTGGGTCCTGTGATTACCTTTGTGGGATTGATAAACTTTGACATATTATTTGTCCTCCTTGAAATCTTCGTTTGCTGTATTTATAGCCGGACGTTTGTCCGACATAGGAACTAAGGTTGGCTTGCCCTGCGGCTTTTCAATAAGCCCGCCGAGCAGTTCGGTAAATTTCTTCTTTCCGAGAAGTGCGGTCATTGCTGTGATACCGAGAACGCTGTGTTCGTATGGGTCAAATCCTGCGGACTTGACTGCTTCAACAACTGCATTTTCATCTGTGTATTTGCGGTTTGACCGTCCCTCAACTACCTTGAAACCATCATATGATACACCACCGAGTGCCTGACGCAGAGCATATTCTTTGACGTCCGTTACCCAGGATACAAGCTCGTCCGCTTTTGCAAGGATAGTGGCAATCTCTATATCGTCAAGGGTTGCAGGCGGTTCAAAATCGTAACGAGCGAGTGAAAGATTATATTCTGCGAGTTTCCGGCAAGTCGCTCTGACCTTGCAGAAGCGACAATGTTCACCCGCTTTAAAATCTCCATCGCCATTTGCAGCAAGCTGCGCTGTCGGAGCGAGAATCTCATTTGCCCAATGGAGAAGTTCTTCCTTGGAAATGGTGTATTCGCTGATGTTGTCACGCCTTGGCTGGAATATTGCCATGCTCACTGCGGAGATGTCGTATATTCCGTCAAACAGTTCAAGAGCGCCGAGAGCATAAAGCATCATCTGCGGATTATGTTCTGCGAGGACTTCAACGCCCTTGCCGTACTTGAAGTCGATTATGGACAATGTCCCATCGGCAACGATAACACAGTCGCCTGTGCCGAAACCCTCCGGAACCCACCGAGAGAAATCCAGTTTCTGTTCGATAAGAACGATGGGGTCATTGCAGGCTACATTTGCTTTCTCGACCTGCTCATAAGCGTATGTAGCGTACTCGACAGCGCAGTGCTCCATCTCCTCGTTGTAGTAGGTGAGGTTTTCTGTTGGATCGGTGGTTTCTCTGCCGAGCAAGGCTTTCAGCCTGTGTTCGCAGAGGGCATGAGCGTCCGTGCCCTCCTGCGCATACTCGCTTGATGTATCCGGTAGTTCGGCGCAGAGTTTAGCAGACGGCGGGCATTCAAGCCAGCGGTGGCTTGATGACGCCGAGAGAATTGCGTGGTTAGTCGGCATTGCCTAGCACCTCCACCTCTGCGAGGACTGCTGCATATTCCGTGCTTTTCAATGATTGCTTTTACCTCTGCTGTGAAGCCGGCGCGGGATTTCTCGGCGCAGACGGCTCTGACGTTTTCGAGAGCGACCGATACTGTAGCACTATCGGATTTCTTTTTTGCTGACGGCTTATCCATCGGCTGCGGTGTATCTTTACCAGAAATCAGAGCCATTATTGACTCAGATAAGCTGATAAGCACCTCGCCGCAATGCTTGAGCTCGGATAACTCTGCTGCCAGTTCACTCATTTTTCCCATCATGCTGTTCCTCCTTCCTTAATGTTGCAGATTGCCAGTTCTTTCACAGAATCACCCGGTACGATAATGGTAATCTGCTGTTTTCTGCCGAACAGGAAACGAAGTACGCGTTCTCTTAACGATATGGTGTGCAGAGCTGCGATATCGTTTCTCATCGGCTTTCTTGAAACACTTATTCTCAGATTGTGTTCCATTCATTTCACCTCTTTCCGAGGGATTTTGTTTCCCTCTGCCTTATAGCCTCGGCAAGGAGAGAGATTGGACAGTCTTTCTAACTTTCAGATAAAAAAATTGAAAAAACAAAAAAGCCGTGGGCATTTGGAAAATTCAAACACCCACGGCATAATATTATCATTTTATCATTTGATTAACTTTCCTCTGTACCTCCAAGTAATCATACCCGGCTTCCGTCAGCTTTTCCTTGCGTTCGGCTCCGTTACCCCACAGCCCCGCAATAACCTCAACAGCAATCTCATCGGTAGTTTTCCTGTATAGCTTTTCATTGACTCTTTTCTGAACCGCGTTATAATCATATCCGGCGGCGGTGAGCAGCCTTTCACGCTCTGCACCGTTATCCCACTTGCCGGCAAGCACCTCATCAGCAAGCTGATCTATAGTTTTCTCGACAGGCTTTTTCTTGCCGTAATCAGTAAAGCAGATATCGCCGTCAACATCATAGCCGCCTATCTTATCCACACCCCACTGCCACATAGTCTGACCGTAGTTGTACTTTGACGGACAGTCGGGGCTGTTAGTCCAGTGAGCAAGCCATATGTCATACTTGCCAACAATCCTGCTCTTGTCGTAATAGTTCTCCATAAAGGACGGGTTTGCATAAACACCCGGCATGAATCCCGCCTGCCTTATCTTTTCACAGAAAGCAATCGCCATCTTTGTGCGTGTGTCCGTGTTCAGTCCGCTGATCTGCTTTTTCTCCTCCATGTCGAAAAATACGGGATATGTCGGAGATAAGTTCTTGATTACCTCAATGCACTTTTCAGCTTCTGTCTGTGCCTGCTCAACGCTCATTGCATAGCTATACCAGTAAAATCCGTAGTCAATTCCGTACTTTCTGCAGTCCGCCACGAATTTATCCATAGTCACATCTTTCTTCGTGGAAAAACCCGCACGGATAATCGCAAATCTCACGCCCGCCTTTTTCAGCGCAGGAAAGCTGATACCCTCCTGGCAGTAACTTAAGGCAACCTCTAAAAACCCACAAAATTTCAGACAAATAGAGGCATTTAGCATAATTGGTCAAATATTGACCAG
>CAKSEY010000020.1 GCA_934448295.1 uncultured Oscillospiraceae bacterium
TATCACCTGAGCAAAAATCAGAACAAACATCAGCGGATGGCTTTTCCATAGTTCCGCAAGAATATACCGCATATTCTGGGTGGTTTTATATTTATGCTCGCTTCGCTTCTTACGGTGCTTCTCGCTGTCCTGCTTTCGTTTTTCCTTTGTGTATTTCGTGATTTTTACCATATTCTCACCTCCCTTAAAGCATAACATAAAAACGACCGCCCGTGGTGATTTCTGCACGAACGGTCGAAATACTGCATGAATGGTACGACTAACCGCAAAGCGGCACCATTATCTCGGTCGCAAACACGCCCTCCTCGTTCTGTCGATTGACATAGCCGCCGTATTTTTTCGCAACTCTGTCAATTCTGAATATGCCATAGCCGTGTTCGCCCTCCGACTGCTTTGTGGAGAGGTAGCGCCCTGCAATTTTCTTCACATCTCCTGCGCTGTTCTGTACCGACATATAAAGCTGATTTTTCAGACACCCGATATAGATACGCATAAAGCGGTCGCTTTCGGGTAGTTTGGCGCAGGCCTCCGCTGCGTTGTCAAGGAGATTGCCAAGCACGGCGCAAAGCTCCACGTCGGAAAGCGGAATGTTGTTCGGGATATTTGCCTTAACATTTATTTTGATATTCAGCTTTTCCGCGACGGACAGCTTGCTGTTAAGTATTGCGTCCGCCATAACATTGCCCGTTTTTATGACGGTATCGACCGTGGTCAGGTCGTCTGCAAGGCTGTCCAAATAGCTGTCAAGTTCGGCGTAATTGCCCTGCGCAAGCTGTATCTTCATGTTCTGAATGTGGTTACGGTAATCGTGCCGCCAGCCCCTGACCAGCTTGTACATATTCTGTATTTCATGAACCTGCTTTTCGATAAGCTCGCTCTGGAAACGCTCTATGCGGCGGTCTATCATGTTGTAGAGCGTGCGGCGGAGCAGGAATACGGCTAAAAACGCCAAAGTCAGCAGAACCGCACACACTAACGCTATTATCAGAATTTTCATTTCAACCGTCCTTTTCGCTGTGGGTGTAGAACTCTATAAACCGCCTGTTGACCTCGCTGTAAAGCCGCCTTGAGAGCGGTATTTCCTCGCCGCTGTCAAGAATCAGGGCTGTCCTTGCGATGGTTCTGATATACCGCAGATTTACAATGTACGAGCGGTGAGAACTCACAAACCCATTCACCTGCATTGCGGAGAATTTGCTTATGCTCATTGTGCAGTCTATTATCGTATCGTCTGATAAGTGCAAGGCTGTTTTTCTGCCGAAAGCCTCAATATAGGTTATTCTGTCGGCTGAAATATGGGTCGCTCCGTCGGCAGTTTCAACAAGCAGCTCGTCTGCTTTGACGGAACGTTTCTCTACATATTTATCGAGAACGGCGAACAGCTTTTGCTTAGCTACAGGTTTCAGCAAGTAGTGCAGGGCTTCCACGTCATACCCCTCGGCAATGTAATCGGAATACCCCGTAATGAACACTATCGGGAGCATATCGCCATTGGAACGCAGGCGCTTGGCTAACTCCATTCCGTTGAGTCCACGCATTTCAATGTCGAGAAGCAGCAGGTCGCAGGGCTTATCTGAGTAACTGAAAAGAAAACCCTCAGCGCTTATGTACTCTTCAATCGAAAGGGCAAAGGGCTTGTCCGCCGACCATTCGTCAAGCAGACGGCGCAGTTCACTTATCTGTTTTTCATTATCATCGCAGATTGCTATTGTCAGCGGCATGGATCTCACCTCGGTTTAAGTACAATTATAACATAAAATGCAAAAAAGTTCAATACAACTTACTCCCTAGGTTTAATATATTCCGCATATTCATAAGCACTGTTCTTAACCCCTTCCGTCACTAAGTCAAGCAGATACTGCTTGTAAGCCGTCCTAAGAACACGATTCCGCTCCTCGGCGCCTATGTCAACAAATTCCTCCCATGCATTTTCTGAATAACAGCACTTTTCAAAATAATAGAACAATGCACCAAGAATGCTTGAAGCCGCTTCCTCACCGCCGTTCTTTTCATGGCAGTAGAAGCTATAATCCTCGCAAAGCTCCTTGAACAGATGGTTGATTACAGACAGCTTTGCGTAGTCCCTGTTCTCTGCAAGTTCCGACAAATACTCCGCCGCCTGGTCGGACAACCCCGTAAACTCGCACACGGTTTTCAGTTTTCCTTTCCGGGCGGTCGTGTTCGTTCTGCCGATAAGGTAGTCGGCGCTTACGTTCAGCACATTCGCGATCCTCGCAAGAATTTCAATGTCAGGCATTCGCTTGTCATTCTCATAGTAACCCAGCGTGCTTTTAGAAATACCCACCATATCTGCGAACTGCTCGATGGTGCAGCCATGCTCCTTGCGAAGCTCTTTCAATCTTTTTCCAAACACCTGTTCGCAGGTGTTTTTTGTTTCCGGTACCATAGTGTTCCTCCTCGTAATGTTATCAAAAGACTATATTTGTGGAATTAAAGACGAATATCCACAAACATCTTGACAGACCTACCGCGAAATGATATAATCACATCACCGCTCACAATAGTCATCTTTACAGCTATGATACCACAATGGTGATTATATGTCAAGCGGAAATTTCAAACCTGAAGTATTTTTTCTTTCAGTTTTGCGAAAGGAGGTTCTGCAATGATAACATACGAACCGTTTTGGGATTACCTCGGCTGGCATGAAATATCGACCTACACGCTGATTACCAAACATCACGTCAGCAGCAGTACGATAAACCGTCTGCGACATAATCAGCCGGTCAGCACAGCGACAATAGACAAGCTCTGCGAAATTCTGAAATGCCCAGTCGATGATGTTATTATGTATGTCGAAAAGGCTAAATCGAGCGATTTGCGCTCTGGTTGAAAGCTCGACTACATGGCGATTCTGCCGGAATTTGCGTGTGTTCCACTCGCCGACCATACCGCAGATTTCCTTTGAAAATCATAACGGGCATTCTGCCTAATATATCGTTTTTTTAGAGGGTCTTAGGGGGATATTCCCCCTAACGCAGGTTATTTTGCTGACAAAATAGGTAATGCGTTATACCCATTCTGCGGCGGCTTTCAAATGTGTTAGAAACAACGGGAAAATATAGCCGAGAATGCGACTACAACCGCATTTATGGCTACTTGAAAAGGAATGAGAATGATGAGCAATGAAGTAAAAGCGCTGTCGATTTCTTTCCGTTCGGACGATGGCTGCATTGAACACAACAACCGCGATTTCTTCACGGATAACGTGGATAAATCCCGAACGCCTAACAACATAACCTATGTGAAGCGTGACTTGCGTGGGCTGTATCACGAACTTTTTGACAAAGCACTCGCCGAGTACAACGCACGTCAAAACCGCCCTGACCGCCAAATCCCCGACTACTACGAACACATCAGAAAAAGCAAAAAGGAGAAGCTGTTTCAAGAGGTAATCGTGATGTTTGGAAACTCGGAGAACTGCGGCGTTAGCTCGGAGAATTGGGAAACCGCCGTTAAGCTGCTTGATGAGTATATGCGTAATTTCGAGAAGCGCAATCCAAACCTAAAAGTTTTCAATGCGGTAATGCACCTTGATGAAGCAACTCCGCACCTACACATTGATTTCGTTCCCGTGTGCTATGAGCAGAAGCAAGGACTGTCCACCCGTGTTTCAATGAAGCGGGCAATTCAGCAAATGGGATTTTCCGCAAGCGGTAAAAAGGAAACGGAAGCAATTTTATGGGGAAGTTCCGAGCGGGCAAAGCTGACTGGCATATTGAATAACCACAATATCGCACGGCAGGTAGTGGGAGCGTTTCACGACCACAAGAGCGTTGAGGAATACAAGCGATATGCTCAAATTATTGGCGACAAGAATGCGCACATTAACGCTCTGAAAAAGGAAAACCCCGTTGATTTGAGCAGTACAGATGTTGGCGATATTCTCAATCAGAATGATTTTATGCGTGAAACTATAACGAAACAACAGGCAGAAATCTCGCAGTTAAGGGCGAGAACAACAGCTAAGTTTATGCCGATTGAGATTTACAACGATGAGAAGCGGCAGTACGTAATCGAGCAATTACAGCGTGTGAATAGTCCATTCGTTGAGGAGAATAACACAATTTACGTTCCCGAATACTACGAGCCGTCTGTGAGGAAACTCCTTGCCGCGTTCAAGCCTATGGATGGTCAGACTATCAGCGAAAGGCTGAAATTCTTTATAGACCGACTGCTGTATTCAGCGCAGGACTTTGAGCATTTCATTAAGCTGTTGGAGGTCAACAAGTATGAGGTGCGGCGTGCCAAGTATATTGCAGTTAAACCGCCTTATGCGAAAAGATTTTTCGGCTGAAATCTCTTGGCGAGGATTATTCAGAGTATTCGCTCCGCAAGCGTATTGAGTGCAGAAACAACGTCCCGACCGAGTTTGAGCAAGCTGAGTGCAGAGTAAGCAAGGTTGAAAAGCCGTTCTACTCTGCAATAAACACAAGCATAACACTTGTGAGAAAGTTTGAGATTACCCCCGCAAAATGGGATAAGCAACAGCCCTATGATTTTATGAACGACCTGACGATTGGGCGGTTGATTTATTGCCTTAACACCATTTCGGAGTTGAGTATAAAAAGCCGTGAGCAGCTTTATTCGATAGCTGCCGACTTGCGAGAAAAAGCCGAAAACGGCGCTGAAGATATTGACCTAAAAGCACAGCTTTCGCAGATTGAGAGCGTGATACGCACCTACGAGGAAATCGTTGAGGGCAACTATATAGATAACCTTATTCGTGCCGAACGTGAGCGCAGAGAAGCGGAGCAGAAGAAAGAAAATTCCACCGAACAGAAGCCAACACAAACCGTAAACAGAAAACCAAACAGAAGATAACGGAGGTAATTTATGCGATATAAAAAGAAAAATCTCAAAATCCTTGTCGTGCCGCATTACAGCGGCTCTGTGAAAACCACCGAGGTTTTCAGAAAGGTAATAGCCGAACAGATTGAGAAGAAACTAAACAAAGCCGAAAAGAAAAACAATGATACCGCAAGCGACAAAAATGTACCATAAAATACTTGAAATACACGGACGGTTGATGTATAATAAAGATGTCGAATAATCGGTTGTCCGTGTTTGAAGGAGGTTTATAATGGCAGGACAACCAACATACAATACAGCTTTATATCTTCGTCTGTCAAAGGACGACGGCACTATGAATGAAAGTTCGAGCATACAAACGCAAAAGGAAATGCTCACACGGTATTGTCGGGAAAACGGCTTTGCAATCAGCCAAATCTACATTGATGACGGTTGGAGCGGAACGAACACAAACCGACCGAGCTTTCAGCGTATGCTGTCGGATATCGAGGACGGAAAAATCAACTGCATTATCACAAAAGACCTTTCCCGACTCGGCAGAAATTACCTTGAAACGGGTAGTTTTACGGAAATTTATTTTCCCGAACACAACGTGCGATACATAGCCGTGACGGACGGCGTTGACACAGCAAAAGGCTCTACAATGGACATTACGCCGTTCAAAAATCTGCTCAACGATATGTATGCGCAGGACATCAGCAAAAAAATCAAATCCTCTGTGCTGACAAGGCAGAAGCAAGGCAAATTCACGGGCGGGAAAGCGCCTTACGGCTACGCAAAAGACCCAAACGATAAAAACCACCTTGTAATTGATGAACGATATGCACCGACTGTTCGCCGCATTTACGATATGGCGGAAAACGGCTTTGGAATTGAGCAAATCGCAAAGAAATTATCTGCCGAAAAAATACTCCGTCCGGGGGCGGTCGCTGCCGAAACTCACGCGAATTTTGAAAAATACGCAAACGACGGAAAGGAGTTTGAATGGTCGGTCGCAATGGTGCGGAATATTCTCCGAAACCCGACATACAAAGGCGCGGTTGTCGGGCAGAAAAAGCCTACAATATCCCTCAAAAGCAAAAAGCGCAAGGGCGTTGTGACAGCGGAAACATTTATTGTAGAGGGTATGCACGAAGCGATTATTGAGCCTGAGCGCTGGGAGTTAATACAGCGGTTAATAACAAGCCGAAAAAAATGCGACAGGGGCGATAAGCTCAAATACGACAATATATTCAGTGGCTTGGTGAAATGCGCGGATTGTGGTTACGCGCTTATTCCGTACCGTTCGGGGAGAACGCAAAAGCCCAATGCGCGTGAGAATTATGATTATTATTGTCGTATTCATCGCGAGGACGCAAGGAATTGCAGTAAGCACAGAATAGCCGCAATAGACCTTTACAATGCCGTTTTGTCGGATATACAGCGGATTGCAGGGCAAGCTATAAGGAGTGACGAGAAGATGATTTCATCAATCGCGGCAAGGCTCGGCAAAGCTGAAAAGGATAATGTTCGCCAAGCTGAGCGGGAAATTAAAAAGGCTCGGAAAAGGCTTGCGGAACTCGATACAATGTTTGTGAAAACCTATGAGGAACACGCAAGGGGCGAGATTTCAGACCGCAACTATAACACGCTTGTTACAGCTTACGAAAAGGAACAGGGCGAACTTGAAGCGGCTGTCGGCGAATACGAAACGACAATCAGCACCAACCGCACTAACAACGAAAACGCCGCAAATTTCGTGGAATTGATAAAGCGTTACGCGGACATTGACGAGCTGACGCAGGCGCTGCTGAACACCTTGATCGACAGAATTGAGGTACACGAGCCGGAGGAAATTAACGGCGAATATAGTCAGGAGCTCGATATCTACTACAAGTTTATCGGTATTATCGACTGATTAGGAATGGCTTTGCAATAGAATTTATGGACATAGCGTTAAGTTCGTTCAGCTCCTGCGGGCTTTAACTCAGCCTTTGAAACGACCTCGCCGAAGTTGCTCGCCCAATCGTCAAACGTCTGCAATCCGGCGTTCCGCAGCAGGGACGGACGGAGATACCTCTGCATAATGTACAGCTCCGTCATGGAGTTAGAAACAGGCGTTCCTGTTGCGAAAATTATGTTTTTCTCGCCGTAATTCTCGTTAAGATACTGCGTTTTCATGAGGATATCCTCGCTCTTTTGAGCGGGAGTAGTCTGAACGCCAGAAACCCTGTTCATCTTCGATACCACAAGACCGTTTTTGTAGTTGTGGGCTTCATCAACGACAAGACTGTCAAAGCCGAGCTGTTCAAAGGTAAGCGAGGTATCCTTTGTTTTACCGCCGCCGTCTATGAGCTTTTGCAAGCGTGTTTCAAGCCGCTTTTTCTCACGCTCAAGGTCTTTGATAGAACTGCGGTTGTTTGAGCGTGTGCGGTAGTCGCCGCTTAACTCGTCAATGCCGCTTTGCATTGTATCAATCTCACGCTGAATGAAATTGCGGCGGTATTCCATTGACATCGGTATCTTCTCAAACTGCTCGTAGGACATAATAACTGCGTCATAGTCGCCCGTACAGCACCGACCGATGAATTTCTGTCGGTGGTTTTTGTCGAAATCCTTTTCCGTTGCGGTCAGGATTTTAGCCTGCGGATAGAGCCGCAGCCATTCGTTCGCCATTTGTCCTACAAGGTGCTTCGGAACGACAACGCAAGCCTTGTTAATAAGACCGAGCCGCTTTTTCTCCATAGTTGCCGCCACCATTTCAAAGGATTTTCCTGCGCCGACGCAATGAGCCAAAAGCGTATTGCCGCCGAATTTCGCTCTCATCACAGCGTCAAGCTGATGAGGTTTAAGGCTGATTGACGGGGACATTCCCGGAAAGGTCTGATGTGAGCCGTCAAACTTTCTGCCTACTATGCAGTTGAACAGATTATTATATCGTTCAACATACTTTTCACGGCGGGCAGGGTCATTCCACAGCCAAGTTCTAAAGGCTTCTTTCATCTGCCGAGCCTTTTCCTGCGCTAAGTCTGTTTCTTTCTTGTTGATTTCGTAATGCTCTCTGCCGTCTATATCCGTAATCTTGTCACGGACAACAATATCACGGTTATTCAGCAGATTTTCAAAAATCGCCTTTGAGGGCATTCTGCTTGTGCCGTAAATCTGCGTTGCGGCGGCGGAGGTGTCCCAATTCTTGTTTTCAATTTTATACTCGCCGGTGACTGTTCTGCGCATAGGCTCGTAAAATCTTGCCTTTGCATAATCCTCAAGGAAATGCTGATAGTCCTCAACATCTACCCATGAAACGCCGATACGCGCGGTAATATCTCCGGCTTCCAGTTTTTTCGGGAGGACTTCCGTCAGAGCCGCCACGTTGCGCTGAAAATCGGAATCGTCCTTTGCGTAAAGCTCGGCGGTGCGCAGCTTTTCACGGACATTGCCGGAGAGATATTCGGAAGATTCCTCCCAGCCGACAAAAGGGTCGTTCTCGTCAGATTTCAGCGGATTAAGATATATCAGATTGTCCGATTTCAGAACTTCTACAATATCCTGCGGTTCCTGCCCGCAGAGCTGCGCCATATACGGTATATCCATTTTGCCCACTGTATCAATGGAAACCTGCATAGCCTCCTGCGGAGTATCCACATGGGTGATTTCGGCGGTATATTTTACCGTGCGCTTGGTGAAGAAATCCGACTTTTCTACGGTCTTGGCTTCCTCGTCGATGATTTCCAGAGCGCAGAGGGAATTGTAATCATCGTCACGGCTGAAAACCTGAGAATTACTGCTGTCGTTTATGTAGCCGTTCTTCTTTACAAAGCTGTCGTACTGCGCGTTCAGCCTATCCTGCAAGGATTTCAGTTCCGTATCGGAGCAGTTTCTTTCCTGTGCGGAGAGCATTTCACGGAATATGGTGCGCAGTTCGTTCAGACCCTTTATTCGCTCGGCTTTCTTTCCGGTTTCCGTTACCTCGGTCATGATGTTGTTTTCACGGAAATACATCTTTCCGTCAACCTCGGCAAAGGTGAAATTGCGGACATCTTCGACAGCAGGGATAATGCCGGCATCCTTTTCAGTTTCCTGCGTCCGCTTTCGGATAGCGTTTGTCAGCTTTAAATTGCTTACAGCCTTTTCGAGCTGTTCGGAAAGGTCAGCTACCTCAATAGGAACGCAGGCTGTTTCGTCTGCATTGCCGTACATAGAAAATTCCATGCCTTGTTTCATTGTGCCGAGTATCATTTCGGGGTGGTCGAGGAAGTAATTATTTACCGGAATGCCGTCATGATTTTTGCCGACATAGCACCAGTCGGGAAGTTCAACCGCCATTTTCTCACGCTTTTGCAGGAAAATTATATCCGCCGTTACCTCCGTGCCGGCGTTCGCCTTGAAAGCGTTGTTCGGCAGACGGACAGCGCCCACAAGATCGGCACGTTTCGCAAGGTATTCACGAACTTTCGGGTTCTGCTTATCCAGAGTACCCTTTGTAGTGACGAAAGCTACAATGCCGTTCGGCGCTACTTTATCCAGCGTTTTTGCGAAAAAATAGTCGTGTATCAGGAAATTCTCCTTGTTGTACCGCTTGTCGAACACTCCGTAATTCCCGAAAGGAACATTGCCGATAGCGGCGTCAAAATAATTGTCGGAGAATGTAGTTTCCTCATACCCCTTTATCTGAATATCTGCCATCTGATAGAGCTGCTTTGCGATACGTCCGGTTATGCTGTCCAGTTCAACGCCGTGCAGACGGCTTTCTTTACGCATTTCTTCGGGCATAACGCCGAAAAAGTTGCCTACGCCCATAGCAGGCTCCAAAACGTTACCTCCACTGAAACCGAGAGCCGCCAGTCCTTTATAAATGCCGTTTATGACGGTAGGCGAGGTGTAGTGTGCGTTCAGTACCGTGCTTTTTGCGGCTGTGTATTCGTCCTCTGTCAGCGTTTCCGCAAGCTCCTTATGCTCACTCGACCAGGAACTGTTGTTCTCGTCAAACGCTTGTGAAAGACCGCCCCAGCCGACGTACTTTGAAAGAACAGTCTGCTCCTCCGGAGTTGCAAGGCGGTTTTCACTTTCGATTGCTTTCAGAGTTCGGATAGCGGCGATGTTGGCGGCAAATTTAGCTTTCTGACCGCCCTCGCCAAGGTGTTCGTCGGTAATGGTGAAATCATGCTTTTCGACGGGTGCTTCAACCTGCACGGGACGTGCGGCAGGCTCTTTAACAGGCTCGGGTTTGTTTGCACTGTATTTAGCGAGAATTTTCTTTGCGCTCTCAATCTGTTGTGGGTCGTCTGAATTATCGACAGTCCATTGTGCGCTCCGGATACGGTTGTTTATGTCCCTTTGCGTAATGTACTTTTTCTGGGATATAAGCCTGTCGATACGGGCTGCGACTTCGTTCCACTTCATCTTTACAGTAGCTTCACTGCCGCCGAAGCCGCCTTTATTCAGAACGATACCTTTTGCGTCGTGCCATGTATCATATCCGGTGCGACCCGAACCGCCTGTGCCGTATTCGTTTTTCAGAAAATCAGCCTTTTCCTTGCTGGAATGGGGCTGATTAAAATAGTTTTCAATCCGGAACTTGCCGCCTTGAACGCCGCTTCCGCTTAATATAAGCAGGTCTTTTTCCTCCTCTGAAATGAACATGACGGGAGAGAATGCAAAATTCTTTTCTGTTCTGAACTCCCGGCGTTCAAGCTGTAAATCTTTCAGATTTTCAAGAATTTCGTGGAGGTTGCGATGAGGAAAACGCAGTACGTCCTTATCGGCTACGCAGCGTTTTATAAGGTCGGTCATGCCGGCGATGAATTCTGAAACCGGCTTTTCTCCTTTTAGCGCTTCAGAGATTTTTTCGGTGCTTTCCGGGAAACCGCCTATAAAAAACTCGTCCGGAATAAAGAAATCACCCTCAACATCGCGGCTGAGATACCACAGTTTTTCAGCGAGTTTCTTGCGGGTGTAGGCTTCTGCGTCGTCGATCGTGACCTGATCCGCAAATTTGCCGTCGCCGAGCAGTTCCTCAATACGCTCCGCAGCCTGTTCCCATGTGATTGTTTTCTGCGCGGGGCTGTTGAGCGCAGTATCTCCCAAGTCGATGGTAATGCCATTTTCGTCATACCATGCGGTAATTCTCCTGTCGGCTGCTCCGGTTGACTGACCGAAATCTATTCCTCTGGCGTTAGTCCCGAACTCATTGCGCAGAAATTCGGCATTTCTTTCAGCGCCCTTGTTAAGCTGATACTGGTTGATTATGCGCTCAAGGCTGCGCGGCTCGTTCGACCCGCAGCGGAGAACACAGTCGAACATATCCTGCGTTATGAGCGGTGAATTCGTGTCGGCAATCGTAATCACTGTCTGTTTCCGCGGAGCATAATTTTCCGCAGGCTCGCCGAAAAGGTTGAGCTGAACGCCCTCGGTGGAATTGTTAGAAAGAAAATCGTTCTGCGGTTCTGTGAGCCTCTGCACAGTTTCATCGGGGATTGAAACAAGGTCGCTGAACTCCAGATTACCCAAAGCAGAAATCATATCGTCGGAAAATCTGAAATTCTTCTCCTCGGCGACCTTATCGCCGTACATCGTCACGATTTTCTTGTTCTCAAGGTCTGCATAAACGCTTATCCCGACTTCGGTATCTTCATGGGTGGTGTAGGCAAGCGGAACGCGCGACAGGTCGGAAAAGTTTGCGTCCTCGCGGAATTCCCGCTGTGAATATTCGTTTATCCGTGCTTTGGCTTCATTCAGAAAATATTCTCTGTCAAGCTGTTCGTGACGGTCGAACTCCTGCTTTGCCGCAGTAATCAGCGCATTTCCAAGGACTTCCCAAGTGTGGGAAACCTCAAAACCGCCCGTTGTGCGGAAAGTCATTCCGGTATCAGTTTTCTCTGATGAAATCTCAACTCTGCTGATACCGTCGGCGGGAGGGTACTCAAAATTGAGATACCGCATATTCGCGTATATTCTTTTTGCAAGCTCGGCGCTTATGTCCTCGCCGTTGTGGAAACGGGTGGTCAGATCCTCAAATTCGTCGGCACTCAGACTTGCTCCCATAGTCCAGTTGGTTATGCCGCTGTATACCGGAGCATGTTCGTAATTGAACAGCTTATCGCCCAAATCGTCCATTTCATCGCTTGCAAGCTGCTTTTCAGCCAGCAGACCGATATTGTCAGTCAGCGTTCTACGAGCTTTGCGTTCCTCGCGGGAAAGCGTGAAATCCGGTACCACGGTAAATCCAAAGCTGTCAACGAAGTACGCCCTTATTGTACCGTTTTTCTTCACGGCGACAATATCTCCGACCGAAAGGGAATGCCCGCGGAAATCCTGCGGGTGGTCAACATTGAAACGCTTGTAGATATCATCGAGCGTTTCGTTCTCCTGCAATCTGCCGCGATAAACACGGTCGTAATTCTCACGGTCGATATACATTCCGTGATTTTTCAGATGTTCGCTGTTGGTAAAGTGGTAGTCACGCAGCTTTTCATCGTCTTTAAGCTGAAAAATCGCATATCTCGGCTCAGTGAGCGCAAACAGCTTGCTCATGTAGCTGCTGTCACGACTTGAAATATCCTCGCTGTTGCTCATGAATTCTTCCGCAACACCATCAAAACCCTCTGCACCACGGTCGAGAAACTCCTGCCCACAGTTTTCGGTAAGGTATTCCATCGGGTCGTTATGCTCCATAGCGTCGAAAATATCGTCGAACGACATATAGGTATAGACGAACTGACCGCCTGCGTCGTTATCTGAATTGTAGCGTATCCAGGTGACGTTTTCCATTTCGGGATTGACGTAGAATTTATCCACATCATCGGGTATTTCGTCCGGCTTTTTATTCTCAATTTCAGATATTGCGTCCTTTAGCTTGCCGAGAATATTTGACGAAGCAATGGACTGCTTTTCATCTATGGATTTCCCCGATACTGTGATAGGAAGCGTATAGTTCCACGTTGTATGTTGAGGATTCCGTTCGGCTTGCGTACACGGAAACAGAAACGCTGTGCAGGCTGTCGAGGTACTTTTCATCGTTGTTCCAAATCTCGTTTGCCTGATTGAGCGCTGCGTTGAATTCCTCCACGGAATAGGGATAATTGACCTTGAATCCGACTTCCTCCGGCGAGAAATTTCTATTGTGGCTGCCGTTGACGTAAACGCAGGGGTACTTGATGTTCCTCTGCTGAATTTCCGAGCGAATATCGTTGTACAGACCGTCCGAAACCAAATCCGCAACGGATTTGAGATATTCGGGATTTTCACGCATTTCCGTCAATGCTTCATTGTGGGAATTGCGGACGGCTTCGGCGGCACGGTCGGCAAAATAGGTGCGGAATTCGTCAGCGTTGTAGGAAGCCGCAGCCATTTCCAGCTCATCGGAATAATCGAGCATAAAGTCATGCAGATTACTTGCGTCAGCGACCTTACGGCTGTCCGCAATGCTCATGCTGCCGTCGTAGGCGTATGGATCATCTTCCTCGGAATCGTATGGACGGTCTGAAAATGGGATACCAAGTTCCGCAGCCTTGCTCCTTGCCACCTCAAGACTGGTGAGAGATTCGTCAAGGCGGTCGGCGACTTCCGAAATTACTTCCGCCCGGAAATCATTATCCCGCTGAAATCTGTTGTACAGAGGTGCAAGCTGTTCAGCGGAATACTCCGAGCCTTCACGCCCGGTGATGAGCCGAGTGTAGTAGCTGGTCACAGCGCTTTCTACCTCAACATCGAAATTCTCTCTGTCGCTGTTCCGGTGCGCGTTACGAACAAGGTCGTTCTCATAAAGCGCTCCTGCTGCAAGTCTGATAAAAACAGAAACAGCGGGGGAAATATCCTCCGCTGATGTGCTGTTTATCCTCTGCGCTGAAGAACTATCTGCTCCATGACCTCGTGTTCCACTATGAAACTCCGTGTTTTCTCCCAGCGCTCTATTTCGGTGAACGTCGTTTTCGGGCGAGGATTCTTCTCTGCGTACTGCTTCCGCAGAAGTTCCCACATCTCCCACGCTTCCTTGTCTATCTGACGGGGAATCAGCTCCCATTTCAGGCGACCCTCCAGCGACGGGATATCCTCCGGATAATTCTCCGTCATGAATTTCTGCCACGCCTTGCCCCAGCGGTCTATCGGTTCGCTCAGGAGCTTCTGTTCCTCGTCCGTCAGACCCAGCTCCACCTGCTCCAGATACACGAATGTTTCCGGATCCAGCTTGTACGTTCTGCCGTTCTCCGTCTTGATTTCGGGATAGTACATCTTGTCCTCTGCGCACCAAATCTGTCTTATCTCTGCCATTGTCGATACTCCTTTCAGCAATAAGTGAATTTATAGTTTTCTCCATTGATAACAGTGCCGGTCTTGCCGCTATCTGAACGTATTCCGTCAGCTTTTCGGCTTCAGCCTTGCTGTGAACAAGGTCGAATGCGGATAAATCCATAGGATTGTTCTTGAAGTCGAACCTGCCGCCAAGCTCGCACCGAGCCGCTATGAAATACTGCGTTATGGATACGAAAGACTTTTCAAATGCTGCTCTGTCAGTTTCGGAGATATTCAGCGCCTTTATCGCATTTTCGAGATTGTCAGCCGCAGCCGTTCTGCCGATAGCGTTCACGCAGCCGGACATGGATTTGTATTCCTTGCCCTCCGCCTTTGAAAATGCAGCAATGAACTCCTGCGCAGTCCGCTTGTCGAGCGTCCACTGATAGGGCGGTTTGCCGCCGTTGGTCTGGGATATATCGAAATAGTGTTTCAGTCCGCTGCCGTCCAGAACAGCTATGCTGTTAGTTCCACGCATGACCTGCCGCCCGAATTTCCGCCATGTATCGTAGTCGGCGACCATTGTGGCTTTCGGGTTCGCTGCGAACATCGCTATGGTCTGCGCCGTCGGCATTTTGAAGAACTTTCCCGCAAATTTCAGATATTCCGCAAAGATATCCCTGTTCTTATAGAGCTGTTCGGTAATGCTTTCGTACCTTTCACGAACTTCATCTATTCGTGCCATATTTCCTCCTCAATTTAAATTTATCACATTAAAGCATAAAAGTCAATATCTTTATACAGAAAACTTGCGGTCAAACGGGGCTGATTTTGATACAGTTTAACCGCTTGACCGCAAATGCGTATTATCTCTTATGCTTCGGAGCAGAATTAGTCTGTTTTTCGGGGTTGAGAGTTTTCACAAGCTGGTTCTTAATATCCGTTACCTTCGGCATATCCGCCTTGTTCACGGAAATTGTAGTAGTACCCTCGACCTTTGCCTGATACTTTATTCCCGCCTTGTCCAGTTCAGCCATGAGGCTATCGGCAAACTTGTTGTTCTGCCGCGGGAGGTGGGCAATGCTGTCCTTGTCGCCAAGCTCGGCGTATTTTACGCCCTTGTATTCAGTCTTGCCGAGGGACTGATAACTTCTGAGAACGGCATTGCTGAACTTTTCGTGGAAATCCTTTGTGATAAGCAGAGCGTACTGTGCATAGTCGCCGGTCTGCGTCTGATAGGACGGCATGGATACAAACGGCTTGTTTTCGCTGCCCGTCATTACCTTAACGTCCTTTACCACAAAACAGCCGTCTATTGTGACCTGTCCAGCAGCTTTAAGATTGTTGTTATCCACGGGTCTTAACTGGACATTCACGGAAGATCTGGACTGTTCGGCAGCG
Source organism: uncultured Oscillospiraceae bacterium (assembly GCA_934448295.1). Lineage (GTDB taxonomy): Bacteria > Bacillota > Clostridia > Oscillospirales > Ruminococcaceae > CAG-115. Next base: position 15,445 of record CAKSEY010000020.1, read on the forward strand.
GGAACTTCGGTTTTAAGCGTCTTTTCGGAAGAACTCATGAGTTGTTCATAGCTTTTCAGAACGGCATTATTGAGCGCCGTCCTCGCTTCTGCGGTAATGGGAAAGGCTACATCAGCGTAATCTCTGCCCATCTTCTTGCTGGGCATAGCGACAAACGCACCCTTTTCGCCCTCCACGACCTTTACGCCCCGGACTGCCAGCTCGCCGTTGACTACCACGTTTGCGATAGCCTTGACATTGCTGCCGTTCTCTATTTTCGATATTGACGATACGTCGAAAGAAGTCTTGCGTTCCATTGTTGTTCCTCCTGTCAAATTGTACTGAGAATGATCCGCCGCCCATGTTTCAAACGGCATGAGAACAGGTTCGCCGAATTTGCCGTCGTTTTTCTGCGGATAATGATTTACCATTTCAAATCCGATTTCCTTAGCAGCCTGCCTTATAATGGCAAGCGCCTCCTTGCTTTCGTAAATAGAGCTGCTGCGGGTGAAATCCTCCACAAGGACATTTTTGTTGTCCCGTACATGAAGAATGTCCGCTGCCGCATTTCCTCTTTCAATGCCCATCGTGAGCCTTGCGGACGGCTTTTTGTCCCAATTTAACGCCTTTTCGGCGTTGTAGGGCTTTTCACGCAGCTCATTGAAACGCTTCTGCGCTTCGGCAAAGGTGTCGTAATACTCGATAGGGGTGGGGCGGTCGTACTCACGGGGCATTGCCCATGTGCGTAAATCTGGTATGATGTACACTTTCCACGGCTTGTTGTTTTCTTCTGCCATATTAATTCCTTTCTGCGAATATCCTGCACGGATAAGGATAACCGCCGTTTACGCTGTCTGAACGCTCCCAATAACCGTATCCGCTGGATTTTGCATTGAGAACGGAGAGAACTCCCTCGACCGTAAGTCCTGTATCTGCGGGGACTGACAGTATCATCGTCTTTGCGGAGGAACGCGTCCTCTTGCCGATAACGGAGTAATTGTTGGCATTGTCCACAATGCAGTAAAGTATCTTGTGACCGTTCTCGTTTCCGTCAGCGCCGGCGATGCCGCCGTTGTTCGTACCGTTAAGGTAGATATTCGCAGCATAGCAGCTCTTGATGTACGCCGAAACATTATGAGCCGTTGCAGTACCTACAATACCGCCGCTGTTTTCGGCAGTTGACGTGAACGTCCGCACGCCGCAGCCGATTATACTGCCGCCTGCGCAGTGCGGTTTTTCTCCGCTGTTGAACAGCTCCACGCCGTAAGCAGTCCCGGCAATTCCGCCTGCGGAAACAGCCGAGCCGCTGACGGTAATGTTGTTTGCGATACAGCCTGTCACGGTGCAGGCGTTGCCCACTATACCGCCGATACTTTTGCCGCCGCTGACCGCTATTCCGTCCGCCATGCAGTCCGAAATATCGCCGCCGAAACCGCATATTCCTCCGATATTTTCAGCGCCGTCAGCCGTGATTTTGCTGTTCAGAACTTTACAGCCGATTATTCGTGTATTTCCGGTGGAGAAATATTCGTCAGTGTCGGTCGAGGGGTAAGCGTAGGATACGACTTCGTTGCAGATTACTCCGAGATTTTTATTCTTTCCGGCTTTGATATTTGCGCCGTCAACTACAACATTCTGTATAGTTCCTGCGGCAACAGTACCAAATAAACCGCCGTCGCCGGAAATATTCTTGATAGAATAACCCTGCCCATCGTACACAAAATAATCATATGATTTGTTTTCGTAACCGCGGGTGATTTTCTTCGTGCTGATAGGATTTCTATTCGTATTCCTCGGAAACGCAATATCCGCGGTCTGGACGAAATATCCCTTTGCGCCCTGTTCGGAAAGCCGCAGGAGCTGGTCGTAATAGCTGATGATATACGGATTTTCAGCCGTTCCCTTACCGCCGCCGTATTCGTTAAGAACACGGTAGAGCTTGGTGCTTTTGCTGAACTTACTTTCAACACCGCCGTAATATTCAATCGTGCCGAAATCTCCGTTCTGCTTTTTGGTGGAGTAGCCGTAGGTACAGCCGAAAACGCTGTTATAAATATCGTCCTTATCGTCCACCACGGGCAATGTCAGTTTTGCGAATCCCGTCATATCCAAAGCTGCCTTGTATTCCAGCGCTTCTGTATTCAGATAGCTGCGGTCAATGGAAATTGTGATATATGTAGCACTCTGCCACTTTGCGTAAAGGTCGCAGTCCTCGGAAACATCGAGGTTCTCCACACGGACGGGAGAATTTTCAAAGTACCAGCCGGAAACTATCTCGCCGTCCTTTGTCACGCCGAAATCATCGAGCATATCCAGCGTTGAGCCGATTTCGGCTTCGATTATCTGAACCTTATCATCATAGTGCAGAGTGATTTTCGCTGTCGGAGGTTTCTTGCTCCACACGGCGTATAGGGTGAGGTTTTCCGCAGGCATGGTAAGGCTTTTTAACGCAGATTTGGCGTTATCCGTTTTCGCCCAGCCTGTCAGGAAAAGTCCCTCACGGTATATTGAAACGTCTTTCGGCAGAGGAACGCTGTCGCCGTATCTAACCTCCGCCCGTGAGAGCTGACCTGTTCCACCGTTGGAATTGTAGGTCACAGTAAAGATATCCGGCTCCCAGACGGCGAACATCTTTACATTTTCATACGGCATTTTGTAGTCATAAAGGGGATACGCAATGTCCGTATTGTCGGAAAAGCCAAGCAGCTTGTAGCCTTTCCGGGATATGAATTTTGACGCGCTTTCGGCAGAGGGAAGAACGACATACTGTCCGGCTTCTGCCGAAATGCTTTCAAGAGTACCCTCGCCGCCGTTCGGGTAGAAAGTTATAGTGTAAACTCCGCTTGCGCCGGAATTTGAGGAGGAACTGTAACCGCTGTTGGTGTAGCCTGTTTCAGAAGTTTCCGCAGGCGGTTCGGCTGATGAAGTTTCGATTACGGGGACGTCTGCTTCGCCCTGTTTGGAGGATTCCGTAGGGGGAATTTCTGTTTCTGCCGTAGTGGTTTCTCCGGTAGGAACGGCGGTTTCTGCTGTTTCCATAGTTGCGGAAGTTTCCGTTGTTTCTGTGGGAGTATCGGTTTTATTACTGCCGGATAAAACCGATACTGCAATAAGAATGACCGCCGCGACAGCGATACCACCTATAATGAGGTAGGTAGTAAGATTTTTCTTTCCCTTGCTTTTTGCGGATTTGCCCGTTGAAATGGAGTAGGTGTTTGCGTCGATTACAGCGAGCTTTCCCTCCGCTTCAAGCTGGGCGAATTTCTCGGAATTCAAGCCGTCTGCGATAGGCTCGTCCGTCTGGTACTGCGTGTAGGTGCAATCTACAAGCGCTGTTTTGGTGCGCTTCACGAAAGCCTTGTATTCCGCCGTCTGCGTTATCATCTTTTCCTCAAAGGGAACGCCGTTTTCATCTGCGTTCTGTTCGGGAATAATGAACACGGTTTCGGCTTCATCGTCAAAGCTCGATATGTCAGCTTTGAAAAAGTACATTATTTTCCACCTTTCTTTCTGAAATTGATATTGACAAAGTATGCTTTTTGATGTACAATATAAGTACAGAGTAAGTATAATAGCGCTGAAGGAGATGATTTTATGGCAACAACAAGTGTTACTATGCGTGTGGACTGCGAAGATAAGGCAAAGGCTGAACAGATTTTCAATGCGCTGGGACTGAATATGTCAACGGCATTCAATATGTTCATCAAGCAGACTATCCGCTGCGACGGAATTCCGTTTGAGGTCACACTTCACAACAGAGCTGACGATTATTTCTACAGCCCTGCGAATATGGCTCACATCAACCGTTCTATCGCTCAGCTCAATGCAGGAAAGGTTTCCAGGCACGAACTTGTCGAGGTAGAGGACGATGATTAAACTCTGGACTGACGAGGCTTGGGCGGACTACCTTTACTGGCAGGGCGAGGACAGAAAAACTCTGAAACGAATTAACCTGCTCATCAAGGATATTGAGCGTGACCCTTTTGACGGAATAGGAAAAGCCGAACCGCTGAAACACAACCTAAGTGGCTACTGGAGCCGCAGAATCGACGATACAAACCGGCTTGTCTACAAGGTCGAGGACGGTCAGCTTTATATTATTTCCTGCCGTTATCACTACGAATAATGAAAATCTCCGCTTCATCGCAAGCGGAGATTACCTTTTCGTCTTGTCCTCAAAACGCATTGTAAAGCCGATTTTGGCGTTTCCGTTCTTGTCGGTTCTGTCTGCAAAAGAAACGACAGCATTGTATGTGTTTCCGGTTTTCTCGGATTTGAAACCGCCGACCTTGACTTCTCCGTGCGACAGCAGATTTTTCATCATGGGTTCTGTCAGCTTTTTGCCCTTAGATGTGAAGAAATAATCGTCCTCATAAACACGGAAAATGCAGTCCTTGGGAGCCTTTTCGCAGTAGAATATACCCGTATTGTCCCGAACGAATTTATACACATTGCCGCCGCATTTCGGGCATTTCCCGACCGGAGTTTTCTGAGCGGTTCTCGGCTCAGCGACGGGAGTATGCGTTCTGTGCTTTTCGGCTTCAATGATAGCCTTGATTTTCTCCGTAATGCTGCTGATTACTTCATCAGCGCTGGCGGTGCCGTTCTCTATTGCGGCAAGCTGTAATTCCATTGCGGCAGTCATTTCAACGGACTTAACTTCGGGAGGGACGAAATTTATCATCTTTATTCCCATTTCAGTCGCGGAAATAACCTTGTTTTTGCGCTCTGCATAGCCGTCCGCGAGTATCTTTTCGATGATAGCCGCCCTCGTTGCGGGAGTGCCTAACCCTCTTTCGGAAACATATCCGGAAAGTTCCTTGTCCTCTATGCGGCGGTCGATATTTTCCATCGCCTTTAAGAGCGAGCTTTCCGTGTATCGCTTCGGCGGCTTGGTTTCGCCCTCTGTAATAAAAATATCTTCCGCATAAAATGTATCGTTTTCGGAACAGTTTATTTCCGGCGGTATCTCGACATCATCAGGGCAAAGCGCTTTCCAGCCGAGGTTGACAGGCTTTTTCTGTTTCAGCTTAAATGTTTCGCCGCAAATATCAAAGACGTACTCAATATCCATGTATTCGTACTGCGCCGAAAGAGCTTCCAGCAGCCTGCGGATAACCAGATGTAAAATCTGCTTTTCGTCAGAGGTCAGCTCCATATTTACAGCATTCCCGATATTCTCGGTGGGAATAATCGCATGATGGTCGGACACCTTTGCGTTGTTGACTATCCTGCCGTCAATGTTCAGTCCGTTTGACAGAAGAACGTTTACCGCCTTTTCTTCAAAAGCGCGGAGCATTTCGACGCGTCCGGGGAGGATTTCTGCCATATCGTCCGTCAGATAGCTGCTGTCCGTTCTCGGATAGGTGAGCAGTTTCTTTTCGTAAAGGCTCTGCATAACGGAGAGCGTTCTCGCCGCTGAAAATCCCAGCTCATCGTTTGCGGCTATCTGCAAAGAGGTGAGCGAGAACAGCAGAGGGCGGTTCTCCTTTTTCTTCTGGGAGGTTATGCTCTTTACCGTAACCGGCTGCCCCTTGCAAATTTCAAGTATTTTTTTAGCGGCGATTCTTTCGGAAAGGCAGTCTACATCGTTGTCAAACCATTCAGCGCCGTTTGAGAGTTTCACCTTATAAAAAGGGCGCTTCACGAAATTGCTTATCTCGTTTTCACGCTGAACAAGCATATTCAGTACAGCCGTTCTGACGCGCCCGATCGAGCATTTTGCGCCGAAATAGCTTGTGTAGAGCCGCGTCAGATTTATGCCCCACATCCAGTCTATCTTGCTGCGGGTAAATCCTGCGGAATAAAGATTATCGTATTCGCTTGCCGGTTTAAGGTCGGCGAACCCGGCACGGATACTCGCTTCCGTCATGGAGGAGATCCACAGGCGGCGCACCGGCTTTGTACAGCCGATGTAGTCGTATATGTATCTGAAAATGCACTCGCCCTCACGTCCGGCGTCTGTTGCTTCGATAATCTCGTCGATTTTGGAACTGTTCATCTGCCGTGCAAGCGTTTTCAGGACCGAAACCGCATTCTCTATCGGGACGAACTGAAAATCCGGCATAATGGGCAGGTCGGAAAGCGACCACTTCTTGTAGCCCTCGTTATATTCGTCAGGCTGTTTCAGCCGGACAAGGTGTCCTCTCGCCGATGTGACTATGTATCCGTTGCCGCAAAGCGCTCCATCGGCGGTCTTTTGCGCTGCGCCGAGAACGGCGGCAATATCACGCATTACCGACGGTTTTTCCGCTACTACCAGTTTCATTTTTGTTTTCCTCCTGTTTGATCGTGCTATTTATAGCACCGTTTTCTTTGCTGTCCGCAGCGCTGTTTTCATTATCGAAAAATCCCGTGCTGACAGCTTCAATGACCGTTCCAATACCGATACCCTTGTCTTTCAGCATACTGAAAAGCCGCTGTGCCTCCAGCTCAAAGATGTTCTTTGAGAGCGCGTCAATATCCGCTTTCAGAGCAGCGGCGGCAGTTTTCTTCTTTTCGATTACCGAATTAATTTCGTCGAGCTTCTTTTTCTTGACCTCGACCTTTTCGGAATAGGCGGCGATTTTCTCGTCTGTATTCAAGCTACAATCTCCTTTGCTTCCGTTTTTCGCGGATTTTGTGAATAACGTATGCGCCTGTCACGGCGGCGAGCAGTCCTATGTCAACAAGACTTATATGGAACTGCGGACGGTCAGCCGGTTCGGCTCCCTCTGCCGTATCGGGCGGCATATCAAAGATATTCGCCTTTATGATAAAAAACAAGAACGTCAGCAGCACGACTGCAATAATGCAGATGAATATGCGCTGTTTAACGCTTTTGCCCATAAATGAATTGTACAGTTTCTTAATTGATACCACCCTCCCAATAATCAAGCGTACTCTGTATTATCGCCTTTGACGCCTGATACCTTGCCTTTTCGTTATCCGTGAAATCATAGATTTCGGGATAATCTTCATTGTAATAATCCTTGACCGTATAGAGCTTGACGGTCAGTTTGGTGTGATTGATGGGGCAGTATGGGTGTCCTTTGCAATAATAATGCTTGTGACCGTCATCGTCCGTGTAATAGGCGCAGCGGTCGGATTTGTATTTCGTCTTGCAGTTCTCGCCGGGGCAAGCCACGGGCGAGGTTTCGACTGCTGTCTTGTAAACGAACGTATCACCCCAGCGGCAGTAATTCTGATTGACGGTTTTCATGAACTCCTCGAAATCCTCGCGTTTGAAATCGAAGTCGTATATTTCGCCGTCTGAAACTCCGTCAGCCTGCTGTTTCTCCCTTGTCATAAGCACGAAAAGCAGGGACATATAATCTGCGTAATCGTCCGTGCCAAAATCGTCTATCCACGAATTTATAGTCCTGTCAGCGCCTTTGGCGGGGTAGAAAGTGTTGTTGTGGCTCTTGTCGATGTACTGGATTATTTTTCTGGGAGCAGTAGTATCTCCGTCGCAAAATCCCGTCACCGTGTCTTTCAGAGCGTCTTTCGCCTGTTTTTCCATGACGTCCTTTGCCTGTTCGATGAATTCCTTATAGCCCTCGTAAATTTGTTCGGGGGTCTGATTACTGTTATCATCGACAAGCCATGCACCGCCGCCGGCGACAGAACCGCCTGCGCCGCCTATCATTTCGGCAAAGCACAAACAGATAACCAGCACTATCAGTATCACGCCGATAATGATAAGGCTGTACGGCATTGTGGACGAAATAAACGACGCTATCTTAGATACCGCCCCGGCGATTGCTTTGCCTGCCGCCTGTGTCGCTTTCTGCGCAGCTTTAGCGGCTGTCTTGGCGGTTTGAGCAGCAGCCTTTCCGGCTTTGGCAGCGCCTTTCTTCACGGCTCGCTTGGCGAGGAATTTGGCTTCTGCCGTGATGTTGTGATTTATGCGTTTCCGCAGCTTTCGCAGTAATTCCGCAGATGTAGGTTTGTGGATTTTCCGGTAAACCCTCTTGGTGATTTTAGAGCCGTTCTTGGCTGTTTTCACTCCGGCATTTGCGGCGGTTTTAATTCCGCTGGCGCCGTGGTCGTATATCTGAACGCCGAGTTTCGCGGATTTAACGCCGTTATCGTCGGACTTTTCAGCCTGCGCCACAAAGCCCTTTTTCAGCACCTCCGCAGGCTTTGCTGCAATGTTAGCGGCAGTTTTCACTGCGGAGGAAAGTCTACGGTACTTTGTAATATTCACCTTTGTCGGAGCAACGCCGCCCATGGCAATGGAGATAAGCTCGGCTTTTTTGCGGAAAATCTTTTTCTGCTGTCTGTTAAAGGATTTGAGCAGCTTCAGACGGGATTTATCAATCTTTTTCCGCTTTATTTTCCGCAGCTTTTTGTTCTGCTGCAGGCTGTAAATTACACGCTCTTTCCGCTTGGTGAGCGTTCCGTTAGCAACCGTGCCGTTTTTCAAGACTTTGTATTTCTTGTTTTTTGGCTGATGAGGTGACAACTTGTACTGCTTCGGCGGTCGGAACGGAGTGGGAGTTATTTTCTCGGAAGAACGACCGGAGGTTTTTATTCCGGACTGCGCCTTGCCAGCAGCAGTCGGAGATTTAGAAAGCGGTATCTTGCGGTCAGTAACATCAGATTTTTTGCCGCCGATGTGTTCCATGCGCTCCGAAAACTGCCGCCGTTCATTATGCGCCGCACCATGTTGTTCCTGAAAGGCTAGTTTCTTTTCTCCGGTCGGAACGGTTTGAGATTCCGGATCATGCTCGGGCAGAGCAGATTTCGGTTTGTGCTTTTCAGCCGGAGGGCGGTTCTGCACCGACTTCCCACGTTCGGACGGCACAGGCTCGTCATTTTCAGAACGGCGAATTGTTCTTTCAGTTTTGCCCGTAAGCTCCTTTTCGTTCTTCTTTGAAAGCTCAGTTTTCTGGGATATGCTGTGTTCGATTGAACGGTCGTTTACGGAACGAGCCTTTATGCCGCCTTTTTCGGTAATGACTTTCAATGTAAATCACCCCTTTCCAGCCCATTGATTTGCCATAGCCCTTGCAACTCCGGTAAAAGTCTTGGAACGCAGCTTCGCCCGTTCAGCTTGGTTTTTGCCGTTCACCGTCATAGTCCAGCAAACGCCCTTGACCTTTCCGGATTTGGTAACATATTTTCCGTAGGGAGCAGGGCGAGGTAAATTGCTTATCGGTCTGAGCTGCGGTAAGCCTTTAAGCCAAAGGCACGTCAGCTTGGTAACGTAGTTTTCGCTGTCCTCGGTGCTTTCTGCAAAGTAGTACGGCTCAATGGTCTGCGTTGGCTTTTTGTAATGAGTTGACATATACCCGACAGGATTTTCTATTGCGATTTTATCACAGTCAGCATTTGCAAATCTGAGAAAAAAAGCGGCGGCACTCTCACGGAGCTTTTCACGTTCGGCAATGCGTTCTGGAGGATTGCACTTTGGAGAGAAATGACGGACGCCTGCCCTGGTAAGGTAGGTACACGGCGGGAAAGCAATAATCATATCCCATTTCCCGCGGATACTATGCCTTTTGCCGTCCATCGTTGAGAAGAAACACCTGCCGTTGAGCAAAGGAAGAACATCGCCGTGTATATGCCATTCGGGAAAGCCGCCGGAACAAGGAACAAGGTCACAGCTATACGCATTGTGACCCAGTTTCCTCAATTCAGTTGTTACTCGCTGGCTTTCTTCGCAAGCGACAAGTATCTTCATATCACTCACCAAACTTCGTAGTCATCAGCTTATACAGCTTCGTATCCGTAGGAAAATCGTCCTTGAAAGGCAGAGAGCCGTTAAGTCCGCAATAAATCAGACCGGAACCTGCCGGCGCTCCGGTAACGAAACTCATCATGTTTTCGGGTATTTTCAGAAGATGCGACAGCTTGTCGCGGTCGCTCGCCGCCTGATTGAGCATGAGGATAAACTCCGAATTTGAAAGCATGGAGCGCGCCGTATCGGATTTCAACAAATCCTCGACGTTCTGCGTAATTCCGGTCGGAATGCCGCCCCATTTTCTTGCGCGCTTGTACAGCTCAAACAGGAAGTTTGCACTTTCCTCGTTGCGGAACAGCAGATATATCTCGTCTATGTAAATGCGGGTACGGATACCGCGCTCACGGTTGCGGACGATTTTGTCCCACAGATTTTCAAGCACTACCATCATGCCGAGGGGTTTGAGCTGCTTGCCCAGATCCTTGATGTCGTACACGACAACACGGTTATTTACGTCCACGTTGGACGGATAGGAAAATGTTTTCATAGAGCCGTTTACATACAGTTCAAGCGACATATACAGCGGCTTTGCTTCCTCCGAGGTCTGCTTTGACAGAATGTCGTAATAATCCTTGAGCGTAGGCATTTCCGTTGTTTTGCCGAGCAGAAAATCGCGGTAGACCTCATGCAGACAGTTGTCGATAATAGTTTTCTGTTCGGGAGAAATGCCCTGTTTTCCCATGATAGTTTCAAAGAACGACAGGAAAAAGTCGTACTTGGAGCTTACGACATCTTCGCCCTTATTGTATTCCTCAAGCGAGATTTCAAGCGGGTTAAGGTGCGTATCGCTGCTTTCGGAGATGTAGAGAAGTTCGCCGCCGAGCGCCTTGACGAGGTTCGTGTATTCGCGTTCCGGATCCACGATGATTATTTCATCATCGGTCGCAAGGAACACATTCACCATTTCCCGCTTTGCGCTGAACGACTTGCCGGATCCGGGGCAGCCGAGAATAAATCCGTTGGCGTTTATAAGACTTGCACGGTTGAAGATAATCAGGTTGTTGGTGGTCTGATTCAATCCGTAGTAAACGCCGCCTTTCTGCGACAGCTCTTTTGAATTGAACGGCATGAATACGCAGGCGCTCTCCGTTGTGAGAGTGCGGCGCACCTTTAAGCGGCAGTTTCCCAGCGGCAGACAGCTTGCCATTGCGTCCTCCTGCTGAAAGTTGGCTCTTGAGGTAGTGCAGACGTGCTTACGGAACACGGCTTCGATTTTATCCGTATTGTTATCCAGTTCGTCAAAGCTGGTTCCCGTCACCATTACCACCAGATTTAGCAGAAACATCTTCTGATTTTTGCTCTGCAAATCGTTCAGCAGTTCTTCGGCTTCCGCAAGGGACTGTTTCAGGTCGTCCGAAATCACGTCAGAGTAAACGCCGTGCTGCGACGCCTTTTTCTCTTTCTGCATTTTGTTGGAGCGCATTGCAGTGAGCTGCCGCTTCACGACCTTTATAGCTTCGCTCGGCTCAACAGGGGCGATGTTCACCGTTACCACTATCGGCAGCGAGGTTTCGCAGAGGTCTTTCAGCATATCGTCCACCAGCGAGGACGGCAGATGTTTCAGATAGACCATTCGCGCGAATTTGTCGTTGTACATGAAATAGTCTTTCTTGAACTCAAAGTAATCGGGGCAGCACAGAGATTTTTCCGCGCCGCGCAGGAATTCCGAACTGCTTATCGGGCGTATCTCCTGATTAACGCCGCGGAAAATATCTGCAATAATGCGGATACGCTCGTTGGCTTTCAGCTTTTCTATGTTGCTGCCGATTTTCTGAAAGCAGCTCCGCATATACAGCTCCTTTGCGGCAAGCTTCTGCTGCGCCAGCTCCAGAGTAGCCGCCGTAACTGTCACCGTGAAATACTTCTTTGTGGTAATGCCGTTCTGACCCTGCTGCATTTTATCCAAAAGCATTTCGTTGTACTCGTCGCGGTATTCGTCAAAGCCGTCGCCGGCGTGCTTCAGCAGTATCTGACTTGAAAACTCTTTCTGATTGATAACGTTGTTGTGGAGCGTAATCTGAATATCGTCAGAGGTATCAAAGCTGTTGAGCAGGTCGCCGTATGCAAGGGAAACGCTGAATAAATCAAAATCGACCCGTTCAAACGAGGGAACTCACGGGTCTGATTTTGTTACGCTTCGCTTTATTCAGCGTGTCCCGAAAAATACGCTCCTGCTCGGCTGCGTCCGCAGCGTCGTAGGTCACATCTGAAAAAGAATAAGTGACGGAATAGCGGTTCTTCTCTACCTCAAAAATGTACTTTCCATGAACGTGTTCATAAGGGATTGTGTCCTGCACGGTTCTGGCGACCTTACGGACAGCCTTTTCCTTTGTCTTTTTAGGCTTTTTCTGCTTTGCAAGGCGCACCCTGTCCAAGTCCTTTGCGGAACTTTCGGTAGTGCCGGTTTTTGAAGAAAACAAACTCATTTCTTCTTTCTCTCCTTTCGGATTTTATTTGTCTGCTCTGCAATCTGATGAGCTATTTCGTCCTCGGATATTTCATTACGGCAGTCCCAGAAAACGGGAAGTTCCTCATACTTGCGTTTCTGCGGCTCGCCCCATTTCTGTCTGTACAGCAAAGCCAGGAATTTCTCAAACGGCATACCGTCGTATCTGAAAAAGCCAAACGCGAATATCGGCACGGCTATCAGGATAACCAGCCAGCCGACAACATCATCTCCGAGGAAGTCCTTTCCGAAGATGTACAGCGGAACGCAGACGGCGAGAGCCGCCACAGCGCATACGCACTGCCTTATCGTCAGCCCGAACAGGAATTTCTCCTTGTATTCGGTGATTTCTTTCGGTATCTTTATTTCTATCAAGTTATCTTCCTCCTCACGATGAGCCGACTATCCGCTTTGCCCATGCGCCGGAACTCATTACTCCGATACCCAGCGTCAGCGTTGTTATCAGTCCCATTATTCCGTCAAGAGCAAGGTTATAGCTTCCTATGCGACCGGCTATGAGCGCATTATTCACGGCGGCGTAGGCGATGAACATTATCGCAAGAACTATTGATTGCAGCGTTACTGCGGCGTAGGATTTCAGAAATCCCTTGCCGATATCTGATAAACCGTCGCAGGCGAACGTTGACAGCGGAACGGGCGCGATCATCGTGTAGACCGTCAGTTCAAACAAACGGGCGATTACCACAACGTTGGCTATGATCATAATGATTTTCATGATAAGTCCCTGTATGGAAATCTGCATATTGAGAATCAACGGCTGGAAATTAAGAAATCCTGCGTCCGTATCGTTGATGATTTGCGACGCCTGCGAAGAAGATACGAAATACTGGGCTGCGACCTGCCAGTCGCTTGTGTCGATGAAAGAATACTGCGTTATGGTGCCGCTGATTTCATTCACAAAGCTGTTAAAGCCGTTGTAAATCACCGTCGTAAAGAACTCGGAATTGTCCACGCAGACCTTTGCAACGACCATTTTCAAAAACAGCATCATGACGTTTTCCCATGTCACCCACTGAAAATGCAGCGTTTTCGTGAAGAAATCTATAAGAAAGAACATCACGCACAATGTGAGCGATGTAGCCTTTATAGCGGATACCAAATCCGGAACTGTGCTTGTGGCAGATTGCAGAAGACTGTCGTTCGTCAGCAGCTCTATCAGCATTGAGAACAAGCTGTTAAGTTCCATCACAATACCCTTGATAGTATCAAGGCATTGTCCATATCCCCACATAATTAATTCACCTCGTTTCTGCGTACGGAAATACAGCGGCAAACAAGCCGCCTGCCGCTGTTCCGTCTGTTTTTCGCTTGTTTACCCGGTGATTCCAAACAGGTCAAGCGAAAGCGTGAGCGCGAACACCACAAAGCCCGACGCCAGCGTCATAAGTCCGCGGGTCTTTGCTTCTGCGTCGTCGTTCTTGATCGCGAGGGCGAACATAATGCCGCCGACAAAGGCGACTACCAGACCGATACGCCCGATCCACGTTGCGAAGAACCCGATAACGCTGTTGAAAGCAGCCTCGCCGTCGGCAACTCCCTCGCCGCCCTCTGCGAAAGCGGATACAGAGGACGCCATCGCCATCGTCACCATTGTGGTGAGGGAGAGCACAGCCTTCCTGCGCTTTGCATTCAGAGCAGAAACGAAATGCTTAATGGGGTTGGTGCGCTTTGCTGCACCCGGTGCAGCGGTGGTAGTGATTGTGTTTTCCATAAGAAAACCCTCCTTTAAAAAATATATGTACAACCGCAAATGCGGCAGTAACCGGATCAAAACGGGCTGTCCACGATTTCTCTGAAATCCGCTTCCCCTATGACCTTTGGCGTGGATAAATCCATAGGCATAAGGTTTTCGGGGACGGCTTCATCGGAGAAATCCAGCTCCTCGTTTTCGTTGAACATTTCTTCGCCGGCGGTCTGTTCCTCATGCTGTTTCAGAGCAGCGGCGATTTCCTTTGTGTCGAATTCTTCGTCAAGGTTTGTCATGTTATCCTCCTCGTCGGGAACGTCTATATCTGAAATGTCCTTTTCATCATCGGCAGGCTGTAGAACGGGTTTCGGCTCCACGGTTTCCGAATAAATTTCGGTCATATCCGGAGCTTTTTCGGTGTGTAAATCGTCGATGAGATAGGCATAGTTCTTGTTGCTGTCCTCCAGGTACTTGTAATTCTGGTGCTTTTCAATATCGAATTTGTGACAGAAAAAAGGGTAGAGCGCCCGGACGATCAGTACGCACTCGTTCGGTTTCATGACCTTGAGTTCGTCTGTCGTCATAAGTTCTCTACCCAAAATGCTGTTATTCTCCGAGGTTGACGGGGATTTGTGGCTTCGTGTGCGGTTCTGGGATACCACGTCAATGGTTTCCTTGCCAAGCGATTTCGATATTGCTTCAAGGGTGCTTGCTTCCTGTCCGCCGAGGAACAGCAGGCTGTCGCAGTTACCCGTGAGTATCTCCCAGGACTTGTCGTACATCTTTTTGAGCTGCGCCAAATTCTGAATTATGATGTTTGCGGATATTTCCATGCTCCGCATTGTTGCAAGCAGTTTATCAAAATCCGGAATGGTGCCGACATTCGCAAACTCGTCGATCAGACACCGCACATGGACGGGGAGTCTGCCGCCGTACTTGAAATTCGCCGTATCGTAAAGCGTATCAAAAAGCTGCGTGTACATCATTGCTGCCAGAAAGTTGAACGTAGCGTCTGAGGACGGTATTATGATAAAGAGGGCGGTCTTTCGGTCGCCCAATGTATCAAGGTGTATGTTGTCCGTGTGCGTCAGGTCTGCGACTTCCGGAAGATTGAACGCCGCAAACCGCACAGCCGCAGAAATGAGTATCGACTTTGCAGTTTCGGCGGGAGCTTTCTTGAAATCCGCATAAAACGAAACCGCCATGTTGTGCGGGTTTTCGGTTCTCAGCTCGTCCATCATATCGTCAACCGGGGAGCGGTGGTTTTCGTCCTGCTCGGAGATTTCCGCTAACCTCATCATCTTCATTACGGTGCTGAAATTACGGTCGAGGGAATTGCCGTTTTCGTCCGTCTTTTTTTCGAGAAGATAGAAAGCAACCGCAAGCGTGAGCGCCTTTGTGCTGTCGTCCCAGAACTGATCGCCGCCGGACGCGCCTTCCTGCTTTGTGTTTTTCATCAGGCAGTTGACCATTTTCATGACGTAGGTCTTGCTGATGTTTCCGTCTTTGTCGTAGATGTAATTGAACGGATTGTAATTGTTGCTGTGCGACATATCTATCAAGTTAAATACACGGATTTCATAGCCGGCTTTTTTCAGCAAACGCCCACAGGAACGCAGCAGTTCGCCTTTCGGGTCGGTTACGACATAACTTGTGTTTAACTGCATTATGTTCGGTTTGACATAAAATCTCGACTTACCGGAACCTGAGCCGCCGATTACCAGTACATTGAGATTTTCCCGGTGCTGGCGAGTGTTCAGCGACATTCGGACTTCCTGCGTGAGCAAGATATTGTTGTCTGTTTCAAATGGAGATTTCGGTGATTTCTTACCCTTTTTCTTTTCGGGCTTTGTCGCCGTCCGCAAGCTTTGTTGCGCGGCGTCCTTGCCGCGCTTTGGCTTGCTCCCTGCCGACATCCTGTCGGCAAGAAATTTTTCTTCCTTTTCGTTTGCCCAGCGAGCCGAGCCGTGTTCTACTCCCTTTCGGTGCAGGCGTTTTCGGTAAGTGTATTTCATAAGTGCATATATGCCGAGGGCGAAAGCTACCATGAGCGTTATCTTGAAACTGTATGATGAAAAGTCCGTGAAATGCGCTCCGACCGTATCGGTAGAAGTAAGCACGGTTTCAAACTGCGTCATAAGCACATTGAAATCCAGAACGCCCTCATCGTCCACGGACAAGTCCATAGCCGCGCCAAGACCCGCCGAAACATACAGAACTGCAAAGACGATAATTGCATACAGCAAAATCGTAAGCATATCAGGTTTCTTCTTTTTCAATGTTTCAACCCCTTGCTTTCGTTAAGTTTGAGTTTTGGAGCAGTCGGCGCGGCTGGCTGCTTTTTCAGCGAATCATGAATTTTGTTCTGGAGCAGGCTCTGCTTTTTCGCCTTGTCGATTATGTGAACAGAGTTTTCTTTAGGGATATTGAAATCTCTGGATATCTTATCCGCAACATTTATCGTGCTGAAATTGTAAGTCTTGGATTTGCCGCCGAACGTTAGTGTAAAGCCGTTCTGCGAGGTTCTCTCAATGCCTACGCTCCGCGAAACTCCGTCCTTACCGACCGTGCGTTCCTCGATTTTGGATTTGACCTGCCGGTCGATTTTCTGGGATTTCGCAACAGCCTTTTCAGCCTGATATTCCGTCATTCCGAGCCGGTTGGTACAGATGTTCTTCATCTCTGTTTCGGTCATTTTCTCCGGAGTGA
Organism: uncultured Oscillospiraceae bacterium; assembly: GCA_934448295.1. GTDB lineage: Bacteria > Bacillota > Clostridia > Oscillospirales > Ruminococcaceae > CAG-115. The sequence continues at coordinate 32,014 of CAKSEY010000020.1, forward strand.
GGGCGGCGGTTTTATCTCCATTTGAAATGAAAATATGCGTCAACGAGCGTTCGCTTTGTATGTGCGGCGTCCTTGCCGCACTTTGGGCGAACGCCCCACGACGTCCTGTCGTGCCGCCGTCCTTGAAATTGACGGAGTTAAATCGCATATCCCGCAGGGTAAGGTCGTCGCTGGGGTAGCGGATATTCGTTTTCAGGGAATTGAGATTATCGTACTGCTCCGTATGAGCGAGGAACTTATCCTTGTCCAGCTTGAGGTCACGGCAGATTTTATTCGCCGCCAAATCTGCCTTTGCCTCAGAATAGCCGAACTGCTCCCGCAGCACTTCCATCGTCTGTGCCTTATTCATGGGCGAATATTCAAAGGACTTCCCGAGCTTGTCATCGGCGATAACGATACCTTTATCATCTGACCGAATATCCAGATCGTCTGAAATCTCGCCGTGGACGCGCTTGTAATCTTCCTTGACAACGGCGACCTGCTCAGCGTTTTCTGCGGGATAAACGCATTTTATCTTGCCGTCCGCGGATTTCATGAACTGGCAGCTTAAACCCTGTTCCTCAAAAGCGGCTTTCATAGCGGTCACGTTGTTGGCGCTGATGTTAAAGCACTTTACGCTCTGAGGTGCTTCTTTCAAGCGTTCCTGCATTATCTCCTGCGTTATCTGATTGACTATTCCCTTGTCACGGTCGAGGAATTCAATAGTCTGCTTATCTCCCTTGCCCACGACCGCAACAGGAATTTTATATTCCTTTGCTTTCGCCGCAAAGGCTTTCGCGTCAGCGGAAAGAATGTTGCTAGTTGTGGAAATGCCGCATTCCGCCTTATTGGCTTCATACAGCAGCTCGCCGTTCGTGACGGTACCTTTCGCAAATTTCTCGGCAATGCTGCCGCCGATTTGATTAATGCTGTCAACGGAATTATGGTACAGTTCTTTCAGCATTTTTTCAAAGAGGGGAGCGAGGAGCTTTATCAGCTCGGCGCTCACCTCAATGATTTTTTGCCCCGACTGCAATGCAGCAGAGCCGACTTCATCAGCCATATTATTACCTCCTGTTCTGATTTGGTGCTATAAATAGCACATTTAGTGCTTTGGCGGTGTGGATTTCTTTATCGTAAAGGTCTTGTCGGTCAGCTTTTTTCCTGCCCGCAGCTCATCACGCTTTTTCACATATTCCCTTGAAAGTTCGGGATTTTTTCGGAAAACATCGTTCACCTCGTCAATTTTGGCGCGGAGAACGCGGCATTTGTTTTCGCTTTCCTCAAGGCGTTCCGACAGGGTAGGCTTGAACGCCCTGACCATATCTTCGCAGGAACCGCTGTATTCCAGCAGTTTCGGGCGGCTGCCGAACGGAACGTCGTTGCTCCATTTTGAAAAGCCATCTACAAGCAAGTTGGCATTCTTTGCCTGTTCGTATGTATTATTAATGTCGCTGCCATATTTCGTCACAAGCTCCGGCTTAATATATCTTCCTGTTTCAAGAAAACGGTTCAGCAGCCGTCCGAGCGCCTTATTACGGTCAAGTTCGTTATAATGGACATATACCGAATATCCTTGCTTTTTAGCAGTGGAAATTATACTCAGAAGTTCAGAACTATCGCCGCCGACACGGGGATATGTGATGTTCTCTCCCGCTTTCAGGGCTGCCGATAACTGCCTGTCTGAAATTAACTGGCTTTCTTTATGGACAACGCCTGCACCCCAGCCGTTGTTGAACTCCGGAAGTAGCTTCTTGGCTTCATCGCTGTCGATAACTCTTGACTCGTACAGTTCGGAAATAGGCTCCACAAGCGCCGAGGATTTGCCGGACGCAGGCAGACCGATAACAATATCCAGTCTTTTTTCACGGCGTATCTCGCCGGAAAAAGAAACAGCGCCGTCACTTTTCGTAACGGCGCTGCCCATATTCTGTAATCTGTTATAAACACCGAGCTGTATACCGGTGCGGTTCTTTAACTCTATTGTCGGCTTGCTTGAACTTATACAGGAATTTGCTTCCTTGATTTCCTTCAGTGCGTAGATTTCGCTTTCGGGAACGGTTTCATTTGCGGCAAGCCGTTTCAGAACGTTTTGCATTTCCTCCGAAACAGGCTCTCCCGTAAGCTTATTTATCATAAAATCACCCCTAAACGCAAAAAAGCGGAGAACTGTTACATTCTCCGCTTATAAGCATATATTCAATTGTAATTAAGCAATATCTCTAATATCGCTCTCCGTAAGAACACCGTCTGCAATCATCATCTTTTCCTGTTCTGCAAAAGGCGTGTCCCACACAATGTTCCGATGAGCATATGCCCAGTTCAGAACATCTACGAATTTCGGATTGAAGTCTTTGTGATACGCTCTGTTTTCAAGCTCGACCATGAACCTGATCGACCAAGCCGAGGTGAACTCGCCCCAATCTACTTCCTCAATACCTATTGCGCTGAAACCTGTTGTCGGTAAAGCCATATTATGCTCCTTTCGCACAAGTCTGGTTGCTTACTTATATTATACATCTTTTGCATTCCGTTGTCAACGTGCTATAAATAGCACATTTTCAAAATCACAGCCTGTCCGCAAGTTCGCGCAGCACCTTGAAATCCTCGCCCTTTGCCAGAATGAGAAGATCCTCGATGTATTTTGAAAGCGTTTCGGCTTCCTCATGGGAGAGAACGACAGGCGGTTCGGAAGATGTAGTTTCATGTTCATCGTCAGTTTCATGAACAACGTCAGCGGAAGTGTTTTCCTGCCGCTGAATATCCTTAACCTCTTTATGGGTAATCTTCGGCTTTTCAGAGATTATTTTCTGCTGCTTTTCGGGAGCGAGCTTTGCGACCTCGTTGGCTGTCGAAATCGACATATCTCCGGATTTTACCGCCTGCTCCACATCGGGGATAGCGTTGTGCTTGATGTTATCCAGCTTTCCGACCTGCGCCGGAGATACATTGAGTGCGTCTGCAATCTTATCCCTTATTCTGCCCTTGACAGGCTTTCCGGCAGCTTCAAGTTCCTTGAAAATCCGTGTCAGTTCCTCATATTCACGCATTGTATCTGCGTCCGAATACTTGCGCTGAGTTGCGTTCAGCATTATGAGGTCAAGTTCGGTTTCGGTATTCGGCTTTGCGCCTTTGATGAAACAGGGGACTTTGCCGCTTCTCCTGCGTCCGTCAGCGATAAGGGACTTTAACGCCGCCAGACGGCGATGACCGCTGATAAGCTCATACCTGCCGTTGTGTTCCGAAACGACCAGAGCAGTCATTAAGCCCTGGCGCTCTATATCGTCCCCAAGAGATTCTATTTCGGAGATTTCATAGAAATTGTTTCTGTTTGGCTCAATATCGTCAATGTCTATCATTTTCAGACTGTCTATGTAGCTGTCGGCGTTGACCGTCTGAATATCCGCCGCTATGGCGCTGTCAAGCTGCAACTTTCTGCTCATTACTCCTCACCAAGCCTTTCAATGATTTCCTCTGCCAAATTTTCGTATGCCTGCGCCGCAGCCGTCCATTTCATGTATTCCTTTGCGGTCAGTTTGTAGCTGAAAGAGTTTTTGATGACACGGCTGAAAGGAATGGTGGTGTTCAGCACCTTGTTCCCGAGGTTGCATTTGAGGAATTCCAGCAGTTCTGTATCTGCGGGATTTTCCTTGTCGAATTTGTTCACGATACAGCCGCCGAATTTGGCATTGCAGTTTGCAAGCGCTCCTGTTACAGCGGGAATGCCCTGTATTGCGAACGTTCCAAGCTCTATGGGGACGAACACGCTGTCGGAGAGCGTGATTACCTTTTCTGTTAGCTTTGTAAGAGCAGGCGGCAGGTCGAGGACTGCGTATTCATAGCTGCGGTCGAAAGTCAGCACCTTTCTCACGTTGGCTGTCTGAACATCTTCCGGGAGCTGCTCAAACTGTGCCGCCACAAGGTTAAGCGCCGGGGTCGCCGTAAAAATGTCGATGTTAGGGTATCTGGTGGAGCTTTTTGCCACAGTGGGCAGGCAGTTTCTATTTATCAGCGCTGTTTCAAGCCCCGCCCTCGGTTCTGCAAAGAAACGGGAACTGTTAGCCTGTCCGTCAAAGTCGATTACAAGCACCTTTCCGCGCTCGGCAAGCTCGTTTACAAGGTTGATAGCCGTTGTGGTCTTTCCGACGCCGCCCTTGTGATTGTAGATTGCAATTGCTTTCATAAAATGTCCTTTCCGTGCTGTTAGCACCCTCATTTACTGCCGTACATATCGTGATTGACCATTGCCGAATAAAAGCTGTCGATCGTCAGCGGGGCGTTATACAGAGCCGTTATGAGATACGCCCTGATGTTCCGTACATCGCTTGTGTTCTTGTCGAGCGCCGTAATCACATACTCAATATGGGTGCTGTCCAGTTTGAGGAACTGTGATTTTACAACGCTCTGCGGGAAGTCCTCGCCGTTCACACGGATATACTTTTTGGTGGAGCATACCACGTCGAGCATTATCCCGACGATTTCGTTTATCCTACCTTTCTGTGACGGGCTGCTTTCGAGAAGATAATCATAACCGATGTTCTCCCGGATAATATTCGTGTAGTCCGTCCGTTCATCGGAAAAAACCATATTTGGAATTGAAGAATCGATCCTATCCATCAAATCAGCGCCGTCATTTGGATTGATTGATAGAGGATTATTTTCTTTTGATTTATTATCTTTAGATTTATATAATGAGGGGAGGACGGATTTTTCAGAGCTTGCTCCGAAGTTTCTCGGGAGCAGTATGGTAAGTTCCTCGTCTGGCTGCTCCGTAGTTTCTACGGAGCAAGGCTGTTGTGCGTCAATCCTGTTCTTACGTTTCTTTTCGTATGACTGCACAGCAGCCGGTTTTATGGACAACTGCTTTTTCTCTCCCTGTGAAATGAGGTTTGAAATAAGTTCAATATCCTCGATTATACGAAAACAGCGCTTGGCGGGAAGTCCACGGTTCTTGCTTTCGATAAGCCCAGCGTCCACCAGATTCTTTATGCAGCGTTTCTGCTGATACTCAGAAAGAGCGGTACTTGCTTCAAGGTCGGGAACGGTTGAGTAGAACCAGCCGCTGTCGTCCAGCATACCGTTACGTTCGTAGTAGCTGCATTTCGATATGAGTGCGGCGTAAACCACTGCCTCTGACAGTCCTATTGCATGAGCCAGCAGGCGGTTGACCGTCAGCGTTTTGCTCGGATTTAGCATCTGGAAAATTGCGTTCATAATAATCATCGCCTTTCTGAAAGATAGGAATTTCTGCGGATTTATTTCTTCTGCGCTGCTTTCCACTTTTCAACCCTATCCTTGCAGCGTAAATCCTCCGCTGCTTTCGCTTCCTTATCTTTGAAGAACGGGCAGCCGCCCTTAAAGCTGCTGCTAACCAAAGCCGAGCATTTTCCGTCCCAATATGCAAAGCACTTACTGGAATTGCAGCGGGGCGATTTGGTGTTATAGAGAATGTTCAACATGATAGTCTCCTTTTTAGAGCATTTTGGTATATTGTGGAGCAAACAAATTTCAGCTATTATGCCAAAGATTTTGTCTGCGTTTTGTGCGTGGTGATAAAATCTTTGTTATTTATTAACAAACGCTTATGCTATAAATTGAGCAACAGGCAGATTTATTAGCAAAAAGGGAGAGCTTGAAAAAACTCTCCCTTTTTGTTATTCGATTTCTGGTTTGGCGAATGTCTATACTATATATAGAAAAAGGACGCCTTTCAGTGAAAAGCGTCCTTATTATTGGTTGGGGTATGGTCTGCGTTGTTTGTGCGGCACTACAATTCCTTTTGTAATGCGGGTTTGCGACTATATCCCTTTGATGTCCCCTGTAATCCCGGGGCAAAAAACGGATTTCAATAGCCCGCTTCGCGGGCAAAATGCTTTTTTTCGACAGACCGTGAGCCCGGCGGTAAACCAGGCTTCATCAACTTGTCAAAAAGGTATCTACCCAGGCTGCCGAGAAATCGTCAGATGCTAGGAACCCACATGACGGCTAGGCACAAAGCCTAGCCGTCATGTGGAGTTGCGGCAGGACGCCGCAAGGCGAAAGCCCAAAGCGCAGCAGGACGCTGCGCACCACAAGCTTTCGCCTGACGACGCAGATGGCGGTTTATCGGCAGCCTGACATCAGCCGAGGATATCAGCCGCCTTAGTATTATCGGCGGTAACTGCGTAGTACACCGTGTTTCCGTCCTGCTTTACGAAGCAGTCGTCGAACTTGTACATCTCCTCGGGGGTGTAGTCGGTGTAGGTCTCCTTCTGGGATTCAATGCGCTTTTCCAGGGCGGCTTTTATCTCGTCCGCCTTTTCGGAGCTGTCGGCGGTGAATATCCCGAACTCGTCCGGATAAGCGCCGGAGCCGCAGATATACACGGCATAGTCGGAAATCCCGTCGGCGTTGAAGCCAAGGCGAAGCTCCATGGTGTCAGCCTCCACGGCGACCATCTCGCCGGAGAACGTGACCTCAGCCATCAGCGCGTCAGCCTTTTCAGCGGCGGTCCTGATGGTTTCCGCAGCGGAATCGGAAGCGCTTTCGGAAACGCCCTGGCTGGAGCCGTTCCCGCCGGAGCAGCCCGTGAGGAGCATTGCCGCGCACATTATAGCGATTGCAAAATTCTTCTTCATAATATTTTTCCTTCCATATTTATCCTATCAGGTTCTCGATATAGTTGAGCATTATCTTGTAAGTCGCGCCCTTGAAGTGCAGACCGTCATTCTCCGCATAGTCATGCAGGAAATAGCCATTGCTGTCGGAGAGCTGCGAGTACAGGTCGATATATGTAAGCCCCTTTTCGTCTGTGAGAGCCTTGATATACTTGTTGAAATCGGTTATCATCGAGTTGTTGATTCCCGCATTTGCGGCGGAGGAGCTGTCATTCGTCACCGGAGTAACGGAAATGCAGTAGACAGTGCTGTCCGGGCAGCCTGACGAAAGCTTGTCAACAAGCTCGCGGTAGCTGTCCTCCATGGAAGCCGCCGATGTGATACCGTTGGAGCCGAGCATGATGAAAATGCGCTTCGGCTGCATTTTTACCGCGTAATCATACGCGGTGCCGGTGGTACCGTCCCCGAGCTGTATTTCGGTGGAATACGCCTTGTACGGAGTGTAGCCTACCGCCGCCGCAACATTCTTCGGGGGGAGTATTCCGTACAGCGAAAGCCCGGTGGTTATGCTGTCGCCGATAAACAGGTCGTCCGCGAAGAACGACGCACTGTAACTCTCGGAAAGCGACGTGGTTTCCTCGGGAGCTGATGTTTCATCGGGCGCGGAGGTCTGCTCCGGCGCGGAGCTTTCTCCGGTCGCAGTCTCCTGCGGCTGGGAGGTCTCCTCCCTGGCGGTTGTCTGCGGAGCCGTGTTGGTTATCACCGGGGCGTGCTTCGAGGAAGCCTCCGGCTCGGGGGTCTCCTGAATAAACCGCTGCGTGTAGCTGAGTATCAGGTCGTAGGTCGGCGCGCTGATGTGCATTCCGTCGTACTCGTTGTAGTCAGATTTGAGATATCCGCCGGAATCCGCCATCTTGGAGTTGATGTCAAGATAAACTACCCCCAGCTCGTTCGCCAGCTTCCTGAGGTATTCGTTGAAGGAAACCACGCTGGAATTGTCAAACCCGGCGCTTGCCGCCGCAGAGCTGTCAGCGGTCAGCGGGGTGATGGAATAGCAGTAGATAACGGAGTCCGGGCAGGATTCCTCCAGCATCTCGATAAGGGTGCGGAAGCTTCCCTCCATAGCGTTCGGGGAGCTAAGCCCGTTGAAGCCGAGCATGAGGAAAATGCGCTCCGGCTTAATTTTCTCTGCGTAGGAAAGGCAGGAGCCGGTGGTCCCGTCGCCGAGGGTTATTTCCTCCGCGTGAGCCTTGTAGGGAGTCATGTTGACGCTTGCGGCAACGTTCGCGTCGTTCAGCTTGGAATAATCCGTGAAGCCGGTGGCAATGCTGTCGCCGATGAAAAGGTCTTTTGCGAAGAATTCCTTGCTGTAATCCGCCGAGCCGAATGTAACGTCAGTGACGACCGGCTCCGCCGTGGGCTCCTCGGTCTGTACCTCGGCGGTCTGCGCCTCGGAGGTCTGCGGCAGGGAGCTTGACGCGCTCTCCTGCTGACCGTTTCGCATGAACAGCAGAACCACAAGTATCACAACGACCACCACAAGGGCGGCGGAAAGCACTATAAGCGCGATCACATTCTTTGGCAGCCCGGCTCTTCTCGGCGGACGGCGCCTGTATTTCTTGTTATCCATATTTTCTCCAGTTATTCTTGAAGTCCCGCCAGCAGGAACACCGCCGGCGAATTCCAATATATTGTTACCTCGTTGAGTGAATAGCACTCCATGTTGTCAGAGAAGCACTTCATCGGCGGGGTATCGTCCGGGAACATTTCCCGTGCGTAGGGGTCCTCGCGGCGGCTGTTGGGGCCTCCGCTGACCAGCCCGGGAATACACTCCTCCACGCCGTCCGCAAACGCGGGGCGGTGGTGCGGGTAGTTCACGCAGAAATCCCCCACTCCCGTGACGAAGCTGTACCCGGTGGGATTCGTGCCGAGAATGTAGTCAAGCTGCATCGAGGCGAACCTCCGGAACCGCTGTTCCCTGCCGCCGGAGCGTTTTTCGAGGAAATCCGCGATAAGGAATGTCATTCCGTTTGTGAGCACGGTCATGTTGCTGCCCCAGTTGTACTGCTCCGGCGTCAGGGAAACTCCCCAGGTGTTGGAGCGGCAGATGTCCGCAAGCTCCTCCGCGCGGTTAATGAACGTTTTTTGCAGGTACTCCCCGAACTGCGGGCTCATTCTTCCGCTGAGGATCAGCGCCAGAGTGCCGAAGCCTCCCACCGAAGCGAAGCCGAGAGCGGTTTTAGAGAATTCTTCCGGCAGGAACTCCATAGCCCTGCTGAAAAAGCTGGTGTCCCCGGTCGCCGAGAAAAGCTCCGCCGCCGCCCAGAAGCGGTTGTCGCGGTCGCTGCGTTCGCCGTAAACTCCGGTGTCGCAGCCCTTGGGGTTCTGGAATCCCACGAACTGCGGATTTTTCTCCAGCCAGTCCCATGCGGCGCGGGAGCACCTCAGCAGCCAGGCGGAGAGGTCGGGGTCGTATTCCTTATAAATAGTGGAAGCAAGCGCGGTGACTGCGGCGAAATCCGCAGTGGCGCTGGACGATATCGGCATGACGTACATGGAATCCTCGTCCTGCTCCGGCATGACAAACGGCGCGTGCTTAAATGTCGTGACCTTGTGCCACACGGAGCCGTCCACGCGCTGCATTTTCAGCAGCCACTCCAGCTCATAGCGGCATTCCAGCAGGACGTCCGGCATAGCCGACGGCTTTTCCGGGATGTTAAGATCCTGCTGGCGGAATATATCCGGGAACATCTTCCAGCCATAGAACAGATGCGCAAGGGCGGTCGCAGCCGCCGTGACGTATCGTCCGTAGTCGCCTGCGTCATGCCAGCCGCCGGAAACGTCCAGCCTTATCCTGGTGTTGTCGAACAGGAGGGCGGGGGCGCAGTGGCATTTGCCGTGCTTCCAGGCTCCGGCGTATTTCTGCTCCAGCTCGCAGCCGCAGCGCTGAAAATAGAACGCCTTCATGCACTTGTCGAAGCATTTTTTGTAGGCTCTGTCCTCTATCATGAAGTTCATGGAGAACTCGCTGCCGCACTGTACATGGTACTTCCCCGGGAGCCTGAGCATTGAGAAATCCGCCTTGTACAGCACCTCGCCGGAGCCCCGGTCGAACCCGCCGTAGGTGGTCGCGCCGGAAAAGCAGATACGCCCGTGCTCGTCCACCACGGTATAGAAAGAAGCCGGGAACGCCAGAACAGCGTACTTTTCGTCCCAGGGCTGATACCCCGCCTGATTCACAAATATGCGGCAGGCGCTCTCCAGCCGCTCGGGGCGCGGGACTTCTATCTCATCGTTGTTCACGCTCTCACTTCCGTTTCACATAACATTATCTGGAATATAAATTCCACATATGATTATTCTACCACACTTCCTCTTATAAGTCAATAGAAAGTTTGGTGAAAATCCACTATTATCCCGGAATAATTTGGTAAAAATAAACGGGACGTTTAAAACGTCCCGCGCTTATAATCTGATTATACGGCAGGCTGATAGCTCCTCCGCCTCGGAGATATCGTGAGTCACCAGCACCGCCGTCTTGCCCCGTAGCTTTTCCCGGCAGTAATCCAGCACCTGCTTTTTCGTGGCTTCGTCAAGCCCCTTGAACGGCTCGTCCAGGACTATCGCGCCGTACTCCGAAAGGAGCGCCCGGACAAGCGCCGTGCGCCGCTTCATTCCGCCGGAAAGCTCCCGCACGGGTCTTTTTTCGCAGCCGGAGAGCCCCACGGAATCCAGCGCGCCGGATATTTCCGCGTCGGTCAGCCCGCTGTTCACAAGCCGTATATTCGCGGAAACCGTGAGGTTCTCGCACAGCCTGTCCTCCTGGAATACCGCAGAGAACCGCGCCCCGGGAGGGTCGGTAAGCACTTCCCCGCCGTCCGGCGCGAGGAGCCCGGTCAGCAGCGAAAGCAGCGTTGTCTTTCCGCAGCCGGAGGGTCCCGCCACCGCGATAAGCTCCCCGGGAGGTATCTCGCAGGAAAAGCCGTCCAGCACCGTATTTTCGCCGTAGCGCCTGGTAAGCCCGCGCACGGTTATCCCCGCCGGGCGGAACGTCCCCGCCGGAGCGCCCCTGCGGTCTACCAGCGCGGAAACAGCCCCCGCCGCCGCGTTCACCAGCAGAAGCAGCAGCTTCTCGCTGAGCCAGCTCAGGAGTATCACGGCGATAGTCCAGGCGAAAAGGTCGGCGGTCTCCAGGTAGATTTTCGCCTGGTAGAGCTTCTCGCCTATCGACCCGGAGGGGATACCGATTATCTCGGCGGCGGCGCCGCTCTTCCAGCTAAGCCCCACCGCAAGCCGCACAGCCGCGCGGAAATACGGCAGGAGCTGCGGCAGATACACCCCCGCCGCCCGCCGGAGCGCCGGCACCCGGAAAACCTCCGCCATCTCCCGGAGCTTCGGGTCAAGGCTCTCAATGCCCTCCAGCATGTTTGAGTACACTATCGGCAGCGATATCAGAAGCGACACCAGCGTTGACAGATTCCGGGAGCTGACCCAGACAAGCGCAAGCACCGTGATACTCGCCACCGGAACGGCTTTCACCGCCGACACCAGCGGCGACAGCAGCGTCCTGACGAACCGTATTTTCCCCGCCAGCACCGCGAGGATAGTCCCGCCGGCAAGCCCCAGCCCGAAGCCCGCCATTATCCTGCCTGCGGAAAATCCCACGCTTTTCAGGAAATCCGCAGTCACGGCAAGCTCAAAAAGGCGGCGCACCGCCTGCACCGGGGAAACCAGCAGTATCTCCTGCCGCAGGAGCATTGCCCCCGCCTGCCACAGCGCCAGCCAGAAGAGCACGCACGCGGCGGTTATGAGCTTCTTTTTCATGCGCACTCCCCCTGATGAAAATTACGCGTTACGCGCCGTAGTAGAAGTCGTCCCCGGGGAGCGCCCCGCCCACGGAAGCCGCCGCGCTGTCGAACAGCACCGCCAGGTAGCCGGAGAGCTTCTCCTTCATCTCCGCGCCGGAAATGAACACTATGTTGCACTTGGGCAGAGCCTTTTCAGCCACCGCCGCCGGAACTATGTCGAACTTCCCGATAAGCTGCGCCGCGTCCGCGGCATTCGCGTTGACGTAATCCACGGAGGCGCTGTACTCCTCCAGGAAGCTGTCCACCGCCGCCGGGTAGTTCTCGGCGAACTCGCTGCGGGCTATGACCACGCCGGTCACAAGCGCGCTGCCGTTGTTGAGCTCCTCCCACGCGGAATTAAGGTCGAGCACTACGTTTACATTCTCGTTCTTGGTCTGCGCGGTGGTCACGAACGGCTGCGGGAGCATTGCGGCGCTCCCCTCGTCGGAAACAAGCGCGCTCAGGCACTCGGCGTGTTCGCTCTTCCATTCAATGGTGACGTCGCTGTCCGGGTCTATTCCGTTCTGGGTCAGGATGTAGCGCAGAGCGTACTCCGGGGTCGCGCCCTTTCCGCTGGCGTAGATGGTCTTTCCTTTCAGGTCGGCGGGGGAGGTTATGGTGGGCTCGCCGTTCTCGACTATGTACAGCACGCCCAGGGTGTTTATCGCAAGCACCTTCACGCCGCCCTCCGTCTTGTTGTAGAGCACGGAAGCGAGGTTTGCGGGAACGCACGCGATGTCGATATTCCCCTGAACTATCGCCGGGGTAAGCTCGTCCGCCGCTCCGGCTATCGTGAACTCAAACCCGCTGTTTTCGCTCTCGTCGTCCATCAGCTTTATCATGCCCATTGCGGTGGGACCTTTCAGCGCGGCTGCCCTTATCTGCTCGGGGGTCTGCGGCTCGGCTTCTGCGGTGGGCTGGTTTTCCGGCGCGCTTTCCGCCTGAGCCGTGGGTTCCGCCTGCGATGTGGGCTGATTTTCAGCGGCGCTTTCCTCCGGCGCGGAGCTTTCAGCGGCGGAGGTCTGCGGCGCGCTCTCCTGCGGGCTGCTCTCCGGCGCTGCGGAACAGCCCGCCATGATCCCCATGCACAGGAACGCGGCAAGCGCTCCCTTTAATTTCCTTCTGATACTCATTTTGTATTGTCCTTTCCGTCAGTTTTATCCGCACTCTGCTTTGAATACACCGCCTTTGCGGTGACTCCCGGGAGCCGCCCGAGCTTGCCGGACAGCGCCGAAACTACGTCCATAGGCGCGTCAAGGACAACGTTGATGATATTTAGCCCCTTTTCCCGGTAGGGTATGCCCATTCTGCCGATGATGTACTCCCGGCAGCCGTGCAGCAGGGAGTTTATCTCGCCGGTGCTGTCCCCGCAGCTTATTATCATGGAAATTACCGCGACGCGTGTTTCTTCCTGCATAATATACCCTCCAAAAAAAGAACCTTTTCCTCTGCTTGGAAAAGGCGCGCGAATATTCCCCCGCACTTCTGCGGAGCAATGCTTTTGCCTTTTGCCTCAAGTCCTGCGGAGTTTCGGCAGCAGATGTTCAGCGTTTCCTTGCCGTAAGGCGCATGGGCGGCTTCCGGTGCGGATACTTATACTATGATATCATATTCCGGCGGGATTGTCAATATATAGTCAGCTTGCCGAAAAAAATAATGGACAACCGTGGGATTCTGTGCTATAATCTAATATGCATGAAAGGAGAAAAGCTATGTGGACAGAACGCGAAAAAACATTAACCAACATTGACGACATCAGATTCTATCTTCAGGAGATAGGGGCATTCCGGGATTTCAGACTTGCGACATTTGAGTTCAAGAAGGACTATATCCGCATAACCATCGAGGAAAACCGGAGCGCCGACAACGAAAAGGCGCTCGTATGGGATCTTACACTTATCGGAATATCCTCGTATTTTGTAGAGCTGGACTGCATAACAGGCGGGCTGATATCCGAGGTAAAGGTTCTGATAAACCGCGAAGTGCAGATAATGCTGACAAACGGAAGCCTTATAACCGCCGCGGCAGCCGAGATAAGGCTCGGGGTACCAAACCCGGAATCACAGGAGGCACAGCAATGATAATTGATTCCCACGCGCATATTTTCCCGGACAGGATAGCCGCCCGCGCCGCCGACGGCATCAGCAGCTTCTATAACATGAAAGTCAGGTTTGACGGCTCTGTCGGCTCCCTGCTGGAGATCAACCGAAAGGCGGGGGTTGACCGCGCCATCGTGCAGTCCGTGGCGACCGTGCAGGAGCAGGTGCACAACATCAACAATTTCGTGTCCGAGCAGGTGAAGCTCCACCCGGAGGAGCTCATCGGATTCGGCGCGCTGCACCCGGATTTCCCCGGCATTGGAGCCGAAACCGAGCGCATAATTTCCCTCGGGCTGAGGGGGATAAAGCTCCACCCGGATTTTCAACATTTCAACGTTGACGACCCGAAAGCGTACCCTATCTACGAAGCCGCCGAGGGCAGGCTGCCGATCCTTTTCCACGTCGGCGACAACCGGTACGATTTTTCCTCGCCGAAGCGCCTGTACAACGTCATGAAGCGCTTCCCGAAGCTCACGATAATCGGAGCGCACCTCGCCGGCTGGACGAAATGGGACGAAGCCGCCGAGCTGTTTTCCGGCGGGGTGATTTACGCGGACCTCTCCAGCAGCCTTTACGCCATGACCCCGGAGCACGCGGCGGAGCTTATCCGCAAAATAGGAACCAACCGCGTGATGTTCGGCACGGATTACCCCATGTGGAGCGCCGTGGAGGAACTGGAGCGCTTCCGTAAGCTCCCGCTCACCGCCGCGGAGCAGGAGGATATCCTGTACAGGAACGCCCTGCGCCTGCTTGGAGAAAATATTTGACAAGCTGCCGGTTACGGTGTATAATGGTTTCAGGCACTATTCCCACATTTTATTTATGAAAGGCGCAATATGTCAGAAGTTTCACTCACAATGGAAAGCATCGAGCAGCTTCACGCACTGTTCGGAGACCTCGACTGCAACGTGAACACCATACAGAAAGCATTCGGCGTGACGATATTCAGCCGGGGCAGCGACGTTAAGATAACCGGGCAGGACGATTCCTCAGTGAACGGCGCAAAGCGCTGTCTGGAGTCCCTGTCGAAGATGTACTTCAAGGGCGACCCGATAAACGAGCAGAACGTGAGGTACGTCATCTCCCTGGTAAACGACGGAACGGAGGGCGAAGCGGACGCCATATCCTCCGACTGCGTGTGCGTAAGCTACACCGGAAAGCCCATCCGCCCCAAGACCCTCGGTCAGAAGAAATACTGCGAGATGATTCGCAGGAACACCATCACTTTCGGCGTAGGCCCCGCCGGCACCGGCAAGACCTACCTCGCCGTAGCCCTGGCGGTGAGCGCGTTCAAGGCTCACGAGGTACAGCGCATAATCCTCACACGCCCCGCCGTGGAAGCCGGAGAAAAGCTCGGATTCCTGCCGGGCGACCTCCAGAACAAGGTAGACCCCTATCTCAGACCGCTCTACGACGCGCTTTTCGAGATGTTCGGGCAGGAGGCTTTCGCCAAGCTCCAGGAGCGCGGCGTTATCGAGGTCGCTCCCCTCGCCTACATGAGAGGGCGCACGCTGGACGACAGCTTTATAATCCTTGACGAAGCGCAGAACACCACTCGTGAGCAGATGAAGATGTTCCTGACCCGTCTGGGCTTCAACAGCAAGATGGTCATTACCGGCGACATCACGCAGATAGACCTGCCGGAAACCTCTAAATCCGGACTTATCGAAGCGCTCCGCGTGCTGAAGGATATCGAGGATATCGCGCAGAACCGCTTCACCGAAAAGGACGTTGTCCGCCACAGGCTGGTGCAGGATATCGTCCGGGCTTACGACAAATACAACTCGGCAAGGCAGGAGCAGGCACCGAAGCCGCCCTACCGCGCCAACAGGAGGAACGCATGAAGATATTCGCTCTGATAAGCAACGAACAGGATAAGCTCGACCCGCCGCAGGATATCGAGAAGCTCATTGACGACTGCACCGCCGCCGCCCTTGAGGAAGAGGGCATAGACGACTCCGCCGAGGTCTCCGTTACATTCGTGGACAACGAGGGTATCCGGGAGCTGAACAGCGAGCACCGCGGCATAGACCGCGAAACGGACGTGCTCTCATTCCCGCTGGGCGACGACGAAAACGGCTACGAGGTAGACCCGGACAACGACGCGATAATGCTCGGCGACATCGTGATATCCCTTGAAAAGGCGGCTCAGCAGGCGGAGGAATACGGTCACTCCTACCGCCGCGAGGTGGCGTTCCTGATAACGCATTCCCTGTTCCATCTGCTGGGCTACGACCACGTCAACAGCGAGGAAGAGGAAAAGGAAATGTTCGGCAAGCAGGAAAAGGTGCTGGATAAGCTCGGCATCACCCGAGAGGCATGAGGAAGTTCCTGAGGGGCTTCGCCTATGCCGCCGCCGGGATAGCCCACTGCCTGAAAGAGCGGAATTTCCGGGTGCATTTATGCGCCGTCTGCTTCGTTAGCTGGTTCGCGCTGAAATTCTACGAGCTTTCCCGCGCGGAATGGGCGGCGCTGCTGCTGACTTTCGCCGCAGTGCTGTCGGCGGAGGCGGTCAATACCTCAATAGAGCGGCTGTGCGACAAGGTCTCAAACGAGCGCAGCGAGCTTATCCGCCGCAGCAAGGACTGCGCCGCAGGAGCCGTGCTTATCCTCGCCATTTTCGCGGTGGGAATCGGCATTGTGCTGTTCTGGGACGCTGAGCGCTTCGCGGCTGTCGGGGAGTATTTCACCTCCGCGCCGCTGAGATTCCTGTGGCTGGGACTGGCGGTGATTGCGGCGGCGGCGTTTGTTTTCCTGCCGGAAAAGCTCAAAGACAAAAAGTAATGCATATAATAAAAGGTGCCGGAGATCCCGACACCTTTTTCAGAAAGGAACAGCCATGACCCGCGCTGAATTTGAACGATACATAGCCGAATACTACGCAGCGACACCCGACCACCCGTGGGATTCCGACCCGGACTACGCGGTGTTCCGGCACAGCGAAAACCGGAAGTGGTTCGCGCTGATAATGGAGATACCGCGCTCAAGGCTGGGGCTTCCCGGGGAGGGGAAAATCACCATTGTGAACCTCAAAAACGACCCGGTAATGTCCGGTTCGCTGCGGTCTGAGCCGGGAATTTTCCCCGCGTACCACATGAACAAGCAGAGCTGGATATCTGCGGCGCTGGACGGCAGCGTTCCGGACGAAACGCTGAAGCTGCTGACGGATATCAGCTTTCAGCTCACCGCGCCGAAAATCAGGCGCAGGCGGCAGGGAGGTGCAGATGAAGCCACAAAATGAGATCGGGTTCGTCCTCTGCGGCGGCGGAGGACGCGGCGCCTATCAGATAGGCGTGTGGAAGGCGCTTCACGAGCGCGGATCCGACCGGAACATCACCGCCGTTTCCGGCGCCTCCGTGGGCGCGCTGAACGCCGCGCTTTTCGCCTGCGGAGATATCCCCCTGGCGGAAAGGATATGGCGTTCCCTGCGGCAGTCGGACATCGCCGACCCTGTGGAGACCGCCGGGCGGGTGCTTTCAAAGGTGCTGGATTACCTCGGCTCAGAGAACCGCACAATTAATATCCCCACCCCGGAGGAAGCCGCCCGCGCGGGGCTGTTTTCAAGCGGCGGGCTTATCTCGCTCATTGAAAGAAACGGCGTGAACGACTGCGTTTCCGGCTGCGGAACTCCCTGCTTCGCCTGCTGCCACAATTCCTCTGACGAGCGCCCGGAGTACTTCGACCTGAGCGCCCTCTCCCCGGCTGAGATCACCGATTATCTGACCGCAAGCACGGCTATCCCGGGAGTGTTCCCCGCAAAGGAAATAGGCGGCGCGTACTACCGCGACGGCGGCATCTCCGACAACACCCCGGTGAAGCCGCTCTACGACATAGGTCTGCGGAAATTCGTGATATCATATCTCGGAAACGAAGCCGCCGACCTGTCGCAGTTCCCGGACGCGGAATTCCTGGAGCTTTTCCCGTCTGACGAGATACTGCTCGGCAGGCAGGAAAAGCGCGTTTTAAAGGTCGGCACGCTGGATTTCGACGGAGAAAACGCCGCCAAGCGGATAGAGCTGGGGTACGCTGAAACGCTGAGATTCCTGGACAGCGCGGCCGGAGCGTTTTTCCAGCCGCAGCTCCTCCGGAATATTCCCGGCTGACCTGAGCATAATACCCTTGCAGCAAATTTTCCGGAGGCGCAGCATGAATATTGTACCATGCAGCGAAAACTGCCGGTGGCAGTGCGATGGCGCGTGTACTCTCAGCGACCTGACCCGCCCGGCGGCTTCCGCTGAATCAAAGTGCCGCTATTTTGAGAAAGCGGAGCATGACAGCTCTGGAAAGTCATAAAGCAATATCCGCCCTTTTTCGAGGGCGGATATTTTTTCAGTTCGTTATATCGTATGTGATTTTGAGCGTATGCTCGCTTGTTTTCACCAGCGGCTGGCTGAGGTTATTTATCGTAGCGAAGTAGCAGGAAGCAAGCCCGAGGAACGGATTAAAGCTGCCGTCCCTGGTAGGATCGCTGTACGGCTGGCACATCATGACGTAAGGAAGCTGGACGTCCACCGCCGGGCACGGAACAAGCGACGCCGGAGTGTACACCCAGAAAAATCCGCTGTCAAGGTAAAGATAAGCGTTATACATATCCATGCGGTACATGAGTACCCCGTTAAGGAAGGTGAAATTGGATTCGTTATGCTGACCCGTTATCGGGGTGCTCTCGATAACGCCCGGGGCGCTGTATATGTCCACCCCATTGGAGGTAGCGATAAAGAACTTCCCGTTGTGGAACGCCGCCGTAAACACATAGCTATAGTACTGCGCCAGCCCGTAGGTTCCCTGGTCGATAATGGAAAAATCGTCCATGCTGACCCCCGCGTAATCTATTCCGTACCCATCATCCGTGCTGTGCACTGTCGAATAGAAATACAGACAGTTCTTCTTCGGGTCATAAAACAGTTTTGTTACATTCGAAACCGTAAACGGCATTGTCACTTCAACAGTGCTCGCCGGCTCCTGCTTTACCGTCAGCCCGGCGGAGTCGTTTATTCCCACCGCTGCGGGATCCAGGCACTTCACCCTTGTGAACGCCAGCACTGTCCAGGTATTTGCATAATAAAAATAAGTGTGCGTTTTCTTCTGGAACGTCCCCACATATCTGCCGTATGAATTACCCGCCTGGATCGTGTAGCTTCTGCCGTCTCCCATTTCAGTGGGGCTCATGAGAATAACGCCGTCCCTGTTTCCCTCCAGCGCCCCGGTGTTTCCAAAGGTCCTGCTGGTGAGCGCCGCGCACTTTATCGTGCCGTTCGCCTTGTCCGTCGCGAAATCCCAGGTGAAGTGATAGCCGTTCTCCATGGGATAGCATTCGTTGTCGTTCCTGGTGCCCCGGCAGACGTCCGTACCGGAATACGCGTCCCCGGCGGTCGCCACTATCCTGATATCCTTTCCGGGCATAACGTTGTCCGCGCGTTCCTCCAGCTCGTTCCCCAGGAGCATTATCCCGCCGAAAAGCTGGTCGTACAGCGGCAGTACGTTCTTGATGAAATCCGAGTAGCTGAACTTGTTCAACAGCGTATAGGCGGGCGGGTTCAGGATGCGCTTTACCGCGTCAGTCACCATGTTGTGCTCCGTTACCTGGCTGACTATCCTTCCGGTTTTCGCCTCCGTCAGCGTGAATGTTGCCTTTCCTTCCATTATGTAACCTCCTTGTTCATTTCACTGCTTACCTGGAGCGCGCCGACATATGGCTGGAACATACTCCACCGCTCCGTCTTTTCATAGAGCGACAGTTTGTCCCGCTGGCTTCCGGAATTGCCGTAAATGCCATGTCCCACCACGGTCGCCAGCATATCTCCGGCGCCGATGTACGCGTCCCCGGTCTTGGTGCGCGCGGTGACATAGATACGGTTCTTTCCCGCCGGGAGCTTCTCGGCGAGGTGGTAGACGTGTATCAGGTTGCTGCCCTCTCTCATGGTCTGTACGATCTTTCTGGGGACGTCCGCGCCGTTCACATTTATCAGGAATATCAGGTGATCCGCCGTGCTTTCCTTTGCCGTGAGATTCACGTCAAGCTGCGCGAAGCAGTCCTCCGTGCTCTCAAACTCAAAATCCGCTATGATCTGCGGCGCGTCCTTGACGGCTATCTGCTCCTTGTTCACCCGGCGGTAGTACACCGCGTTCTTCGTGTGGAGAAGCTGCTCCAGCAGCTTTTCAAGGTCTCCCGGCTCCTCGTCGTTGACCCTCGTCCTGGAATAAAGCACCGCGGAAAGCCCCCCGTTGTAGCTGTATTCGATCTCGCTTATCACCAGCCCATACAGCATTTTTCCATCAAGGAAATGGAGCATATCTCCCGCTTCAAGGAACGGCATTCCCTGCATATGGAGCTCCGCGCCGAAATACGAAAACGGCTTGAACATCGAGTACATCGCGTCCGCCATAGCCTGCGTGGCAAGCGGGTTGTACTGCTCCACCGTGGATATCTGCGCGCCGTTTCCCGCCTGGAGCTCCCCGTCCCCGGTGTTGATTTTAACGCAGGTGACCACCGACCTGCCCATGTTGCGCTGAACCTCCCAGCAGTTCCTGTCCTGGAGCTCAAAGTCTATCGCGGAGAGCGAACGCTTCATCACGAACCTGCCATAGCGGTCTATCTTTGCGCTGGCGCAGTTTATTCCCGCGATATAGCCAAGCATATCCCTGACGGTGCAGCCCTCCGGGACTGTCTCAATGGTCTGGCTTATGCCTGTATCAGCGCACTCCAGCCCCGCAGCCTCGCAGACGTTTGTGAGAAGCTGCCGCGAATTCACCGGAAGCTCCCCGGAATAGCGGTAGTCCGTGTCCAGGCTGTACATTTTGTCGTAAGCGGTCACGCTGATATAATTTCCGCGGACGTACCGCCTTGCAATGTAGAACACTCCCAGCGGGCACCACTCCTCGCCGTCAAAGCTGATGGACGCGCGCACCTCCGCCCCGGTGGAAAGCTCCCCGGAATAAGCCGCCGTGAAATGCAGGCGGTTCGCGCATGCCGTGCCGATGGTGAACCAGTCCGGGTGCACCACGTCGTCGAAATCCATGTCGATTATCCTGTCGTCCAGGAACTCCACCCCGTCCGCCACTATCCTGCACCAGACGCTGCGTCCGTTTTTCTGCGCCAGCTCAATGAATCTGTCCGAAACATTGACCATACATTCTCACCTCATTTCTGCTGCATTACCAGCTTGACCCCGCCGTAAAGCGTGACTCCGTTCACAACGGTGACTGCGGGCGCCGGCTCGTCAGCTATGTGGAATTCCTCCGTGACCTCGCCCTCCGGCGCCTGAAATTTCACTGTCACGAATATCTCCCTGGTCAGCGCCCGGAGCTGCTTCAGCTCCTTTTCGGTAAGCAGCCCGAACAGCGCCGTCAGGCGGTATTTTCTGTTCACAAGGTCGATGAGCATATCTCCCCGGGTGTTATACCGGATATCCGTACGGCGGGTCTCCCGCTGGACGGAAAGCTCCGTCACCTTTGTGAATTCAATGTCGTTTATGGTTATAGTCATGTCGTCCTCCTAGCGCTGCTTCTTTGATTTCTTGATGTTGAGCTGACGCGCAAGCTCGCGGTTTCCCTCCCTGATGAGCTTTGCCAGGCGGTAGCTTTCCTCTCTGCCGCTGACAGGCTTTGTCTTGTTCTGCTTTTCCACTGAGTCCTCCTTCCCGCTATTCCGCGCGGTGGCTGCCGCCGGTCTTTCTTGCCGTAATTCTCCAGTGATGAGGCTCCTCCCCGGCGAAAAGCTCCGTCTTTGTTATCTCAAAGCTCTCGCCACAGTAGGCTATCGTCTGCCCCGCCGTGAATTCAGCGTCTGCCGGGCTGGAATTCACGCAGTCGAAGTACATGACGATCTCTGTGCACTCACGCGTATTGCCCGCCGCGTAATCCGTGATCTGGCTGGTGCGTATGATCCTTACGTCCGTAAGCTGCTCAGTCCTGTACCCGGAAGCGGTGGGAGTCATAAGCGCTGCGCCGTCGGTCAGGAGCTCTGCCGGAATAGGCTTAATTCCGCTCATTCCCGCACCTCCACTCCGGCAAACAGGCAGCCGGCGGCTCTCAGCAGCCTAACAACGTTTACTCCCGCCGTGTCTGAATCGCTGCGGTACACCTCGGAGGAATTGCTCTGGCTTGACTGCGTGCTGTACGAATAGTCCCCGATAGACACCTTCTCGCTGCCTGAGCTGGAAGCCCTGATGTTTTCAACGTCCTCCATCTCCCTGAGAAGCTGGTAGGTCTGGAACCCCGCCGCCTGCTTCACCAGCTCGGAGGGCTTCCCGCCGGACTTCACAGCCTGCTCGGCTCTGCCGTCGGACAGACCGTTGATGATGTAGCAGCTCCGCATTATGCAGCTCGGGATATTTTCCTCCTTCACCACCGGGAATCCCATGTTCTTGTATTCATCGACCGTAATAAGAAGCATTCTCATTCTCCTTTCATATTGCAGATAGGCGGCAGCCAAGCCGCCGCCTATCATCATATCCGTTCAGGTACCTTAAGCTCCAAGAGAAACCGCGATAACCGCCTTCTTGTTGTCCGGAATGAACAGGTCGTGATACTTGCGGTAGTCAATGTCCCACGCGTCCGCAAACTGGTTTGCTTCCGGGGTGATGATCTTCACATTGTCGGTCTTGGAAATCGCTACGGGGGCTGTCTTGGGGCAGATGACCCAATTAATATCCTTAGCCCCCGCCGCAGCCGCAAAACCTCCATCACCGTCGGCCTTAAACGTATACGC
>CAKSEY010000021.1 GCA_934448295.1 uncultured Oscillospiraceae bacterium
GCCTGCGGAGCTCCTGCCGCCCTGCCTGAGCAGCCAGTCCTTTAAGCCCAAATCCATTCCTCCTTGCTGCGGCAGCCATACTGCCGCTTATTTCCTCGGGAGTATTTTGGGAATCGCTGAATAAAACATAATCGACCAGTTCAAACAAGGTGACTCACGCGTCTGATTCTGTTACGCTTCGCTATATTCAGCGTTTCCTGTTTCCCTCCCGCAATCATAGAATACAGCCGGCTGAACTGCAAAAAACTGCAAAAGAAAAAAGCCGCGTTTTACTTCGCGGCTAACGCTTTTCCGATTGACTTTTTCTCCGAAAAGGTGTATAGTATATGATATATAAAAGGTGAACGCCTGCTTGTAAAAAGGAGAATAGCATTGAATATAATCATAGTAGGCTGCGGCAAGGTCGGTCAGGCGCTTGCCGAGCAGCTCAACGACGAGGGAAACAACATAACCGTCATAGATACCGTCCCGGATAAGGTCAACGACGTATCCAGCCGCTACGACGTAATGGGCGTAGTGGGCAACGGAGCCACCCACCTTATCCAGCAGGAAGCCGGGATAGACCATGCCGACCTGCTGATAGCAGTTACCGGCTCCGACGAGCTGAACCTGCTCTGCTGCGTGATAGCGAAGAAAGCCGGAAACTGCCAGACCATCGCCCGGGTAAGAAGCCCGCAGTATTCCACCGAAGCCGCGTTCTTAAAGGACGAGCTGGGTCTCGCCATGGTAATAAATCCCGAGCAGGAGGCAGCCCGGGAGATAGCCCGGATACTGCGCTTCCCGTCCGCGATGAAGATAGAGACCTTTGGCAGGGGCAGGGTGGAGCTGCTGAAATTCCGCGTACCGGAAAACAGCCCGCTGGTGGGCAGCGCTGTCAGGGATATTGTCGCGAAGCTGCACTGCGACGTACTCGTCTGCACCGTCGAGCGCGGCGAGGAAGCCTATATCCCAAAGGGCGATTTCATCTTTGAGGAAAAGGACGTTATCTCCATAGTTGCCGCCCCCCGCAAGGCGGCGGATTTCTTCCGGAAGATACGCTACAAGATGAACTCCGTCAAGGACGTAATGATAATCGGCGGCGGCGAAATAGGCCACTACCTCTGCGAGCAGCTCGTCCGCTCCGGGATGTCCGTCAAGATAATCGAAAAGGACCCCAGGCGCTGCGAGGAGCTGTGCGCCATGCTGGACGGCGTGACAATCATCAACGGCGACGCCAGCGACCAGAATATCCTGCTTGAATCCGGTCTGGAGCACACCGAAGCGTTCGTCGCCCTGACAAATCTTGACGAGGAAAATATCCTGCTCTCGCTTTTCGCCAAGAGCGCCAGCCACTGCAAGCTGGTCACCAAGATAAACCGAATCGAGTTCGACAACGTGATAAATCAGCTCGACCTGGATTCCACCATCTACCCAAAAAACGTGACCTCCGACAATATCGTGCGCTACGTCCGCGCCATGAGAAGCTCCATCGGCAGCAACATGGAGACCCTCTACAACATCATCAAGGGCAAGGCGGAGGCGGCGGAGTTCATCATCAAGGAGCACTCCGCAGTGCTGGACGCGCCGCTCATGGAGCTGAAGCTGAAGCCGAACGTGCTTATCGCCGCGATACTCCGCGACAAAAAGGTTATGATACCGCGCGGCCACGACACCCTCCAGATAAACGACGCAGTGATAATCGTTTCCAGCCGGCTTGCGCTCCACGATATCACTGACATAATCAACTGACGGAGCGTGCTATGAATTACAGAATGATAACATATGTCCTGGGCTGGATAATGGTGTTTGAGGGAATGTTCATGGCGGTGCCGACCATCACCGCCGCCGTATACGGTGAACCCGTGCTGTGGAGCTACCTCATGGTGCAGAGCGGCTGTATGCTCATCGGCGGGCTGATAGTCATGAAAAAGCCGAAAAACAACCACCTTTACGCCCGGGAGGGCGCCGTGATAGTCGCGCTCAGCTGGATAGTGCTCAGTGTGTTCGGGGCGCTCCCGTTCGTTCTCGCCAAGGAGATTCCGAGCTACATCGACGCGCTGTTCGAGACAGCCTCCGGCTTCACCACCACCGGCGCCACGATACTTTCAGACGTGGAGGTTATCTCCCACGCGTCCCTTATGTGGCGGAGCTTCACCCACTGGGTCGGCGGCATGGGAGTGCTGGTTTTCGTCATGGCGTTCCTGCCGCTGTCCGGCGCGCAGAATATGCACATAATGAAAGCGGAAAGCCCGGGGCCGTCAGTCAGCAAGCTGGTGCCCCGCGTGAGAACCACCGCCCTGATACTTTACTCGATATACCTCGTCCTTACCGTGATAGAGTTCATAATGCTCCTCTTCGGCGGAATGACGGTGTTTGAAGCGCTCAACACCACCTTCGCCACAGCGGGCACCGGCGGCTTCGGCATCTACAACAGCAGCATGGGGGGATTCTCGCACTACTGCCAGATAGTCGTGACCGTATTCATGATACTGTTCGCCACGAACTTCAACAGCTTCTTCTTCATCATCACCGGAAAGCTGAAAGAGGCGTTCAGCCTTGAAGTCCGCACGTTCCTGATAATCGTCGCGTCCTTCACCGCGCTGATAACGCTGAACACGCTGAACCTTTTCGGGAATTTCGACGACGCGCTGCGGAATTCCGCTTTCACAGTCGCGTCGATAATTTCGTCCACCGGCTTCTCCACAACGGATTTCAACCTCTGGCCGGAGCTTTCCCGCACGCTTATCATAATCCTGATGTTCATAGGCGCATGCGCCGGAAGCACAGGCGGCGGAATGAAGGTCTCCCGCGTGATCATACTGTTCAAGGGCATGTCGAAGGAGCTTCAGACCATGGTGCAGCCCCGCCAGATAAAGAAGATAAAGATGGATTCCCACATCATCGACCACGAAACGGTGCGCTCCGTGAACGTCTATATGGTGGCGTACATGATGATATTCGTTATCTCGGCGATACTCGTGTCCTTTGATAATCACGACCTTATAACCACGTTCACCTCCGTTGCTACCTCAATGAACAACACCGGTCCCGGGCTTGGTCTGGTGGGACCTACGGGGAATTTCGGGTTCTTTTCCGCACGGTCGAAGCTGGTGCTGATTTTCGATATGCTGGCAGGCAGGCTGGAGCTGTTCCCCATGCTCCTGCTGTTCACCCCCGGAACCTGGAAAAAATAAAAACCCGGAAACTCCGGGAGCAGAATATAATAAAGGCTGCCGATAAAGGTACACATTCCTTTATCGGCAGCCTGGTTTTATACAGCCTTTATTTCCGCCAGCAGCCTGTCCAGCTCGGCAAGCTCCGCGCTGTCCGGAGTCCCCCCGCCGTAGCGCACCCGCTCGTAGGTCTTTACCATCCCGGCGATCTCATCGCTTTGCAGCCGTTCGCCGAACGATTTTTCCCCCTTGTCGGAATGCACCGTCGTGGTGTCCGTTGGGAGCTGCGGGAACGCCGAGGCTCCCAGCCGGACGAGGAAAAGCTCGTACCCCGCCCGGAATTTCAGCGCCGGGTCGCTTTCGCGGCGGTACCTGCGGACCAACTCGCGCTCGGTGCGGCGCTGCTCCCGCACGGAGATCCCGCGCTGCGTGCTGTCGCTGAATTCGTCAACGAACGGCTGCTGGGATTCCTGCGCCGGCAGTCTGAACAGCGGCTGAAACAGTTCCTTTATGAACGCCCATATCTGCCGCCGGAACTTTATCGCAAGGAATATCAGCACCCCTATCAGGACGTATATCAGAAGCTGAAACAGCGGATTCTCGTTTACCGGATAATCGAATTCGTCCGCGGTGTTTTCGTCCATCTCGCCGTCCTGCGGGTCGTCCGCCAGATTCCTGTTCAGCAGGGAAACCAGCCACTGTATCAGCATTTTCAGCAGCGAGAATATCCCCCCCGCTATCGGGCGTGCGAACAGGCACAGCGCCGCGATAAGTCCCGCCGCTCCGGCTATGAGCTTCACGTTGTAGCTGCGCACTCCCGCCGGGAGCACAGCTTTTCCCCCCGCGCGCTGACGGGTCTGCATATCGATATTCGTCTGGTTCGCAAGGACAGCCGCCCCCGCGATGAGTATGATGAAAGACGCGGAAAGCTGCGTCATTCCGCTGTTTATTAAAGCCTGGTCGCGCGTGAAGTTCAGCAGCACCGCCGCCACTATCGCCAGCACGAAATACACCGCGAACCACCCGCGCGTGAAGACGTCGCTGTAGCTCTTCCCGGCGGAAAGGTACCCTCCGAAGTAGCCCGCAACGCACCCCGGCAGCAGGTAAAGGAACACCCCCGCGTGCAGCCCGCATATCCCGCCGACCACGCAGAACAGCACTCCCGGCAGAATGAACCCCGTCCGCGCGAGGAACATCGCCCACGGCCTTGCTTTCCGTGAGAGTCCCGCCCTTGACGACCACAGCCCCAGCGTCCGCCCGGAAGCATAGAACAGCCCGATGACCGCGTACATCGCGAAATAGTGCCACCAGACGAATCCCCCGAAAGCCGCGCCCTCGGTGACGACCACCGCCGGGTACAGCGTCAGGAACTGGCACAGCACTGCCAGCGCGCTCAGTATTTTTTCCTGCATGAGTTCACCGCCTATTCTTCGCCGCCGTCCGGCAGATAGTACTGCTTGCGCGGAATGTGGAGCACGTCGCAGAGGTCGGTCTCCTCGATATCCGTGGAGAATATCGTTATGCTCCTGCCGTTCTGGGAAAGCCCCCGCAGCGTTTCCGCGCACTTTTCGTCAAGGAAGCTGCTGACGAACACCACGTCCGTGAATCCCGTAAAATCCACCCCGGAGATAAAATCGTCGATGTGCTCCCCGCAGGAGCTTTTCAGCTCTGCAAGGCTGCGGAGCTGCTCCATCATGTGGACGTAGCCCTCCCCCGGCTCAGTGTACACCGGCTTCGGGGAGTTTGCCGCAAGCGCGCACTCCGTGCTGGTGCGGCAGCAGTAGTCCAGCATGAACGCCGCGCCCTTTATCAGCGCCTCCAGCGTGGGCACGGATATGCGCTGCTTCTCTCCGTGGAAGCTCCGCTGGACGTTCAGCAGCACCAGCACCCGGCGCTCGGTGGTGAATTCGTTGTTGTAGACCATCAGCGAACCGCACCGCGCGCTCTGCGCCCAGTGTATGCGGTTCATCGGCTCCCGCCCGGAGTACTCCCGCGCGCCGCTGATAACGAACGGGTCGGGCAGCACGAAGCGCCGCACCGATATCTCGCCGATGAACACGTCCCCGGACATATCGCCGCACTCCATGTCGGCTGGGATAGGGAGCACCCGCAGCTCCTGCCCCAGCTTTATGACCCGGGCGGAGCGCACCAGACCGAACAGGTCGCTGACCGCTATCGAAGCGTCGTCAATGGTGAAAAGCCCGCGCTTCTCGCACTTGACTTTCCATGTGCGGCGGCATTTCTGGCGGCCCTTCAGCGTGAATATACCGGAGATAAGCCCCTTCTGCGCCGGGTCCTTTGAGTTCGCGGAGCTTCCGTAAAAGCTCAGCCAGCGGGAGCAGCTTATCTCAGTCCTGACCCACGGCAGCGGCAGTATCTTCGCGTTGTCTATCTCCTCGATTATCTCGATCTCCTCGTCCTCGAAGGCTTCTATCACGAAGCCGCTCCCGGCGGGAATCCCCTCGGAGCCGCGCCGCCTTACGGTGAGCTTGTAGCTCAGCCCGCGCTGACCCAGCCTTTCGTACAGGTAATACTGCCCCACCAGCACCGCCGCGAGGATAAGCGCAATTACGATAAGCTCCATATCAGCCTTCCGTCGGCACTGGGACGCTGTCCAGCACCTGCCGCAAAACGTCGTCCGCAGCCTTTGCCGCGCCGCCAGCCCCGGAGTACCCCCGGCAGATCAGCCTGTGGTTTATTACATAGGGAGCCGCCTCCAGCACGTCCTGCGGCATTGCGTAGTCCCGCCCGGACATCATCGCCAAGGTGCACGCCATTCTGCGGAGCGCCACGGCTCCCCTGGTGGAAAGCCCCAGCTTCACGCTGCCGTGACGGCGGGTAGCCGCCGCGATATCCGCGATGTAGCTGCACACCGCTTCCCCCGCCTTGCAGGAATTTATTTCCTGCTGAGCCCTGACCAGCTCCTCAGCGGTGCACACCGCCGAAAGCTCCCGCTTAACTGCGCCGCCTATTACCGCTATCTCCTCGCCCCGGTCGGGATAGCCCAGCGCCAGACGTATCATGAAACGGTCGAGCTGAGCCTCCGGCAGGGGGTAGGTACCCTGGGTCTCCACGGGATTCTGCGTTGCGATAACGAAAAACGGCTGCGGCAGTGGGTAGGTGTCGCCGTCGATGGTGGTCTGCTTTTCCTCCATGCACTCCAGCAGCGCCGACTGAGTGCGCGGCGTGGCGCGGTTTATCTCGTCCGCGAGGATTATATTCGCGAACACCGGTCCTTTTCTGAGCTGGAATTCCTGCTGCTTCATGTTGTAGAAGTTTATGCCCGTGATATCGGACGGAAGCAGGTCGGGCGTAAACTGTATCCTGCGGAATTCCGCGTCAACGGACTTCGCCAGCGAGCGGGCGAGCAGGGTCTTTCCGGTGCCGGGGACGTCCTCGAGAAGCACATGACCTCCCGCCAGCATTGCCGCACATATCAGCCGCAGCTCCCGGCGCTTTCCCTTTACTGCGAGAGACGCGTTGTCCGTCAGCTTTTCGGATAGTTCCTTTATCATTCTGTGGCTCCTTTCGCCGTTTCATGCGCCGCGTCCTCCTTCGGGAGCTTCCGGAATGTGACGAGCGCGATTATTCCGATGACTATTGCGCAGGCGGTCCAGATTATCGGCTCGGAGAGGATAACACCCATATAGCCGAGCCACGGAATCATGAACAGCACCGTGCATATTTTCCATATAAGCTCAATGCAGCTTGCGCCGATGGGCACAACGCTCTGCCCCAGCCCCTGGAGCGTGCTCCTGAGAAGAAGCAGCACCACAAGGCAGAAGTAGAACGGCACGTTTATCCACAGGTACTGCACCGCCGTGTCCTCAACGTACTGCGCGCAGTCCGGCAGGATTATCCCGACCATCGCCCTGCCTGCGGTGAAGATAAGCAGCACGTCGAGCGCCGCGCAGGCAAACCCCAGCAGAAGCCCCGAGCGCACGCCCTTTCCTATGCGGGAGAATTTCCCCGCGCCCCGGTTCTGGCTGGTGTAGGTCACGAGGGTGGCACTCAGCGCCGAGAACGGCATTATCGTAAATCCGAATATCTTTCTTGCCGCCGTGTGCGCCGCGATTATGTCCTCGCCGAAGCCGTTTATTCCGTTCTGGAGCACTATCGAGCCGATGTCAACTATGGAGTACATCAGCGCCATTCCGCAGCCCGCGCTGAGGAGCTCCGCCGATGAAGCCGCCGTGAACCTGAAATCCCCGGGCTTCACGATAAGGAACGGCCGCTTCCTTATCAGGTAGACGAGACAGACCACGGCGGAAACGAGCTGAGCTATTACAGTGGCAAGCGCCGCGCCTGCAACTCCCATCTGCATTGCGCACACCATCAGCAGGTCAAGCCCGATGTTAAGCACGGTGGATATCACCAGAATGACCAGCGGTATAACGCTGTCTCCCACCGCGCGCAGCACGGCGGATTCCAGGTTGTAGAACAGCGTAGCCACAAGCCCGATATCCACAATGATGAGGTAGGTGCGCGCCTCGTCGAAAATTCCCTGCGGAGTATCCAGCGCCCGCAGCAGCGGGTCGATGAACACCGCAATTCCAACGATGATGAGCGCCGCCGCAGCCGCCGAAAACGTGAGCGTCCGGGCGATGGTGCGGCGCATTTCGTCATGGTCGCCTGCTCCGAAATTCTTCGCGATGATTATTGCGAACCCGGTGACAAGCCCGTTGATGACGTTGAACATCAGCGAGACCACCGCCGAGGTGGAGCCTACCGCCGCCAGTGAATCCTGACCGAGCTGCCTGCCGATTATTATCGTATCCGTGAGTGTATAAGCCTGCTGGAACACAAGTCCCAGAAGCACGGGAAGGGCAAAACCGATGATAAGCTTCATCGGCTTGCCGGAAGTTAGTTCTTTCATTTTTCTTTTGTTCTCCGATTATATGTATCTGTTTTCTATACCATCATTCCAATAAGCTGGAATCCTGCAATTCCGAGTATGCACACGATTCCGCCGATTATGTTGAGCCTGGTACATTCCTCTTTCCGTATCACGCCGATGAAGAACAGCGCCACAAGTATCATCGGCTGAATGAACGAGTAGTTCGCCATGCTCTGCTGTGCCACGATGTTCTCCAGGATAAGCCCGATAACGTTCGGTATCTTGGTAAGTCCCACTATAAGCACGGCTTTCGGCTGTTCCTTACAGAGCCTTACCGGGTGCACGAACGGAGCCAGCCCCACCGCGAGTATCACCAGCGCGAAAAACAGCGACAGCGTTGGGGAAACGCTCTGCTTCGTGAATGTCACGATAAGCCCGTAGCCGAACTTGCACAGCAGATATCCCGCCAGCGGGAGCAGGATTTTCAGGTAATCTATTTTCTTTCCGCCCGCTTTGGCTATCATGAAAAGCCCCGCCGCCGTAACGGCGATGAAGCAGAATTTCCACACCGTGACCAGCCCGAGCGCCGCGTTCCCGAGGAGCAGGTCAGTCCCGTAGGACAGGAACACCGTAAGCCCCAGCCACGCCTTCAGTTCAAACGCGGACATCTCTTTCAGTATCACCGCCGCAAGCTGGAACTCCAGGAACTTTGACAGCACCATCAGCCCTATGGCAAGGAAAGCCGTGAAGCTCCCGTCAAAGTGCCTGCTGTCAAACGGAAGATACGCCAGCATGAACAGCGAGGTCGCCGCCGCCATAATAAAGGTCAGCGTGTTCCCGTTCATTTTCAGCTTTGCGACTGCGTATTTGTCGCTGAGGGAGCATATCGTGTAGCACACGACTACCGCAAGCATAAGCGCCATATCATTCCTCCGTTATCTCATACTGGAGGTTCTCGTAGTGCATGGTCATTCCGATATCCGTGCCCTCCGGGAGCAGGAAAAGCGCAATGAACAGCTCCTCCCCCGAATCAATATCCGTGAGGGTCGCGTATTCGCCCTCTATCTTTGTTACCTTGTAGTCGTGCGGTTCCATGATGTTCTCCTTTTCTCTTTTTGTCTTTATTATTGTATCACACTGAAAGCCAAATTGCAAGAAGATTTTTTACGATTTCGCGGGGCGGTGTGAAACTTCATTCCCAGCGGCTTGACATGAATACATAAAAATGTTATAATACCTTTAATACTATGATTCCGGAGGGAATACAGACATGAAGAAAATGCTTTTTACCTATAACCCGAACTCAGGAAAGGGCGCTGTAAAGGCGGCTCTGTCGGATATCCTGAGCGTGTTCACGCAGGGCGGCTACGACGTCATGGTTCACCCGACAAGCTGCTCCGGGGACGCGATAGAGTTCATTACCCGCCGCGCCGGGGAATTCGACCTGATAGTCAGCAGCGGCGGCGACGGAATGCTGCACGAGCTTTCCTACGGGCTGGCGGCAGGCAAGGCGAACGTCCCCTGCGGATATATACCCTCCGGCACGGTGAACGACTTCGCGTCCTCGCTGAATATCCCGAAGGATATGATAAAAGCGGCTGAGACGATAATGCAGGAAAACTTCCTGCCGGTGGATCTCGGGCGGTTCAACGGCGGCTATTTCGCGTATATTTCAGCGTTCGGCTGGTTCACGGACGTAAGCTACGTCACCAGCCAGAAGAGCAAGAACGTCCTCGGCTCGTTTGCGTATTTCCTGACGGGGCTTAAATCCTTCGAGCCGAAGTACCTCAAGGAGAATTCCGGGCGCGTTAAGATAACCTGGGAGGACGGCGAGATCGAGGACGATTTCATCTACTGCATGGTGGGAAACACCCACTCCGTCGGCGGCATGAAGAACCTCGTCCCGGACGGCGCTTCCCTCACGGACGGAAAGCTGGACTGCCTGTTCGTCAAGGCTCCGAAATCTCTGTCAGACCTTGACGCGATAAACCGCTTCATGGTGAGCCACGACTGCGACACGGACATGGTGGTATCGTTCAAGTCCGCGAAGCTGTCGGTATCCTGCGAAAAGCCGTTCCGGTGGACTCTCGACGGAGAAAACGGCGGAGAATACACCACCGCTGAAATAGAAGTCATTCCCGGCGCGCTGAATATCGCCGTCCCCGAAAAGGGCTGAGCGATCTGCAATAACATACAAAAAGGAGCAGCAACCCGCTGCTCCTTTTCTTATTCCCTTGATTCGTCAAGCGATCTGTCCCGGCGCTCCATAAGCTCCGCCCACAAAATAATTGCGTCCATTGCCGCGATCTGGTTTCCGCAGCAGCAGTGATCTGCGCCCTGTTCATGCGCTGTTATCTCCCGGGAGGAAACCGAACGCGCGTTCCGCAGAGCCAGCAGATGCCTGCCAAGCCCCGCGCGGCATGCCATCGCGTCCCTGCTGCCGCCTATGACCAGGTAGTCCTTAGTCAGCCGGTCGGCTATCGGCCGGAGGTCTATGCTCCAGAGGAACCTTGCCAGCCTGTAAACATTAGTCGTCCCCATGCGGTGGAAATACGTCCGGAAGAACGGCATGCCCTTTCCCTTTTTCGCCGCATAAAGAATGTTTATCAGCCAGCCGAAGCCGTAAAGAACGACATTCAGCAGACCTATGACAAGCCCGTTCACAAAAGCGTTGTCATGGAAATTCATCTTCAGCGCGCCGAACTGCGCAACGCTGACGCACTTCGTCACCCTCTCGTCAAACGCGGACGCCCTCGGCGCGAAAAATCCGCCCAGGGACTGCCCCACCAGAATAACGTCATGCAGGTCAAAATACTCCGTCACCGCCTTCACCGGCTTCTCCCACTCGATGATAAGCGGAGCGCCATGCAGACGGATACACTCCCCCTGCCCGGGACCCTCAAACAGATAAACGTCGAAGCCGTGCTCCCTGAGATACTCGCACTCGCTGAAAAACTCCTCATAGCTGGAGTCGAACCCGCCGTGCATGACAATAACGCCCTTCGGAGCCTCCGCGTTGAATTTCAGCGTGGGCATGCTGTAACCCTCGTACGGCACGCTGACAAGCTCGACAAGCGGACGTTCCCCGCTGAAAAAATCCGCATAATACTGGAAGAAAAGCTCCCGGGCTTTCTTCCACGCCGCAAGACCGTTTGGGTCCTCCCAGTCGGTGTAAAACTCCGACATTCGGTAAAGAGCCGCCGCATTCTTTATGCGCCCTTTTTCCAGCTCCGTATCCGCCCTGGCTTTAAGCGCTCCGTAAAAATCCGCCGCCGTCTTTATGGAAGCGCCTACCTCCCGTGCAACGGAAAGGTCGCAGCCGTCCATGTTCACAAGCCGGTTTAGCTGAAAGCTGATACCCGGGTCGTCGTTTAATTTATGCATTCCCACAGGGATCTTTACAGGCTTTGTAATATCGTATTTTTCCATATCCGGTTTCCTTTTCAGAATCTTTCGCGCAAAAACTGCTCTATTTCCGGCAGGTACAGGTCAGACCTCATGACAAGACCCATATGCCCGCCGTAGGTCTGCTTTACAACGGGGTCGGTGAATATGTCCACAAGCTTCTGCGAGTCCTCCTTGTCGAACATATCGTTCTCCGGGATAAGCACCAGCACCTTTCCCGCAAGATAGCTGAGGTCGCTCTTTTTGAACTTTTCAAGCCTGGTTATATCGTTTGTCGCCTGTATCGCCCGCAGGAACATATATCTGTATCCCTCGTCCGAGCCGACGCATTCCAGGAAGGTGACCGCGTAAGCCTTTTCTTCCTCCGTTTCATTCCGGAAGTGCTTTTTTACCGATTCCACAAGCCTTACCCTGAGCTTGTCAAAGCTCGTCCTTTTTATGTAGCACTTCATAAACGGCATGAACAGCTTTTCCTTTTTCATTGATTCCACATAAGAGGAATCAACGGTCAGGGTGGACGCCATTACAAGCCCGCCGGCTCTGTACAGCTTCGCGTAAAGCTGCGCGAGGACTCCGCCGTCGCTTATGCCGAAAAGAAT
Source organism: uncultured Oscillospiraceae bacterium (assembly GCA_934448295.1). Taxonomy (GTDB): domain Bacteria; phylum Bacillota; class Clostridia; order Oscillospirales; family Ruminococcaceae; genus CAG-115. The sequence goes on from CAKSEY010000021.1 coordinate 11,994, forward strand.
CGGCGCGTCTATCCCCAGCTTCACGAAAAGCTCGTGGAGCAGCGCTGCCATTTCAGTGTTTTTCCAGACAGTCAGGGGATATTTCATCATCACGACCCGGTAGTTCTTTTCCAGTGCGGAAACGTAATGTATCCAGAACTGGTACATATCCACTCCGTTCAGCATGACTATGGTGCTGCTGCCGCTGCCGGAATCTATCACCTCAAAATCCTGCCCGCCGGCGTTCACGGTCTTAAACTCATGGGTCTTCAGGAATTCGCCGTATTCTTCGATATATGATTTCATACGATATCGTCCTTTCCGCTGATGTAAATTTCTATGGTCCGCAGGAGTACCTGCACGCTGCTTTCGATCGAGCCTTTCACCATGGTGTCGCTGTGCTCCCTTATCGCGTAGATCGCCTTTATCAGATTTACGAACGTCCCCGCGTCCGCCCCGGGTCTTACGTCGTCTATCAGCGACAGCCACAGCTCCGCGGTTTTTATCTGGGCGTCCGGGTCGAACAGCGCCTGCTTTTTTATGTGCTTTTTCAGCCAGAAGAAGTCGTTCACCGTTAGCCCGTTCATCAGGTCAAGGTCGGAATGCAGGTACTCGTTGAAGAACTCCATGAACTCGTGCGCGGACATCCGCCTGCGCCCGTTCAGCCTTGAAAGAAGCATCTTCTGCGTTTCACTGCCCGCATACTCGGCTATCGCCAGAATGAAATCCTCCTTCGAGCCGAAAAACAGGTAGAAGCTCCCCTTGGCGATCCCGACTGCCTCCGTGAGCTTTTCCACGGACATCTTCTGCAGTCCCAGCTCCTTGCTGAGCCGTATGCCAGCCTGTACCAGCCCGCTGCGGATACGGTCCATTTCCTCCTCAGTAAATGCGGTGGGCACGTCAGCCACTCCTCCTGTGACCATTTTTCGATTTACGGTCACAGGACTATATTAGCACCAACTAACCCGTTTGTCAACAGGCGAAAAGTATTTTTGGCGATACTGCTGTTTTTTCATCTCGGAATTTATGCAAAATACACATTATTTTTTTCATAACCTGCCCGGTGAAATTTCTCTTGACAAGAGCCGAGTTAGTGCGCTATAATATAAATGACCAATAAAGATTTGCGGTCACTATAAAACGGAGGAAACGATAATGCCCGTAATTTTCAGCGAGAAAAAGCGCCGGGAGATAAGCGGCCAGATAAAGCAGTCGGCTCTGCGGCTCTTTGAAACGAAAGGAATACGCAAAACCACCGTTGCCGAGCTTGCCGAAAGCGTCGGCATAGCCAAGGGGACTTTTTACAATTTCTACTCCACCAAGGGTCAGCTTGTGGCTGAGATAATGGACGATTTCGACGCCGCAGCCGAGCGGGAGCTGAGGAAAAAATTAGAGGGACGTCCAAAGATCCAGGTAACGGAATTCTACGGCTTCTACATGGAGCTTTTCCGCCCGGGCACCGCGTTCTCGTTTCATTTTCAGTCTGACGACATAATGCTGATGCAGGAAATGGAGGAGACCCGGAAATTCTTTTCCGAGGAATACGCGGTCAAAAATGCAAAACTCGTGCTGGACTGCCTTGACGGTATCCGCCCGGATGTGGATTACGGCTATATCGCAAATTTCGCGAAGCTCGTAAATCTCGCCATAGAAAACCGGAACGCATTCTGCCGTGAAGCGTTCGAGCAGAACCTGAAGGCTCTCTTTGACCTTATGCTGCAATATCTGCGCGGGAACGCGGACAAGGGCTCCTGCGGTGTTGTCCTGGGTGAAACTAAGAAAGGATCGGAATAAAATATGTATCTTCAAATGAAAGACGTCGTAAAGAAATACGGCGGGGGAGAAAACACGATATACGCGCTGGATCACGCTTCGCTGGAGCTTGAACAAGGCGAGATATGCGCAGTTCTCGGACCCTCCGGCTCCGGCAAAAGCACGCTGCTGAATATGCTTGGCGGGCTCGACAGCGCGGACGAGGGCACGATAACCGTTGACGGCTGCACGCTCAGCTCCATATCCAAAAAGGAGCTGCGGGAATACCGCCGCGACAAGGTGGGTATCGTGTTCCAGACCTACAACCTGATAGGAGAACTCACCGTGCGGGAAAATATCAAGGTCGTCCGCGACATATCAAAATCCCCTCTTTCCACCGAGGAGCTGCTGAATGATCTCGGGCTTGAAAGGCACGCGGCGCACTTCCCCGCGCAGCTTTCCGGAGGCCAGCAGCAGCGCTGCGCCATAGCCCGCGCGCTGATAAAAAATCCCGCGATACTGCTCTGCGACGAGCCCACGGGAGCGCTGGATTCCAAGTCCTCCCGGGACGTGCTGGAGCTTCTCCAGGAGGTCAACAGCAAGTATCACACCACCATCCTGCTGATAACCCACAATGAAAATATAGCGCCCATGGCTGACCGTATCCTGCGCATACACGACGGCAGGATAGTGGAAAACGCCGTGAACGCGAGAAAACCGGTAAAGGAGCTGGAGATCTGATGACTCTGCAAAAAAAGATACTGAGAGGTCTGAAAAAGAACCTGTCCTTTTACATCACCGGCTCCATTCTGACGGCGCTGTGCATAATGCTGTGGGTGGGCGCGTTTTCCGTCAGCAGGACGGTCAGCGGGACATACACCAGCCTGTTCGAAGAAAACGCCCTGGAGGACGGTCAGTTCACCGTTTCAACTCCCCTGACCGACCAGGACATAAACGCTCTTGAAAGCGAGTTCAGCGTTCTCCTTGAGCGGTACGCAAATCTTGACGACAGCTTCCCCAACAGCACGGATTTCGGCGTTGCGCTGATAACCAAAACCGCAATGGACTCCGTCGGCGGATATTCCGGCTATTACTCCGTAAAATACCTCGACCCGTCGCGGGAGGCGGATTTCCGCGCCGCGGTATACAGCGGCTTCGGCACGCTGGAATATGTCGGGAAGTCCTCCAACCCAAGAACCGGCGGGCTGCTGAGCCAGGCGGCAGACCTTGAATCCGAATTCTCGGTTTACAGCCCCATAATCATGCTTGTGGTGGTGGCGGTCATTGCAATGGTGCTCGGCAGGACTGTCCGGCGGGAAAGCCGCACCATCGGCACCCTGATGGCTCTGGGCTACCGCCGCAGCGAGCTTATGCGGCACTATCTGTGGTACGCGCTTATCCCCGCCATTTTCGGAGATATTCTCGGGCTTATCCTGTGCTGCCCCTTTTCAAAGCTGTTCAATATGTATATGTTCAGCTTTGCGGAGCATATTGAATATCAGGTGCAGGTACCCATTGGAATACTTGTCGCAGCGGTGCTTATCCCCCCGGCGGCATACGGGGTCAGCGCAATGCTGGTGCTGCACCGGGCGCTTGACCAGGATATCGTGCCGCTGCTGAGAGGCTCCCGCAAAGGCAAAGCCGCGCGTCTGCTGGGCAGGAGCAGGCTGCCGTTTCCGCTGCTGTACGGGATCCGCAGCCTTTGCGGCAATATTTCGCGCAGCCTTACCATGATAGTGGGCATCGCAGTGGCTTCCATGGCGATAATTCTGGGCGGAGTATACCAGGACGCCTATGACGATATGCTCGACAACAAAGTTCCTATGGCTATGATGGGAGGTCAGTATGAGTACGGCTTCACGGATTACCAGACCGAAAACCCCTACGGCGGATACGCAGTGCTGGACGTTGCCTTCGGCGTTGACGGCACGGACAGCATGTTCAACATGGTGGGCTATGACGAGGACTGCACGCTGCTTGCCTCAGATACCAGCTCCGGCGAACCGCTGAGCTACGGCGGATTCTATATGACCTCTTCCGCCGCAAGGACATTCGGCGTGAACCCCGGGGACGAATTCACGTTTTACGACCTTATCTCCATGAAGCATACCACCGTCGCCATCAGCGGCATTGTGGAGAACGACGTGCTCTCCCTGATAATCACCAGCAAGGCGAACGAAGCGCAGATATTAGGCAGGGGTGCGAACGAATTCAACGTTATCATCAGCGAAAACGCGCTTGATATCCCCGCAGGGCTTCTGAAAAAAAGCGCCTCGCTGGAGGACTACCGCCGCAGCACGGAAAGCGCCCTCAGCACCGCGCGTATCGTCCTGACTATCGTAAAGGTCATTGGCGCGCTGATATGCGTTCTGGTGGTTATTCTTCTCTCGGGAATGATAATCGAGGAAAACCGCCGCAGCATTTCCACGCTGGAGGTGCTGGGATATCGCAATAACGAAACGCGCAGGCTGATACTGTCCTCGAATCACATTCTGGTGCCGATAGGCTTTGTGCTGGGGATCCCTCTCGGGCTTGTGCTGGGCGACATGATAGCCCGGGCAAACGCAGCCTCCGGCGGAATAATGATGTACATTGCACTCACCGGAAAGACGCTGCTTATCAGCGCGGCGTTCATAGCCATAGCCTATGTCCTGTCCCTGGCGCTTTCCGCCCGGAAGCTGAAAAAGGCGGACATGGTGGAGTGCCTTAAAGAAGAACGCGAATAATAATATTCCGTTCTGAAACGCTGAAAACGGCGCCCGGATTTCCTCGTCCGGGCGCTGTTCATTATCTGCCGCCAATTAATAGCTGCTTGACATCATGTCAAAAACCACGCACAGGTCTTTTGCGGAGGAGTCGTCCAGATTTCTTTCCCAGTCGCCGTCTGAGCGGAGCAGTATCAGGCTTTCGCCGCTCAGCGCATAAAGGGAGCGCTGTCCCATATCAGCTCCGCAGGATTTTTCCTGGAGCTCCGCCTGCGGGTCTATGCCGTCTATCAGCCGGAGTATCTCCGCGCCGCGTTCATTTTCCCAGGCTGCAATATGCGCCATAGGCTCATGACTGGCGTAGAGCTCATTCAGCGCGGCCAGAAATTCCTCGTCGCTGGCAAAGCTCCTGTCGCTGAAATCGAACAGATACAGATTTCCGAGGTCGTCCAGGAAACTGCCGTTGTCCTCCTTTTCCCATGCGTAGTTGGTTATGCGCTGTATAAGCAGGATATTCCCGTTTTCAGCCCTTTTAGGGGAGGATTCCCCGTTTTCTCTCAGATAATCAGAAACAAGGCTGTCAAAGCGCTCCCGGGCTTCGGCGCTGGTTATCTGGAATTTCCGGGAGCTTGCGCCGCTGATAACGAAGCACTCGCCGACTATACACTCCACCGGCATTCCAGGGTCGATTTCATCGTTCAGATCGGTATGCGAGTACACAGTACGGTCGTATGTGTACCCGCAGGAGAACTCCGTACCGTCCGGGGCGGTGACGGTGAGCCGCGGGGATAAAAGTCCGTAATTGCCTCCGGAAAGCTCCGGCTGGGAGTACTGCTCCTTTATCAGCTCGTAGAGCTCCTGTGCGGCTTCTCCCTCGATCTGTCCCTTGTAGTAACGCGCGGCATCCTGCGAGTGGTCAGATACTATTCCCTTGAATGTGAGCTGTCCGGCGCTGTAATCACAGACGGTGCGCCGGCTGAGCGGAGCGCTGCACCCGGCGGCAAGCATTACCAGCGCCATGATCATTGCGAATACGTTCTTCATATAGATACCCTCCTTTTATTATAAAACAAAGCGGGAAGTAAAAAGGTTGCAGCATATGCCGAATAAATTATACAGCAAAAATCCGGCGGTGGAAACCCAGCGCCGGAACATTTTATTTGCCAGTAATAATCAGGTATAACTCGCTTCCCATTCCGCACGGCTGATCCCATATACGGCTGTCCGCCCGCCCTCGTCGTCGGTGAATTCGTCAAGCAGCGTCATTCCGTTTGCGGTCGCTGTGGCTGAGGACGGGATATTTTCTTTTTTCATGTAGGAGTACGCCATACCGAACGGAGTATGCATAAACGTCCAGTCCCGGACAGCCCGCGCCGCTTCCTTTGCGTAGCCATTCCGCTGATGCGCCTTTGCGATATGGTATCCGATTTCCGGCATGACCGCGCCGTTTATATTCTGCATGGTAAGACCGCAGTCCCCGATCATTTCCCCCGTGGCTTTCAGGCAGACCGCCCACAGACCGAAGCCGAACACGCGGTACCGCTCCATATTCTTCCCTATCCAGTTCCGCACGCGCGCTTCATCAAAGGTATATGGGTAGTGCTGCATGATATCGGAATCGGCAAGCACTGAGTAAAGCGCGTCAAAATCCTCCGGGGTCATTTCCCGCAGGAAAAGGCGGTCGGTCGTGAGTTCCATTTTCGTTTCTCCTTTATTTTTTCTTCCCCTGAGCAAAACGGAAGCAGGCGATTTTGCCTTGTCAATTATGCTGCCATCTGCGTAGATCATCAGCCGGTGAGCTTCCGGACAAAGCGCACGGCTTTGCGCTTTGAATTAAAAAGCTTCTACCCTAATTATATTGACAAATTTTCGACATTACCTGCTGCCTGTACCCATAACAGGTTCTTACTTCGCTATCCTCACGGATTTTGACCCGGAGCCAGTTATCCAGGAACCTCATCTGCTCTTCCGTGTGGAACCAATGCTCTCCGTCCGGCATGACGGTCAGCTCTGCGCCGATTTTCTCTGCAAAAGCGGATACGGTTTCCATTGAGGTCAGCTCGTCCCGCTCACCATATAGGATACGGGTGGGGACGCGCCATGAAACCGGGTGTTCCCGCACATAGAGAAGGTAGCTCCACGACAGCTTTTCACCAAAATCCGTAGGGATCTCCCGCTTTTCTGCAAGCTCCTGTTCTGTCACATTCGCCCACGTCATCATGCTGCAAATGAGCTTCTCCATGTCCACCACCGGGGAGATGAAATACGCTTTGTCGATCAGCAATCCATTCAGCGAGGATAACGAAAAAAACGCGCCAATGCTGTTTGCTATCAGCGTGATTTTATCGCAGTGTTCCCGCTGTTTGGCGAAAAATGCCGGGAATTCCTCCCTGGCTTCCCACGGTGTTTTTGCCCGGTAATCGAAACCGACCACTTCCCCGTCCGGAAACAGGGCTTTGTAGTGTTCCGCCTCCTGCGCCGAACCGCCCTTACCGTGGACATATATAACGATATTCTTCATATGTATACTCCTTAATGATCACGCATTGCCGTTGACAATTTTTGCGTAGACTTCCTCCGGAATCATAGGCGAGCAGATCTCCGCCAGCAGCGCTGGGTCTATGTCTGCGGATTCAGCATACTGCCGTCCGGCGTGTTTTACCAGTTCCAGCCGGGGGACGGTCACGGCTGCGGCTTCCGGCGCATTGAACATGGGGCTTTCCGGCACGGTCAGGATAGTATGATCGCCAGGGAACATCAGCTCAAACTGGCGAATCGCCGGCTCAAAATTCTTTTTGCTGTTCGGAAACCCGCAGCCGCAAATCATCAGATACCGCAGGTGCGAATAATCCCGCTGCCCCACATGGATATAGCGCCCGTTTACCTCCGCCATTGCCATAGAGGACATGGGCAAAGTACGGTCTATTAGGTTTTTCAGCATGGCGGGCATTCCGTAGCAGTAAAGCGGATAGCTGAACAACAGCAGGTCGCTGGATAGCATTCGCTCCAGAATCCCCCGCATATCGTCGTCAATAACGCAGCGCCCGCCGTTATACTTGCAGGCAAAGCAGCCCCGGCAGAATTCTATATGCTTATCTATCACATCAATTCGCTGTATCTCCTGCGGCGCGAATTCGCTCATGCCCGACAGAAATGCGTGCGTGATGTGCATGGTATCGCTTTTTTCTTTTTTCGGGCTGCCGTTAAATACAAGGACTTTCATCAGAACACGCCTCAGCCTTTCCTGCTTTTCTTTCTGGCAGCCAGCTCCTTTATCCAAACGAACCCCACCGCCAGCAGCGCAAAGCTCCCCGAAAGAACCGACAGCACGGTGTCGCAGGTGTCCTCAAGCGCCGGGTGCTTTTTCATAAAGCCTTTCATAATGTTCCCATTCCTTTCATTTGCCTGGATCCATCGGCTTTCTCAGACCGAACATTCAGATCACAAGTCCTGCCGGCGCGCCAAGTGAAATTCCGCTCATGGTGCGGCGGCTAAAAACCAGAATCTCGTTAATTTTTCTCCAGTATTACCCTTTCAAATAGCGTTCCTTTCCCCACCAATCCGGCGTGAGCTCTTTGAGCGTAATGGTTTCCCGGCTTTCATAATCCAGCATTATCTCCATGTTTTCGTTTTCCTCATTCAGCTGATACAGGAACTCCCGGCAGGCGCCGCAGGGCATTCCGCTGCCGCCGCCGTATGGAGCCTTATCCCGGAAAGCTATCATCCTTTTTATCCTTGTCTGACCGCTGTTAACATACATATTCAGGGCGGCAACGCGTTCTGCGCACAGGTTCATAACGCCGCTGCACGCTTCGATGCAGAACCCAGTATAAATGCTCCCGTCCTCGCTTTCCAGTGCGCATACCACATGGTGCGCATACACAAATGGAGATACCTCCTCCGGGTGATATTCCTCCTTAGCCCTCTGGTAGAGCTCTTCCCATATATCCATATCGTATCGTCCTCCTAACATAAAATGAAAGGCGCAGCGCAAACCGATTTATTCGGATCGCACTGCGTCTAAGCGTCTAGCGTTTTGGCTTCTTCAATTTTTCCGTTCCTGAAACGAATCACACAGGAATATTTGCACTTGGGGCAGAACAGAGGGAAATCCTCCAACACCGTGTGCGTCCGTATCTGAGTTCGTGTTTTGCCGCCGCATTTGGGGCAGCACAGCCAATTGACCTTGCCGTTTTCTTTTTCCATCTGAACTCACCCGCTTACTTGCTGACCAGCGCACGAAATACTGCGTCACGGTCAAATGTCCCTGCCGCAAATTCTGGAATCTCCTTGATGGACTTGCAGATACTGATACTGAATCCCGTCAGGATCTGCCCTATCTCCCGGTCGGAGTAGGGGCAGTCTCCGGTCACGATCAATGTGGCAAGGCTATGGACTACTAACCAGAGGTCGCGGAAATACAGGTCTGCCTCTTCGGCGGTGACGTGGTAAATATTTATAAGCGTCGGACGTACAAGCTCCTGTAAATGCCGCATTGATTTCATGGCGCTGCATTCCTGCTCCTGCGTTCGCGTCAAAAACAAAAAGCGATAAAGCTCCGGTTCCTCCCGTGCAAACCGGATATACTGCATTCCCACACCGAAAAAAGGGATTTTTTCCCGTAATCCTGCGCCTGCGTATTCGTCGTACACGCGCACTGCGGCGGCATATACCTCCCGCCTGACCTTATCCATAGAATCAAATCCCGTGAAGATCGGCTGTGTGGAGGTTCCCAGCTCGTCCGCCATTGACTTCGCAGTCAACCCATCGATACCTTTTGCCCGCACGACCCGCAGCGCCGCCTCCACCATTTCTTCTTTTGTGAACTTATTTTTCGGGGCCATTGCCTTTACCCTTTCTTTCAGGAATGGAACGCTGAATATACATTGCGTGATGTACATTGTACATTATACATCAGAAAATAGAAATTGTCAATAGCTGAGAAAAAATTACTGCGGATAAACAGCAGCCCCTGCGCAGTTCATTTTCCGCCCTGATTTATGCACGCCTGCATGACCGATATAATATGCTCAACAGGCTCCCGGCAGTCATCTCTGAGCCATTCGTTGATTATAGCCATCAGCCCGCTTATATAAAACGACATAATATATTTATGGTCGTCTGACGGCACATTGAAACGCTCCAGGATCGGAACGAACACATGACGATTCAGAGCATTGTACGCCTCGGTCATTTGCAGGGCTGACGCCTGTTCAATAGTCGTGCGGAATATCCGTTTGTGCTCCCTGATATAGTTCAGATACGGCGCGAGATACTCGGGAGTAATAAGGTAAAGCTCGTCAAGCGGGCGCGTCGGCAGCTTTTCCAGGAAATCCACCGTATCCTGCGGCATGGATTCCGTGAACTGCCGGATTATATACTGCGAGCTTTCCGCCAGCAGGTCGGCGACGGTTTCGTAATGGAGATAGAATGTAGAGCGGTTGACTCCCGCCGCCTGGCATATTTCCTTTACCGTAATATAGGGGAAATCCTTTTTTTCAAGCAGCTCAAGAAACGCCCTGTCCATGCGCACGGCGGTGCTGAAATATTTACTTTCCGACCTGTTCAGCGGGATCCACCTCCCTTTTCATCTTACCGCTGCGGATAAGCATATACACCGCCGTCACAATGACCGCCGCCCATACCGCCGCTCCCGTAATGCTGTTCATCAGCCTGCGGAAACCTTCATCCTCCGCGGAAAACTCCGCTATCATTGCGGTTTGCAGCCCGAGCACGGACATCAGCGCCGCAATGAAGTTTAGCGCCTTCGCAGCCGATAACACCGGGCTTCCCAGCCTGCGGTACCTCGCCAGATTTGCCACGGACATTATCATCGTGTAAAAGGTGTACATAGCCGAAATATATATGACATACCCGGGGTAGGAATAGCCGTTATCTGCCGCCGCCATCGGGATATTCAGCAGGAAAAGGGACCATGCTGTCAGGCGGTAGCAGCGCGCTTCCTTTGCCATATCCCGGCGGCAGCTCCGCGCAAGAAACAGCCGGATACTTCCAAGCACCAGATAATAGACCGCCATGGAAATGAACCATACCGAAGCGTAGCAAACTCCGACAACAATGCGGAATATCACATAGAAAAAGTCGACGAACATTCCCAGATAAATGCTTACGCCGCCGCGGAATGTGAGGTCGTCAAGGTATCGCCTGCCGAATTCCGTGCCCGATATTTTCCGCTTTACAGCCGCCTTTGCTCCCCTGAAAAGACCTGGAACCGGCACAACAAGTATTGCAAGGCAATACGCCGACATGACGTAGATAACGTATGCCGGCACACTTTCTTCCAGCCTGTTAGCAAATACAAAAATCAGTGCGGCAAACACGATCATCGGCAGTGGTATAAGCAGCCATTTGGGCGGATTCAACAGCTTCTTCAAAACCAGCTTTGCTTTTTTCACGGGTCACTTCTCGCTGATTTCCTTTGCAAGCTCCATTATCTCAAACGCGTACTTCTTTTTTCCGCTTTCGAGAATACGCTTATAAATCGGGTAGTTCACGCCCATTCCTATCATTCCGACAACGCCGACGATGATACCCAGCACTACTGAAACAGCGGTTCCGCTGCCTATCTGTCCCATAGCAAGGCACATTCCGGTGCCGAAAACGAGCGCGGACGCAATTCCCAGCGTGTAGGTAAAGACATTCGCGGGGAGCTTTGCCTTTGTGTCCAGCTTGCGCAGCGCAACTACCTTTGAGGCGTCCTTCGGTGCGTATTGGTTTGCGATTTGTTCTGCGTAGATCTTATCAGTGTTCATGGCTTTCTGCCTCCTTCATTTGATGTCTTTATTATACAGGAAATGAAGTGAAAACTGAACAACACGGATATGGATTTGTGTTGATTTGAGATATACAAATTCGATCAGGCTTCCCGATATTATGTATCAGACTTCCCGCCTGGTCAAACAGGATCCCGCCCCGGCGGAGCGGAGAACACGCAGTTTCATTTTTTCCAGTGATTCAGGTGCGGAACTACCGCTTCCATATGTGCCCGAACCTGCTCTGCGGGCCAGTTCTCGTTTGCCATATGCTCCACGCAGAAATCAATTAATTGTTCCACGCTGGAATACTTGAATTCCCCGCCGGAATAGCACCACTTGCAGTACTCCTCATTGAACGAGCCGTCATTTTCCCGGCTGAGCGTGGAATCCTCAAGCGGCATACCGCAGCATTGGCAAACAAGCTGCCTGGGCGCGCCCAGCAGCGTGTTGATAGAAACATCATACAGCTTTGACAGCAGTTTCAGCGTATCAATATTGGGCGTGGTCTCTCCGTTTTCCCAGCGGGAAACAGCCTGCCTTGTCACAAAAACCTTTTCGGCAAGGTCGTCCTGAGATAATCCCTTTTGTTTTCTCAGGCTTAGCAGAATATCCTTTGTTTCCATTCAAATCATCTCCTGTTTTATTTCAGTATCACAGCAGATACACCTTGGCACGAGCCGTTACAAACAATGTCTGCGGTGGTTTTGCGGTTTGATGGAACGCTTGCTTTTGTGGGAGCGTATAGGGGAATATGTCAGCATACCGTTTATAGGGTTCTGCAACGCTAATAATAAACTGACGCTTTAGATACATTCAGAAGTTAATTCAAATTATCCTTTGGCATAGGAATATAAACCATCTTAAGTGGAATCATCTTGCGATACTTCTCACTGAGTCGGTCATAGTATTTTAGAATAAGTTCAACCAGTTCCGTACCATTTATGCCGCGGATTATCGGGGTGTTTTCCAAGTATTTTGCAGCATTTTTGGTGTAGTTAGACAGGGTTACGAAAAGCCCGTAATCTCCCTCTCTCATTGTGCCTTTAAGTGACTGAATAAGCGCTTCTTTGATATCACTGTCTTGGCTTTTTACCTGTACCAAAATACGAGGCGGGAGTTCGTCTTTATATGCAATGATATCTATGCCGTTGTCACCACCATGTTTTGATATAGTTGTTCTGTAGCCCATAGCGCAAAGCAAATCCGCAACAAATTCTTCAAAGTCATATCCCTTGAGATTTTTGCTGAGTTCCTTCAGAATGAAATCACGGGTAGATTCGATTATATCATCCGCCGTCGCAGCAACACTTTCATCATCTTCTGCGGCTGAAATTGCCGGCTTGAAATTGTTGTCAAGCGCAGATAGGTATTCGCTGGCGTAGTTCTTTATGGCGAACAGTGATAACGCAGACCCCACTTCGTATAATGCGCCCTGAGAGAAAGCAGTACGCGGAAGGTGTTTCACCCACTTTACTGCTCTTTGCTGAACATATTCGCCGGCGTCAGGATTATATGTATATTCGCCCTCGACAATTCCAATATTTATCATTCTGTCTGTTTTTGAGGGGTAAACTATATAATCTCCTATCTTGATTTCGTGAATAAATCTGTACAGCATTCCGGAGCAAGTCCCAACCGCTCCTTTTTTCCCTTTAGGGTATGATTTTTGGTAGTGTTTCTTAAATGCTTCTCGAGAATCCTCAACTTTATTTAGGTCTCCGAACTCACTCCAGCCGAGTACTATCTTGTTTTCTTTCAGAAAAATGCTGTTGTCCGTACCGTGAATGCCCCATACTGCTTTTTCGGTGTTCTTGTCCATAGTCTCTCCTTATTTCATCATTACTGAGCAACATAGAAAAAATTCCAATTCTGTTCCAGCTATTCAATCCCTGTTTTTTATATTGCGGCTTGTTGGAACTCTGATTTTAGGTGGCGTGTGTGGGAAAACATATCAAAAAGTCTCAATAAATGCTGCTTTTAGTTCATCGACACTCTGATACCTTTTATTCGTGTCAGGATTAATCCCCTTTAATACAAACCTTCGGACTTTCTCGTCACGTATTTTTTCGATGTTCTGTAAACCGGTCATCACAAACAAAATTACACGTGTTAATGCATATGTTTCATATACTATTGAGAAATTAGTAAAGCCGATCACTCGTAGGTTGCTGTCATTGAGAGAACCTTTGATTTCACTATCTATACTTGTTAATGTACTATCTGGTTCCTTTACTAACCCAAAGTCGGAAAGTTTTACCATGCTGTTGCCATCTTCGTAATGAACTAACAAGATATTTGTGAAACTCAAATCTCTATGTAAATAGCATTTGCTGTGAACATAGGATAAGCATCTGAACAACTGATTACAAATGCTTTTCCTTTTATAAATATCTAAATCAGGGTTATGACTGATGTACCTTAACAGTGTTTCGTCAGCATATTCGGCATAATATTCGTGTCTGGTTTCATCATATCGATATACTTCTAAAACATGGGGCGAATGCAGCTGGCGCATTACTTCGTATTCTCTTTTGAAACGTTCAAGTTCCTTTTGGCTGAGATTTTTTTGAGCTCTTTTAATAATGAAGTTTTTATTGTAGAACTCGTCTTTGTACTTAAAAACTTGAGCGTAAGAGCCTTCACCAATTAATTTAATTTGACAACGCCTTGTTTCTGCTATCGAAGGAGTGGGGATACTTATACTTTGGTGCATTGTAAATATAGGCTCATAATCCAACAGTTCTATTTGAAGCAAATCGCTTGGTATGGGGCTACCGTTATATTCCTGCAAGAATGATAGGGATTGGTCAATCAATCTTTTGTATTCACCATTTATTTCAAAAGCATACTTTGTGCCTTTTAAAACGCGGTTCATATCCGTATATAACCCTATGTATTCTAACAGCTGCCGGCTATAACCAGCGTTATAATGTCCATTTGAACGAAACTTTGAATACATAAACTTAAACAGCTCATTAAATTCCTGGTGCATAATTGCCAAAAGCTTTTCGAAGGTTTTATTACTACTACAATAACCACTATATAATGGCTCGGTTTTGATTACTTCGCTATAATGAAGCTGGTCATATTTTTGTTCAATGAAGAATTCAATGTTAATAGGCATACTGCCTCCCTGTGATAGCTGCCATAATTTTTTTTTAGATTTGTGTAGAGATACATTGACTATACCACTCGTGCGGCGGTAACGCTGAATTAAACGCCGTATCAAAGAGCGAATATAAGTCCTTATAACGCTTGCCGCCCTTTAAGATAGTTTTCAGTTCTGAAATCTGCAAGGGGATAATCTTCATTCCCGAAACGTTCTTTGAATAGTCCTGCGGGTCATAATAGGGAATTGACTTTCTGCTTCTGAAATCGGCGATGACATTTATATTCAATGTCCCTGTTGCAAATACGCAGTAGGAGTTCAGGTTGCCTGTGCGAAGCAAGTGCTGTCCGAGGTGTCTTGATACCGGCTCCATCTCCATTCTCCGCTGATTTGAGCTGTCGGCAAGAGTAGCCTCTAACAACAAAGCGTGTTCGGGGTAATCTGCCGTTTGGTTATACTCATATACAATATCGGCTTCGCCGCCTGCCGCGTGGGTTTTAGGCAGTAAATCAGCGTCAAGCGAGAGCTTCATATAGTCAAGGACTTTGCCTTGATAATCACTGATTTTGTACCACAATACGCCCAGCACATATTCAAACATTGTCGGAACATCTGCGTTGTCCGTAACCATTCTTCTGATTTCATCATCGTTGCGGTTTTCAAAGCAGGTGAGCAGTTCAAGCAGATTTTCATCGGAGAATTTCTTGTCAATGAGCGTCTTAAAGCGCCTGTATCTGATACGCTCCAATGCTTCTCGTGCTGTATCAATAGTGGTCGTGCCGATACCAAGCTCTGCATTTATGCACCTGATAACTACATCGTCATTTATTACAAGGCAATCTGCGATTTCTCCAAGGGCACAGTTCTCATACAAGAGATCTGATGAAATGTAGGCTTGATCATACAGGCTGTCAATAACCGATTTGAAGAAATGCTTGGGTACAACATCGAGCTTAACTATGCCGTCCTCAAACAGAACAATATCGGTAGTTCTGAAATAGCGTCGGTTTAAGTCGAAATAATCACGCATCGTTGCCTTTGCCTTGAACAACTGCATAAGCTTAAAGAAAACAGTTCTGAACTCGTTTTCGGTAGTAACATTATCGAAATCCGTAGGCTTGATATGAGCTTCAGCGTTCCTTACAAGCGCAACTCTGGAATTAGTGTCCAAAAGATACTTTATCCAATAATTGCTTATGCGTATCTTCTTTGCCGCATCAAAAATCTCAACAAAAGCCGACCTATCTTTCTCCATATACACCTTATGCAAGGCTTGGTAAAGCGGAAAATAAGGCTTATCATAGTTGCGGCTCTTTCGGTTTATTCCTATTTCGCAAATCAAGTTCTCGTCAACATTTTCCCGCGACAACAGCAGCGATAACGCTTCTTTGTAGTTGTCCATTGACAACAGCCTTGAAACAATTACATCATCAACAGTCTTCTGCCCGTTCTTTATATCGTCAATGCAGGTGATGATTTCATCGGTGGTTTCCTTGCTCGTACAAAGCGGCAGCAGGTATGTAAACTCATCTGATGAAAGCTCTCCCAATTTGGAGAGGAGATACAGCAACACGATGAGCGGTCTAACCGTATTGCCGTCAACAACGCAAGAGGTTTTCAGCAGCTGTTTCAGATAAATAAAGCTGTCTTTAGGTATCTCGAAATGATTGTCCGAGCCGAAATCATTGCTTTCACTTATTGCAAGCAGAGCTTTTCCAACATTAGTCAGACGGCGGTTGTCGTCAATCAGACCTATATCCACCAAACCCGATGTCTTTTCACGAGCGTCTTTAGGCTTGTTGTCTGCATCGCCTTCTACAAAGCCCTTGTCTTGCATAAACAGATAGTATTCCGTCTGAATGTTATTGTTGTTTCTCCAACCTACTTCGGCATTGTCGGGCTTGCTCCAAAATTCATTTAACAAGCCTAATTGTTCTTCGATGGTTCTGTTAAAATTCTTGGTTCTGAAGCTTGTTGTTCCTAAGCACCAGCAAAAGCTCTTATATGTTAACGGCATTGTTTTCCTCCTTCACATAAGCATTAAGCGTCATGGTGTATCATCAATAATTAACTATTAAGACCTCATCACTACCCGATGTCTTATCTTTGGTCTGATAATTTGAGTTGGAGTAATTATAATCAAGTGAAATTGTACGATACTGCGGGTTATCCTCAAGCCACTTTAACAGTATCACGTTCTCCTTGCCTTTGCTCCGAAGCACATTTGATAAAGCAAATCTAATGCCTTGTTCGTTGGCTTTATCGAGGAACTTATATAAAGCTCTCTCCTTATCCTCGTTCCAACCACCTTGCTCATTGTATGTAGCACAGGTTATAAGGTAGGGCGGGTCTGCATAGATAAAGTCGTTTTTTCCATATCCGTCAAGGCTGAACACTTCAAAATCGGTGCTTGTAATTACAAAATTACCCTCTTTCAGTCGGTCAATAAAGTCAGAGAGCTTTTTCTGCATTTTGGTGTTATAATCCCGCTTTCCGACAGGAAGATTGAACTTTCCATTACTGTTGAACCTTATCTGATTGTTAAAGGAGTAAACTATTAAAACATATAGTATTGAGTAGTAATAGTAATCATAATTCGTGTGTTCATTGAAATCCTCGCGTAGCTTGAGGTATGGTTGTTTGTTGTATTCTCCAAGTCCGCTGGCGCTCTCACAGCCATAATGCTTGTAACCGTATATGTCGGAGCGTGAAAGACCGTATTTCTCAATAATGTCATCTATCATTTTGAGAAGCACATCTTTGTCCATGTTCTTGAATGTATTATATAAATACCGCAAGTTTTCGTCTGTATCATTAAGTATTACTTTGCTGGCGTTCACATTGATACCGACATTACAGCCACCACAGAACAAATCAATAAAAGTGCCGCTGATTTCTGGAAACAGCGGCAAGATTTGGGGAAGGAGCTTATACTTTCCGCCAATATAGTTTAATGGTGAAGGAATTATTTCTTTCTCTAAATGCATCTGCATAAAAACAGCCTTTCCTCGTTGCCCTCTATGTTGGACTTTCCTGTGGTGAACGCTTTATAGGTCTCGGAAAACACCTCAACTGTTCCTTTGGCTTTGAGAACTCTCATAATGACTTCATCGGATATTTTTGCGTTGGAACGGTCATTGCCTTTGTTCGCCATATTATTATAAGACAACAAGATATATCTCGCCGTGATATGACTTATCAAATCCTCAAAAGCAGCTTCTGCCTGTCTTGTGCAGTATTCGCTTTTAAGTGCGGTTCTGTCCGGCTTTCTTGCTACGCCGCTTACCTCCGGCATTTGCCATCTTGCGACGTTTTCAATTAGGTGATATGCGTCACAGTATTGACGAGAATTGTAGGGCGGGTCTATATACACCAAATCTGCCTGTATGCGCTTTACAAGCTCGTTTGCATTCTCGTTATAGCATTGATTTTTTCTTCTGTTCTGCTTTGGCGTTGGAACAGCAAGCTCTAAATGCCTGTCAAACTCCACGCCCTGACGATATGCGTCATAATGCCCACAGGTGTTGGCGATTTTGTCCATTGCATATAAAAGCGAGGTAATAAGTATCGCACGTTCACGCTCGTTTAACGCACCAGCAAGAAACTCGTCCTCGATGTCTTGACGGATAAATCCTATCCTACTGCAATCCTGTCTGCTGAAATATGTATCCGCAAAGTTCTCTGTCATATAGTTTTCGTCGTTTATATCAAGCGAATTATAGTGGAGGATATAATCGATAATCTTCTGCTTTGAAAACCTCTCGGAAGAAAACCAAGCCAAGTTGCAGATATAGTTACTATACAGAATATCGTTGGTGATTAACCGCTTGTCAAGGAATGCAGAGGATACTGCGCCTGTTCCCGAAAAGATGTCAGCAAAAACATTTATCCCATCACAGTTTTCATCAACAACGCTCTTTATGAAAGGGAGTAAACGATACTTGTTGCCAAGATAGCGTCTATTGTTTATAGCAGTAGTCTTGTAAGCTTCTTTACAAGTTGAGCTTGCCATGGTAACACCCCTTTTTCAACTGAATCTTTGAAATATGCGAAATCCCTAAGCATAGCCAACAAGGTTTCAAATATGCCTAATCAATTCTATTATAACACAACTTGTTCGAAAATTCAAGACGTTTTTGTCATTTATCACCGCAATCCTTGTAATGTTACATGGGTTGCGTTTTGTTTTTGCTTAGTTACTTAAACCAAATACGTCTTTAAGATTTCGACATCCTTACTTATGTCTCGGGGCTTAATTCTTCTGATTACCTTTTCTTCGACTTCAGGGGTCCAATAAATTCTTAACTTCTCCCTGGCTCTTGTGATAGCGGTGTAGAAGATATTATGTGTCACGAGTTCCTCCACTTCATCTGTAATAACTATCTTTACAGAGTCATATTCGAGACCTTGGGCTTTATGTATTGATACAGCATAGGCAACCTGAAAAGGGACTACTGTTCTAGAATCTTCACCATCTTCATCAGCACTTTTTAGCTTATGAACATAAAATCTAATCAGAGACTTTTTTTCTTCCTCGCTGTTTTCAAGAAGTTGAAGCTCAAGATCCAAAACGTCGTGTTCAAATACCAGTTTAGGAATTTCGACATCAAATTGAATGCGTTCTTCCGTAGTGCCTGCATCTATGATTTCTACTCCTTGAATAATGCCTTTCATATTGTTGTGTATGACAGGGCGAAATCTGTCTGAGTCAAGGAAGAGAATAGGATCTCCGATTTTGTATTGTTGAATGTCCCATTGAACAGCAGGGTTAGGATTGATTTCCTGTAGGAATCTGTTGATGTTATTGATTCCATATAAACCATCATAATTGAGGCACAGGATGGCTTCGCCCGGCTCAAGTGGAGAGAGGAGGGTTTCATCTACTTTTAAGGAGTAGCTTTCTCTCTCAATGACTTCTTTTGCTGTGTCCTCCATGTTTCTAACCTTATCCCAAAGTTCAAGCAATCGCTCGTCCTTAGTTCGATGCGGATGAGTAAGTTCAAATACAGCACTTGCAGGCAAAAATGATTTTAGTACCGAAAACCAATTTCCAAACTGAATTGCATCAATTTGATATGGGTCCCCAACCAATAAAAGCATTTCAAAGTTTGCTATTTGCAGTACCTCAACCATATCTTTATTGCTAACGGTACTACATTCATCGATAACCAGTAATTTATATTTTGCAAAAGGGGAGCATTGGTGTTTAAAACTTTCAATTGTTGAAAAGGTTGTATTTTCAGCATCAATCTTTCTCATCAAGTTCTCTTTCGCAGGATTTGTTTGTGTTAGGTATAATTTATCTTCTTCATTTAAAAAGTGGGAAACATGATTTATTAGCGTAGATTTACCTACACCCGCGGAGCCATATATAACGCCTACTTTTGATTTTGAAAAAATACGAGTGATGATAGCTTTCTTTTCTTCACAGTCAATTTTGTAATTATCGAATATTAGCCAGAGTTCAACATCGTCACTGTAATCTTCAACGCCTGATTTTGCCAGCTCTTGTAACTTTTCGATTATTTTGCAGGTATCAAGTTTGTAATCGTTTATGAATACTTGATTATGTTCAAGCATTAAATCACTTGCAGGTCTGTGTCCTGACCAAAGACTATTGTTATAGCTTTCGATGAGGCTTTGATAATCGGGAAAATTATTCAGTTCATCAATATCAGTGAAGAGATGACCTTTACCTTCTGTATTATTCCTTATAAACCTTGCGAATAATTCAGGGCGTTTACCCTTACAAGGAATACAATCGAATATAGCACCTAATTTTGGATTATGGCCAATTGGAGATCTGTTAAATGGTAATGTATCAAACTGTCTGCAACCATTTGATAAATACAAACCGGAAAGATAATTGTTTCCAGCATTTATCCACTTTTCATAATATTTGCTATAGTAGCCGGATGAATATTGGCTTTTAATTATAACATTGTTCATATTATAAAGAAGATATCGGAGCACGTTTTGACCATTACGGCATTTTCGTATGAGATCTCTACAGTAATCTAGAATTGGAATAAATACCGTAGATTTAAGGCTGTTTTTCCATTCGAGAGTAATCCTATCGTATGCCCTATCTGGGAAGTCCATTAGGGCAGTCAAAGTGTATTTCGTTCTAGTAAGGAACTCACAGACCAAACGTTGTTCTGAATAAGGAACTCTTTTTTTCTCGCCTTTTATTAGCAAAATAAAATTTTGAAATTCACAATCACGAATGGAAACTTCCCAGCCATCAATAATGATGATAGGCATTGTTTTTCCTAATATCTCGATAGTTTCATGTACGAGATGAAACTTTGATGCGTAATTGCTTTTGATTGGAAGTTTAGTAAAAGCAATTACTCTGTTAGACTTGGATTTATTTTTCCTGTCGTCTATTGGTGTAAATGTGATTTCATAATATATTTTTCTGTTCACAAACAGAGGTTTGATTTTCTGAATATAGTATTTATCCTTACTGTCGGTGTGGAACTCCGCAGGGTGTCGTTCTATTTTTTCAGAAATCTTTTTATAGTATTCCTGTAAGGTATCATCTAAATGAAGAGGAAATTTATCTATATTATGTAATACCTCGATACCATAGTAGTGCCAGATAAGATTTTTTGCTTCTAACAAGTATTGGTAATACTTGAGCATTAATCGTTCAGATCCATCTTCATCTAGAGTATATTGTGTGGTGACAACCTCCAGGTAATTATGGAATTTATATAAAGTATACAGTTCACTGTTTACCTGTGCAAACTCGGTGGCCTTTGCTATGTTTTCAGTAGTTATAGGTATTTCTCTGCCGTTGGCATAAAACTTGAGCATGATGTGATTTACGAACTTTGTCAACTGCTCTAATATGTCTTGAGAAATAGCACCACGAGAATTGTTTTCTATTTCATCTAAATGCCTGCATATTACGCTGTCTATCTTCTTAATGGATTCATCAATTGATGGCATTAACATCCGCCTTCCTGTTTGTTAATATTCTCCATCATCCCAATCATCTATAAAAGCATCATACGGAAATGCTCCTACAAATTGATTTGGATGAAGCTTTACATATAAATTTCGTATTTTGGTTCTGGCATTTCCTAAAAAAGGAGAGACAGTGCCATCGACTAAAAAGCTATTGCTTATATTGTTTAATTCGCCGAGCAAACCAAAAACGCAAGATTTTAAAGATGGGTCGAGGAAGGTATCTGCTTTTGAAGCCCATTTCGAAGCGTATAGGTTTTTGATTTTACAAGGCAAACTCATATCGATTAACGACATAGCGTAGTTTTCACTAATAAGTTTGAGCATGATTTCATCATAGTCATCTGTAAACTCTTGAAGTAACAAATTATCTTCCGAAGAATATGGAGATTCATCTGCCTGCTCTTCTGGAAGGTGTACACTTGCTGCCCCAGCTTCATGTTGTCCATCTAACTCAATTTGTATACTATCTTCATATGGCTTAAATTCTTTGACATAATTTACCGTAATACGAGAAATCGTTGATTTTCCAGACTTGTTTTCAATTTCGGTCACTGTAAAGATGAAGATATCTGCAAGAAAATCCGAAAAAACAAATGATTTCTTAATTGAAAGATCATATCTCGACATTAAGCCTATCTTGGCATTATTTGATTCAACGGTTGAGAGAGCCATGCTTTTCAGTGCAAGAATTGCAAGGACAGCCATATTTTCATCAATCAAAGGTATAACATATTGTTCCATACCTTTTGATATTTTCTCTACAGAAATACTTCGTGCAGGTATTATAACGTCTTTAGGGGATAAATTCGCATCACAAGATAGAAGATGGCTCACCAAACTGTCGTCCGTTTCTAATATATTCCCGTAATACTCATCAATTGTTTTAATTAGCGCCCCACAAAGGACCTTGTTATAGACCTTGGGTTTTGCACATATTTTTAGCACTTTTACGAGTGCTGCAAAGCAAAGTTTCATAACTATTTCCTCATTTTAGCTTACCTATTATTGATGTTTCAAACGTCAATGGATCATCCCATTAGTTATGAATTTTCATACTATAAACGTTTGTTTCGGATACAAATATTCTCAATTTCATTATATCACAATAATTCACATTTTTCAATAGGATTTGCTCTTTCGGTGTGCCGTTTTCTATTGATATTGCGATTCACCCATTACGATTCACTCAAAAACAACTCAAATGCAAGTTCTATGCAAGTCATTTTCATGGTTTTGTTTTCTGATTTGATTTATAATTTGATTGTGAAAAGCAGTAAATTGCAGTCCGCTGCGATTTATAATATATCTTTTATCTGATGTAAAATTCGGATAAACGGCTCAATCGGAAAGTTCCGTAGAGCCTACAAATATCAAATCATGCCAGAGTGCGCAATCTTGGCAGGATATCTTATAGGTCAGTTCGTTGTGATAAAGACGACGAACGTCCTGCGACGAGATACCCTTACCTTGCTGCGCTCTTTTTGGCTTTGCGGGTCTGCGTGTATCTTAAACGCAGACCTATTTTTATTCTGCCAAGATTGCCCTCCGGCGCAGGAGGCAAATCATGAAAATCAAAATGCGTTACGACAACATCTATCAGACTCTTGAAGTCGATGCCGAGGAAATGTGGGTCAGCCTGTCGCTTGAGGCTGGGGCGAATATTACGCAGGAGGAAAAGGAACAGCTTATTCAGGATAAGGTTGAGGAGATATACAACAAACCGGAATACAATAGCTGGCATAAGTTGGACAGGCATCGAGGTGAACCTAAAAGAACATTTAGAAAAGACGATGAAGATGCAGATAACAGCGATGGGCTCGACCTCATTCCCGATTATTCCGACGAGGAGCGGCGTGAACGAAAGGAAAATTACGAAGAGGTGTGTCAGAAATTGCGTTCTCTGTTGAAACCCGAATACGCAGATGTCATTATTTCAGTCGTTCTCGATGGCAACACTCCCGAAGAATACGCTGCTGAAATAGGGGTACATAGGGACACAGTCTACAAGCGCCTTCAGCGTGCAAAAAAGAAATGCGCAAAAGTCTGGTGAACTGTCCAATTCGGCAGTTTGCCGTGGCTATTAGGCAGAGGGCAACCTCAAGATTTTTTATTAGGAGGTCATTTTTATGTATGACATGAAGATTTATGAGAATCCGGAATTCGGGGTCGTTCGTACTTTTGAAATAAAGGGCACTCCGTATTTTTCTGGTAAGGACGTCGCTGATGCGCTTGGATATGCCAATCCACAGAAAGCGCTTAGGGATCATGTCGATGAGGATGATAAGACGGTGAACGAATCGTTCACCGTTAATGGAACAATGGGAATTCTTATCAACGAAAGCGGTATGTACAGCTTAGTTCTTTCCAGCAAGCTTCCGAATGCGAGAAAGTTTAAGCGCTGGATAACAAATGAGGTACTCCCGGCAATCAGGAGGCACGGCGTATACGCTGTGGACGAGCTTCTTGAAAATCCGGATATGCTGATAGCCGCCCTTACCGAACTGAAAGCGGAGCGTGAACACAGAAAACTTCTTGAGCATACGGTAGCTGTACAGAATCAGCAGATTTCCGAGATGAAGCCCAAGGCATCGTACTACGATGTCGTACTTAACTGCAAGGATCTTGTCGCAATTTCAACTATCGCAAAGGACTATGGCTGGAGCGCAAATCGAATGAACCGTTATCTTTACGAGAAGGGTGTTCAGTTTAAGCAGGGTAATAAAATCTGGCTGCTTTATCAGAAGTACGCTGAAAAAGGGTACACCAGCACAAAGACTCATAGTTATCCCGGCAATGATGGAACTGTTCATACCAGGGTACACACCTATTGGACACAGCAGGGCCGACTGTTTATTTACGGACTTCTCAAGGAGAATGGCATACTGCCAATTATGGAACGGGAGGTCAGCGTTGAAGATTGACATTTACAATTCTGAACGCTATTATGATCCAACGCCGTATGCAGCACTAACCAGCATTCTGACCCAGGAGGAGGCTGCTCTCAGGGCAGCTGCTCCGGGCGGCGATGGGTTTAGACCTGTTATTTATGTATGCAGCCCTTATTCAGGAAATATTGAAGAGAATGTATGTAACGCAAGACGCTATTGCCGTTTTGCGTTGGAAAACAGAACTATTCCGATTGCGCCGCATTTGCTATATCCGCAGTTCATGAATGATAGCGATCCTGCGGAGCGATATCTCGCAACACATACCATAAATTATGTTTTGCTCGGAAAATGCCGCGGGCTGTGGGTGTTCGGCGATGTTATCACAGAGGGAATGGAGTCTGAAATAAGGCTTGCAAAGCGCTGGGATAAGACTATTCGCTATTTCACAAGTGAACTAAAGGAGGTCAAAAGATGAAATTCACACTCTATACAGCAAATTGCGCTGGGAATCCGCAGAACAATTTGTATCCAAACAGACTTGTAATCAGCAATGCAGATGATATGAGAGCGGCTGTTGTTTACGATCATGTGTGCGCAGAATTCAGAAATTCCCGTCGTAATAATTCTGACTTTATTTCTTCCGATAATATCCCGATGGACTGCGACAACGATCACTCCGATGATCCGAGCGACTGGGTAACTCCGCTTGAGGTGGCTATGGCTTTTCCGGGTGTAGAGTTTGTAGTAGTTTACGGCCGCAATAATATGCTCCCGAAGAGCGGAAAATCACCTCGCCCAAGGTTTCATGTGTACTTTCCTATCCCGCCGATTACGGACAGCGCAGAATACACAGCCTTGAAAAAGCGCATTGCGGCGGAGTTTCCGTATTTCGACAAGAACGCTCTCGACAGCGCAAGACTGCTTTTCGGAGTTTCTAACCCGCAGGTAGAAATATACAACGGAGATATGTCCATCGTGGAATTCCTCGATAATGCGGATTTTGAACAGTGGGACAATGACAGTGCGAGTGTACCCGAGGGCAGTCGAAACAGCACTATGTCACATTACGCAGGGCGTATTATAAAGCGGCTCGGGAACACTGACGAAGCATACAAACAATATCTGAAACAGGCTGAAAAGTGCAAACCACCGCTTGACGATTCGGAGCTTCAGACTATCTGGAACAGTGCCGTCAAATTCGGAAGAAAGGTCGCAAAACAGGACGGATATATCCCTCCTGAGCAGTACAATGCGGAATTTAACCTCAAACCCGAAGATTATTCCGACATCGGACAGGCTAAAGTTCTCGCCAGAGAATACGGCAGCGAACTTGTATTCACCGATGCAACGGATTATATGCGCTATGACGGGATCCGCTGGGCAGAGTCAAAACAGCTTGCTGTCGGAGCCTGCGAGGACTTCCTCGACAAACAGCTTGATGAAGCCAAAACCGCTCTGGAAAAGGCGCAGCAGGCTCTTATGAAATCCGGAATAGACAGGGAAACTGTCATATCCGGCGGTAAGGCTCTCGAAAAGGCGATAGACGAAAAAAGCGAGAAAGCCTTTGCTGAATACATGACGGCACTTGTGTACAAATCGTTTGTAATGAAACGCAGAGATATGAAGTACATTACTTCCGCACTGCAGGCGGCAAAGCCTATGCTGCTGCGGGATATTAAGGATTTTGATTCGCAGGAATTCTTGCTGAATACTCCGGCGGCTACATACGATTTGCGAACCGGGACAAGCTCGGAGCACTCCGCAGACGATCTCATAACCAAGGTGACTGCTGTATCTCCCAATAATGAGAACATGGGTATCTGGCTTGAAGCATTGAACAGCTTTTTCTGTAGCGATGATGAGCTTATCGGGTATGTTCAGCAGATAGTCGGGCTTGCGGCAATCGGAAAAGTGTACATGGAGGCTCTTATTATTTCCTACGGTGAGGGTCGCAACGGTAAGAGTACGTTTTGGAACACGATTGCACGGGTACTTGGTTCGTACAGCGGCAGTATATCCGCCGACGCCCTCACGGTTGGCTGTAAGCGAAATGTCAAGCCTGAAATGGCTGAACTTAAGGGAAAGCGACTGGTCATTGCCGCAGAACTTGAGGAGGGTATGCGGCTTAATACCTCGGTGGTAAAGCAGCTGTGTTCAACTGATGAGGTTTCCGCAGAAAAGAAATACCGCGATCCATTCAGATATACTCCCACGCACACGCTTGTGCTGTACACAAATCATCTCCCGAGAGTCGGAGCAAATGACGAGGGTACATGGCGCAGGCTTATCGTCATACCGTTCAATGCGAAAATCGAGGGCAATAATGACATCAAAAATTATGCGGATTACCTTGCGGAAAAGGCAGGCGGCGCTGTGCTTTCTTGGATCATTGAGGGAGCGAAAAAGGTAATTGAATGCAATTTCAAGTTGAAAATTCCGAAGTGCGTCAGTGAAGCAATAGCACATTATCGGGAAAATAATGACTGGCTTTCCATGTTCATTGATGACTGTTGCGAGGTTGACCCATCATATACGCAGAAGTCGGGCGAGCTTTACCAGGAGTACCGAGCATACTGCGCCAGAACCGGAGAATACACGAGAAGCACCACGGATTTCTATACCGGACTTGATACCGCAGGGTTTGAAAAACGAAAATCCAAAACAGGCATTATGGTCTATGGAATCCGCTTGAAATCTGACTTTATAGCAGATTGAAAACCATAAAGGTGCAGGTCGGTGAAGGTCTTAGTATAAAACCCCCTTTAGGGCAGTTTAATTAACAAAATTTACCTTATAGAGGGTTTTATGAAATGAGGTTCACCGACCTGCACCATTGAAGAACAAGGAGCAAAAAATGCGTGAGAAACAGATAGAACAGAAGCTGGTGCAGGCGGTCAGAAAAAGCGGCGGTATGTGTCTGAAATTCGTGTCACCAAATTTTGATGGAATGCCGGACAGATTGATACTTCTTCCAGGCGGTAAAATCGCATTCGCCGAACTGAAAGCTCCCGGCAAAAAGCCACGTCCCCTGCAAATCGCAAGGCACAAAGTATTGATGAAACTTGGCTTCCGGGTGTATGTCATTGATAGCGTTGAGCAGATAGGAGCGATACTTGATGAAATACAATCCCCATGATTATCAGCGGTATGCGGCAGAGTTTATAACCACCCACCCCATTTCAGCGCTTCTGCTGGATATGGGACTTGGCAAGACAAGCATTACGCTGACAGCAATAAACGACCTGCTTTTCGACAGCTTTGAGATACATAAAGTGCTTGTAGTAGCCCCGCTGCGTGTGGCTCGTGATACTTGGAGCGCTGAAATCGAAAAGTGGGAGCATTTGAAGAATCTACGGTACAGCGTTGTTGTCGGAACGGCGCAGGAGCGGATTTCGGCGCTCTCCGCTCCTGCGGATATCTACATCATCAACCGTGAAAATATACAGTGGCTTGTAGAGGAAAGCGGGTTTACATTTGATTTCGATATGGCGGTCATTGACGAGTTGAGTTCATTCAAGAACCACCAATCGAAGCGGTTTAAAGCGTTCATGCAAATCCGACCGAAGCTGAAACGTATAATCGGGCTAACAGGTACGCCCGCAAGCAACGGTCTGATGGATTTATTTGCAGAGTTCAAACTACTGGATATGGGCGAGCGGCTCGGGCGGTTCATCGGACAGTACCGAAACGCCTATTTTCAGCCGGACAAGCGTAACGGAATGGTGATTTACAGCTATAAGCCTCTGCCCAACGCCGAGCGGCAGATATATGACAAAATCTCGGATATCACCATTTCCATGAAAGCCTCCAACCACCTTAAAATGTCGGAACTCATAAGTGCGGAATACACGGTTCAGCTTTCCGAAAAGGAAAAGGAGAAATACGACCGTCTGAAAAAGGAACTTGTCCTTACCACCGATAACGATGAGGTAACTGCGGCAAATGCCGCTTCTCTTTCCAACAAGCTGTCGCAGATGGCTAACGGAGCGGTTTATTCCGATAATGAAAGCATTATCGAGATACACAACCGCAAGCTGGACGCTTTGGAAGATATAATCGAGAGCATGAACGGAAAACCGCTACTTGTGGCTTACTGGTTCAAGCACGATTTGGAGCGTATCAAGAAACGGTTTGAAATCCGAGAGATTAAGTCAAGCGAGGACATTTCCGACTGGAACAGCGGCAAAATCCCGGTTGCGATTATTCACCCTGCTTCAGCCGGACACGGATTGAACTTGCAGAACGGCGGTTCGACCCTGGTGTGGTTTGGGCTTACATGGTCGCTTGAACTCTATCAGCAGACAAACGCCCGCTTGTGGCGGCAGGGTCAGACCGCAGATACAGTGGTCATTCAGCACATAATCGCCAAAGGCACTATTGACGAGCAGATTATGAAAGCACTGAAAACAAAGGACACAACGCAGGCGGCGCTTATTACCGCAGTGAAAGCAGAGGTACATAAATGAATCCATACAAGGAACTGGCAAATGCCATAATCGTACAGGCGGTTAAGGATTACCGTGACGCCGCAGAGCGTCTGCGTTACACTCCGGACGACAAATCGGCGCAGCATGATAAGCGGAATATCGAGAAATTCTTTCGTTCAAACTGGTTTTCGATACTTTCGGATTTGAACGGAGAACTGCTTCTGAAAAAGCTAAAAGAGGAGGTTTCGGCATGACAGCAAAGGAATATCTCGGACAGGCATACAGAATAGATCAGCGTATCAACAGCAAGATGGAGCAGATAGCTTCGCTGAACCTGCTTGCGCAGAAAGCTACCACGGTTTTCAACGATATGCCTGGTAACTCAACCCGCAATATCCACCGCATGGAGGACGTCATAATCAAAATCGTGGATATGGAGAGCGAGATAAATGCTGACATAGACAGCCTTGTTGACCTCAAAAAGGAGATTTCCGGAGTGATTCGCGGCGTTTCAAATCTCGAATATCAGACCTTACTTGAACTACGGTACTTGTGTTTCAAGACCTGGGAGCAGATTGCAGTTCAGATGGGATACGGCATAGATAACATCTACAAAATGCACCACAAAGCAATGCGAGAGATTGTTGTTCCGGAAACTTTACAGTAAAATCAACTGTTTTACAGCCGCCCCTTTGTGGTATGATATAATCAGCAAAAAAGAAAAGAGATGACCCCCATGCCCAGACGACCACAGCGCCCCTGTTCCTACCCCGGCTGTCCCAACCGTTGTGACGGACAGTACTGCGAGGAACACGCAAAGCTAATGAACCGCCGCTACAACAAGCTAATCCGTCCTGCCGACAGCAACAAGAAGTACGGCAGAGCGTGGCGTGAGATACGCAAACGGTACGTTGCAGCTCACCCGCTGTGCGAGATGTGTCTGAAAGAGGGTCGGCTCACTCCGGTTGAGGAGGTACACCACATCACTCCCGTGTCACGTGGCGGCAGTAATGATTTCAGCAACCTGATGTCGCTGTGCCAGTCCTGCCACACGAAGATACATCACGACCTCGGCGACCGGTAGGACGGAAGCCGTCAGCTAGGGCGGTCAGAATCTCTGTGACCGTTACCTCGGACAGCGGCCCGGGGCTTCGTGTGCAAAAATCGGGGTTCAAACGGGGTATTAAACCATGAATATATTTTCGGACG
>CAKSEY010000022.1 GCA_934448295.1 uncultured Oscillospiraceae bacterium
CTAAAAGGTAACAATCAAGGTAAAGTTCCTGTTCCAAAACATTATTTGCTGGTCAATATTTGACCAATTATGCTAAACGCCTCTATTTGTCTGAAATTTTGTGGGTTTTTAGAGGTTACCATAATAAAATGATGTAGCACATATTGCTTTAGAGTGTAATGAATCCCCAACGAATTATACGCTTTAACTAATAGAAAATCCTGTGGAAGCAAGTCCATTGCCAGTATCTTCATATGTTGCAACAACATCAAAGTAGGACGTTGATGTACCAAAAACGTCAAATATGTTTGTCGAATATGCTACAGTCAAATAGCACGTATAGGTTCGTGTAGTCCAATCATAATTAACAGACGAGCTTTGTACAGTACAAGTATGATATATCATCTCCGTGGGAGTGTATCCCGCTGCTCTGTATGCTGAACGCAGCTTGTCCTGAGCTTTTTGCGAAGCCAGATTTACAATTTCGTCGTTAGTATAGTTGGGTGTTTTGGCTTGCTGTTCCTCCTGCCATTGCGTGTAAGCCTTGTTATATTCTGCCGTTGTTACTGAACTATACGCGGCGCTGATATGTACCGAGCCGTTTTGTATAATGTACAGTTTCTTCCCCAATATTGAATCATCACTGACAAAAACGACATACAGACTATCAAGACCGTCTTTGGGAAAATACATAGAAACAAGCGCGGTGTTATCGGATAATGCGCATACCTTATACTCCTCCCCGTTGAAAAGGGTAGGAGTTATTTCAGCCTTGTTATCGCTATCGTCGTACCATGTTCCGTAGATAAACGAGAGTTTCTTTTCGGCGGCAGCAGAATCCGCTAACCGTTCGCCTTCTCCGTAATACATATAGAAGCTTTCGTATTCGCTGTTTCCTGTAAAGTCAAAATTAGTGTATTTCATTTCAATTTTGCACTTATTGATATACGATGAACTATCGCTATATGTGCCTAAAGCTTCAAAAGCGGCCATTGCTTCCTGATAATTCTTATCATAAAAAAGCTGCATTGCTTTTGAATAATCGCATTTTTTCAACATTTCCGCCTTTTGTTCGGAATCGTTGATTTTGCTGTATTCGGTCAGAGCGTCATCATAAGAGCCGCTTTCTATAAGAGAATCTCCTATTGCTGTATAGCACTTGTCCAAATATGATACGGCGTCGCCGTATCCACCCAGGGCTTCAAGCAAAATAACGGCATCAGAATAATTGCCTTGTTCAAACAATTCTATTGCCTTATCGAGATTGCACTGATCCAGATATTGTGCCGAATTCTTATAATTGCCTAACTCCGAAAAAGCTGTTACAGCCTGCTCATATTGCTTTTCATTATACATTTCTATCGCTTTTTTGTATTTATCCTGCTTGTTAATAGACATGACAAGAAAAACCGCCAATATGACTATTGCGATACCAAGTACAACTCCACCTATAATAAAGGGTGTTTTTTTATTTGATTTCTTTTCTGCTTCGGTATTTGTTTTCTCTTCTACTTCTGTTGACATAATGTGTCCTCCTTTTTTTATTCGACAAAAAATTCTACCGCCATTTATTTATAATGCCCGCAGTCCTTGCAGAAAGACGCGGTCATAGGGTTCATGCGTCCGCACTCCGGGCATTCCCATTGCGATGGCACATTTTTTGAGCTTTCATTTTCAGTAATACGCTGACTTACAGACCGTATTTTACTTCCTTTATCATCGGAATAAACAGTCGGCGCAGTTATGACAGTTTCGTCCTCTTCGGAGAAGTTTTGTTTTTTAAGCAGCTCAAGAATTTGGCTGTTGGAAGATCTGCTCTCAGCGATATCCTCAAACATGTACGACAGACACGCCCATAGGGAATGAATGCCTTCGTTTAATATAGTGCCAAGAATGATACCTCCAACTAGGACAACCGCGCTTTGATCCTCGGTTATCCATCTCCATAGCACCATTATATTGCTGAGCCAGTTCGCCAGTATTATCATTACGATCTCAAAAATGACAACGCTGACCCACATTGTCCTTTTGAAAATTGCTCTCCAGGTTTCTCCCATGCTTAAGTCCAGTTTTTTCATAGTTACCCCCTTATTCATTACACAACAAATACAAATTTCTGACTCATGCTCTCCTTATCGCTCATAATACTCTTATAATATCACTATTTCGTCATTATTTCAACAGTTTTTATCATTTTCGTCATTATAGTATAATTTTACGGTTAAAATATGTATAATTATACTAGATTATTATGCACAAAAGGAGGGGCGCTCAAATGACAACAGGCGAACGAATAGCCGCGCGCCGGGACGAGCTTGGTCTGAAACAATACCAGGTCGCCGAGCAGATAGGCGTGACAAAGACCACCATGAGCAAATACGAGAACAACGTCAACATTCCCAATGCCGATATACTGGCTCGTCTGGCTTCCGTGCTCCGAACCTCTGCGGACTATCTCTGCGGCATAACGGACAACAGCGCACCCCTCGGCGAAAAATGGGTGTGCACGGATTCGGTGGACGAATCGCTGATAACCGCAATAAAAAAGCTGAACCACGACAATCAGCTCCGCCTTGCGGAACGTGCGGAAACCCTGCTTGAAAATCAAAACAAGTAACTCAAATCCAAGAATAATCATAAAACTCTGGCACCGTAAAAGTTGTCAGGGTTTTATGATTACGCTTAAGAATTCAGTTAATCAGGGAAGCATAGACCACTTGCGATAGTTATTGCACGAACGGCTGGACGCACATCTTTTTTCCCTCATTATCGGGCAATCAGCTCTTGTAGAGCTGGAATCCACCCTGCATGCCAGCCTCAACGAGTGATAGGGATCTGCGCGAACGACCTCGCGGTATCCTCCCCAGAACTGGCAGGTCATGCAAACCCTTGTGTTATTGGTCTCTACATTAAAACCCATAATTATCATCCTTTCCAACAAATTATAAGACCGCAGGATTATTTCCTACGGTCTAATTCTATCATATTTTGTAGTCGAAGTGGTACGCTGTCAGCGGACTTTATACCTTGACAAGCGGTTTTTCTCCATTTTCCGCAAGCAGGATATCACACTCGATTATGTTCATACCATGCTGAAATGCGTAGATTATCGCGCCGTCCCGGGGAATACGCGGGTAAAGCTGCGCCGCGCCGAGGTGTTTTAAAAATTCCTGCACCTCGTCGAATGACATCTGAAACCCGAATCCGAGCTGGATCAGCACGTCCCGGGTGGGATTGTCGCGCTTTCCGTCAAACAGGGAATACAGGTAAGACTTTTTCAGACCGGAATGACGCATTATCTCCGCCGGCTTCATTCCTCGCTTCCGGGCTATATCATGCAGATATTCCGACAGCTTCAGGTCATACTGCATATCATGTATCTCGTCAAATGCCTCAGCGTAGGTGCTTTTGCTTTTGAGTACTTCAATCATCTTGTCAGTAGGGAAAGGCTCTGGCATACAAATTTAGAATTCCTTTCAAAGTGATGTCAATTATAATTATATCACTATGAACAGAATTTTCGGTACACCAACGGCGGACTTTACTCCTTTGTAAGCAGCTCCTCCCCATTCTCAGAAAGCAGAATATCGCACTCGATCAAATCCATTCCGTGTTGAAATGCATAGATTATCGCGCCGTCCCGGGGAATTCTCGGGTAAAGCTGCGCCGCGCCAAGGTGCTTTAAAAATTCCTGCACCTCGTCAAAGGACATCTGAAACCCGAATCCGAGCTGAATCAGCACGTCCCGGGTGGGATTGTCGCGCTTTCCGTCGAACAGCGAGTAGAAATAGGATTTTTTCAGCCCGGAGCGGCGCATTATGTCCGCAAGTTTCATGTCCTTTTTCGCCACTATATCGTTAAGATACGCCGACAGCGTGCCGGAATACTGCTCGCTTTTTATCTCCTCCTGCCCCTCGGCGTAGGAGGATTTATTTTTCAGCGTCTCCAGCAGGTCGCCGGTGGATTTCTGCTTTATCATACAATCTACCTCTTTTCTTGACTTTTCCTGCGTTTTATGTTACCATATATTCGACAAAAAATCAAGAGGGGGAGAGCCGATTGACCGCAGGAAAATACAAAGCGCTCCGGGCGCTGAATACGTCCGGAACAGTCACGCTTGCGGAAAACGCCGCAGACGGCAGGAAATACGTTCTGAAAGAACTCCCCGGGGAATCCGCCGCAATCTACCGCCGTATCTCGGAGCTTCCCCCACAGGAAAATTTAATGCGCGTGTGCGAGATTTTATTGCACGGAGAGCGCCCCGTTGCGGTCTGCGAATATGTCGAGGGTCAGCCGCTGGACGAGCTTTTATCAAGCGGTAAAACGTTCCCGATAACCGAACTGCGCCGCATTATTTCGCAGCTATGCAATGCGGTGGAACAGCTCCACAGATACGGAATTATCCACCGGGACGTCACCCCGAAAAACATAATTCTTGATGAGAACCTGCACCTCACGCTTATCGACTTCGACATCTCCCGGAAATTCAGCGGAAACCGCGAGCAGGACACCACGCTGTACGGCACCGAGGGCTTCGCGCCGCCGGAGCAGTACGGCTTCCGGGAAACAGGCTTCACTGCGGATATCTATGCGCTCGGCGTGATTATGAAGCTCCTGCTGAACGCCTGCCCGGACTGCCCTCCGGCGCAGGAAGTCGTGTTACGGAAAATCGCCGCGAAATGCACGCGGTTCGTCCCGGATAAGCGTTACAGGAGCGCCGGGGCGGTTCGGCGGGCGGTCAGCCGCTCGCGGTTCGTTGTTCCGGCGGGGATTTCAGCGGCTTCGCTGGCGGTTCTGGTGGGAGTTCTGACAGTGCTTTCATTGCAGAATTACGGTGAAAATATGCCGCAGGAAATACCGCAAATTTCTGTCAGCAGTACCAGCGCAACCACAGCAATTACGACCGCTCAGACCACTTCTGTAACGACTATCGGCACTTCAATTACTACTGAAAAATCCGTGCCAGAAACACAGATTTCCAACACACAGACTACGACTGAAACAACCTCATTGCAAACATCAAAGCCAGCCGTATCGACTGCGCAAACCACGTCCACAACGACTTCGAAGCCAGCCGCAACAACAGCTCTGACTACCGCAGCGACCGCGCAGACGACTGCTCCCGCTGAAATTCCGCAGGAGCTTCTGCCGCATGAACTCCACAGATCCGACGAGGACAACCCCGACAAAATAACCGTCACCACCAAGCTGAACGAACAGGGGCTTTACGAGGACTATTTCAACTATGCATTCTACGATGACCCCACAGTCCACGGCAAGTGGGATTACTGCGCCTATATTCCGCTTGAAGCGCTAAATTCCACGCTCACGGCGGACTACATAAGAAACCGCAGATCTGACGAAGTTTTCATATTTTCAGCGCTGAATATCAGCGACAACGGCGAGTGCGAATGCTTCCTTTCGGACGGCGCAAAAATGTCGTGGAAATCCCGCTGGACTAACGGCTACCTGATATGCGATTACGCCGAGGGAACGGCGGCGCAGAGCCTTTTTGAGATAACTATTGACGGCGAGGAATTCCTGTTCGCCGCCCTTAAAACCGGTGATTTCAGCCGGGAAAACAAGGTGTATAATTACGCAGTATATACCCGTGCGGAATGAGGTGAGTACGCTGGAATATCATCTGATGTCAACTCTGGAAAGCTCCGGGAAGGGCGATATTCAGCTTGTCGCCGCGGACGGAAAGCTGTACGTCCGCAGATACCGGGAGATTTCGCAGGAGCTTTTCCAGCGTATCCGGGGCGTTTCCTGCCCGTATCTGGAGCGGCTTGTAGAGCAGTCCCGGGACGAAAACGGCGCATATTTCGTCAGCGAATATGTCGAGGGAACTCCCGCTTCTGAGTGCACATTTTCCGAAAAGGAAGCCGTGAAGTTACTGCTGGAGCTGTGCGCGGCGATAAGAGCGCTCCACAAAGCCGGAGTAATTCACCGGGACATAAAGCCGTCCAACATCATCTGCGGAAATGACGGGCATATCCGGCTGATAGACTTCGATTCCGCACGGCTGCGGGTGGAGTTCCAGAGCCGGGACACAGAGATTCTCGGCACGGGCGGCTATGCAGCTCCGGAGCAGTACGGCTTCATGCAGACCGACGACCGCTCGGATATTTACGCATTCGGCGTGACTATGGATGAAATTCTAGGCGAGAATGCGGACAAGCCGAAATTCCGGCGGATAATTCGGCGCTGTACGCAGTTTGACCCGGACAAGCGGTACCGGGATATTTCGGCGGTAGGGCGTGCAATAAAAAGGGCTGTAATGCCGGATTTTCTGCCGTTTGCGGCGGCTGGAGGAATTGCGGCGGTAATCGTGCTTGCCGTGTATTTTCTCCGTGGGAACAGTCAGCCCGCGCCGCCGGGAATAGTCCGGCTGACGGAAATCAGCGAAGCAGAAGTAACGCTTGAAATCGAAAGCACCCCCGAAACTGATAACACTTCCGAAGCGCCGGAAACGGAAACTCCGACCGGGGAACTGCCCGGAATTGAAACCGCAGAACCGATAATTACCGAGACCGCAGAACCCGCAATTCCGGAAACTGCAGAACCAGTAATTGCAGAGACTTCCGAGCCAGTCGCTGAGTATTTCACAGCCGAAGCGCCGCAGACCGAACCGCCAGTCCAGACCACAGCCGAGCCGGAAATAACCGAGCCGCCCGCAGTGGTAGTAACGCCCGAAGCGTCAGAGCCAGACGAGCAGGTAACGGCGGAAATCGTCCCGGAAACCTCCGAAGCGGACGAGCAGTTTACAGCGGAGACAGCGCCTGAGACCTCAGAGCAGGAAGCGTATTCCGAGCCAACAGAAACATTTGAGCCTGAAGCGCCTGCAATTCAGACCCCGGAAATGCCGTTCACCACAACGGTTGACGACGACGGACTGTACCGCGATGATTTCGATTATGTCTTTTACGACGACCCCGCCGTGCATGGAATGTGGCGGGCTTACAAGGTGCTTCCCGGCGACGCGGATATCGGCTCCATTACCGGGGACGATATTTTCCACGCTGATAATAAAAGCGGGCAGCTTTCCGAATTTATCACCGTCTATCCGAACGGAACGCTTGCATTCTACCAGCCGATTCCCGAAAGTATCGAGCCGACCAACCTGTGGACGAACGGTTACTACATTTCCTCGCCGGAAAACGGCGGGCTGGTCTGCCGGATGAGAGCGTTCACTGTCAGCAACGGCAAGGAGTTTTTGGCTCTGGAACAGCGCCCGACACGCGTTTCAGATGATGAGAGCGCGCACAGATTTATCGTGTACTTCAAGGTCGTTTCGGACGATTAAGGTAAACTTTTTCAAGCGAGTTTTTCAGATATTATCAACTTTTTCAAGGGAGGTTTAAGACGAAACAATGGATACGATTTTGTTTTAACTGTAGGTTTGTCAATGATTTTGTACACGAAAGTTAGAAAGAAATTCAACGGGAGATAGCCAACCAAGGGACGCATAGGGCGATTATTAGAGCAGCGGAGATGGTATTTCAACTGCTTGTTAAGATCATTACAGAAATAAAACTTGTGGCAGGAATAGAACTTGTTGTGATCTTCACGGTGGTTGCGTTCGACCTTGCTGTTGTGTCGAGGAGTATACGGCTTAATATGCTTATGTCGTATGCCGAGCTTGGCAGCGGTAGGCTGAAACAGTGTAGGCTTTTTCTTTAAACCTTGAATAACACTCGTTTTAAACTCAGAACCGTTGTCAATCTGAACGCACTCGATCTTAATGCCATGGCGTTTATACCATTTCACAGCACGAATAAGGAAATTAGCTGATGAGTATGTACCGTGTCCCTTTTGAGAATTCGATAGAGGCTCTCAACACGGCGGGTATAACCACGCTTGCGAAACCTGTGTCAAAGCTCGGTATGACCGAGCTTTGGATTACACTGCCGCATATTCCTTTTTCACTCTCGCAATAAGCAGTGCCACATACGCCGCGGTGTATTTTCCAATTCAGAAGATATTACTTCCTTGGGGTGAACCTTTCCGCTCACCTCACGCTTTTTCAGCCGCTCCTGGACAAGATTGAAAACCTCCTCTGTCACCAGCAGTGGATAAACATCGTTACGTACTATCTACTCACTATTATCCTTAATCTTACGACTGCTGTTGCATATATCCTGCGACACTCATTTGTTATACACGCATACGCCAATATATTTCTGTTTCTTGAGAATATCATGCAAGCATAGTGGTGCGATTGGTTCGTCTGTTTGAAATGTAAATGTGCGCTCGTAAAGTGGCTGCTCCTAAATGTGGGTAACGTGCTGAGTTGTGCCGTCTGTCGTCAGCTTGAAAATCTGAAGGTAGTCTTTTTCAGATACTTCCATGTTGTCGGTACAGTCACCAAAAAAATTATCTGGGTCACGAACTTCAAAGTGCGGGTTATGCATTTAGTGGCATAGCGGTAATTGTTGAATATGCTAACTTATTTCCAGGGCACAAAAATATTCCCGAGCTGTAAAAGCTTCGGGGATATTTCTACGTGCCGTTATAAATGGATAGCTAATATATCCCCCAAGCGATAGACTTACATATCCTACTCATTTTATTGTGTACGACAAATTCATCTGATATTACATAAAAGCAAATAGGAATTAAGATATAAATAACCGCAATTTACCAGCGAAGTCTTGATTATCTAAGGGTTTTGTACTTAATATAGTAAATTATTAAAGAGTGAATACTCTAAAACAAACCTTGAATTGTATCAATAATTGCCTTCGAGAGTAATATCACATGAACTTTTTACTGCATAAATAGTAATGATGTATAAAAAAGCTGAACAACACAATGTTGATTCAGCGCAAACTGTAGAAAAATCCACCATTTCACTTGCGGAGTGGGAATATGTCTATGGCATAAAAGAATTAATATATCAACGCCATTGAGATTATTATTTATCCTTGTGACGTTTAGAATGTTTCATTCCATAGTTCCTACTTTTTTTTGATTTAGAATAATTAGAGGTAACGGTCGATTGAACATTCTTGCTAATGTTATTTTGTGGAATTGATTTTTTTGAGGAGGTTTCCTCAAGAAATTGTTGTATTTCAGGAAACAGCTCAATGATTTTTTTCACAGTGGCTTCAATCGTCTTTTTATCGAAATCATATATCTGAGCAGAATATGCTATTCTTCGAGGCCAATTCTTGTCTCCAAACTCGGTAGCTGAAGTATGCATGGTTATGTTGACAGCCATCTTTGGATAGTAACAAATATAGCTTTCATCTTTGCCAAGCTTTTTATATAGATTTTTTTCCGGACATAAATAAAACTTCTTTCCACGTCCTTCCACTGGAAAAAGGTGATTTATGCTATCCTGGTTTCGTATGTCTTTGTTACTTTCGTAGATAATAAATACAGGTATTGTTTCAGAACGTGTTGCAAGCTGTGAACAGAAAAGATTGGACAGAAGAGTGTCGAAATTATTATTGCATACAATTAAAACAAAGTCAAACTTAAAATAACGGCTTGAATTGATTATACAGTTCACATATTCACTGTCATTCAACGCATAATGCTTTTGCAAAAACACATCTTCTTTTTCGTCGTCAGATGCTGAGGAAAGTATGACATTTCTGATATTATTTGTTTGCTTAAGCAGCTCAAAATCGGGATTAAAACAGAAAACAGAATTGGTATGTATCTTGTTCGTTTCAAAAAAAAAACGCTGATTTCCACTAATTAGCTCTTGATTAAATTGCTTAAAAAACTGAGTAAGATAAGATCCTTCGATGTCATCGTCATTAAACTTGTACTGCAAATCTTCGGAGTCAATGCTTTTGTAAATATAAAGTTCTTTTTCGACATACACAATCGATTGTTCATATCCAGTGATCTTCTCTAGCTCCTTCTCAATGGGAGCGTTCTCGTTGATCTGATACTGTTTTTGGCGGAGCTTGTGCAAATTCCTTATTTCTTTGAAGTGCTCGCTGAAATACTCATTGTCGATATTAACAACAGGCGTTAAAGGGACATACCTTCCCCTTAGATTTGCATAAATAATATCTGCATCATACACTTTTCCTGTGATAAGATCAACAAAAACATTCTGCTTATCGATTTTTTTTCTTACGACACGCTCGTTTTGCGCCAGTGCATTCTTACCCTTATTGGTCAAATATATGTTTCCTTCAGAAAGCGATACATAATCTATATGCGCCATATCCGCTACCGCCTCGCTAAAGAAATTACCGACTATTCCTAAAATATCTGCAATATTCTCTAGCTTGGTTATTCCCTCAGCAGAAAGTTGCATAACCCCCAAAAAGAACGGATCCAACTTAAAGACATCCTTTTCGATGCTATGGATAGTGAGCTTACTGAAAGGTATATATATTTTCTGTGTTTTAATATAATAATGCCCTTCCAAATGTGGTGGCGTATGCTCTCTTATATCAGCAATTATATTTTTCATTTTCTTCGCTCCAATCTGTAATTCTGCAATGTTCTGTTTTCTTGATATAATCAATTATTTCAGGAAAACTACCACCCTTTCTTTTGGCACCGTGAAGGAAATCAAGATCGCCCGTGATGATAAGCAACGACTGCGCGCGCGAAAGTGAAACGTTAAGACGTTCGTCAGATTTTAGGAAGCCAATAATTCCTTTTTTATTGCTGCGCACAGTAGAGTAAATTATAATCTCCCTTTGCCCCCCCTGAAAAGCGTCCACGGTATCCACTTCGACCTCAATGTTATTGTAATCGCTCCGATTAATCATATTCCTTAAAGCTCTTTTCTGACTTCCGTAAGCAGTAATAACGCCGATTTTAAAATGCTTTCCGATTTTAACGGCTGACATATCAATCTGCTGAAGCTTCTTCTCTATAATTTATTTACGTAAGAATCTCCATCAGCCGATTCAAAGCGGTTGGGAAAGCTGGAAGTGCTTATCCACTCAATGGCGGTATTCTCATATTCCTTGATGCCGACATTGCGATCCTCTGCGCTCACGCCGTTGCCAATTTTATTGTCATAAAAAGTTGAGCTGATGAGCGTTCCGATAGCCGGATGCATTCTATACTGACAATCCAGCGTGATCTTGTTTTCGTTTGGAAGATTTTCATACAACAGCTTGAAAACACCATCATCCAGCTTTTGCTTGTCCTCACCTGACACGTTCATTTGTTTAATAATATCGGTATCAATTGTGGGTGGAAGCTGCTTATGGTCGCCTACAAGAATTGCTTTTTTCGCTCCGTAAAGCGATACTGCAAGCTCAGTCAAGGTGGCTTTAGCCGCCTCATCGATAATGAGATAATCAAATGCCATATCACGAATGTAGTCGTTAGAAATAAAGCCCGTGCAAGTTCCTGCCACGATTTCGGCGCTTTGAACAATGTATTTTTCAACATCCTCACAGTTCTCTAGGCTATCTGACCATCTCTTTTGTATCTCAAGCATTTTACGGATCTTCACTTTATCCGAGGTTTTACTTTCAAAAGCATGAATTAATTTTAGGTCTGGCTTGTCACTTTCTTCGCTTGATTTAGTGGTAATTATTTTTTTCTTCTCAAGTTCAGCGAAGTATTCCTCAAACTCCTCAACTGTCACGCCTAAGCTCCCGCAGTACTCTTCCCTTGATTTCAAGCAAGCATTTCTTACATCTTTTTTCCATTTTTCCAAAATGCTGTCAAGCCAGAATTTTTCGTATACAAGTTTACTGAGCTTATCTATACGACCGATTCTTACAACAGTTGGCAAGTTTGGACCGCTTTCACAAAGATCCTCAAGCATTTTGTCAACGGCTGCATGTGATTGCGAGATAAGAAGTATTTTCTTTGATTGAATATTGCTTTGATTTTCCAGCAATATTTGACGAATTATCTCAATTATCACACTTGTTTTTCCGGTTCCCGGAGGTCCTTGAATAATTGCCAGGGAATTTGTCCCCAATGCAATCCTGACCGCCTTCTTCTGTGATTCGTTAAGATCACCATTCAAAAAAGACAATTCATTGACAAGGGGAAAGGTTCCGGGATTGGTGACACCCGCAAGGATACCTTTAAGGTCATAATACGGATTATTTTCCAGTTTAATATGAGAAAACGCATAGGACTGGCGATCAATATTCACTACATTTTCCCTGTAATCGAGGCATATCTCACCATTGTTCGGCAGTTTGACGTTTGGATTCTTCAATCGGATATTTATGAATTCTCCTGAATCTTTCTTATCATCAAAAGATTCGTAATCACCAATATATACCAGTTTTCTTCCTTTGCTACCATTTTCTTGCTCGTAAGAAAATCTTGTCTCTCTAACGAGTTTTTCAAGATCCTCCCTCTGGCACGCACTTTCCTTAGTCAGCCCAAATTTTACAACACCGTCTTTGGGGTTAAGGCAGTCATATTTAAATCTTAGCGCTTTGGATTCCTCTATCTTCCTAGATTCCTCAAGATAATTATTCCATACACCAAAATTATTGTCAAACTCACGGTCGATGTTCTCCTTTGATTCAAGAAAGTCGTAGTGAGTATCGACGATATTTTTTATTTCCAAGCAGTTGTCCTTTTCCACCTCTTTAATTTTTGTACAATCTAAAAAATCAAGCTTTACCGATAATTTACAAAGTTTCTTCTTTTTTTTTCACGCACATTTGGCTCCACCGTTTTCACATCAACAACTGTAAATAATCCATAACCATCTATTGCTTCATATTTGCAATTCAATAGTATCCGGTTTCCCATAAATTCATAAAGGAAAGTATCACTGTCCTTTTCCTTGCGCTTTCCAATATAAATCTCTGAAAAGTGTTCTTTTGCCAAACAATCGTTGAGCTCCCATATTTTAACACACCATTTTATCAGATTCTTTTTTTTTAGTTTACCAAAGCACCCTCCTATATTCATTACAGCGGTGTAGTTTTCCTCCAAATAAAACTTAAATATCTCAGAAAGAGCTTCTTCGACTTCTTCTACACAGGTATATCTTTCTTTAGGGTCATCTTTTACAAGTTTTTTTATTACCTCACAAAGAGTATTTCTTAAAAACATATCCCCGCTTTTGCAGAAATATCTGTCGATGGAATCTGAAAAATCAGCGCAGATTGGCGGATTTTTGCCCGAAAACAGATAATACATAACAGCGCCGACAGAATACAGATCGCTCTGAGGTGTTGCATAACTGCTGCCATAACAAACCTCAGGGGCAGAATAACAATCTGTGCCAAGATGAAATGTTGTAGAATTACTTATTATTTCCTTTATCTTGCATATTCCGAAATCAATGACCTTAACATTCATGTTACAGTCAATCATGATATTGTTTGGGTTGATATCTCTGTGTATTATTCCAGCATTATGGGCAGCTTTAACGGCACAGAGCAATTGCTTAACTATCTTGATCTTTTCTTTATCGTGGAAATCGTCGAAAACGACGTTAAACATATCGGCAAGATATTGACCGTCGATATGCTCCATATAAATGCATCATACAAATTGATTTTGGATAAAAAATAGATTCCAATATGCCCGAATACTGTTACCATATAAAAATTAATTGAAAAAAGTCACTCATCCGCCTCTTAATCAATGCTTGTTCAATGTACAATAGTGGCGCGCCTATGGGTAATATCCTGCCCTAACAACAGTGTAAAGACCACCTACCATCGCATGATATGATTCAACAATGTGTTGTTAAATCATACTCTACGACTGCATTTTCCTTCTATCGCCAAAGGATGATAAATCAAAGCAAATAAAAAACGTAACATGAGTAATACCACTCTAAGCACCAGAACTACTGACATCATGGATACAGAGTGTTTCTTTAAGTTTAACCATTGCAGTAGATGCAAACACCTTCTTTATAGAAAAATGCTGAATTTCTCATAAGTATCTTGACAAATTCTTAAGTCAGTGATATGACACATTTGTACCAAGCTTTCAAATAGCTCTGTTAAGCGGAATATCATGTCGTAAGCGATTCGGGTCACGGGTCATCTCGACCAAGTAATAAACGTGTTGTAATTACACCATTTCTAAAATCTTTTCTAAAAAATCCGAAATACCACCCCTGATATCGTCAAATTTCCGTTACTTTTACTGGATTGCTGAAATCCCACACAAATGCGATAACCAAGCGGAATAGTGGCAATTTCGAACGATTATGAAGAACAACCCGAAAATGCCTTGATAGTATTGGAGTGGTAGACGCATTTTCAGACTCATGAAACATTACAAGCAGTGTATCCGTGAAAACATTTTGAAAACATTTTTCCGATAACGACATATAACTATAGCCAAATTGTAAATCTGTTTCTGATAAATGGCTTTGTAAAGCCCTTATACAATCAAAAACAATGTGACAT
Organism: uncultured Oscillospiraceae bacterium; assembly: GCA_934448295.1. Taxonomy (GTDB): domain Bacteria; phylum Bacillota; class Clostridia; order Oscillospirales; family Ruminococcaceae; genus CAG-115. Next base: position 14,316 of record CAKSEY010000022.1, read on the forward strand.
TTTCGAGTGGGAGTAAACCCAATGGCAAAACAAACCGCATAACATAGCCGTTTTCAAGGTCTCGGTTTAGCTTTTAACCGCACTTTGACCTCAATTTTTCTATATCGACCCGAGATAAGACAATTCAATACCGTTGTATAACATTAAGAGCCGTTGCAACTGCAGCGGCTCTTTTGCTATGCAATTTTACTTGTCGTTTATATACTGCTCAGGTAAATGGTCATTTATGGTGAAGACTATCTTGTACAATAACTACATGATACTTTATGCGCCATCATATTTCAATAATTGTTTCCGGTGCAATTTTCCTGAATTTCTCCGCATTTTCAGTATGAACAGGGATAATCACCGTGGGGTTTACTCTTTGAATCAGCATTCTTATCGTGCCCTCGTCTGCGTGACCGCTTGTGTGCAGGATTTCGATACGCAGCCCCATTTTCTCGCATTCCGTCAGGAACGGTTTCCTGCTTTTTGTAACGGTCGGAAGCACTGACAATTTTATAGCAGCCCTCTCCCATATACACCGGAATATCCTTGTGCGCACGATAGACAAGCCCCAGATGGTCGGAATGATAATGCGAAACGAAAATCGCGTCATAGCCTGCAAAATCGAATAGTCCACGTATATCCGGAAGTGTGTTCCCACCGTCAAGTTCAAGCCCTGCGTCAAGCAGGATTTTTGTTTTTTCGGTGGTTATCTCGATGATATTTCCGCCGCTCTGATTCTTGCCGCGAATGATGTTGACTTTCATTTTCCATCGCTCCGGTATTCAAACTTTCTGCCGCAGGTTCTGCATTTCATCTTCCGCACGGTCACGCCTGAAAGCGTGTTTATTATAGCCGTAAGTAACGCCAGAACTATGCATATTCCAAAGCATATAACGGCAATCGGAGTAAGACTTCCCACCGCAGTGAGCAGCACCACAAGCCAGAACGCTTCTTCAAAGTCCGACTGCGTTTTTACAACATTCTCTGAACCGCAGTTGGGGCAGCAAATACGCACAGGCACTCTTATAACGGCGGTATCTTCTGCGCTATCAACTGAAATGTGATTTACACGGTAAGTCCGTGCGCATCTTTCGGATATGCCTGAATCAATGAGCTTCTAATACATGTCGTCGGTTTCAACGCTCAGTTTAATTGCAATTTCACGAACAACAGAGGTCCGCTTTACTGTCGATACTGTCAGACTGATTATCGAAACCAGCACAAGAATTATCTGTGCAATCACTATGTAAAACAGCGTTTCGTTGCCCGTAAATGCGCTGATAAATGGAACGAATATCGTTACGATCGTCGTTATCCACCAGCCGAAGATCATTCGGCTGTATTTGCGGTACTTTTTGAGCAGTTCTTCCATTGATGTATCCTTACTTTTTCTTGTATTCAGCAATAAAGAGCAGCATTACACTATCGACTATTTCCGCTGCTGCGACCGCTTCTTCAGCGGTTGAAAGCTCTTTCCTGAACCTGATTTTCAGCCCTGAGGAAGTTTTGGAACACTCGGAAACTATTTCCCCGAAATTCTTTTCGATTTTCCTTGAAATATCGCTTACGATTCTTCCCTGCAATTCAGCAAACTCGCTGTCGGAAGCTCCTCTGCCTGCAAACACGGTCTTGCTTACATTGAACTGTATCTCGGATCTGAAATCGAAATCGAACAGCGTACTGTATGCGCCGGTATTATTATTATAAATTGCGTCAAGCCGTGAGGCAATTTTATACCTGCCATCTTTTTCGGAATCTGCCGCTATCAGCGGACTGTACTTTACAATGTTCTTATCCATTTCAGCTTTGAAAACACCCTTGAAATCCTTGGACTTCTTAGGCATCTGACGAATGAACGTTATAAACAGCACTATTACGATAAGCGTGCCGAATATATCCTTTATCGCCCCTGCAACCGTGGCTGCGTTAATGCCGTTGAAGAACATTTCCGCCAGCGCCGCTATAATTGCAATTCCACCGAAAATACCGCCCCAGACCTTTTCCTCAAAGTCGAACTTATCCATTTTTAATCCTCCGTAATAATAAAACCGCCGTCTGATTTGGTTATGTAGTACGGTTTGCTGTCAAGCAGCGCCATCAGCCGTTTCAGCTGCGGACGGGGTTCGTGCATTTCCTCATACTGCACTCCTCCCTTAAACACAAACAGGCACGCTCTGATGACCGTTGTTCTCGGCAGCTCAAAGTTTTCAAGCAGCTTTTCTTTATCAACCGTCCTGAGATAAGTAAATCCCTCAAGCACGCACCGCAGCATGGTTTCATCGCCCTTGGGCTTTTTCAGTTCAAGGATACGGAGGACGGAGCCGTCATACGCCAGCAGATCTATTTTCCCCGCTTTGTCGGAGCGTTCGCTTTTCAGCGGAGTCTGATAGTCGATCATATTTCCGACAAAATCGTACTTCTTGCCGTACATCTGCATTGCGATTAGTTCTTCCTCACGGCTGCTTGCGCCGTTCCTGATAACTCCATCATGCCCGGGCGTCCTGTATGAGGATTCCCTCGTTATGGTGGGGATCCCGTTTTTGAACTCGTCAATGTGATCGCACAAAAACTCCGCAATAACCTCCGTGAAAAGCTCGTTTGTGTCGCTCGTATGCCCTCTGTAATTCACGAAATTCTGCTTATAGAATGTGCTGATTTTCCCGAAGGCAGCGGTGCATTTGCCGATGATGTCGTTTCTTGTGTACCCCATGGTCACATTTCCCCCTTTGTAAAATAGGTCGCAGTTCTCACCCTGAAATACTCGTTCATTGAAACGGACACGCTTTTCTGCCCTTTATAGTGTAATCCGAACTTGAATACCATGCCCCAGAAAGCACCGATACTCTTTTTAACGAAAACGGGCAGCTCCGCATTGCTCTTTCCTGTCAATAAAATAAAATCGTCCTTGTAGTAGGTAAGGAATGTTTTCACCGGCGGAATGCAGAATACATCATTGCAGAATACGATATGCGACAGAAGCTGCTCATCTGATACAGCTTCAAGGCATTTGTTCCAGTAGGGTGCGTATTCCTTGTTCTGCTGAAAATCCCTGAAATGAGTGTAGATTTCAGAGAAGTGTTGTTCTATATATTCTCTCACTTATATTCACCTCAATACATATGTGATTTTCACATATGTATTATAACACGTTATAATTCTTTTGTCAAGAGGTGAGTTTTATTATTAAGGAAGTACTGATTAAATCCGGCGGAAAATTCGCAGGCAAATAACAAAATGCTCCCACTGGTCATTAGTTACCAGTGGGAGCACTGAACTGAATCATTATAGGTCTACATTGCCTTAAGCAAAAATGCCATATAGAGCGGCAATGTAAGTATCTGCCCGGTTCGCCCGACGTTGTAATCACCGAGCTTTATTGCACTGAACACATGGTATTTCTCTGGGTGATTCAGAATGGTCTTGGTACTCTTGGCATTTCCGGATACCGCCTTGACTTCCACCAGTGTACATTCGCCTTTATACCTGATGACAAAGTCCACTTCCAATCCTGAATCCTTGTGGAAGTAATAAAGTTTACGTCCCATCTTGGCAAATATATCAGCAATCAGGTTTTCAAATATTGCACCCTTGTACCCGAACAGATTTCCACTGAGTATATCGAACTGGGTGCCGTCCTCCAGCATGCTTACGAACAACCCTATATCACGCATATATACTTTGAATACGTCCTCCTCAGCATTTCCGTCCAGCGGAAGCTCGGTTATCGACAGATTATAGCAGCGTGAAATTATTCCGGCGTCCTCTATCCATTGGAGACTTCCGGCATATTTTGCCAGGCAGTCTTGATGCGAATCACAATATTATTTCTAGTGTAAGTTTGTCAATGATTATGTACACGGTAATTAGAAAGAAATTCAACAGGAGAAAGCCAGCCAAGAGGACTCATTGGACGATTATTAGATCGAGCAAGATGGTCTTTTAACTGCGGATTAAGGTGATCACAGGAAGAAAAACTGTGGCAGGAATAGAATTTGTTGTGATCCTCGCGGTGACTGCGTTCGACCTTTCCATTATGGCGGGGAGTATATGGCTTGATAAGCTTGTGGTATATACCGATCTTGCAGCAGTAGTCTGAAACAGAGTAGGCTTTGCTTTTTTCTGTGTTTTGTGTTATACTTTCCATAAATGATTGAGCCCTTTCTATTGCTTTTGTTTGTGGTGAACTCTATTCTAACAGATCTCAATCATTTTTTCTATTTCTCGGTCTCACATCTATGGTAACACTACACAAATTCTGACCAGTTACTGTTTTGCTCATTGACAAGTACTTGCCTTATGTTTATAATAAAAATGAGGTAGATTTTTGTTACTTTATTAGCGGCTATAATTCGCTTTTATTAAACAGCACCGCATGATTTTTGCGCGTATTTTGTTAGCTGCGAAAATACGACATTAATGACGCCGATTATAAATTGTGCGGTGCCGCTTTCATCAGGGATGTCAACATAAAAAACAGGAGGTTATCAAATTAAATTATGAAACAAAGACACATAGCAGCTTCGTTGATAATACTTTTCAGCCTGAGTATTTTATCGGGCTGCGGCAGCGTGCCAGAAAGTTCATCTGAACCGGTCGGTACCGATGGTTACACGGAGGAAAGAGCGGAGCTTTCAAAGATCTCCGAAAATTTTTCGGAGAACTGCGAGCGCCTGCGCAGCAACACATACGATAACCTGAATTTCAAAAACGCCGTATTCAAGGCGCCGCAGGCAGAGTATGTCTGCGAACTTGCCGTGACGCCGCTGTCCGGCAAAAGCACTGATGAAATATACGAATTTTTCTGCAATTCAGTTGACGTTCTTACGGACGGTAAGTATACCGATGAGGAAAAGAAAAACGAAATACGGTTTGTTGACGGCAATTACAGCGAGGATAACGGACTTTCCTATCCATACAATCACCCTGGAATCGACGATTACAAAAACGGACTAGAAACGGAATATCCATGGCCAACGGTGGATAACGGGGATTATTTTATCGACATGATGAACGGCGTGCTGCGCGGCTATGACAACGGCGCGCTTATCAAATATGACAACAGCGATTCCCCCCGCCGTTCAATGTATTTTATGATCAACAATAACCCTTCGCATCGTGCCGTGTTCTATACGGAGGATCTGACCTGCGCCGACACATACCGCCTTACGGACGGCGAAATTTCGATAGCGGAGGCTGCGGAGTTTGCACAGAATTATCTTGATAACCTCGATCTTACGCCGTATGAGGGCAATATCCCGGCGCCGAAAATTGTCGCGGTAAACGTTGTGGATATAGGCGGCGGGTGCTATGGCTTCAACTTTGTCACCACTGTCGAATACGGCGGCGTATGCTTTGATTACCGCAATACAAAGGGCAATGATCTGGGCGTAAGTCTTATAGAAAACGATTACGATAAGCAGGGCTATAACTCCGCGGCGGGCAGTATCGATATGATAGAAACGAATAAGATCCATCATTTCCTTGGGATAGGGCGCGGGGTCGAAATAACTGAAAGCGAGCCGCAGACATCTATAATCACGCCAGAATACGCCGCCGAACTTATCAGCGAATTTTTCAGCGATTCAATGGGCTTTGCGGTAAACGAGGTTTCTATGGTTTGGCTGCAAACCAAAACCGAAAATGAGATCACCACTGAAAAGGCGTACCCCTGCTGGAAGTTCAGAATGAACGCAGGCAGGGAGATCTACCATGCTTTTGTTAATATGCTGACAGGTGATATCTACCTTTATGTGCAGGCAAATTGAAAGAGGTGAACAATGTTGAAAGCCCTGAAATGCGACATTCTGCGATGTGTTCTGATTATCGGCAGGGATCACCGCCGCCCTGCTGACAGCCGGGTGCTTTTTCGCACTCAGGCGGCTTAAATTTACTGTTATTGAGTGATAGACCTTCTGTCGCTTGAATTGGTTGTGATAACTTTCTTCTAGCAGATTTTGCTCCATCACGCAACAACTTTTCTTCCTTCGTCCAATATCTGCTGAATCGCTGTGATTTACTGGCAGAAACCAGTCCTCCATGCTTGACAAAAATAACCTGTTGTGGTATAATAATATAAATGGCTTTGTATATGGATAATTACAGAATTTGTCAGGGAGGTATTTTTTTCTCATGGAAATGACAGGAAGAACATTGCGAAGCAGGCTGATAAGTCTGCTGCTGGCGGTGTGTATCGCGGCGGGGTTTGTTCCGCTGATAGATTACAGCGTGTTCGCGGCGGACAGCTCGGCAACCATCGGGGAGCTTACAGACGGCGTTTCCGCGGGCGGAAACGGCTGGAGCTGGGACGGCTCAGGTAAGCTGTCGCTTTTCGGCACTGAGCTGAAATCGGGGGACGACGGTACCCCGAAAATAGCCTATAGCGGCTCGCTGCTCAGAATAGAGGTCTCGGGCTACAACCGTGCGGCGGGAAATTCCCTGCTGGCAGAGTGCGCCGGAGTGGTGCGGATCTCTGGCAGCGGCATACTTGACTGCGACTCCATGGCGGCGCTGCTCGACTGCCAAAAGGCGGCTTTTGACGGCTGTCTTATAAAGGCGCCCGACGCCGCGCTTTTCAAGGATTCAGGCAAGGAAACGGAGCTGGAATTCCTTGACGGCTACCTTGAAATAGGCACGGTAAACGCAGTCGGCGCGCAAATGCAGTCGGGCGTGATAAGCTGCGGTGTGCTTCAGCTTGACGGCGATTACCAAAGCCGCTTTGAGATGAAAGGCGGCGTAATGTATGCTGAAAAGGCTTCTGTTGTTGACCAGAATCAGGCATGCACGATAAGCTGCCAGGGCAGCTCCATCCTCAGGGTAAAAGCGACCGAGGCGGCGGTGCCGGATGATTTTCTTATTCAGCAGAGCGACCCCAGTATCGTGATGGTGGGCGGTTCTAATGCCAAAGTTAAAAGTACTGACAATAATTCGGCGCATTATGATAACGGCATTAACGTTTACTGCAAGGCGGTAAGCGGCGTTGACACGATCACGGATACCGAAAGTACAGCCGGCGTTTACTATACCAATTCCAATGTTTTTGTAAATGATAACGCGACCCTGAGCGGCGCCGTGTATTTTAAAGGCGATGTTTGCGGCGCTTACGGCAATACGACCGGGTTTACCATAGCCTCCGGGGCAACCGTGGCGGGCGGTAGCTGTTATATGGAGACCCCCGTATCGGTCGAGGAAAACGCGATCGTGTATTTTGATGAAGCACGCTTTGCCAACAGCTCGATTAAGGGCAGCATTTACTGCGGGTCGGGCAAAGTCCAGTTTACTAATTCTACCTTAGATAAGGGCAGCAGCCTGTATTCCCTGGGTTATAGCAAGTTTGAAAACAGCACGATAAACGGCAGCGCTGCGATTTACTGTACAAGCAGCAGTAAAGCGGCATCCCTAAATAAAGCGGAAATAAACGGCATTGTAACCATATACGACAGTAAGGGAAGTAACAGAAAAAACACGTTGGAACTTTTGGGAGATCCTTCAAGCTTCGGAGAGAACGCCTGGTTCTGGTGTTATGCGCCTGACAACCGTCAGATGTGCTATGATCCGGAAGATTTTGATATGACGGTCGGCAGCAAAGCGTTTTATTCTGCGGCAGACCTTGGCGAAGAGTATAAGGCTACGGTTTCCTGTGAAAGCTACAACTGCGGAAAGGCTATTTGCATTGGCAGTGATTCCGGCGGAATATTTGAAAAGCGCTTTGACACGGCTTTCCAAGACTCTGGTCGCACATATAGCGGACATGATTGGATATACCACCAGAACAGCCTCAGCCTTGACCCCGCAGACACCGGCGACAAGGTGCTCCTGGCGTATAACTGCACGCGTGATATCGACCTTGACAAAGTTGCTGTTACTATAACCAAAGACGGCGTGGGCTGCACGTCAAGCTTTAAAGTGACCCCCTCGCACTATTATACCAACGACTCCAATGCGCTGGGAAGATCGCTCGGTATCGAGATAAGCGCGAAGGAGCGGCTTGCCGTAGGCGACAAGTACGATGTGACCATCGGGTACGACGGCATGACGGCGGCTGAAACCATTGAGGTGACCGGCGTTTACACTTCGCTCAACTTTACGGGCAAAAATGATTGCGCGCCTGCTGTGTGGAGATATGACGGCGTTGAGTTTACGGACGCAAATGCCGACTATGCGGGCGAAAGCGGAACATGGTCTTGGTACGCAAACGGAAATACGGAGCTCGGCTATCCTGCAAAGACCCTTGTGCTTAACGGCATTGATTTCGCTTCGAGCAAGGCTAATGCGGTAATTGTCCCGGGAGGCACGACTATTATCCTTAAGGGGCAGAACAGGCTTTATTCCGCCACCTCCGCTATCCGTGCCAACGGCGACCTTACCATAAAGGGCGAGGACGGCGGCAGCCTTACGGCTATATCAAACGAGCTTTCTCCCTGCAGTCACCCTGAATACTATTTCGACGCCGTAATAAAGGCATACGCCAATGACTACGACTCTAAAACCATCATTATTAAGGACGCAAAGCTTGACCTTACGGCGAAAAAGGCGGCCGATGCATCAGGCAGCGCTAGTAACAGCCGGGACGCAAACTGCTACTGCATAAGCGGCAAACGCGTTATCATCGACAACAGCGACATCACGGCAAGGTCTGGCCGCGCAGGCTCCGACAGCCTGAAAAGCGCGTGCGTCGCGGCGGACGAAGATATAACGCTGAAAGGCAGAACCAGGCTTGACCTTACCTCCGAGGAGCTTGCGCTGTACCCGGGGCAGTCCATTAAGAGCGTTGGGCTTGACAGGCTCGAGGGCGCCGATGTTTCGCTTGAGGACTTTAACAGGAGCCTTGCTGAAAACAGCGGCGTTTACCAGAATTCCATCGGCGGCACCACCGTGTACCTCACGACAAAGCCGCTTGAGCAGAAAAAGGAAGTAAAGACCGCCGACATTCTCGACCCCGAGGACGGCGTGCAGACCATTCAGCTTTCTGATTATTTCAGCGGCGGCACGAATTCCTATATCTTTGGGCTTGCGGACGGAGTAACGCTCCCGGGCTGGATCACGCTGGCGCAGGACGGAACGCTCACGCTTAAAGTGCCCAACGTGGATTACGCAGGCGAAGTGTATAAGCTCACCGCTGCGGACGAGGATATCGACCTGCGCTCCGACCCGGTCGTGTTCGACCTTACGGTGGGCAAGATCGGCCGCACTGTAAATCTCACGGTAGACTATGACGCGGCGCTCGGCACTGTGACCCCCAAAACCGGCAAGGTGCTTGCGGGCGAGGATACGGTCATAACGATAGAGGCAAAGGACGGAATGTATGTTGATTCCGTAACGATTGACGGCGCGCCCGCAGAGCTTTCGGCTTCTGAAAAGACCTCTGCCGGAAGGATTATAAGCGGAACATATACTATCGAAAGCATAAGCGCAGACCACACGGTTTCCGTTGTTTTTAAGGAGATCCCCGTTTATAATGTGACAATATCCCAGAGCGGCAATGGCACAATTACGCCAGAAACGGCGGCGCTCCCGGGCAGCCCGAATTTTACCTACCGCGAGGGCACGGACGTTGTTATCAGCGCTGTGGCGGCGGACGGCTCCAGGATAAAGTCTGTAACGCTTGACGGGGCTGATGTGAAGCTCACCGACGGCAGGTACACGATAAAGTGCATAACCGCAAACTGCACGTTCGCTGTAGAGTTTGAGGAGATACCGAAGTACCAGCTCACTGTAAACGCCAGCGGAAACGGCACGGTAACAGTTGACACTGCGGCTTTGCCGGGGCTTCCGGACTTCACGTTCTACGAGGGCGCAGACGTGACCGTTACCATAACCGCAGGAGATGATAATTACGTCAGCGCGGTAAGGCTTAACGGCACAGATGTGGAACTTACTACAGTCAACAAAAACGCAGACGGCAGGATAATCGGCGGAACTTACGCAATAAAGGGGATTTCCGCTGAGAGTACTCTGGAGGTGGTATTCCAGGAGATACCGAAGCGTCGGCTCGCTGTGAACACCAGCGGGAACGGCACGGTAACAGTTGATACTGCGGCATTGCCGGGGCTTCCGGACTACACGTTCTACGAGGGCGCAGACGTGACCGTCACCATAACCGCAGGCGATGATAATTACGTCAGCGCGGTAAGACTGAACGGCACAGATGTGGAGCTTACTACAGCCAACAAGAACGCAGACGGCAGGATAATCGGCGGAACGTACGTTGTAAAGGGGATTTCCGCTGAAAGCGCGCTGGAGGTCATTTTTGAGGAGATACCGAAGTGTCGGCTCACTGTGAACGCCAGCGGAAACGGCACGGTAACTGTTGACACTGCGGCATTGCCGGGGCTTCCGGACTTCACGTTCTACGAGGGCGCAGACGTGACCGTCATCATAACCGCAGGCGATGATAATTACGTCAGCGCGGTAAGGCTGAACGGCACAGATGTGGAGCTTACTACAGTCAACAAAAACGCGGACGGCAGGATAATCGGCGGAACGTACGCTATAAAGGGAATTTCCGCTGAAAGTGCTCTGGAGGTCGTATTCCAGGAGATACCGAAGTACCAGCTCACTGTGAACGCCAGCGGAAACGGTACGGTAACAGTTGATACTGCGGCTTTGCCGGGGCTTCCGGACTACACTTTCTACGAGGGCACCGAAGTAAGCGTGACGATAACGCCGGGGGCTGGTTACAGCATAAAGACCGTGAAGCTCGGCGGCGCGAGTGTTTCCGTCAATAATGGGAAGCTCGTATTTTCCATCGGCGGCGACTGCGCCCTTGAGGTGGAGTTTGAGAAGAAGTATTCCGGCGGTTCGTACTCGGGCGGCTCGTCCGGCAGACCTTCCGGCAGACCAGCCAGCAGCACGGAACTGAAACCAACGCTGAACGGCACCGAAATGAGCTGGAATGAGATCGCTGCTGAGCTTGACAAAATGACTTCCGGCGGCTCTGTGACGATCTCAATGAACGGCACTTCGACCGTTCCGGCTGGAGTGGTCAAAAGCATAATTAATAAGAAGCTGAAAGCGGAGTTCATAGTTGACAGTGCCAGAAGCTGGATAATTGACGGCGAAAATGTGGCTTCCGCTTGTGACGCAGACCTGCGCGTGATAAACAGAATATCGGATAACAGCAGGCTCCGCGGCGAATGTGCTGCCGATGTGAAGGTCAATAAGTCGGAGGTTCCCGCCGCGCTGAGACTGAAGCTGAATAAGGAGCACGCAGGTAAATTCGCGAATATATACAGAGTTTCCAACGGAAAGCCTGAATATTTCCGCAGCGTTAAGATCGGCGCGGACGGAACCGTGGCTATCATCGGCGCGGAAGCCGGGGGAGAGTACGTCGCAATGGTATACTCGTTCAGCGACCTGCCCGGCGACGCGGACAACAACGGGATTCTGAATGCGTTTGACGCTTCCGCTATACTGAAATATGCGGTGGGTCTTGGAGCGGTTGCAAATCCCGAGATGGCGGACATGAACGGCGACGGCGCGATCAACGCCCTGGACGCTCGTGAGATCCTGAAAGCCATAATCGGCGCCTGACTAGCCCCGGCAATTCCGGGAGGCGGCTTCGCTTCTCCACGCTGAAAATACTGAAAGGAATGCAGTTTGACCGCTGCATTCCTTTTTTCGCGCCGGCTTAGAAATTCGGCGACAGAAAAATGGAGCAGGCTTTCGGCTGCTCCATTTTGGTTATTTGTAGTTTACGGATCCGCATAGCTGTCCGCCAAACCGGAATTGTAATATTGCCCCTGCTTTATACAAGCAAATCACATAATGGGGCGAATATTTGTTCTTTGAGTAATGCCTGGTCATTCTTCTCGGTTTTGAGGACGAAAGAATGTAATTGCAATTCTTAATGGGAGCGTCAGGCCGTTTTGCCTTCGAAAAGCTTTTTTACTTCGTCTAGAGGGAGGTCTGTCAGGTCTGCGATCTGCTGAAGATCTCTTTCGCCTTTGTTCCAGAGCTTAGTCGCAAAGCTGGTTGCAAGTTCGTATTGCGCCTGCCTTGCTCTCTTATCAGCATAATCTTCCATTAACTTACACATGGTATCAACACCCTCCTTTTCTTTATTGTTTTCGGCGCTGATGTCGGTGGTTTTTATTTCGTCCACAGGAATCACCGTCCCTTTCTTGAATTATAGCATATTTTCCGGGAAAAAACAAGCGTTGGCGTCAGCCGTTTTCTTTTGGATAATTAGTAAAATGATGTTGACATTTATGTCTTGGTGTGGTATAATAAACGCAAAGCGTTTATATATTAAAACTCCTTGCACATACTTCCGCCGCAGGTCGGCAAGTTATCCCACAACCTTATGGTGCAATGTTGGTACATTCGGCGATACCGCCGTTTGATTTATAATCTGGAGGTACATATGAAAAGGTTTATTTGTTCCGTTATGGCGTCAGTTGTTGCGCTGACGGCTTTCGTGTCAGTTCCGACAGCCGCCGCTGAGGGAAAAACGGATTCTGCCGCTCAGTCTGTTGAGGATAAGCTCCCTTCGCCGTCAAATTATGTGAAGTCCTCGACCGCGACCACAGTTACTTTAAGCTGGGATAAGGTCGACGGCGCAGCGGCTTACAAGGTTTATATGCTCGACAGAGTTCTCGGCGAATTCACGGCGTATAAGACCGTTAAAAAGACCACAATTACAATAAAGGGTCTGGAAAAAAACACAAAGTATCAATTCAAGGTGCAGACGCTTACCGGCTCAAAGGGTAAATATACCGCCCAGAAGAGAAGCGGGGCGATCTCAGTTACCACAAAGAAAAACGACCTTCCGACAGCCCCCTCAAAGAACTATACCGGCTGGGGCAAGGGCTCTGATTCGAAGTATTATTTTAAAAAGGGCAAGCTTTGCTCCGGGTTACAGAAGGTCGGCAAGGATTACTACTTCTTTACCAATGACGGATACCTGACAGGCTGGCTTAATAACAAGGAAATTTATTACTATTTCGACAAGACGGGCAAAATGGTAATAAACAAAAAGCTTACCATCGGCGGCAACAGCTATGAGTTTGACGCCGATGGCAAGACTCTCTGGTACAGCACGACAGTTGTGCCGAAAGCGCAGTATACCATATCGACCGAGAAGCCTGATTTGAGTTTATTTACCAGCGATGAGCCCCGTTCTAACACAAAGGTCGTCGGCATGATGCTCACCAACAACGGCACCAAAAATCTGATCATTGACGATCTCGGACTGCTGACAGACTCAGAGTATGATAACTTTGACCGTATTCTTACGCTTATAGACCAGGATACCGCTGAACCTATCGATAAGCTGGTGATCAAACCCGGCGAAACGAAATATGTGTTCTACCTGACGCTGCCTGACGCAACCTGGTATGATTCGAAATCAACCATAACCTGGTACGCAAATTATGATGATGTGAGCTATGTGTTTTATACCAGCAACTATTATGGATCATATGATTTCGCTCTTCACTACAACCTGGATATTTGACATTGCCTGAAGCTGTCAGTTAATTGAATGATAAAGCGCCTTGCAAAAAAATCAAGGCGCTTTTTCTATGCTCGCAACCTGATATCCGGCGCCTGCATTCGGCGGGCGAAGTTGGAGATTTTGTCAGCGATATTACTGCCGTGATCCTGGCTTTGTGCCGTTATTCCGGAGCCACGCGTTGCAGCCGCCGGAATACTCCGATTTCCTTGCCAGTGAGGGAAATTACCTCCTATTGAGTGCTGAGCACTATCTGATGTATGTCCATATATGTTGTGTAAACCAAGTTTTCCGCGCCGTGGGAAACGCCGAAACTGAGATAATGCGCCCCGGAAAGCTGAGAAATATCGACCTCATACCAGACTGGCGTTCCGGGGGCGGCGTAGTTCTGGGAAACTATATCACAGTCGCCCAGCTTGACCCAGCCTGAGAAATCATACGCAGTGCCTGACTGCACCGCCGCCGGAGCTCCAGTGCGGAAATACGCCGAGCCGGTCAGGGAGCTGTAATTGCGGAACAGCACCGCCTGAATTCTAAGCCTGTTATATTTCGTGAGGTCGATTTTTTCGTTGCTCTGAATCACCACCGCGTTAGTACGTCCGTCTATCGAGTTAGACGGCCCGTAGGACTTTGAAAGCTGTGCGGCAGCAGCGCCGCTTGTACAGTTGATTTTATCGAGACCAGAATGATTCTGCGATTCGGGGCCTCTCTTAGTAAACCCGGTGAGCCCGCCGCCGAACTGCCACTGCCCATTCAGCCCCGTGAACAGCACGAGATCCGCCGTCACGCTGATCCCACGCGCCATAGCCACCGCCCAAAACACGGCATTGTGCAGGGCTGCGTTGGTTATCCCCGCCGAAATTTCCGGCTCCAGGCTGTTCCCGTTGCTATCGGATATCTTCGAGATGAGCCCGGTTTCCGCATCCTTTTCGGCGGTGTATGTCATGCCGTTCATCATTACGGAATCGTCGGAAATGTACTTATATTCTGTGATGGGGAATATAGAGGTGGAAGGCGCAGCTGCGGCGAGGGATTCCAGCTCGTCCACCCGCTTTTCAAGCTGAGATTTCGGGCTGATCCTCGCCTGCGCGGCTGTGGTTTCTTCAGCGCTGCAAACCGCAATCCCGCCGTTCTGCCCGCTTGCGGAGGAAGCCGTTTCTCCATTTTCGCTCACGTTGGTGCAGTATACCGTACCGTTCCCCCGGAACTTCCACACGATTTTAGTAGCAACGCTGATTATCTGCCCGACGTCAATGCTCCCGCCGGAAAAAGCCACGATGTCCAGCGGTTCAAGCACGGGGTCAACGAAGCCGGTGGACTTTACATAGCGTGTGGCGAAGCCCCGGTTTTTCAGCGCCAGATAGCTCCGGTTGACCTCGTCCTGCTGGTCGGCGGTGAGATTTTTCAGCACGGGATTTTTCGGCAGCGCCATCGAGCCTTCCTTCGTGTGGGGAGCGTCGCTGCCCGTCCACTCAATAACGTTGCTGTAAATTTTTACGTCGCCGCCAACGTACGACTGCAAATACGCGAGATATGTGCGCGTGTCGCCGTATTCTATCTTTGTTCTGCGGGCGGCGGTGAACAGGTAATCGTAATTGTCGCCGCCCTCATAGTAATACTGCCTGAGAACAAGCTGACCGCTGTAATTGCAGAAAGCGCAGCAGTTGACCGTCTGGGCTATCCACATGACCACATCGGCGCAGGTTTCAATGCTCTCTGAGGAAAAATCCGGGATAACGCCGGAGTTCGGCAGCAGGTCGAATTCCTTTTCCACCATTCCGAGGGTAACGCCGCAATTTCCGCACACATAGCTGAGCGCGGCGTACAGGCTGCCCGTGGGGATATCGCCGGGCGCAGCCACCGACAGAAGCCTTACCGGGTCGTACGCCGTCAGCTTTATGTAGTTCCGCTGCCTTGAACCGTGACCGTCCACATAGAACGGCGGCAGGGGAACGCTGTACCAGCGCTTGATTCCGTCCTCGGTTTCTGAGGTCACTATACCGTAGATCAGACTGACGCGCGCACCGCTGAATTCGTGGTCGTAGGCGCGGTCGTCCTTTATCCTGATGTTCATTATGGCGCTGGAGAGCATTCCTATGTCGAACTTGTCGCTCCTGAACGCCTGGCGCGTGATGCTGAGCGACCCCTGCACGATAGTGTCGTTGCTGACGGCTATGAACGTGCCGTCCCTGAGCTGGACGGTCCCTGTTATTCTTTCCTCGCGGAACGGCGCCCGCTGTGCCGCAAGGTATTCATCTGTGACTGGGAACATATTCCGCCTCCTTAATATTCAATGAAGCTGCATTCGAAATCGAACCAGCATTCGTCGTATGTGCCCGCCTGGAGCACCATCTTCACCGACCGGGTAGCCTGGGGATATCCGGTGAACGTTATCATTTTCCTGGATTTCAGGTCGAAGTAGGAAACCTCCAGCCTTTCCGAATCTATCATGTTCAGCAGCCGGCTGAGGTCTTTGCCCCTGAGCCGCCACGAGAATTTCGGCGCGTGCTGATTCCTGCGGATAACGGTACGGTTGAGGCGGCCCGTTTCGTCGCGGACAGAATCGTCGCTGTCAAATGTGCTGTCTATCGCGTCCCAGGTGCGCGGAGTCGGCGCTTCAGCGCCGTTTATTTTGAGAAATGAGATTGCCATATTTCACCGCCTTTTCTGTGTTTGATTTATGGCGGCATGCTGTCCGAAAACAGAAAAAGCCGCCTGTCTGTTCGACAAACGGCTCTGCGGCTCTTTATTTATTATAGCATAAGTTTCGGCGGTTGTAACTGTATTCTTTTGTTGGGGGCTAAGGAAACCGCCCTGCGTTTTTGTGCAGGGCGGGGGATATTATAATTCTATCGGTTGGTTGTTGCTAGGGTTGATTTTTTCATATTGTTTAACAAAATGACCCGCATTTGTTAGCGCAGGCAAGCTGATCAATATCTGCTTATCCTCTCCCTCGCTTGTATAGTTTATCGCAAGAGTGTCATGCGGATAATCCGAACCATTTATTGTGGTTGATACATTTTTCGACACCGCGCTTGTTTGCATTATATTCGCAACCATTTGTATTGAAGTAACTTTTTTTAAGTCCAAAGTAGCAATTTGCCTGTTCGCCCCAAAGCGGCTGAGCCGGATTTCAAACCGAATACTGTCTTGAAATAATTTTACATCAACGCTCGGAGTTCCAGCACACGGCAAGCCGCTCATATGGAAGCCCTCTGTATGAGCCAAAAGGATGTTTGAAACGTTTCTAGGGCTAGCGGGCTCTTTCCTGTATTTTACACAGCCAATTATACACCTAATAAAAATCACTGTCAATGCAACTATAACAGCAATGTTATATATCCCCAATATCAAATCGGACGCAGAATCAAAACTGCTCACAACCACCATGCTCGCCCTCAGCATTGAAAGCATTAAAAGTAAGGTTAAGAATGATATTATAGCGCCAATCAAGCACGAAGTGAACTTTCTCATAGAAATAACCCCTCCCTGTGTCAAATTATAACACTAAGGAGGGGTTTTGTCAAGTGTTTACGGACGTCCGTTGTATGCAGTGACCTGCTGTCCCTGAATATCCACCATATAGGAAGCTATTTCATCACTGTCCATGTTGAAGTTCACGACCACAGGAGGAGCGTCAGACGAGCCGGAATCCGGCTGGCTGTTTACGACAGCCTCGTTCACGGCTTCCGAAATCGAACTGCTTGCGTAGCCCATCTGCGGACCCGCGCTTTTAAGTTCCTGCGTTACACTCATCATGACGGTCGCTTGAACATCTGACATTAAATCGTCAGCGCTTTTGGCAATGTCTGAAGTGCCGTTTCTTTCAGCATAGTCATTGCGCAGTGTCTGGTTAACATCGGTGCTGCCGCTGAACATAGTGCGCCACCATGCATTCGCATATTCAACCGCAGCGCCTGCTTGACCGAGATAATTCGCCAGAACATCGCCAGGATTCTGCGCGCCGTCAAAATAATTCCAGTGAAGCCTTCCATAAAACTCATCAAGCGCCTGCGTACCTGCATCAGAATCAAGCTCTTTTACTCTTCTGTACAGCATTTCTGCGACTTCCATTGTATGGCTGGACAGTTCGCTGATACGCTTTTGATAGTTATCTTCAATGCCCGCTATCGCGCCTTCGTAAATTTCACTGTTGGTATCTATCCCAAGAGCTTGTAAAGTAGCGTTCCTTGTTTCAAGGTCAGAAAGTGACGATTGCCTGGTCGCGCTTATTTTTTCAACAGCTGCGCTATAGCTGTTGCTTATTTGTTCAAGGGCGCTTTGGGCCGTGTTGGCGTCCATAAGCGCTATCTTGTCATAAGTCAGCGCAGACAACTGATGATCTATGTATTCCTTGCTATTGGAATCAATGGCGGCATTAGAGACCTTTTCTATCTGCGCCAGGGATGAGTTATAATCTTCAAGCGCAGCGTTGTACTCGGCACTGCCTTTTTCCGCTGTCGCAAGCGTTTCAGCTGCAGAGGATATTTTCTTCTGGAGAGCTGTCAGCGCTTCATTGCCCTGATTATTTTCAGCATAAAGAGCATTCATTATCTCGTCTTTTGCCATCCCGGCTTTTTCGGCAACGACATCCCATGATTCGCCTATGCCAAGAATGATATTGTTAAGCTCAGTGGTAAGGTTTGAGGAGATCGAGCTGGCTATGTTCCCGCTGGCTTCCTTGATTTTCCCGGCGGCTTCCTCAGACATATTTCCGCTTGCTTCAAACGATCTCGTTAAATCTTCAAGCGTATCAAGTGAACCCTCGATGGTTTTCTTGTTGTTCTCGATAGCCTGCTGATTTTCGGCGATCTTATCGTCGGTTTTGGTTATTTCGTCCGTCCATGCCGTGTATTTGTCGGCGACCTCCTGAATTAAAGCCCCGACATCGCTGTAAAAGACAGAGTTATACATTTCGTCTGTCAGTTCCCGCACCGCAGACGTACAGCCGATAAACGTGCCTGCAAGCACGCCCACTGCAGTGATTATCGTCCCGATAGGATTCCCGGCAGCCGCAAACAGCCCGATAGCCGTTCCTGCGATACCGATTCCCGCGCCGAGCTGTATCCAGTTGTTGGCTAAATTTCCGGTGCCCTTGATAAGGTTCTTGATAGAGTTATACAGCAGAATGCCAGAAGAGGCGCCCGCCGCCAGACCTCCAGAAAATCCGTAAAATATCTTTTGGAATCCCTGGAGCTGTTTGAACCATTTGACCAGAGAGCTGATTTTGGAGATAAAAGCGCCGACCTTGCCTATTGCCGCCGCAATGATAGCGGGGGCAAACGCCCCGGCGATTCCCGCTCCCACCGCCTCGATCCACGGCAGAGCCTCCTTGAACCACTTGGCGATTTCCTTAGCCTTGCTCTCGACTCCATCGAGAAAGTCATAAGTAGGAAGCTGCATATCAAGGTCAGCGGTTTGTCCGGTTCCCGAACCACTCTTGTCGGTATGCGAACCGATGATGTTGAGCTGATCGACGCCAGCCAGTGAGCCCTTGAATTTCTCCGTTGCCGCCGTTGCTTCGTCAGCCGCGCCCACGATATCCTCATAGCCGTTGGAAACGCCGCTGAGGTCGATTTTCGGCAGCTCGATGCCGAGAAAATTTGCAAGTCCGTTTGCGGCTTCGGTCAGCACCTGCACGAACGCCGTGAGGTACGGCAGAACAGCCGATATCACAGGCAGTAGCATATTGCCTATTTCCCGGGCGAAATGCTGAATACGCGCTTCCAGCACGCGCACGCCGTTGAAAGCATTGTCGATGGTGCGGCTCATGCTTCCGGCAACGCCGATGTTCTGCGCCTGCTCTATCATTGCGGTGTAGCGCAGCTGTGCCTTCTGCGCCTCGTTCATGCTTTCGTAGGCCTGGGTTATGCCCTTGCTGTATGCGAGCTGTTTCAGAGTAGCTTCGTCAAGCGCAAAGCCGAGACTGCGCAGCGGTTCAATACTCCCGGCAAAGCCCGACTGCACCTTGTTGTACGCTTCCTCCGTGCTGATGTTGAAGAACGAAGAAACATCATAAGAAAGCTGCGTCAGGTTCTTTGACATAAGGTCGGCCTTGCTGGCTGCTGCGCCAAAACCTTTGCTGATAGACTGTAATAATCCCTGATATTTTATCCATTCAGAGATATCAACGCCCAGAGCCGCGTTCACAGCTTCCGCGAACTCAAACGCGCCGGAAGCGGATTTGCCCATGTTCACGCTGAATATGCCGAGGTTTTCCGCATACTTTGCGGATACGCTGAAGCAATCCTCCAGTACTTTTTTGAGCTTCTTCAGCGAATCCACCGAAATCAGGGATTTTAAGGTCAGCTTCCCGAGCGCGTTTTCCATTTCGTCCTCGCCGCCGCTGTCAGAGGATTGCAGGTTTGTCGCCTGCATTATCTGAGCAAGCGCAGTTAGTCCCTGCGCTGCGCTTTCCGCCTTCTGCATGAGAGGATCAAGAATTCTTGTAAGGTTCTGTATGCTGTTCGAGAACTGCGTAAAATCGATCTGATTGATACGTTTCACCACTGTCGGGAGTTTGCCCAGCGCATTCACAAGCTGTCGTATAGCCAGCGCGTTCCCAGTCTGGAATGCCTCCATAGCCGTGTTGAGCATTTCAATGCGCGATGTGTCTATCTCAGGCATGGAGTTTATCGCCTGCACCACCTCCGGAAGCCGCACAACGCTGTTCAGCATTGGCGTAAGATTGATATTCTGAACGCTGCTCATACTGTTCAGAGCGTTCGTGAGCGCGGTAAGCTGCGCCGTGACGTCCGGGAACCCGGCTATGGCCTGGATGGCCGTCCCCGCCTGTGCCAGCTTGTTTAGCTGCTTTGTGAGACTGCCCAGGCTGTTCCCGGAGGTCAGCGTCTGTACCGCAGCCGTCAGCCTTTCAAGCGTCTGCCGCAGCGCTTCAAGATTCTGTGCTGAGTTTGCTCCGGCAGCCCCTATTTCTGCCTGGAGCCCGTCTATTGTTGCTTCTGCCATTATTTCTTCCCCTTTCTTTTGCCGCCGAGAGCCGCGACAAAGTTGTCGAGAGCGATCTCAGCCGCCAGCTCGGCGCGCTCACGCTCTTCAAGTTTTTCCTTTTCTGTCATTTCCCGCGGGAATATCTCCGACGGCTTGTCCGGATATTCCGCCCGAGGACTTCCTTGCTTGGCGAAAGCGTTCGACAGAACAACGCCAAATGCCTGCATATTGTACAAACCGTTCAGCCATGCGCTGAAATTCTGCTCTTCCATTTCGCGTTTGCGCCGTTTGTTGTACGCCTGAATAAAAAAACTGGGAAGGCAGTTTTCGCCCTCCCAGTAATCCGTGTAGCTCATGCCGAGCGACATACACAATATGCACTTATCGTCAAGCTGTCTGACTGTTTCTTCGGGAGTAATTACTCGTCCTCGTCCGCATTCTCCCAGGTCGCGTTTCCCGCGTCACCATCGGCGTTTTCGTCGCCGAGAAGTCCGTTTACAGCCTCTGAATACTGGTCAAGAAGCGCCGCAAGGAACTTGGGCTTGACCTTTGCCGCAAGCGCGTCGTATATCTCCTCCGTCTTGTTCTGGGTGATAGAGGGCTGATACTTCTTGAACGCGCAGAAAACAAAGGGGATCACCGCGTCAAAGGGCTTGCCTACGACATCTGCCGGGGTGAAGCCCATTCTTGAAAACATCTTTGCCGCCGCGCGGTCATAACCCGCCTTGTAGCTCTTGCCATTGTAGTTGATAGTGAGTGCCTTTGCCATTTTATTTTCCTCCTGTGATGTGTATTACTGGCCTGCCTGCTCTGTGAATGTGATGGTTTCTTCGATCCACTTGGGCTCGCCGGTGGGGGTTATGTAGCAGTCGATCTCGACGAGAGAGCCGGCTTCCAATGTCGGAACGCCCAGCGCAGTGGGCTTGCCTGTGTATGCGGCGGTGTCGCCGCTGCTCAGGCTGATAAAGAACCATGTGGCCTTGCCGATCTTTTCGGCTTCCTCAGACGCATCGACCATCGCCTCCCACTTTTTCTTGAGCAGCGTTGTGAAGTTGGCCTTATAGGCGCAAGCGCCCGAAAGATCCCTTAGACCGGGTGTAAAAGTTTTGATTCCGGTGCACGAAAGGTCGGTGGTGTCGAGCATTTCCGGCTGCTGGTTCAGGTCGGGCACGGTCTTGATGTCCGGGATAAACAGCGCGGTCTTGGGCATGGTGCCTGCGGTCTCCTCGATTGCGTAGCCGAATTTTACTCCGGCAGAACTGATAGATACTCCTCTTAACATAAATAAATCCTCCTAAAAATTAATATATTTTTTTCACTGCTGATAAGTCCGGAAGCCGCATTGTGCAGCGGCAGCTCGTCATATCAGCGGTGTTTTGGACAGTTTGTCCGGTTCCTGGGTCTCCGGAGAGTTCTTCCGGAGCGCCGCCTGGCCGTCTGTCAGCCTGATGAGCTGCGCAGCCTTGCAGCGCTTGCAGTAAGCGGATATGGTCCCGGCGGCGGAGCTGTCAGCGTCAAACAGCCGCTTTCCGCATACCGGACAGCAGATTTTGATAAGCTTCAGCATTTCCGTCCTCCTTTCTTCCATTGTATCACATATTTTCCGTTTTGTAACTGTATTCTTTTCCTGCCGCAGCACGATATCTGGGCCGGCAGGATCCCCGCACAGTTCCCGGCAGCAGCATGCACCTATAATAAGGCAGATCATGTTACCTGCTGACATTGCAGCCGGCGGAGCATATTCGCTTACCTACCGGAGTGCAAACCCGCGTTCGGGGACGTTCAGCGCACAGATACGCAGCGGTCTGCCTGGGGGTGCTCGGCGGTCTCCCTGCCATTGATGATATCCTCTACTCTGCCCAGCGCGATGGGGCGCAGGCGGTAGATGTTCTCTATGCAGTAGTTCATTTCTTCCGCAACATCGCTCCACCGCATATTCTCAATGAAATGCAGCCGCAGCAGTGTGCGCAGCGTGTGCGGAAAACCGTCCGCGATAGCCGGGTTTGCCTTGTACGCCTCTATCGCCGCTGAATAGTCGTGTTTGGGTTTGCTCATATTTCCTCCGTTCCGGGCTGTATAAGCCCTGTTGTGATTCTGGACGCCGCCGTTTCCTCCATGTCTGCGGCAGTGGAGCGGCACGGCAGGAGTGGGAAATCCGGGCGGTACCCGGGGTCGGCTGCAGCGTCCCAGTTGAACATTTCAGCTTTCCTTTGAAAAGGTGCTGAATATCTTCCTCTTGATTATGGGTGAACGGAGACTGCAAATTACTGCAAATTCACATTGCGGACGCAATTTTTTTGCTTCCGCCCAGATTTGACCTTTATTTAAAGCAAAATTGACCAATTAAGCAGAGTTTTGATACAATTAGGTAAAAACCATTGACATCTCAACCATAAAAATGTAAAATATAAATAATAGGCTTTTTTGCAAAAGGAGAGTTGATATGAAGAAAATTACAGGCTATCTGGCAAGGGCTGCCGTCAGCGTTCTGACGGCGGTAAGTATAGCGGCGGGGTCGTTCCCGTCTGTCAGCGTGTATGCGGAGGACGCTTCCGTATCGCAGCAGGAGACCGAGATCGGCATTGGCGCGCTGAACCCGGGGGAACCCAGGCGCGGCGTAAACTGGTACTGGGACGGCAATAATACGCTCTCTCTGTACGGCGTGGACATGACGGGCACAGGCAATGAAACCCTGTTTGACTACACCGGTTCTGGTGAAATAAAGGTCGCGGTATCGGGGTACAACCGAATTAATAACTTCTATTCTATGTACAGCGGCGTATATGATTCTATGAAATCTATCGCGATATCCGGCGCGGGTACGCTTGAAGCCGCAAATATGAAAAATATGTGGGTATGGTCGAATGTCACTGTATCTGATGTTTACATAAAGGCTTCGGGATCAACTCTGCTTAACTATAGTAATTTGACCTTAAATAGCGGATATATTTACGCCCCGGAAATGGATTCATATTGCCAACAGACTCTCGCAAAAATTAATATTAGCGGAGGATGTTTTGATTCACGGTTAATTTATATGAAAAATGCAGGTGCAATATATGTAAGCGGCGGCTTTGTGTATCTGTATACCATCAAATTGGGCATTGTGTATTACCAGAACTGCGTTATAAAGCTGTCTAGTGTAAGTCAAAATACCCCACCAAGTTTTCGCCTTCAAAATGACAATGCGGTGCTTATTGTTGATCGTGGTTCAGAAAACGTTAATCAAAATGAAAAGACGCCAAACTGCGAAAAAGCTATTGGCGACAGCGGCAAGGTGTGGTGCCATAATCTTATTGAGGACGACACAGACACCTCCAAGTTTACTGCCGAAGATTGCTGCGGAATGTACTATTCCGGGTCGAAGGACATTTCCTTTGACAGCGGTAAGATGAGCGGCGGTAACTACATTTCCACCACCGGAAAAATCAATGCAGGCGGATTTGCCGGGGAGACCACCCTTGTCGGTTCGTCAGATTCCGGCGTCACTGTGAAACCGGATCAGGAAAACAGCACTGTCATTGCCACAAAGGGCGTTCTTACAATAGAGGGCAAAGCCGCCGGGAAGAATATCGGCGTCATAGGCACTGACGGCGTAAAGCTGCTGGAAAACTGCGCCGCTGATAATGTCATAGCGATATCCTCCAGCGGTGATAAGCCCGCGCTTGAGTGCAAGGACCGCGTAACTCTTTCGGGTCATATCACGGCGCACAATTCCGGGAACTCCGTCGGCTTATATCTGGACAGCTATGGTCTGACCATCAGCGGCGAGGTTTCGGCTTATTCGGCGAATTCCAACGCGATCTCTTTCCCATTTACTGTGAACGAGGATGTCGGGTTCACTCTCGGCGAGAATGCCGAGATCTCCGCGTGCGCCCCGAACGCACCAGAGAATAAGGTCATTATTGAAAATAACGACGAGCCCCAGAGCAGGACTTTCGGTGATAAGGTGATATATGCCGGAAAGCTCTCCGAGCAGATGAGGGTCAGGGGTACCCTCAGGATCCCGGACAAGGATTATGGCAGGTTCGGCTACGACCGCGTGCATATCGGCAGCGAGCTGTTCTTTGACTTCGACCACGGGTACGATTACAGGTATGCCAGTGAAAGCGAGGGGATAGAGGCAGGTTACACTGCCAACGACCTCAGCATAGAGTACAAGGGCTTTAATGGTAGCGCTGTAGCAGGGCTCTGTCTGGTATCCAGCCGTGAGATCGATGTGGATAAAATCAATGTCTCTGTCAAAAACTCCGCGGGCATGGACATAACAGAAGATAAATTTACCATAGACTATAGTTATAATGCGTACGATAAAGACGATATGCACAGAGAGGTATCGTTCAACTTATACCTGAAACCGTACGAAACTCTGGACGTTGGGGGCATATACACCGTCACTGCGAAGTATGAAGGTGAAGGTCTGACCGTTGAGGAAGAAATGACGGTGACCGCGTATAATACAACGCTGAACTTCTGCCTCGACCAGGATTATTTCAACGCTCATCTAAACGAGCAGTGGAATTGTGAAACCAAGTTCCTCGGCATTGACAAGATCTCCAAGGGCAACACCTGGGAATGGTACGGCACTGCAACGGAGGACTACAAGGCGCACACCCTGGTGCTGAACAACTTTGACCTGTACACCACCGGCAAGACCCTGGTGATTCCCCAGGACACTACTATAATATTAAAGGGCAAGAACAAGCTCCGCTCGGATACTGCGGTTATCGCGGTGCAGAGCGACGACCCGGGCTCCGTCACCATTATCGGCGAGGAGGGCAGCAGCATTGACCTCACCGCCGGGAAGCTCTCGTCAGGTAATCTCACTTCGGGAGCTATCGACCTCAACATTTTCAGCACCCTTTACCTCAGGGACTGCAGCATGAACATAACCGTGCTGGAGCCCGGTGGCTATCTCGGTGATGATGTCTCGGGCATCAACGTCGGAACGTTTATTTCTGAGAACAGCACCCTTGACGTCAGCGCAGAAAGCGAAATGTATGCGGGCGTGTCTGCCTTTAGTAATTACACACTTATCGGCAGCAATTCGTTCAGCTTCATCAACACCGACGCAGCGTTAAGAGGCTCCAGCATGGAGCCCAAAGGCAGAAGCGTTCTTGTCTCCGAGATGGAGAACATTATTGATGTAGACCTTGACAACTTCAACCAGAAGGTGAAAAACGGCGATTATGTCGAGTGGCTTTTCGCCGAGGATTACCAGAAGACTGTTACTCTGAAAACCCAGGGGATCACCCAGAAGGAGACGGAGATCCTGCTCAGCGGCAAGGATGGGGAGATAGTCCCCGGTGCAGAGGAGAATATCACCGTTGACCTAAACGAATACTTCGAGGGCAGCACGGGGGCGTACTCTATTCAGCTTGCACCCGGCGCGGAGCTTCCCGACTGGGTAGTATTCGACCAGGCGGCAGGAACGCTCACCGTTACGGACGTTCCCGATGAGTTTATTGACCAGTCCACGGTGGACATTCTGGTGAATGACGCGGTAGAAGTGCTGCGCGAATCCGAGGACGTAAAGGCGACAGTCAACATCGGCGCGGTAGTGCCGAAATGCACACTGACTATCGTAAACGACGACATTGATCACTGCCTGCCCCATATCGACGACCAGTATTATCCGAATTACCCCCGGGGCGCAGAGGCGCATATAAAGTTCAAGACCGACGTAGAGAACGGCTGGTTCGTCAAGACAGTGACCCTCAACGGCGTGGAGCTCACCCCGGACGAGGACGGAATGTACATATTCAAGGTGGAACAGGACAGCGAGCTTGTCGTTGAAACGGAGCAGAGAATACGCACCCTCACGCTGACCACCAACGGAAACGGCACGATAGCTCCCGAAACTGCCGAGTACATAGACGGCAGCGAGGTAACGCTCACCGTGACCCCGGACGAGGGCTATCAGGTGAAGTCCGTGACCCTCAACGGCACAGCCGTGGAGCTCACCAACGGAGCGTACACGTTCACTATAAC
>CAKSEY010000023.1 GCA_934448295.1 uncultured Oscillospiraceae bacterium
GTTTCGATAACCTATACAGCGGGGATTGCGAGGTAATCGGCAACATCTACGACAACCCGGAACTGCTGGAGGTGAGCGGGAATGACTAATCGTGAGCAGCTTGCATGGGCGCTCGGGTTTTCCGAGTACGAGGACAAAGAGGTAGCAGATATCATTGCGGACCGTCTGATGGAGATTACAGACGAAGATGATTGTTCGGTGGCAGTAATATGCGGCAAAGATAAGGAACTGCTGACGGAATGGCTCGGAAAGGAGTGCGCGGAATGAGTAAACACACCTACGCAGACAGCACGCTGAAAAGCTGGACGAAGGACGAGCTTATACACCAGATACGGATTCTGGAAAACAATTGTGCGGTAAGGCTGGAGCGCCTTAATAATCAGGCAAAGTTACTCAAAACATGGGCGCCGGTGGTGCGCTGTAAGGACTGCGAACACTGGGGAACGCGAAAGGCTGACGGGTATGGTTTCTGCTGCATATGGGGGACGAGTGTTGAGGGAAATGCCTTTTGCAGCTCCGGCGTGAAAAGGAGGACACGAAATGAGTGAATACATAGAGCGTGAACGCGCATTGGAGATCCTGAACGATATAGGCGGGTGCGGAGCAGAACCCGAAAGCTATACAGCAGGCTGGGACGAGGCGATAAACGCGGCGTACGAAGCTATACAGAGCGAGCCAGCCGCCGATGTCGCGCCGGTGGTGCATGCACACTGGATAGAAGACAGCAACGAATACTACGCGCTTTGCTATAGCAGGGGTCAGACTCCCGAACAGACAGAATATCTTACTGAATCCGATGTGGCTTGCAGCGCCTGCCTCAGAAAGTTTAACGTAACCGATAATAGTTTCACACACGAGTGTGCCAACTACTGCCCGAACTGCGGCGCTAAGATGGACGGGAGGGGCAAGAAATGACGGCTGACGAGATGTTACACGAAGCATACCGTGCGCCTGTGATTTACAGGAGAACGCCCGAAGAGATACGCTGTAAAATCTGCGGGAGATGGCTAAAAACCTACTATGCGGAAGAACGGTTATATTCCGTGATGTGTTTTGGCTGCGGTTATAGGGCGCTTGTTCGAGCCGGAAGCCCCTCAGAAGCCGCAAAGTTTTTCGGAGTGGAATACGGAGGTGACACCGAATGAACGTAGAAGAAGCAATCGCAATCATACGCAGAAAAACAAGCGTTCCCGAAGACGGAGAACCTTTTGAAAATATTGAAAAGGCTTACGATATGGCTATTGAAGCCCTCGAAAAGCAGATACCCAAGGTGCCTGTCAAGAACCGCAAAGAACACATACGATACACAAGTGTCTATTCTTGTCCCAGCTGTGGAGGCGGATTTGCTGGAACAGGGATAGCCGATTACTGCTACCATTGTGGGCAGTCTTTAAAGTGGGGTGACACAGATGCCTGAAATCAAGCTGAAACCCTGCCCGTTCTGCGGGGGCGAAGCAATTATGATGCGCTTGGAAAGCCTGGAAACCGGCTTCGTGAGCTATTATGTTTCACACAGTGAACCATTCAAGTGTGCATACGAAATCAAGCAGCAGAGCGCAAGCGAGACCATGCAGGAAGCCGCAAACAAATGGAACAGGAGGGCGGATACCAATGAACACTAAAGCCTACGACCGCTACCGGATAGATCGGAACGTGTACAATGAGCTGAAATGGCTGTGCCGTCAGTACAACGACATCTGCCGGGAGATTGCGGACTGCTACGGAATATCCGCTGTGGGCTATGAATCCACCGGAGAAGCCAGAGGCAACCGCACAGGCGACCCGGTGCAGGAGCGTTCCGACAAAGCAATGCGGTTGCGCGAGGATATCGAGAAGATAGACCAGGCACTTGAGCAGACCGCCGTCGAACCTGTGCGGAAGTACATCAAGAAAGCCGTCACGGAGGGGCTCCCGTTCGAGTACCTCGGGAATGTTCCGTGCGGGCGGCGGCAGTTCTACGAGTACCGCATGAAGTTCTTCTGGCACCTCGCCCGGCTGAAAAAAGGGTAACCATTTTTTCAAAAAACATGATATACTAGTATCATGAAATATTGAAAAGCGGTTATAATTTGCTATTGCAAAAAAAGTACTTGACAAATCGGAGGTACCATGTTAAAATAGAATTGGTACAATAAAAACGCCAAGGCGCTGCAATCGCCTTGGCGTCAGCACTATACTATTCAGCATTTACGAAAGCAGATGCTGAACAAGTACGGCTAGCTCCGGATACCTTATTATGACCATGACGAAAAGAATGAACACAATAAATGTACCGAGCTTGTGTCGCTGCGGTTGAGAGCGGGGCGAATTCGTTCCGCTCTTTTCCAACAGCGGGCGTTTCTGCGCATCTTCGTCAGTGGAAGTGCTTTCCCCGCTTGAGTACGTGAAGAACACCACTTCTATGCCGAAGAGACAGACGGTGAGGCACTTGTTTTTTCGCGTAAAATCACCCCCTTTCGCCACAAATCGTGTAAATCTTTGGCAATCACATCCTTCCTTAAGTAGACTAGTATACGAAAAGGACGGGTTGGGGAAAGCTTCCCAGCCCGTCCAAGTGTTCAAAGCAAATCCGATTCGCAGCTAGTACGGCTGCGAATTTGCGGAGCGCGATATTTGGGGCTTGAGAAGTTCTTGTTTAAAAATCATAGCTACTTTGATAAGCAAGATTAAATTTTTCTTCATTGAAGTCACCCCACATTCATGTCAATTCTTCCTCACTCAATCATTATACCATACCTTTTGCCTGTACGTCAATGGTTTTTCTGTAAATATTGGAAAGATATATTTACTAAATAATCAAAATATAAGGAATGATTTTTGTGAATTTTCAACAAAATCCAAAACGAAGAATGTTTGAACAGTTTGCATGAATAATCAGCAAATAAGAAATAGGACAGTTGTAGATATAACCGAATGCTTCGGAAATGATATTCGTTATAAAGTGTTGCTTTGAACGAATACATTGGCGAGGCATTTTTTTATGTCGGAAAGGAGGAACCCCATGACCGAAAAGCAGAAGCGTTTCTGCGACGAATACCTGATAGACCTGAACGGGACCCGCGCGTACAAAGCTGCGTATCCGTCAGTGAAATCGGACGACACAGCAGCAGCGGCGGCGACCAGAATGTTAAGAAATGTTAAGGTTCACGAATACATCGAACAAAGGACAGAGGAGCTCCGCAGCGCCAAGACCGCCACTGCCGCCGAGGTCATGGAGTTCCTGACGGGGGTCATGCGCAACGAGGACGAGGGCTCAGTTTCGCGCCTGAAAGCCGCCGAGCTTCTCGGCAAGCGGTTCGGGCTGTTCACGGAAAAGGTGAACGTTTCCGGCAGCGGCGTAGTCCAGATAGTGGACGATATCCCAGATGATTAATCTTCGCGACATAGTGTCGCCACCGTTCTATGCGCTGCACCGCGACATCGCCGCCGGACTGCACACCCACTACTGGCTCAAAGGCGGCAGAGGTTCCACCAAGTCCTCGTTTGTGGGCGCGGAAATACCCCTCGGCATGATGAGAGACCCGCAGGCGAACGCGGTAGTTATCCGCAAGGTCGGGCTGTATCTCAAAGACAGCGTTTACGAGCAGCTCCTCTGGGCGATAGACAAGCTCGGAGTTTCCCACCTCTGGCAGGCGAAGCTGTCGCCGCTGGAGCTTGTGTATACTCCCACCGGACAGCGGATACTGTTCCGGGGCGCGGACAAGCCGAAAAAGCTCAAATCCACCAAGGTGCACAAGGGGTACATCAAGTACGTCTGGTATGAGGAAGCGGACGAGTTCGCGGGAATCGAGGAGATACGCACGATAAATCAGTCGCTGCTGCGCGGCGGTACAAAGTTCGTGGTATTCTACACCTACAACCCGCCGAAGTCCCAGCGCAACTGGATAAACGCAGAGGTCACGACCCCCGCGCCGGATAAGCTCGTCCACCATTCCGATTATCGCGGAGTTCCGCCGGAATGGCTCGGGGAAAAGTTCATCGCAGAGGCTGAGCAGCTCCGGGCGAACAATCCCGCCGCCTACGCGCACGAGTACCTCGGCGAAGTCACCGGAACCGGCGGCGAGGTGTTCCCGAATATCACAGTGCGGACTATTTCCCCGGAGGAACGCGCGGGGTTCGCGCATATTCATCGCGGGCTGGACTGGGGCTACGCCGCCGACCCGACCGCATATGTTGCCTGCGCCCTCGAAAAGGGGCGGCTGTACATATTCAGCGAGATCTACCGCTACGGCATAAAGTACGACCCGCTCGCGGAAGCGATAAAGGCGGAAAACCCGCTGAACGGCGCGATATACGCCGAATCCGCCGACCCGCGCAGCAACGATGAGCTCCGCGCCAGGGGGCTGAAAATCACCGCCGTGAAGAAAGGCGCGGGCTCTGTGGAGCACGGCATAACATGGCTCCAGAACCTCGCGGAAATAATCATCGACCCGGTTTCCTGCCCGAACACGAAGCGGGAATTCTGCGGGTATGAGCTCATACCGGACGGCAACGGCGGCTTCCGGGACGAGTTCCCGGACAAGGACAACCATTCGATAGACGCGGTGAGATACGCACTTGAAAACGACATCGGGCGCAAAAAAGCCAAGATAGGCAACAGAAAGGAGCTGGGCATTTACTGATGATAAAGCCCTTTACGATATCGCGGGGAACCCCGGTCACGCCGGAAATCGCCTGCAACTTTATCAGGGAGCATATCCGGCACACTCACGCCAGATACGACCTGCTGGAGCGCTACTACGAGGGACTGCACCCGATATGCGACCGGAAGAAGCGTTCAGTCCTCGCGAACAACAAGCTCGTCTGCAATCACGCGAAATACATCTCAGACACCTGCGTAGGCTACTTTGCGGGCAATCCGGTAAAGTATTCCGGCGAGGGCATAGACCCGCTCCTGGATCTCCTGAGAGCCGCTGACAGCGATACGCAGGACATAGACCTCGCGCAGAAAGCTAGCATATTCGGCGCGGCCTACGAGTTCATCTACACCGACGAGGACGGCCAGCCCCGGCTGTATTCCCCCGACCCGCGGCAGGCGTTCGTCATCTATGACGACACGGTTCAGCAGAAGCCGGTCGCGGGGGTGTATTATTATAAGCTCCATGACAGCGTTACGAACCAGGACACCGGCTATTCCGTGTATCTCTGTGATACTGAAAATGCAATGCATTTCACGACTGACACGGGCTTTTCAGTCAAGGACGAGCCGGAAAGCCACCCCCACGGAATGAACGGCGTGCCGCTCATCGAGATATACAACAACTCCACCTGCGGAAGCGATTTTGAGCCGGTGCTGTCGCTGATAGACGCGTACAACGTCCTCCAGAGCGACCGCGTGAACGACAAGGAGCAGTTCGTTGAAGCTATCCTGCTGATAAAGGGTTCGGTGCTCGGGGATGACAACGACGAGAAATCCGAAAGCTACAAGGCACTCCGGGAGAACGGCCTGCTGGAGCTTGACGCGGACAGCTCCGCCGAGTGGCTGACCCGCCAGTTCGACGAGAACAGCGTGGAAGTCCTCCGCAAGTCGCTGGAGCAGGATATACATAAATTCGCGAACGTCCCCTGCATGAGCGACGAGAGCTTCGGCGGGAATGCTTCCGGTGTTGCAATGCGGTACAAGCTCCTCGGGTTTGAGCAGATAACAAAAATCAAGGAGCGCTACTTCCGGGAGGGCTTGAAAGAGCGCCTGCGGCTTCTCTGCAACTGGCTGAGCACCACCGGGAAAGCTCACATCGACAGCCGGGATATTTCGATACAGTTCACCCGGGCGCTTCCGGTCAACGAAACCGAGGTAGCGCAACTCGTTTCGGAGCTGCGGGATTTAGTTCCGCTGGAGACCCTGCTCGGGCTTCTGCCCTTTGTGGACGACCCGGAATCCGCCGCCGAAGAGATACGGGAACAGCAGAACGATTTCCCGAACCTCCCGCCGGATATGACCGATGAACAGCCGTGATTACTGGGAGCGCCGCGCCGCTCAGGATATGTACGACCGCATGGGCACCGCCGAGGAAACCGCCGCCGAAATGAACGCGGCGATAAAGCAGACCTCCGCGTACCTCGAAAAGGAAGTAAAAGCGGTCATGCGCGGAATGCAGTCGTTCGGTATCTCCGAAGCGGAAGCGAAAAAGATACTAAACGCCGCCAAAGACGGCACGGCGCTCCAGCGGCTCCGGAAAGCCGCTCAGCAGGTCGGCGACCCTGAGAAGCGGGAGGCTCTGCTGAACGCGATAAACAGCGCCGGGGCGTACCGCTACCGCATTACGCGAATAGAGGAGCTCAACCGGGATATCGTGAAGCAGTGCCGGGAGCTGTACAAGACCGAGAACCGGCACATCACGTCAGCGCTGCGGAACGTCGCGGAGGAGAGCTACTACCGCGAGATATTCAGCATTCAGAAAGGCACGGGGCTGGGGTTCAGCTTCTCGAAGTTCCCCTGGCAGGACGTTGACCGGATTCTGCGCTCCAACTGGAGCGGGGGCAATTATTCTCAGCGTATCTGGAAGGACGTGAACGGCATGACTGCACGGCTCAAGAACGAGCTGCTGGTGAGTATGCTTTCCGGGCGCTCCAACGAAAAGACCGCGCGGATATTCCAGGAGCAGTTCGGTGTGAATGCGTTCTGCGCCCGCCGAATCGTCCGGACTGAGAGCGCGTACGTCGCGAATGCTGCGCAGGCAAAGGCGTACGGCGAAGCCGGGATAGAGCGTTACAGGTTCGTAGCGACCCTCGACAGCCGGACGTGCGAGTGCTGTGCTGCTCTGGACGGCAGGGTGTTCGACCTCGCAAAGGCAAAGCCCGGCACGAACTACCCGCCCATGCACCCGTTCTGCCGCTCGACCACTATTGCGGATTTCGGGGACGAGGAGCTTGCGGGGCTGGAGCGCCGTGCTAAGGACAAGGACGGGAATACGGTCAGGGTTCCGGCGGGTATGACCTATGAGGACTGGCACAGAAAGTTTGTCGAGGGCGAGAAAGCCCTTGACAAATCCGGTGAAAGTGGTATAATGAAAACAAGAGGGACAACTATCGTTAATGCTGAAAGCGTCGTAGGAAAATGGCAGCCGCGTAATCAGTTTAGCAACAACATCGACGATATCATTGATTATCAGGGCTTTAATGGCAAGCCTACGATTATGTATAATCAATCCGAGTTCGAGCACGCGGTCGAACGCGACCATTTCCTCGGTGAACGTACATTTTGTGCTGATAGTAAAGAAGATTTGCTGCTTTATGACAAGCAGCTAAAGGCAATCGACGGTGAGGATTATTTCTATGTGAATTGCGGTGTCGGCGGCGCTCAATACGGTCAGGGAATGTACTGTGCTGCCGACTATACTAAAGGAACAATCACAGCGGATAAATTTGAGCATGAAATTCAGCAGTATTCATACAGCGACAGCCATAAATTCAGCAAAACAAACTGGCTGACACTTGACCCATCGGCTAAAGTCCTAGAGATTCCTGATGGCTATGACCGTCAACGCTGCTCCGACTATGTGACACGCATATACAAGGAGCAGTACGAAAAATTCCGCTTATCGCAAGACCCTGTTTTGAAAGCGCATTGGGAAGAATACCAATCAGGCATGGACGAGGTTCGCCAGCTGTATAGCAAATGGGGCGATGACGCTGCTTGGAAAAAGGCGGATAAAATATGCGAAAAGCTGAATCAAAAGTTCCCCGACGCACATCAGCTGCAAAATGATATCAACTCTGCGCCTAACGGCAGAAACGCTGGTATCCTTGCGGCAGAAATGGGGTACGACGCCATTAATGCAAGCGGACATGGCACAACGAACAGCTACACGGTAGTGCTCAACCGCACAAAATTAATCATCTTTGGAGGGGATAAGTATGAATACAGACCAAAATCCTAAAAAGTATATATCGCGAAACAAAGACGGTTTTGCTTGCACCTATGACAGCGAAACACATCTATGTGTTGGCGTAATACTGTCAATGGGTGATGATATTGATTTATACAACAAGAAACATGACGAGTATATCGGACAGCTCGACCCTCAATATGAAAAGAAATCATAATGAAAAAGCACCCTGCGAAAACAGGGTGCTTTTCCATTCCAATAGCCAAGCGCTCTTCGGGGCGCTTTTTCTATGCCCTGAAAAGGAGGAGCAAATGGCAACAAGCCAGAACAAATTTGAAGATTATGAGGGCTTCGTCGAGAAGTTCAAGCCCAAGAAAACGACCGACGACTGCTATACACCGCTGCTTGTGTATGAGGCAATAGCGAACTGGGTGGCAAACGAGTACAAGCTCGACAAGTCGGAGTTCATGCGTCCGTTCTACCCTGGCGGCGACTATGAAAAGGAAGATTACAGCGGCGGTGTTGTTGTGGACAATCCGCCGTTTTCCATACTCTCAAAAATCGTGCGCTTTTACGTTGAGCGAAATATAAAGTTCTTCCTGTTCGCTCCTACTCTGACAAGCTGCCGATATGGTGACTTTTGCACGGTACTTCCGGTAGGCGTTGATATAGAATACGAAAACGGCGCGGTTATCTGCACGTCGTTCGTTACAAACCTTGAACCGCACGAGATAAGGGCGCGGACTTCTCCAACGCTTTACAAGGCGGTCGATGAAGCGAATACCGCAAACACCGCAGCGCTTAGAAAGCACGTTCCTAAATACTCATATCCTTTGGAGCTGGTGACAACGGCGGCGATTTATCCCTATGCAAGGTACGGAATAGAGTTCGTTGTTCCCCGCTCCGCAAGTGTGCGTGTTTCGGCTCTGGATTCCCAGAGAGCGGCTAAAAAAGCTGTTTTCGGCTGCGGCTGGCTTGTATCGGAACAAGTCAGAGCGGAACGTGAGAAAGCGGAACGTGAGAAAGTGGAACGTGAGAAAGCGGAACGTGAGAAAGCGGAACGTGAGAAAGCGGAACGTGAGAAAGCGGAACGTGAGAAAGCGGAACGTGAGAAAGCGGAACGCTGGCACCTCAGCGAACGGGAGCTTGAAATAATAGCTAGAATCTCAAACGAATAATCAAGCGCTATGCGATAAGCACGGTGCTTTTTTATTGTCCGAAACACGCTGACGACACTAAAAGCCGCGCGGAAATACAGCCGACAGGCTATAAACGGAGGTAACTATGGCAGACGAAACACAGACAACCCAGACCATACAGGAGCAGGGCGGCGCTCAGACCGCCGGAGGGCGAGTGTCGCCTTCAAGTGATCCTAACGTATCTACGCCCGAGCCGGAGGCGGAAAACAAACCGGAAAAGCCCGCTGAAAAGACATTCACCCAGGCAGAGCTCAACAAGATCATCGCGGAGCGCCAGAAGCGCTGGGAGAAGAAGGCGGCGGACGAAAGGGCGGAAGCCGAGCGCGTAGCCGCCATGACAGCAGACGAAAAGTCGAAGCACGAGCGCGAGAAGCAGGAAAAGGCTCTCGCAGACCGCGAAGCGGCTCTGACGAAGCGGGAGCGCACTGCCCTCGCAAAGGAGTATCTCGCGGAAAAGAACGTCCCCGCCGCTCTGGTAGGGGCTGTGGACATCTCCGACCCCGACGGAATCGAAGCCAGCGCGGCGGCAGTCGCGAAGGCTTTCACGGACGCCGTCAGCGCGGAGGTAGCAAAGAAGTTAGCCGGAGCTCCCCCTAAGAAGGGCGATCCAGGCGCGAAAGACCCGTTCCTCGAGGGACTGGGCACATGACAGGAGGTTAATCTATGGCAATCAATCTTGCAACAAAGTATTCGGACAACGTAGACGAGGTGTTCCGCGCCGGAGCGCTCACCACGTCCATGGCGGGCGGGAAGTATGAATTCACCGGAGCGCAGACCGTCAAGGTCTACAGCATGGGCACCGCCGAGATGAACGACTACAGGGCGACCGGCTCCAACCGCTACGGCAACCCGGAGGAGCTGGAGGATACCACCGAGGAGCTGACCCTCACGCAGAAGCGCTCGTTCACGTTCACCATTGACGCGACAAACGCGGTGGATTCCCCGGCGGGAGTGCGCGACGCGGCAAAGGCGCTCCGCAGGCAGCTCGATCAGGTCGTTATCCCGGAGGTGGATACCTACCGCTTCAAGACCGCCGCAGACAAGGCTGAGCACGTTGCGGTCAGCACGACCAGCAATTCCACTGCTTACAGCGATTTCCTCGCGATAAACGGCGCTATCAGCGACGACGAGGTCCCTGCGGTCGGCAGGGTGGCGTATGTTTCCAATGATTTTCTCAATGCGATAAAGCAGTGCGACGGCTACACCAAGGCTTCCGAGCTGGCACAGAATATGCTCATCACAGGGCAGGTCGGCGACGTTGACGGCGTGAAGATAGTATCTGTTCCCAAGGGGAGAATGCCTGCGGGCGCGTCCTTTATCATCGCGTATGGCGAATCCGTATGCTCCCCGGAGAAGCTCGCGGAGTACAAGATACACGACAATCCTCCCGGAATCGCCGGACATCTTGTGGAGGGTCTGGTGTATTACGACGCGTTCGTCACCGAGAACAAGAAGTGCTCCGTCGGCGTTCACTTCGGCTCTATGGGCGATATAAGGGCTTCCATGACCGCCGCTGACTCCGGCAAGGGCAGGCTGAAGATCGCGCGCAATGTTGCCGGAAAGCTGATGTATAAGGCAGACAGCTCCGTCACCGTTCCGAAGTTCGGCGCGGCGGCGACAGGCTTCACCGAGGTTCCTGCGGACGGTATCATCACCGCTGCCGCCGGGAACAAGGTCGCTGTCGTTTCCGTTGTGGACGACAAGGTCGTAGCGGCTTCCGCCGTATTCGACGCGGCAGTCGGCGCATGACCCCGCTGGAGCGCTTCAAGCTCCTCGCCGGGATAACGGACGATTCGCAGGACGGTCTTATAACCGCCCTGCTGTCGGACGCGGCGGATTCGGTCTGCGACTACATCGGGCGGGATGAAGTCCCCGCGCGGCTGGTATCGGTGCAGGTTCAGCTTGCAGTGATAGCGTATAACAAGCGCGGCGCGGAGGGCGAATCCTCCCGCAGCGAGGGCGGTATCTCCCAGAGCTTCGACGGGCTCCCGCCGGAGCTTCTGGCGCGGCTGAAAAACTATCCCAGAAAGGCGGGGGTGCTCTATACGGCTGATTCAGAACAGGATTAAAACGCTGCCGCTGACCCGCCCTGTTACCGCGAAAAGCTCCTACATCGGCACTGAAACGCGCTGGGAGCCCGTAGGAGCTATCCGCTCGGAAGTCCAGCCGCTCAGCGATAACGCCGCCGCCGAGCAGTACGGCGTGAAGTTCAGCCGCTCTGTGGAGCTCCTCTGCGATACCGGCACGGATATCCGCGAACGCGACCGTGTGGAGCTCCCCGGCGGCACTTACGAGGTTCGGGGAGTTACGACCTACGGCAACGTCCGGAAGGCGGTGTGCGAGCTGATATGACGATAAAGGAGCTTATCAAGAAAATACAGTCGATACGCGCGGACAGCGGGAAAGTCCTCGACCGCGCCCTGCTCAAAGGCGGCGAGAGGATACGCGGGAATGCGGTGCTTCTCTGCCCGGTGGACACCGGAGAGCTGCGGCAAAGTATCCGGGTACAGCGGCTTTCGCCCGGGGTCGTTATCGTAGGCACCAACAAGGAATACGCGGTGTATGTTGAGTACGGCACCGGCACAAAGGGCGACCCGGGAGTTCCGCACACGGCAAAGGTGTTCTGGCGCTGGCAGGACGAGCAGGGCAACTGGCACACCTCCCACGGGCAGAAAGCGCAGTCGTTCCTGCGGGCGGCGGTCAGCAAGAAAGAGGAGAGCTTCATTCGCAGGCTTATCGCGGAGGAGCTGAGAAAGGCGATAGAAAATGCTTGATATCAACATCATCATTCCGCCGCTGGTGGAGGATATAGTCCGGCTGGAGCCGCAGTTCCCGGAGATAGTGCCGGAGTTCCCGCTGGCGATACTCACGCCGCTGGACGTGGGCTCCGGGACGATAATTTCCGGGGAGGAACGGCTGGCGGCTGTGTCGTTCCAGATAGACGTGTACGATACTAGCTTACAGCGCTGCACCGAAACCGCGATACGGCTGTCCGAACGGCTGATATCCCGGGGGTTCGTGCGGGGCTCCGGCGCGGATATCCCGGAGGACGGACTGCACCGCCGCACGCTGACGTTCAGCGCGGCGATAGATGAACACACAGGTTTAGTTTACAGGAGGTAAATATGGAACTCATAACAAAGGACACGCACCTTGACTACTCGGAGGACGGCAGCACGTGGAACGAGCTGTACGGGCTTGACAGCTTCCCGGATATGGGCGCAGACCCTCCCAAGGTAAAGGTCACGAATATGCGCGACAAGAACGAGCGCTATATTGAGGGGCTCCCGGATATCAACGACATGAAATTCGGATTCTTCTACAACAAGGAGACCACCGCCGACAGCGGCAAGATGATAAAAAAGGCGTTCGCGAAGCTCCAGACGCTGAAAGGCACAAAGCTGCACTGGCGGCTGGTTTACCCGGACAGCACCGGCTACACATGGGAGGGCGCTCCCACCGTGTACATGAACAGCGGGAACGTTGGCGAGGCGATGAAATACACGCTCACCACCACGCTGGAATCCGACCTTGAATGGGTCGAGACGGTTGTGACAACTGAGACAGGAGGCTGAAATGATAAGTGCGATTCTTAAAATTTCCGATGAAAAGAGCATAGAGCTCCGCTATACCGCCCGCCGCGCGGAGAAGCTGGAGAAGCTCCTCGACAACAGCCTGCTGCGCGGGCTTGCGAGGATAGAGCGCGTTTCGGTGCTTGCGGACTACATCTCATGCGGCGCGGACATCTCCCACGGGGAGGCGCTCGACCTCTATGACGAATACGTTGAGAACGGCGGCACCCTCGAGGGCGCGGCGGACGTGATTTTTGACGCGCTGGAAAACGGCGGGTACATCGCGAAGGGAGCTTCCGACACAGCAAAAAAAATCAAGGGTCAGTTCGCAGCGCGGGCGAACTGATCGAGCAGCTCCGGCGCACGGCGGTGGAGAACGGCGCGTATCCCGCTGATTTCTGGGAGCTCACCCCGGCGGAGATACACGATATCACAGTTTCCAGGGCGAAGCAGCAGGAGCAGGATATGCGCTCCCGCGCCGTGTTCGCATGGCATTCCGCGTATCTGACGGGAGTTGCTTTCAATTCCCCGAGGGAGTTCCCGCGCCGCCCGGAGGAATATTTCACGTTCCTGCATGACGCGGTTCCCGCATGGAAGCGTTCGCAGCAGAGCATGGCGAGGATAGCCGCCGCGCACAACAGACACAGGAGGGAGGTCGGCTCATGACCGTTGAGGAGCTGAATATCGTTATTTCCGCGAACGACCGGAAATTCAACGAGGCGCTGGACGAGATAATCGGGCGGCTGGACGGACTGGAGGAGCAGTCACAGCGTACAGGCGACACAATGGAGAATGTTTTCGCGAAGATAAAGGCGGCTGCGGCGACGCTCGGAATCGGGAAGATCATCTCCGACAGCATAATGGCGGGCGGCGAGCTTGAACAGAATCTGGGCGGCGTTGAAACCGTATTCCGGGAGCACGCGGATTCCATGAAGAAAGCCGCCGCGACTGCGTTCGAGGACATGGGGCTTTCCGAATCGGATTACCTCGCGAACGCGAACAAGATGGGCGCGCTGCTGAAAGGCTCCGGGTTCGATACCGGGTACGCTTCCTCCGTGTCTCAGCGGGTCATGCAGAGGGCTTCGGATGTTGCTTCCATCATGGGCGTAGACGTCAAGAACGCAATGGAAGCGGTCACGGGCGCGGCAAAGGGCAACTTCACGATGATGGACAACCTCGGCGTTGCCATGAACGACACGACATTGCAGGCGTACGCGCAGGAAAAGGGGCTGGGAACTCTTGAAACCACTCAGCAGAAAGTCAACGCGGCTATGCAGATGTTCCTTGACAAGACGGAGTACGCCGCCGGGAACTACGCCCGGGAAAACGACACGTTCTCCGGCTCCCTGACGACCGCGAAGGCTCAGCTCGAGAACATGACCGCCGACCTCGGAACGCAGCTCCTGCCGACCGCCACAACGCTTGTGACGATGGCGCGGGACGGTCTGGAGGTCATTTCGCCGCTGGTGGTATCGCTCGGCGAGGGGCTGAATTCCGCGGCGCAGTACCTGATGAATATGTCGCCCAGCGCAAAGACAATGCTTGCGATATCCCTCGGCATGGCTGTGGCGATTCCGGCAGTTACCAAGGCGGAGGCAATATGGAAGGCGGTAAACGCAGGCTGGAGCAAGGTGCTTGACGTGCTTATCCCGAAGGAAATGACCCGCGCGAACGTCCTGAAAGCGACCGCAGGCTGGCTCGGCATAGTCGCGGGACTGCTTGCGCTAGTGGCTTCGGTGGGCTCAACCGCCCGGGAGATGGAAGAATCATGGGGCAAATCCATGGAGGACACCTCGGGCAGCGCCGACAACGCCGCCGACAGCGTGGACAAGGTTTCCGACAGCTATGCAGGGCTGAACGACAATGCAAAGGCGGCGAAAAAGTCCCTCGCGGATATCGACACGCTGAATGTTTTCGGCTCCTCCGACAGCACGGGCGGGATTGATTTCAGCGCGATAGTGGACGGCGCAGAATCCGCGCAGGATTCCATTGCGGGACTGACGGGCGGAATAGATGAGGCTTCTCTCGGTCTGGACGAGCTGACAAACGGTTTCAGCCTTGAAAATATCGGAGATACATTCAAGCAGACTTTTTCGGATATCGGAACAGGCTTTGGAATACTATTCGATTCCTTCAATTTCGACAGCGACACACAGCTTTCCAGCCTGCGGGTTCTTGACCAGAAAGTCCGGGACCTGTTCGGCGACGACTGGTCGGATTTCTGGACAGGGGTCGGCAGCACGATGTACCGGGCGTTCGGTGAGAACAACAGCGAATACGACCGCTTCATGGCTCTGACGGATATCCAGAACTGGCTCCAGCAGATAGAAGATAAGTTTGAGAACGACCCCGGGATCGTGGGCGCCGTCGCAAAATGGTGGAATAACCTGTGGGAGGAAGTCGGCTCATGGCTGAACCATATGTCAAAGTACATAGGCAACAGCCCGCTGGATTTCTTCAATAAGTGGATAAACGGCGAAATATCCGCTGCGACCATAACCGGTGATTACCGCGAGGAAAGCGGCGCGTACAACGATCTCTACCAGAACATGAACGAAAGGCTCGCGGAATATCTGAAACAGGGGCTTGACGAGGATTCTGCAATAGAAAAGGTAAAATCGGATTTTCTGAAAGACGACGCCGACAGATATTACTTTGAGAAAAAGGGATATGATGAGTCTTTCGGGTACCTTTATGCGCACGACCTCAAACAGCTCCTTGAAGAATCCGGGCAGCTTGAATATCCTGATTACTCCATTCCGGAAAGCGCTCTTGCTTCAGTTATTCCCGGCGCGTCCGGAGGCGTTTCCGGTCCTGTTAAGCCGCTCAGCGCCGCAGAATTGAAACAGTCATTCGAGATACACGCGCACCTCAATGTCGACGGCAGGGAGGTTGCTGAAAGTGTGACCAGCTACCAGAACGGCGAAAGCTCCCGGTCGAATGGGTATTAATATATGTGATAAAGGAGGTTAAATGCCCTCAATAGTACAGATAGACGGAGTGGAAATGCCTACTCCATCTGACTTCGACCCCACCAGCAGCGACTACGACAGCAAGAATTCCGGACGTTCCGAAAGCATGAACATGACCCGCGATATCGTCCGGAGCAACGTCCGCACGGCGACGTTCACCTGGAGACTCCAGACCCCGGAGCTGCGCACGGTCTGGAATGCCGCAAAGAAGCCGAAGGTAACGCTCCGGTTCTTCGACATAGACCAGCCTGCGGACGTACAGTACAGCGTCATGACCTGCTACGGCGACCCCTCCCGGAAGCCTAAGCTCCTGAAATGGGACAATGACGACCCGGAGCGGTCGTGGTGGGAATTCACAGTAAAATTCACGGAGTATTGATATGTACAATGTAACTGACGAATACAAGGAGCTGAT
The DNA here is from genome assembly GCA_934448295.1 of uncultured Oscillospiraceae bacterium. GTDB lineage: Bacteria > Bacillota > Clostridia > Oscillospirales > Ruminococcaceae > CAG-115. The sequence goes on from CAKSEY010000023.1 coordinate 15,988, forward strand.
AAAGTCCCCGGTGCGCTGCACCGCCATAAACGGCGCGGTAAGGCTCCGGGACGGCTCTGTCATGCCGATAAAGGACGAGAATATCGCGGAGCGCTCCCTGTCGATAACGCATAAGCTCAACGGGCGCGGAGATTTCCGCCCGGGCGGCGTGTATTCCGGGGAGCTTAGGGCGGGGCTGAAAGGCTTCGCGGCAAAGACCAGCGACCTTGACGGCGCAGTGATCCGGCTGAATTTCGTGCTGTATCACGACAGCGGAATGAGCGCCAATGCCGCAGAGACCGTGCCGCTCGGGCGCTTCTATGTGGACGGCTCGGAGATAAAGCGCAGCGGCGACACGGTAACTCTTTCGGCTTCGGACGCTATGATGCTGTTCGATATTCCGGCAACCGAGCGCTCGGGAACGCTGTACGAGTTGGTGTGCGGCTCCTGCACCGCCGCCGGGGTAACGTTCGGCATGACCAAGGCGGAATTCGAAGCGCTGCCGAACGGAACGCAGCCAGCAGCGGTGAACACCGCCAGGATCCAGACGGAGCGCGACCTGCTGATGTATGTCGGCATGATGACCGCTTCGTTCGCGAGAATTTCCCGCGATAACTCGCTGGAATTTGTGCTGCTTACCGCGAACAAGACCAGCGGCGGCGTGATCATTCCCGTGCGCGAAATCCTGGGGGACGTCCGGTTTTCGACTGATTTCTCAGACGACACGACCCGCGTCACAAGTCTTTTTACCCGCAGAAACGGCGCGGTGCTGAGCTCTGACCTGGAGGTCGTAGTAACCGGCACTGAAAAACTTGCGACAATGGAGCTGACCGAAAATCCTCTGCTTTCCGGCCTTTCGGAGAGCGAAGTAGTGACCGTGCTGAACCACGAGCTCAGTCAGCTCTATCTATGCCTGAACCGCGTGTTCGGCACGGATTTCAACGGCGATCCGGCGCTTGACGTGGGGGATTATGTGCGGCTTCGGGGCGGTTCGGTGGATACGTCCAGGGGATATGCCACAGGCATGATAACCTCGCAGACCTGGCGGTATCACGGGCAGCATACGCTAAAGTGCTCCATGCCGTCCTCGCTGATTCCGGCAGGCACGGATACACAGGCAGTCGCGCTGATGTCCGCTGACGCGGTGGTGCAGGGGACTGGCTCCGCGCTGAGGGTTCAGCCGAAATCCCAACTTGAAAAGCGGGTGGACGAGCTGGAAAGTCGGAGCGACACTGCTAAAAAGCTCCAGACCTCATCTTCAAGCTATTACGCCCACACCTATGACCAGGGGCTGAGGATTGTAAGCTCGGATAATAGTGATTTTATGCGGCTTTCTGAGCTCAAAGGCAAAGATGGCTTTGGCATCATAATCGAGAGCGGAAAATTTGCGATTTCGGGCGATACAAATGGGATTATATTCAGCGGTAATGGCAACAGTTCTGTTGTTCAGGCAGGCACCAGTGGAATATGGCTCCGGGCACCGGACGGCGTTATCGATATCCAAGCGGGAAGTTCAAACTGCCGACTGGCTCTGGATCCTAGCGGACACTTAACGCTAAGAACCGGAGACGACATACTGGAAATCGTTAATCATGCGCTGTATTTCAACAACACTAAGATAGGAGGATAACATGACAAGCAAAACAATCTCCCTCACGGGGGAGGAAATCAAGGTGGAATATTCCGGCGGCGCGAACGCGTGGCTCCGGAACGACGGAACGGCGGCGGTGTACGCTTCGGCTTCGGCGGGAATTTCGGCGGGGGCTGACGGGGTGGTGAGCATTCCGGCAGGACAGGCTGCGGCGATTTACGGAGCCAGCGGGACTGTGTACCTGCTCGGAACCGGCTCAGTGCTGCTTGTAGGCTCAGACTACACGTCGTGCCCTTTTAAGACGTCAGCGCAGTCCGGCGGCTCCGGCGCTGACGAGGTCGCAAGAGCCGCTATTGAGGCTCACGCGGGGAATACGGCGATACATGTCACCGCAGAGGAAAAGGCTGCCTGGGACGGCAAGGCGGACAAGTCGGATATACCTACTAAAACTAGTGATCTTACGAACGACAGCGGGTATATCACGTCCGCTGACGGCGGAAATGCCGCCAGCGTGGATAGTACCAATCATAAGGCACGGCTATATGAAGATCCCGAGGGTGGTAACTTCCGCCTTGAAAGCCCGGACGGCTCCTTATCCATGGAAATGGATATGTATGATAACAAGTCCTTCCGTATATATTTTGAAAAGAACGGTGAGCTTGTGTTCCCTTTTCTTTACAACTCGATTTACAACAACTTTGAAATACCCAAATTGAACGGCGCACGGATAACTTCCGTGGGAGTTAAAAACGGGTATGTATCGTCAGCAATGGCCGATGTAATCACTTATGGCGAGAGGGTAGTTCATAAGCAAAGCTCGGACGCAAGCTATATCGGGTGGACAACGACAGCAGATGGTTGGTTCGCTCCGATTTTCGTTTCCAAAACGGTAGAGGGAACAAGGTACACCATGAACGGGAACGAATGCGTGTACTCTGTTGGAGGCGAAAAATGCGGCTCGTTCGTATACCACGGCGAAACATACTATGCGTGTTGGAATAATCCTGCGTCGCTGATGAGTCCGGCAGTTTCAACATCGGCGTTATATGTGGCTTTGAGCGGCGAGGATTATGTTTTTACCTGCAAAAAACTGATTGACATATGCGAAGGATTGTATGCCGACGGCGGCAATGTGGACACCCTTGACGGAAAGCACGCTGATGACTTATATTACAGTCATTATCCTGCCGAAACCGACGCCAACAACTGTGTGGCAAACGGGAACTATATGCTGATGCCATCCGCCGCAAACCTACCTATATCCGCGTACACCTTAATAGTGGCAGACATATCTGCCGATGGTACATGGCTGATGCAAAGAGCTGTAAATGTCAATAATCCGAGTATGTATTACATGCGAGTAAAAGTTAATGGTGTATGGTCTGCCTGGCATGTTATCGCGGACGGCGGCAATGCTGCAAGCGTCGGGACTTACACGGAAGCGAAAATCGCCGCGCTGGAAGCCAGGCTCGCGGCGCTGGAGACTAAGGTCGCGGAATTGGAGGGAGGTTCATGATGGACAGCAGTGTAATTGTGGCGGTGATATCGCTGATAGGAACGCTCGGCGGTTCGCTGGGCGGAATACTGGTCAGCTCAAAGCTGACCGCGTGCAGGATCCAGCAGCTTGAAAACAAGGTCGCTGAGCACAACAATTTCGCCCGCCGCATGCCGGTGGTCGAGGAGCAGATAAAGGTGATCAATCACAGGATCGAGGATCTGGAACAGGAGGAAAAACATCATGAAAATTAACTGGAAGAGAAAGCTTACAAGCCGCAAGTGGTGGGTATCCGTTGCGGCGCTGGTGTCCGGACTTATCCTCGCTTTCGGCGGCGGGGACGAGGCCGCCCAGACCGTCAGCGGCTGCATTATGGCGACTGCGGCGGTGGTAGGGTACACCATTGGCGAGGGTCTGGCGGACAGCTCCCACAGCAAGGAGGACAGCAATGACGATAACTGACAGCCTTATCCCGGTGAATAAGTACAACCGTCCCGGCAGAAGGTCCACGCCAAAACGCATTTGCGTGCACTACACCGGGGACTGCGGTGCTTCTTCGGCGCGGCTTGCAAAGTTCTGGAAGAATGTCGCTGCGGGGATGTTCGCAGACAAGCCGGAAAGCTGGACGTCCGCGCAGTACATAGTCGGGCTTGACGGCGAAATTATCCGGTGCGTTCCGGACAGCGAGATAGCCTACGCCGCTGCGAACCAGAACGCGGATACCATCCACATTGAGGTGTGCTACAAGCAGAAATCCGGCAGGTTTGAAGAGAAATCCATTGCTGCCCTGGAGGAACTGGTGCGCTGTCTGATGGCTAAGTACAAGATTCCGGCGGCTAAGGTGCTGCGGCACTACGACCTCACCGGGAAGCTCTGCCCGGCGTACTACGTTGACGAGAACCGCTGGGCGGCTCTGCACGAGCGTATTACCTCAGACCGCAAGTCCAGGGCGCTGTACCGCGTGCAGGTGGGGGCTTTCGGGTCTAAGAATAACGCGGAGACTTACGCCGAGAAAATCAGGCAGGCGGGTTTTAATGCGTTTGTCGTGCAGGTGAAATAATGACTATCCTCGGGGCGTTGGCTCCGGGGAATTCATTATTTTGCACAAAATCAGTCATAAAACTTTGGCAGCTTCAATTTAGTCAAATCGGACGTCAAAAACTAGAACAAACAGTTTGCGCCGTAAACTTGACACCCATGTTGACACCCATACTCACGAAAAAATACGCAAAAATACGGCAAAATACATTCAGCTCATTTCACTGAAACAGACATCAAAAATCCCCGCCAGGCGGCTTAAACAGCCAACTGGCGGGGTTTTCTTATTGGTACGCCTGATGCGATTCGAACGCACGGCACATAGCGTCGGAGGCTATTGCTCTATCCAGCTGAGCTACAGGCGCATATCAACTCATATAATTATAGCACATCTCTTTTCAAAATGCAACAGGTTTTTGAAAAAATTTCTTCTCATTATATAAAGATAGACGTATTTTGTCAGAATTTCTGAGCAGTATAAAGTCAACTGCCGCGATACTATGTGAAAATTTGCAGAAAAACAGGAATAATTTCTGTAATGCTATTGACAAATGCTCAATAATATGATATAATCCTAGTTGTCCGATAGGAAAAGTCTACAAACAAATTCCCGGACGTGCAAAAACTGATTCAGAAAGAATGGTGAATCTATGACCACAATATATGCCGATAACGCCGCAACAACAAAGCTAAGCAAAACGGCGCTGGACGCAATGATGCCGTACCTCACCGAGCAGTACGGTAATCCGTCGTCCCTCCATACGGTGGGACAGCTTGCTGCCGAGGCTCTTTTCGGCGCAAGAAAAACAGTAGCCGAGTGTCTCGGCTGCGACCCCAAGGAAATTATCTTCACCGGCGGCGGAAGCGAGGCGGATAACCAGGCGCTCCTGACGGCGGCTGAAATCGGCGCTAAAAAGGGCAAGAAGCATATAATCTCCGACACGATCGAGCACCACGCTATTCTTCATTCGCTGAAGCGCCTTGAAAAACAGGGCTTTGAGGTAACTCTCCTCCCGGTCGACGGCGAGGGCAGGATAGACCCGGAGGCGGTAAAGAACGCGATTCGTCCCGACACGGCGCTTGTTACCATAATGATGGCGAACAACGAAATAGGCACGCTGGAGCCTGTTAAGGAGATTGCCGCTATATGCCATGAAAAGGGCGTACTTTTCCATACCGACGCTGTTCAGGCGGTGGGTCATATCCCTGTGAATGTCAAGGAGATAGGCTGCGATATGCTTTCCCTTGCCGGACATAAGTTCCACGGTCCCAAGGGCGTTGGCGCGCTGTATGCACGCAAAGGGCTTCTGGTGTCCTCTCTTATTGAGGGTGGCGCACAGGAGCGCGGAAAGCGCGCAGGTACCGAGAACATCGCCGGAATCGTTGGTATGTCCGCTGCATTAAAGGAAGCAACAGACAACCTTGAAGCCAACATGGCGAAAATCACCAAGCTGCGCGACAGGCTTATCGAGGGTCTTTCGACCATATCTCACTCTATCCTGAACGGACCGAGAGACGACAGACTTCCCGGCAATGTGAATATGTGCTTTGAGGGAATCGAGGGCGAATCGCTGCTTCTGCTTCTCGACCAGAAGGGAATTTGCGCTTCCTCCGGTTCCGCCTGCACTTCCGGTTCGCTTGACCCGAGCCATGTACTGCTTGCGATAGGCAGGATTCACGATGTTGCACACGGTTCGCTCAGACTTTCGCTGTGCGAATATAATACAGAAGAAGAAATCGAAGCTATAATCAAGGCTGTACCTGAGATCGTGGATTATCTCCGCCGTATCTCCCCGGTATGGCAGGATTTACAGGAGGGTAAGAGAAGCTATGTTATACAGTGAAAAGGTAATGGATCACTTCACGCACCCGCGTAATGTCGGAACCATCGAGAACGCTGACGGCGTAGGCGAGGTAGGCAACGCAAAGTGCGGCGATATCATGAAGATATTCCTCAAGATAAGCAAGGACGGAGTTATCGACGACGTTAAGTTCAGCACATTCGGCTGCGGCTCCGCTATCGCGAGCAGCTCAATGGCTACGGAGATGATCAAGGGAAAGCCGGTTTCACAGGCTCTGGAGCTTACAAACAAGGCTGTCGTTGAGGCTCTCGACGGACTTCCCGCTCACAAGATCCACTGCTCCGTACTGGCTGAGGAAGCGGTAAAGGCAGCCGTTAAGGATTACTACGATAAGAACGGAATTTCCTACGACCCTGATTTATTCAAGGAAAAGCACGACTGCGAACATTGCGGCGAGTAAGTAAAATTAATAGGGCGTACCTGAGCGGTGCGCCCTTTTTAAAATCTACAAAACGAAAAGGACGTACCTATGCGATACGTCCTTTTTTACTTACACAGCAAACTGGCTGTTGTAGAGATTTGCGTAGAATCCGTTCTGCGCGAGGAGCTGTTCGTGGTTGCCCTGCTCAATGATATGACCGTCTTTCATGACGAGTATCACGTCCGCTTCACGGATAGTGGAAAGCCTGTGCGCAACGATAAAGCTGGTTCTTCCTTTCATCATCTTCGCAAAGGAATCCTGTATCTTTATCTCCGTGCGGGTGTCTATCGAGGAGGTAGCCTCGTCAAGAATCAGCATTGGCGGCAGGCAGAGCATTACGCGCGTGATGCACAGGAGCTGCTTCTGTCCCTGGGAAAGACTTCCGCCGTCCTCGTTTATTACGGTGTCGTAGCCCTGCGGGAGCCTCTTGATGAAGCTGTGTGCGTGGGAGGCCTTCGCGGCGGCAATGATCTCTTCTTCGGTGGCGTCCGGCTTGCCCATGGTTATGTTGTCACGGATTGTTCCGGAGCGAAGCCACGTTTCCTGGAGCACCATGCCGTAGCTCCTGCGCAGACTGTTTCGTGTAACATTGCGGATATCGTTCCCCTCAACGCTGATGGAGCCGCTGTTTACGTCATAGAATCTCATCAGCAGGTTGATTATCGTAGTCTTTCCGCAGCCTGTGGGCCCGACTATCGCAACCCTCTCGCCAGGCTTTACAGCAAGGTTCAGACCTTCTATGAGCTTCCTGTCAGGAACATAGGAGAACTCCACGTTTTCGAGCCTTACACTGCCTTTAACGTCAGTGAGAGCTACAGCGTCAGCCGGTTCGCTTACCTGCGGTTCCTCCTCGATAAGTTCAAACAGCCTTGAAGCGCAGGCGAGTGCGTTCTGGAGCTCCGTAACGACGCCGGAAATTTCGTTGAACGGCTTGGTGTACTGGTTCGCATAGGAAAGGCACGCGGAAAGCTGACCTATCGTAAACGGATTCACGGCTCCTGCGGTGGCAATGCAAATAAGCGCGCCGGAAAGCGCAACTCCAGCGTAAACCACGCTGTTCACAAAACGTGTGCAGGGGTTCGTCAGGGAAGAAAAGAACGTAGCCTTAAGCGAGCACTCCGCCAGTCGGTCGTTTATTCTGTCGAATTCCTGGAGCGCTTCACCCTCATGCGAGAAAGCCTGGACTACCTTCTGATTTCCGATCATCTCGTCAATGAACGCCGTCTGCTTTCCGCGGGTCTCCGACTGGAGCCTGAACATACGATAGGTGCGGCTCGCGATAAATCTTGCGATAAACAGCGACAGCGGAGTTATCAGAACTACCACGACAGCTATCTGCCAGCTTATCGAAAACAGGAAGAACAGCGTACCGAGTATCGTCACAACTCCGGTAAAGAGCTGCGTGAATCCCATCAGCAGACCGTCCGCGAACTGGTCTGCGTCCGCGATAACGCGGTTCACGATGTCTCCGTAGGGGTTCGCGTCAATGTAGCTCAGCGGAAGTATCTCTATCTTCCGGAAGGCTTCGTTGCGGATATCGCGAACCACATGGTAGGTTATGCGGTTGTTTATGGTGTTCATCAGCCACTGGAGCAATGCAGTAACTCCTATGATGATACCGGTTTTGAGAAGAATCGCGCCTATCTGAACGAAATCCACATCGCCTCTTCCAACGATAAGGTCTATCGCGTCGCCAATGAGGATAGGCGTATAGAGCGTCAGGGCAACGGTTGCCGCCGCAAAGAGGATCGACAGCACCATAAAGAATCCGTGTCTTTTGACGTATTTGAGCACCTTTTTGAGCGTACCCTTGTCGGCTTTCTTTTTCTCTGCCACTTAAACCGCCTCCTTCTTGAACTGGGAATTGTAGATCTCGCTGTAAACAGGGCAGTTTTCAAGAAGCTCCTCATGCTTGCCGATCCCGACGATTTTTCCGTCGTCCAGCACGATTATCTTGTCCGCGTGCTGTATGGAGGAAGTCCTCTGGGAAACGATAAATACGGTCGGGTCGCTGTCCATCTCGCGGATAGCCTTGCGGAGAGCCGCGTCAGTAGCGAAGTCAAGCGCGGACGCGCTGTCGTCCAATATCAGAATTTCGGGCTTTCTGACCAGGGCGCGGGCTATCGTGAATCTCTGCCGCTGTCCACCGGAAAGGTTCTTGCCGCCCTGTTCTATCTCGAAGTCCAGACCGCCCTTGCTTTCGATAACGTCGGCAGCCTGAGCTGTTTTCGCCGCCGCTAGAATTTCCTCGTCGGTGGCGTCGTCCTTGCCCCACTTCATGTTGTCGCGGATAGAGCCCTTGAAGAGCACAGCCTTCTGCGGAACTATGCCGATCTTCTCGCGCAGCTCGGGAAGCTCATAGCTGGTGACGTTCCTGCCGCCGATAAGGACCTCGCCGCCGGTCGCGTCATAGAATCTCGGTATCATGTTGACGAGCGAGGATTTGCCAGAGCCGGTGCCGCCGATTATTCCAACGGTTTCGCCGCGCTTTACCGCGAAATCCATGCCAGTGAGGGAATCCTCTCCTGCGTCCTTATATTTGAGGGAAACATTGCGGAATTCAACCGTATAATCCGCATTGCCTACAATTTCCTTGTCAGCGGTGACCTCCTGCGAGGACTTTATCTCAAACAGCGCCTGAACGCGGTTCCCGCAGGCAACGCACTTGGTAAGGCTGATTATGAGGTTTGCAAGCTTTATCAGCTCAACGAGTATCTGCGACATATAGTTGTACAGAGCCACGACATCGCCCTGCGAGAGCGTTCCGTCGTTTACCTGTACCGCGCCGGTCTGGATCAGCCAGATTATCGCAAGGTTAATTATAACGTAGGTCAGCGGGTTCATCATCGCGGAAATCCTGCCAACGAACTTCTGACCGGAGGTAAGCTCCTTGTTGCAGCGGGTGAACTCCTCGATTTCCTGCTCCTCCTTGCAGAAAGCGCGTACAACGCGAACGCCGGTGAGGTTCTCGCGGGTGATTCCAAGCACCTTGTCAAGCCGAGCCTGAACCTTTTTATAAAGCGGAATACACCACAGCATGATACCGAAAACCACAACTGAAAGCGCCGGGATAGCCGCAACAAAGATAAGCGCCGCCTGCACGTTTATCGTGAACGCCATTATCATGGCTCCGAAAACAACAAACGGGGAACGCAGCAGCAGTCTGAGCGTGAGGTTCACGCCGTTCTGTATCTGGTTCATGTCGCTGGTCATACGGGTGATGAGAGTAGAGGTACCAACATGGTCTATCTCCGAGTAGGAGAGGCTCTCAATATGGCGGAAAAGCTCATGCTTTACCTTGGTCGTGAATCCTACCGCGGCTTTGGCGGAGAAATACTGCGCTGTTACGGAGAACGCGAGCCCCACAACTCCAAGACCTATCAGCACGAATACCATGCCGACCACATAGCCCTTGTCGCCGTTCGCTATGCCGTCATCAATAATGGAAGCAATAACCAGCGGAACAAAAAGCTCCAGCAGCGCCTCCAGCAGCTTGAACAGCGGGCCGAAAATACATTCCTTTTTGTACTTTTTGATGTGTACAAGTAATTTGAACAAGAAAATTACCGTCCTTTCTTTTTCTATTGACAAATTGCCCTTATTAGTATATCATAAATATAAGATATTTTAAAGGTATATCCAGTAAAATCTCTATACTTTTTATGTATGACAGTGATAGGCTGAGAATATGGAGGAGACATGGATCTTAAACAATTAAGGTATTTTATTACGATCATTGAGGAAGGAACAATCAGCGCCGCTGCAAAAAGGCTGTTTATGTCCCAGCCGCCGCTCAGTATGCAGATGAAGCTGTTGGAAAAGGAACTGGGCTGCACGCTTTTTGAACGCGGGCAGAAGCACATTCGCCTTACCGAAACGGGAAAGCTGCTGTACGACCGCGCACAGAATCTGCTTAAAATGGAAAGCTCGCTGCGGCAGGATATCGACGCCTGCTCCCAGAACGAAAAGGACGTGATCAGGCTCGGAGTCGTTTCGTCCGTGGTTTGCACCAGGGCAGGGGAGTGGATCTCATCTTTTATTTCGGAAAACGGCGGAGTGCGGTTTGAGATCACCGAGAACAACACCTATTCACTGCTGGAGAAGCTCCGGGAGGATATAATCCATGCAGCCCTTGTCAGGACTCCGTTCCCGGAAACAGAATTCGTAATACACAGTCTCGCCAAGGAGCGCATGAACGTTGTGTGTGCCCGAGGAGCTCTACCCGGAAATGTAACGATGAAGCTTTTAGCAGGTCAGCCGCTTATATTATACCGCAGATGGGAGAATATAGTCAGAGAAGCTTTTTCTGCCATCAATCAGGAGCCGTATGTGATATGTCTTTGTGATGATGCACGAACGGCGGTCGACCTTGCTGAGCGGCACGCCGGTGTGAGCTTCGTCCCTGCCTCTGCCGCAGGACTGGTGCACCCGGAGCGCGGCGAGTGCTTTGAAATCACCGATTGTCCAATAGAATCGGAGATCGTGCTGGTATATAAGAAAAACACATTTATTCCCGAGAGCGTAAAGCTTTTTATCGAATATCTGTTGTCTGATTCTTCCAATATTCCGGAATAAAATGCGGCAAAAAGGCTCTGATTTTCACAGAGTCTTTTTTATTGCAGGGGAGAGTGTGTTACTTTTTTTCGCTGGATTTTGCGTTTAATTCAGACAGCGGGTTCTGGTTCATTGCCTTTTCCATCTGTTCATTTGATACATGGGTGTATATCTGGGTCGTATTGAGATTTTCATGGCCGAGAACTTCTTTCAGCACTCTGACATCTACTCCATTTTGATACATCAGGGTGGCGGCGGTGTGGCGAAGCTTATGCACGGAAAGACCGCGGTTGTCTAATCCGCATTTCTTCAGGCATTCCTCGACTATCTGCTGAACGCGGCGGTTTGATATACGGGTATTTCTTTTGCTGAGAAACAGCGCGTCCGTTTTCGCGGTCATATCGCGGTCGCCCGCAGCGGCGCGTTTGGAATTATCGGTTTCCTCAAAATCGAGATAATCCTTGTAGGCGGCAACGCATGCGTCGTTGAGGTAAATCATGCGCTCTTTATTTCCTTTGCCAAGAACTTTAAGGGTGTAGATCTCTCTGCCTGATGAATCATGTGTGCTCCTGATATCCTGGAGGTCTATACCGACAAGTTCGCTCAGACGCATTCCGCAATTCAGAAAGAAAGTAATTATGCAGTAGTCGCGTTTTTGGTCAGGGGTGCTGATATTATTCAGCATTTCGACGGATTCCTCAAGCGTCAGGAATTTTGGCAGAGCTTGTTTGGGTGTGGAAAGTTCGAGGTTTGCAAGAGGGCTTACAGAAAACATCGCCTTATTATTAGTAAGGTACTTGAAGAACTGCCGGAGAGCAACGCCTTTTCTGTACATTGCCTTAGGGTGATTGTCCTTTTCCTTTTTTGCGTAAATGAGGAACTCCTGCGCAAGCATAAGATCCACGGAACGTATATCGCTCTCAGTAATGTCGGATATGGTTATATCCTTGAAATCCTCGGGTTTGTCCGAGGCTCTACCGGATCTGATCTTATAAAACCTGAAGAAAGATTTTATGTCCGTATAATAGTTTAATACGGTTAGTTCCGACCGGTTTTTTACTATCTGGAGATATGTCAGATAATCCCTTAATAGCTGCGGTGCGTCATCGTACTTGGTTGTCATGGTTATTCTCCCTATGTGTTGCCTTTTATTGCGTAAAATTTATCTTTTACGCAATTAGATGGATAATTCTGTAAACACGTTTTCTTATCTCTATTATACATCAAATCGCGCATACAAATCAACCCCCCTTCAACTTTTCAAATTGAATCCTGATAGCGCAGAGTTTAACCGGAGATTCTCCGCGCCAATTAACGCAGCGTTTACACCTATCCTTGCAGATCTGAGAAGCCGGACAGCTTAAGCACAGACAATCGGACTTAATACAGTTAACATCATCGGTCGGAACCATGGGACTATTCAGCAAGCGCAGGATCTCGCCGAGCAGCTGAGCTATATCACCATCAGAAAACTTTTCAATATAACGAACCTTCGGCGCTTTATGAACACGTCTGACCTTGTATTTGTGGAACTGTTTAAAGTAGAAATTGTTACAATCCAGAATCGGCGCGTATTCGTGAGACCTCCAGCAAGACCAACAACGTTTCTCCTGCCGGGCTCGATGAGGACAACCGCGCTGACCACATACACGGCATAAGCATTTATAGCAGATATGCGGTATAAAATGCGTTATCACTCCACAACACCCACATTCTTATTGAACACCTGACGGTAAAGCGCGCTCAGCTTACCATGAAATGATTCTTTATCGAGATCGGTAAAGGATCGCCAATAATCCTCCCCGGTCTGAGGCTCCAGGAATTGAGCCAGCTCATAATCATAGAAGTTCGGCGGCAGCGCCTTGATTGCGTTATAGTCATTAACTATCTGTGCCGCCGTCTTAGAGCTCTTTTTCAGCCCGTCCTCGAGCACAGTAACGAGGTATTGCGGTGAACATTGCAAAGTACGCGCCAGCGTAGCAGAATACTGCTTCTTGAAATTTAGCAGAAAGTTCAGAAACTTGTTGCGCTTAACTTTATGAATCGTGAGATCTGCTTTCTTCGCGTTCTGGAGGAAATCAAGCCACCACTTCGAGGTAACACAATTATAGCGCCGGGAACGTCCCGGATCCACGAAGCGAATCAGCTTAAGGGCAAGCCCGCACATAAACGCCTGAAATTCCTCGTCGGTGCTGTCAAGGTACTTGCTAAGAACGGCAGCAGCGTTCTTCTGATGAAATTCCATCTCAAAACGCTTCCACGATTCAACGCCCTCCGGCAGCTCCGCCTTATGGGCTATCTGCTCCGCATATTTATCATAAAATCTTACAAAGGTACCGGAATGTCTGCGCCCAAGGTATATTGTTTTTCCGACAACTCCAGAACTGACATCAAGAGACTGAACTAACCTATAAGGGAGCTTTTGATCTATTTCACCAGCAACAACACTATAACAGCTCTGCAACTCTCCAGAAGATTCTTCTGGATCAGCCTTCCGGAACATACTGACAAACTGACGATCAAGGAGCTGTTGTTGAATCCTGTCCAGGTCAAGAAATGGAGTTTCATCAGCGTAGCACTTTTCATCAATAGCCCAGTCCAGACGGCTACATTTGGTCTTACAGTCACACTGAACAAGGCAGCGGAATCTATTCAACGCAGTACGCAGCGTAACACCCTTCTGGCATTTCAAGTATTCATTATAATAAGTAATTCCGTTGCCGGAGAAATCCAGACAAATCCCCTGCTTGGCGAACGTCTGAAGAGACGAGACCTTTAAAGATACATCATTATATCTATAAATTACCTCATAGCCGTAACCGGCGCCGACCGGAACGAAAAGCGGCAGCCAATCCTCAATAAAAAGAGCCTTAAGCAGCCGGTTCAGCGCCTCGGAGATTGTCCACTCGCTCCGATCAGGCAGCAAAGAGATTGTCAGATAGTCTATTTTTGCAGAAATCATCGCTTAACCACCTTCCCCAGCTGGCGCCTAATTTTCTTATCATCGGAAATGACATCGGGAGCAAAACCGGTTCCGGCTCGGTTCGCAAGGATCTCCGCGTCTGATATGTATTCCTTATCAAGCATTCCTTCAACCATCTCAATAGTATCATACTTGCTGCGGAGCTCGTCAGTCTGAACATAGCCGTAGTAACCAAGTCTCCGGATCGGCAAAAGCGGATTGTTAAACCAAATATCATACTCCTGCGCGTCATACTCATTGCATGTGGTATACCTCGCGAATGGGTCAGCAAAATAACTATGACATACTGTTACAGTATCTGTTATATCCCTCAACTGCTTATCAAGTAGGTTCCACCGCTGAACGGTGCCAAGAAGCATGATCCGGCGGTGCCTACACTGCAAAATTAACTGAAAAACTGGCTTTGGAACAACAACCTTTTTGCCGCCATAATCACGACAATTAAATATACTGCCGATCTCGTCTATCAGCACTATGGATTTATCCGGAAGCTCCAGGATCTGAGCACTATTGACGAGTTTTATTATCTTCGTATCCTCAGGAAAACCGGTTAAGGTGAGGTTGGTTAACACTGTAACCCCCTTATGGGTCTTACAAATGTTATAGCAGCGGCGAACTGCTGAGATAGTTTTACCGCCGCCGAACTTGCCCAGGAACAAATGAAGCCCCCAGTAATTGAAGTTATTCCAGCCGTGAGCCTTGCAGTACTTAAACAGATCCTTGAAGAAATACGACCAGAACCGGGGCGCACAACGCAGCGCCGCAAAAATAACCTGAAACATATAATCACCTACCTATCATCATGACGAAATAATTTGATAATCCAATTAAGAAGATACATGAGAAACGCGAAGCTCATAAACCCGGAGCTAAAATAGAAGAAAGACCGCAGATTAACGATTGGAAACAGCTCACCCATCAGCGCCGCCCTCCTTTCACAAAATCGTATATAATCGAGAAGATTATATTGAACACGAAAACAACGACAGTCCAGGCGGCGCCGCCGTAAATAATCCAGGTGGTAACATCTTCATAGCTGTTGAAGTACCACGGGTTAAAGATCTGCAGAAAGTCCATTAGTAAATCCTCCTTTTGAACAGCTTCCCGATCAGGCTGACCCCGGCGAAAAGAGCTACAATCAGCAATAAAGCTTCGGTCACTGAATAGTTTTTAAAGGGCTTGTCCAGGGCTGCGTTATCCTTGAGCCATAATGTATAGGCTTGATTGTAGTCCTCCTCGGTCAGATCGCCGTTAGGATCGTATATAGAAACGGTGCCCTCAGCTGAGACTATAATAAAAGATTTCTCGTCAGACCTGCCCGATTGAACAATTTGATTATACCCATCGGATCCGACCGGATAAAAGGGAGCTTCCGGCGAAGCGTCCGGTATTCCGTTGTCGTCAGCGTCCACGATCTTCCCCCAGTCATTCACGCCGTCTCCGGTGGTATCGAACGGCAGCGGTACATATGTATCACCGTCAACAATAACACCGTTGTTGTTTCCAACTATTACTTCATCAAGCATATCAGCCATATCAGTGTTATCAATGATCCGCAACTCAGGGAAGCCAATGCCTATTTCATCATCCTTGTTGACTATGCAGTAATCGGCGGACAAATCAGGGATAAGGGATTCTATTGTATATATGAGCTCTTCCCTGTCAATCACGCCATCAGAATCATCATCAAAGAGCTGAATCAGCTGAGTAATATTATTCCCGACCTCGTCAACCTTCTTCTTAATCGTGTACTTTATCCCAGCCTCAAGGAGCTGAGATAATATGATAGCTATTATTTCTTCCACAAAACCACCTCTATTCAAAAATCCGCGCGATAAACCAGAATACAAGCAAGGTAACAGCGCCGCCGATAAGCAGCAGCCAACCGTTTATTGTAACGTCTCCGAAGCTCACGGTAAAATCTTCAAAGACCGAGCGCGCCCAGCTGAACAGCGCAATAGCAATAGTTCCAAGATCCATAACATCACCGCCCCAGGAACCGCGCCAGGATAACCAGAGCGAGACCGGCACAGAGCATGATCACTATATCCTCGGGAAGCCAAGACAAATATTCCTTCATGAATCCAGTGAAGCCGGTGGACTGCTCTTGCATCCAGTCATAGTAATTGTTCAAGGAAAGATCCTGGTCAAACTCCGCGCCTGTTCCACCGCTAGATGAAACTATCTCGATCTTACCGCTTACATCTATCTTACCACCCACCGTTCCGGAGCTGCCGCCTGAATCACCGCCGCCGGACGGCTCCTTTTCCGGAATAGTATAGTTGTTTGTAACATAGTTTGTAATGTTAGTAGAATCTCCAGTATCAGGGTTAGTTATAGGATAATTGTAAATTGTATCGCCGCTTATCGTTATAACATAGTTGTCCGGGATTTTATCAAAGTCAATAGCCGTCTGATTCAGCATATTTTCAAAGGGCTTATTACTGACTATATAGCCCCAGTCATCAGCAGTATTTGTTACAGGGGTAAAATTAGAGCTTGCATATGATATAAGAGAAGAAAGAGTAACGGAAGATGTATCAAGTGAATAAATCATCTCTGAATTAAAGTAAGATAATCGAGTACATTCACGTGTTCCATAAGTACCAAGGAAAAGACCCGAAGAAGATTTATAAGCATAAAGAGCGAAAAAAGATCCATCAAGCTGAAATCCAAGGTACGGATAATTAGTAATATCCCATACAACAGAGCTAGAAGAAGTATCCAATTTTGAATTATCAAAAAAAGAATAAACATCAGAATGAATCATAACAGTAGAATCATCTTCTTTTGATGAGTAATAATGAGTGTAGTTTACACCATAAAAATAGCCCCTGGAATCATCATCATTGTAGAAGAAAGGTAAAACATATACTTCATTCCACCGCTTCCCGCCCCAGGTTCCGGAGGTATATTCATAAACCGGGACGTTCTCAGCAAAAACCTTTGAATCAGTTCCATATTTATTAGAAGTCGAATTCTGCCAGCTTAAGATATATTGATCCTCGTTTGGCATGGGTTTATAACGGTTGTTATAATCTTGTGCATGCTCCTTCAGCCATTTTGCAGAAACTTCAGGAGGAGTATCTAACAGTTTACCCGAGTATGTAAACACATCACAAGTACACTTTGAATAAGTATTACCACATACAGCACACAAGCCACGTTGTAAGCCAGACCGTCCGGCAGTAGCTCCAGACCTGTGACCGCCATTCAAAACGCCGTTCTTAAGCCAATAATAAACATCATCTACCGGAGATATAACCCAACCGACCCCAGAAACAAACTTAAGCCATGAAATAGGTATATCAGCAGCACTTTTAAAGATAGAAAACATACTACCAGAATCCAATGAATTAAAATAAGCAAAATAAGAATCCCTTAGAGCAATAACATCTTCACCGACATCAGCCCATGAGGTCGGCTCATCTGCTGCATACACCGAGCCAACAGAAAAAACAGTAAACGCAGCAATGATTATAATACAAAATACGGAAACAATCCTATTCCAATATCTCTTGATAAAACCTTTGATCTTTTTCATAATTAACACCCTCCCTAAAAATAATAGCGGAAGCTTCGTTATAAAACCCCCGCTAAAAAACACAACGTCTCACGACGTAAGCGACCGCAGCCATCACCGGCCACGACCGAAAGCACCTACAACCCTACGCATGTAACGTATACCTATCCCCACAAAGGTGACAGCCAGGAAAATCAGGCAAACAATATTTCCAACGCAGAAATTGAAAATATCGGTCAACAGAGACAGAAAATTAGATACGACCGTAATAGCAGAAGTAAAGATCGACTCAATACCGTTAAGCAGATCTATCTCGTCAAAAGTCATCTGATCGCCGGTAGTCTCCCCTCCGGACGAAGTCTTAATGTACTCGATCCAGGGAGTAGGAACGTAGATAGTAGGTGACTTTATATCCACGTTCTTCTTCACCGACTCGCCAGAGGTACGATCATCAAAAACGAGCTGCTTATTTACCAGCCAATAATATATGTTATCGACAGGAGTTAAAGCAAACACCCCCGCTTTTGTAGTCCGCAACCAGGCAATCGGAATTTCCTTAGCGTCGCCGAGAATCTTCTGCAGACCTGCGCCGGTACATACATTATAGAGAAACTGCTTGTATGTATCACGCAAAACTATAGCCTGCTCCCCTGCCTCCTCCCAGTCCGCGAAATACGAATCAAGGAACTCGCTACCGGTTGAAGAACCTGCGCCGCTGTCGTCAGCTGCAAACGCCGTAAGAGACAGCGCCGAGGACACCGCAAGGAGAACCGCAAAAAAAACCGCAAAAATTTTTGGTTTCATTATATCACCCCCTTTTAACGATAAAGCGGAAGCATATTAATACACCTCCGCTTTTCACAACGTCTCCCGACGTAAGCGGCCGCAATCACCGACCACGGCCGAACGCGCCTACAACCCTACGCATGTAACGGATACCGATACCCACAAAGGTGATACCCAGGAAGATAAGGCAAAGGGGATTTCCCGTACAAAAATTGAAAATCTGCGTAAGGATCGTAAGGAACTTCGTTACAACTGTAGTAATTGAAGTCCAGATAGTTTCAATAGTTGGAGCGTCCAAATTGTTCACCTCCTCTCAAGAGCGGAAAGAATACGGCGAATGATCATGAACGCAAGGAGCGCAACGACCAGACCCACAACGATCAGAGCGACAGGATTTTCAACCGCAAAATTTATAACGTCCTGGAAAAGCTGCGGAACGTCACTAAAGCTGCGGGCTATATCATGCCACATCTGAGCATAAGCCTGCTTCATTCCCTCCTCTGCCATGATATCACCTCTTTTTCTTGGTTATAATAATCGACGCTACGACAATAAGCAAGCAGAGCACGCCGAGAACGCCGACGATAATCTGTAATACCGTCATTTCTTAGCCTCCAGGACTGAAACGCCGCAGACCTTGCCGGCAAGATTCAGCTCGAGCTCAATATCCTGACCTTCAAAAGGATAGAGATCCTCCGGAGCAAGTCCGAGATTTTCACACATGAACTTAGATATAAACTTAGTGTCTGCCTTTAAACCGTGAACATTGTCATCAACATAAGTCACATGAAGGTTAATGCCCTGCACCTGCCTTCCGTCCTTCTTGCTGAGAAAGTCCAGCCACTGAACACCTATGAGATGTACTTTTGCCATATTATTTTTACCTCTTTCTTTCTACCCCGTTCCGGGTGATTCTTATCGGCTTTATTGCCGTGGTAGTCGTTTTATTGTACTCTCAGCTAAAAATAACGACCAGAAAAACGCTGCCAACATCAAAAACAACCGGCATTTTCAAGCTCTGGCTTTAGTTTCTTTTTTCCTGTAGGAGAAACTTAGTTGGAATACAGGGATATAGCGCCCGCTACGCTCCTAGGTGGTAGCGGTTTTATTTAACATCGCAACCACTAAACGATGACAAACGAAAATTTATTTTAGCCGTTCCAGGGCTATAACCCATTCGCGGCATATAAATAAAACATCACCGCACCCACATCAAAAAGGATAATCAGGATTACTTTCAACAAGAACCGGCAGAAGATTAGTTAAGTCGGCTACCTTGCATAACAAGTCCTCACGATCATTTCTGAACTTACTTTCGAGAGTAGCAAAACCGACAGACTCATAAATAAAGTACATTCGTTCACCATATTCGATAAGAACGAGGTCAGAAAAACCGTGGAGCTCCATGAGGAAGAAGGCATAATAGAACATACGGACGTCGAAAAACTCAAAATCAAAATCATCATAGCCTTGATCCTGATAATCGTCAAGATATATGTTTAACCAGTGTTCGAAACTTTCGCGGTCAAATAAACTACCAGGAAGACGAAGAAAATCATCAACCGTCTTGACCCTGTCGGAGATTTTTTCGAGGATATCAGATTTCTTATAGACTTTATACATCATTTGTGCCCCCCTTCTTTTTATCCTGATTATGCTCCTTTACTTTCGGAGGATTAAGAGGAGAAAGCGCAAAACCAAAAACCCGCTTAATACAGTTGTCACCAAAGTCAACGATATATATTTCATTAAGCCCACTGGCAGACATAAAACGATCAATAACAAAACCGCCGCCAAAATCCGAGTGAAGAACAGAATCATCAAGATTGTATTTCATCTCTGCTCCTCCTTATCCAGTAAAGAGAAGTCGCAGGCAACGCCGAGAATCCACATTTCACTTGATAACGACCAGGAGCGTTCTATTACTTCAAGGTTGCGGAGCTTCTCGGGAACAGCGTCAAGCAATCCTTTGTAATAGCACACTGACTTAGAGGTAAAGGTGCCGGGAACAGTTGTTTCAATAATTATTTCAACGTCACTACCGACATTGTGAGTAATGTAATCATTAACTGTCCTCGTTGTTCTAGTATTACTTTCGCCATTGATTTTCTTAGAAAGCGAACGAAGTTCAGAGATTTCGCCTTCTAGCTCAGCTATTCGAGCAACGGCTTTTTTAGCATTATTACTAAGCGGCTCAGAACAAGACATCATGTACTCGCGTTCTTCGTTAAGTAATATCCGCTTTCGTTCAATAGCACTATTCAGACACGTGCTAAGGACTGCAAAATCGTCAGAGTTTAATTCAATGTTCATTTTTCATTTTCCTTTCTTCGTTACCCTGTTTTGGGTCAAAATAGCAAAACACGTTATCGTGTTTAGAATCATTATAACACACTTTCGTGTTCTTGTCAACACGTTTTCGTGTAATTGTGTTTACAAAACACTATAAAATGAGATATCATAAGAATAGAGGTGAAAGCAAAATGTCAAAAAACAGAATTAAAGAACTAAGAGAATCGCGACACCTAACACAAAAAGAAGCAGCTGAGGCTCTAGGATATCATACAACCACATACGCAAGATGGGAACAAGAAGTACATCAAATTAAGTTAATTGATGCAATAAATATAGCGAAGTTCTATAATGTAAGCATAGACTACATAGCCGAACTTACAGATAACCCTAGTCCAAATACAACAAACAACAACCAGATAAATATAAATCAACACAATAATCATAAAGCAATTATAAACATAGATAAAAAATAAGGAGATAGGTTAATGGAAATAGATGAAGCCATAATTAAGTTGCTCGATGTAATAGTAAACATTTATCTATTAATAAATTTAATTAAGAGCTTTAAAAGAATCAAAAAACTTGAAGAGCTTGTAGATGAAGATCACCAGATAATCAAAGAACTCTACCGAAGGCAAGACAAGAACAACAAAGAACTTCAAGAACTAATAAATAGTAAGGAGTAAAACCAATGAAGAAAAAGGAACATTTCACAGCAGATTACACACGTCATTTTGTCATGGAGGGAATTTCACTGATAAAGGGGTACAAGCTCATGAACGAGACCAACGAAACCCCAAACATTATTGTAAATACGATAAAAATTGAAATCAACCTCTCCAGCGACACCGGTCACGCTTTCTACAACGAAATCAAGGATAAATTCACACCGGAGGCGCTGGATCCGAAATACACCAACAACTCTAATTACCTCTATGCCGAAAGCGAGAAGGACGACCAAAAGACGATCGAGATCAAGATCTACACGAACAGAAACAACCCGGTTGACGTTAAAGCCAAAAAGAAGCTACTCCAGAAGATTAATAAGTATACATAATTGAGCACGCGCGAAAGTTTCAATTACTAAGAAAATCGATTTAATTATTGCTTCTAATTCTTCACCTGATCTCCTTGTAATGGAAAGTCCGTATTACCAAAGGACTTTCCGGCGCGCCGCCCTCTTTTCGTGAAAAAGCCCCTCCGCGCGCTGAAGCGCTAGCGGAGGGGGCTTTTTTTATACAACACTAATAGCCCGGCGGTCGGTCGGGCTTTTTTTATGCAGCTGCCCTATTGGCGGAGGGCTCTTCTGATTTATTTATTGTGGACAATTATTAATTCGTGGGGCGCGGGGGCGCCCATTGCTAATAAGAGTGGTGATGTTCGGGCTTATATTGTGGACAAGGCCTTTTATTTCGTGACCTCAGCCGCGGGAGCCTGCTTCATGGGCAATAATGAGGGCTTCGCCTGATTGCTGAATATGCCGCCTCGCTGCTCCTGCTTTCTTCTAGGCACCTTAGCGGCATGAGCGGGTATGTTCTTCGCCGCCGAACGTGAGCGCAGGGGCGCCGATCGCAATAAGCGGAGCTGGGCTACTGCTGATAAGAGGCGCGCTATTCTGTGGGGAATCGGCAGAAGCTCACGCTTAAGGCTCCATCGAGCCGGAACGAGCTCACGCAGCGCCACCAGATTTACACATGCTGCTATCGCTTATCCGGTGAAAGCCAGTGTACTTTGCGGCTGTCGCTCCCGATTATGCTGTATATCGTCCGGAGGCTCTCTTGAAGATAGCGCCACGCATTGCTTTATTATCCTCGTGCTGCTACACTGATTCCAGATTTAGGGAGCTTGTTTGAAACAGTTTATCTTTTACGCAATTGCATGGATTCTATGAAAATTATTTCTTTGTTACATTATACCACAGTCCCCCATGAAATTCAATCAAATATCACGTTTTCCCCCGTGAGTTCTACGGCGAATATCCCTTTCAATAAGTTCAAGGTGTTCACCGCCACGAATTTCACGAATCAGCCGCCGGAACATATTCGGAAGCCATTTGACCATAAGGTCGCAGCACTCTATATAATGCGAACAGTAAGCGCATGAATCAAAGCCATTGCACACATGACAAGGACGATACTTATAATTGCCGTACTTTTCAATACACTCGTCACGGTGCTTACACTCCCAGTAATCACACACAAGAAACCGCCTCATTCTGAAAGACCATCTGAAGCCATTGACGAGAATCGCAATCAGCCGGCATGTTTCGTATATAAAAAGAATCTTCTTTATGCTGCCTTAAAGCAGATTCATAATCAGCATAATCATACATTGCCATCAGGAACGCCCACATATTCTCACATTCATCAGCCAAATCATTATTGTTGTCTAAGTAATCTTCTACAAGCTGAATCTGCCGAGCTTTTATATTATTCCTGCCGTACTCCTTTAAATCAGCAAGAAAATCAGTAGAACCCAGACAAGCGAGCAAAGCCCAGAGCGTAGGAGCACAAGACTTAAAAAACCAATCACAAGAGCGCTTGAACTGAGCCGAACGCACCGGAGCGGTTGCAAGCGGACGCGCTTCCACTGAATCAAGAAACGCAATCCACCATGCACAAGTAGGACAGCGTGAACGGTTTTTCTCCGATTGATTAATAAACCGCAGATGTCCCATAACAGTACGCTTATACAAGCGCACGAAATCCAGAAAATCATTATCTATGTAAAGATTGATTATAGACATAGCTTTAGCATTGTGAAATTCGTATTCGCAACGAACCCAGCTATTAATTTTATTGTCAACCTTTTCTTTATTCTGAATCTTCTCCGCCAGCTTATCATAAAAGCGCACACAAACGGAGCTTTTTCTATTACCAAAGTAAATTGTTCGACCAAACACGCCTTTTTTCAGATTCTCGGAAACTTTTCCATTCTTAAAGAATCCGCCGTCACCAGCGACAAAATCCGCACCTATATCTCTATTAGACGGACGAGACAGCGAACAGAATTCATGCTTTAGCCACTTACGATAAATCGTATTAAGGTGTAATATAGGCTTATCAGTGCCGCGCGCAATATCATCAAGAGCAATATCCACACGAGGAGCATTAACCTTATATCCACAATAGGACATAGCACGGACAGAACGCAGTACATCACGCAAAGTAACATCTTTAGGCAACTTACAAACCAAATGCGCTAAACCGTTTGAGGTGCACTCGACACAAACACCCTGTTTATATAATCTATCCTCAGCAGGAACCTTGATAGAGATATCATTGAAGCGATACACCGCCGCATAATGCCGAGCACGTCCGACAAGCTGGAACTTATCAAGGTATGAATCTAAATACAAATTACTTGCAATCAGATTCAGGACAGAAATAACAGTGCAGTTTTCAAGCTCCTTTTTAGATATTATAGATATGGTAAGATAATCAAGAACGCAAACAGACATTATAATAGTCCCCCTTTTGACATATTAACCCTTGTTTTGCGCTGCTGTTTTTTCTCCTCGATCGGAGCAGGAGCAGCAACTACACCCGCTTGATTTTGTAATACTTCCTCGTCAGATACATATTCCATAGCCAGTAATGTATTGACCATCTCTTTAGTATCATACAATGCTCTAATCTTGTCTGACTGGATATACACAGACCCAGCAAGAGCAAGCAGAGGGCGCAGCGGATTAGAACAGAATAAATCATACTCATAGGCATCATATACCCTGCTTGTTATCATACGGCTGAACGGATGAGGAAACCACGCAGAGCATACAGTAACATCAGACGAAATATCGCGTAGCTGTTTATCCAGAAAGCCCCACCGCTGAACCGTTCCCATAATCATCAAATGACGGTGCCGACATTGACAAATATGCTGAAAAAGCAGTTTAGGAACGGATTCTTTTGATTTCGCAAAATCTCGTGAATTGAAGGTAACCTCTAAAAACCCACAAAATTTCAGACAAATAGAGGCATTTAGCATAATTGGTCAAATATTGACCAGCAA
>CAKSEY010000024.1 GCA_934448295.1 uncultured Oscillospiraceae bacterium
GCCCTGTTTCACTGCATTTTTAGCTTTGGTACGTTTTTCGGGATTATTCGCGTTTACACAGTTGTTTTTTCAGACCCTATATAACTTTTGCAGGTACAGTTACTTAAAACGAACCTCTGCCTGATATGGGATAACTGCGCCCTTTTTCAACTAAAAGGTAACGATCAAGGTAAAGTTCCTGTTCCGAAACATTATTTGCTGGTCAATATTTGACCGATTATGCTAAATGCCTCTATTTGCCTGTATTTTTGTGGGTTTTTAGAGGTTACCTTTAGTAAAGACAATTGGTCAAACTTTAGAATGCAAAAATAATATCATTCAGTTTCCATTCTCCATTTTCAAACACAGCTTCACACTCATGCGGCATCATATCATCACTCCAATATTTTTCCAGTTCGTTACGTCTTTCGTCGGAAATCGTTTCAAATAACGGTGTATACAGAAATTTGCATAGGATATCGGACTGCTCGATTATTTCGATTTTATATCCAAGTTCACTAAAATACGGTCCTGTAGTAAGTCCCGTATAATTAGGATTGTACATAACCGAACCATTTCTTTCAACGAATGCAGGCTCACCAAGGTTTATATACCCTTCAATAAGCTTATTACTGATTGGCTCTGTATATGTGCTTTCTACTAGCTTATAAAACTCGGATAAATTATTAAAAAAACGAAATTCTACTAGAAGATATCCATCTTCAGAACTTTCGTCAGGTTCTTGAATTTGAAATAATGCCGTCGTAAAATAAGTGTAGATACATATCATATTCTTGTCCATCAACTGGGAAATGGCCGATTCAATGTTATTATCCACATTTTTATCCAAGAAGATATTTTCATATGCTTTACATACGCCTGGATAAGAATGACAAAACAATTCGTCATCGGATGTATACTCAATATAGGGTGTATCCAAGTTCTGTCTTAAACACTTAATGACGACTGTATCTACACATGGTGACCACCCGGAGCCATTATAATTGCTCCATTCCTGGCTGATTCCAGAAAGAGTAATACTCGACTGTGCATATTTATCCTGCCCAAGAAGATTGTTTAATTTTTCATTATTCTCAAAAACAAACGGGAGTGTGTCTCCGTAAAATGCCACTGTTTTTTTACCGTCAACATAAAAATCTGCATAAATTGTTTCTGAATGGAGTGAAGGAAAACACTCATTATTTAAAGAGTCAGAATATGGTAAAAACAAAATTGTTTCTTTTCCACCATATATGGCAGCGCCATAATCTTTTTCGTCACCAAGCCTAACAAGCAGACCTGTCAATGTGATTTCCCCATCAAGAGTAAGTCTCGAATACTGAGGATAATCTTTACCATACGCTGTTGTATGTTGGCAATACTCTGCTTCGCTTACTGTCAGAGATTTAATCTTGTCATTTACACGAATTTGTTTATATTCAGTGGTTGGTTGTATTACGTCACCTATAAAATCCATTTCATCATTGAACTGTTCAGTGTCAATAAATGAAACATATGAATTGCTAAAGCGCTGTATCACATAAGAACGATCATCTAAGAAAAAAGTACCGTCATTGAGAAGATGATCTGAGTTATCACCTAAAGGCTCTCCGTCAAGTACGCAAATTACTAGTTCTGAATCAGATGTGTTTTGTGCTTCCGATTCTCTGGTACTACTGTCATAGAATTCAGCAGCCTCTGTTTTTATACGTTCTTCACTTGTGGTGGGTACAGAATAAGCCTCGGAGGTACATAAAACAGATTCGCGGCTGGGATCATCACATGGCTCACTATGTGATACTTGACCGTTGTGAACACTGCATGATGTGGTGAACACTAACAGGAAAACAGCTAAAAACCTTAGATATTTCATTTCTATCTCCCCCTAATACGGATATGAGTTTAATTACAAAAGAATATGATTATGCATTTTAGACTCACAATACAAGATGTAATAGCACAAAAGTAATCCCCCTATGCTTCATTATAATACAACACCGCACATTTTTTGGATTTCGTCTATGTCGTTCTATTTATTTGCATTCTCTGTCTAGCATAAATATCGCTTGACATATGCCGATTCCTGAACAAAAAACAGAATGAAACAACATCTGGCAAGGTATTTGACGTTATACCCGCCGAAAATTCATGCGGTGTTGCATTAGATTCTCTTGTTTAAAAAATTAGTCAATACCTGCCTTCGTAATATGACAAATTAGTGTTAATACCAATTGTGCCATCCGAATGCATAAATTGAAACGGATTGCAACAAGTTGTTATAGTAATTGCATTTTTTAGCTTTCCGGTATCACTTTTTGAGTATCTATTAAAAAACTCCATATATGAATATGTATGATATAATACAACGTGTTTTGCTGAGGTGTCTAAGGAATTAACGTTAGCTTCATATACGCTAACAGTTTCATTAGTTGGATCAATGCCAGTAATAATAAATGAGTGCATACCATATCATTTAGTGGACATGAATGTACCAGGAAATATGCTGTCAAAAAAAATTAATATTTTCCTTGGTAATACTATATCTTTCTTTAGAGTAAGCAGGGTCACCGTTTTTAAGTTACGGAAAACTCAATTATCTTCATCATACCACAAGAATATTAGGTTGTCAAGCCCTGTATCAATTCTTTCTGTATTAAGTCTAAAAGTAATCGTAGCCTTGTCAAACTCAGATGTTGTTTCAATCTCAAACGGCTCGCCGACAAGCCCTACCACCTCGGAACACAGATAATCAACGCCCATAATGCTTTCAACAGTTGTAGTGCGATTAATATTTCCTGTGCACTCCATGTCTACAATAACTTCTGTAACAGCACAGTGTAACGTTACATTGCCTATTGACAATACGGCCGCAAAATATTATAATATTACTGATACCCCTATCTGTATTGACCGGAGGAATAGCTATGAAACAATGTATGGACGCAAACAATCTGCACCGCAGGTTAAAGAAAATAATAGGGCAGGTGCAGGCGATAGACCGTATGATAGACGAGGACGTTCCCTGCGAGGATATCCTGTCCCAGATAAACGCCGCCAAATCAGCGCTGAACGGGTGCGGAAAGGTCGTGCTTGAGGGACATATCAGGCATTGCGTGAAGGACGGAATCGAGCACGGCGACGCAGACAAGACCATAGAGAACTTCACCAAAGCCGTGGAACGCTTTGCAAATATGCAGTGATTTATTATGGCAACATCGCACAATCGCACGACAATAATTATGCAGTATTGCCTTAGGTCAGCTTTTTCGGCTGACTTTTTTTTTACCCACTTGACAACCTATACCCCTATATGTTATAATATACCCATACCCCATGCGGTATATAAAGGAAGAGAAACATATGAAAAAAATCATTCGAGGTCTGGAAAGGTTTCTGGAGCTCGGAGGGATAAAGAAGGACATCGTGCTGCTTGCGATATCCGGGGCGGCGGTAATTTGCAGCCTGCTGAAATTCCAGCCGTTTCCCTTTGATATGGCGTGGGTCGCCGTTGTCCTCTGCGGACTGCCGATAATCCTTGAAGCGCTGATAGGGCTTATCACCGCCTTTGACATCAAGGCGGACGTGCTCGTTTCGATGTCGCTGATCGCTTCCCTCTGCATAGGGGAGACCTTTGCAGCCGGGGAGGTCGCCTTTATCATGCAGCTTGGCGCCCTGCTGGAGGAGCTCACCGTGGCTAAAGCGAGAGCCAGTATAGAAAAGCTCGTCCACCTGACCCCGCGTACCGCCCGGGTTCTGCGTGGCGGCGAGGAGATAATTCCTGCCGAAGCCGTAAAAGTCGGCGACATTTTGCGGGTGCTCCCGGGTGAAACCGTTCCGGTGGACGGCGTGATAGTATCCGGGCAGACCTCTGTCAATCAGGCGGTAATGACCGGCGAATCTCTGCCGGTGGATAAAACCGTTGGGGATACTGTGTCCAGCGGCACGGTGAATCAGTTCGGCGCTTTTGAGATGAAAGCCACCCGGGTCGGCGAGGACAGCTCAATTCAGCGCATGATACGGCTGGTTCAGTCCGCTGACGCCGGCAAGGCAAAGATAGTCGGTATCGCAGACCGCTGGGCGACCTGGATAGTCGTTATCGCCCTGACTGCGGCGGCGCTCACATGGCTGATAACCGGGCAGATAATTCGCGCGGTTACGATACTCGTTGTGTTCTGCCCGTGCGCGCTGGTTCTGGCTACTCCCACCGCTATAATGGCGGCGATAGGGAACGCCACAAAGCACGGATTCCTTGTGCGCGAGGGCGACGCGCTTGAACGTCTGGCAAAGGTCAACGTGATTGCATTCGACAAAACCGGAACGCTGACATACGGCGCTCCGGAGGTAGTTTCCGTAGTTAGCGTTTTAGATTCCCTGATTGAAACGGAGCTTTACCGGTTGGCGGCTTCCGCAGAGCAGCTTTCTGAGCATCCCCTCGGGAGATCCATAGTAAGCTGCTGTAAAAAAAGCGGCGCGCAGCTCTCTCACGCAGAAAATTTTCTGATGATCCCCGGACAGGGAGTATGTGCGCAGGTGGAGGGAAAACAGATACTTGCCGGAAATCCGAAGCTGCTTGCGGAGCAGGGGGTAAAAATGCTCCCGCCGGAGGAAGCGCAGGAGCACATAAACAAGGGCTTCACGGTGATTTATCTTGCAGTCAGCGGTGAGTTTGCGGGATTCATCGCCCTTTCCGATACCATACGAAAGGAAAGCGCCGCTACCATCGGAGCGCTTTCGGGGCTGGGAGTTCAGCCGGTGCTTCTTACCGGAGATAACGAAAACGCAGCCGGAACGATAGCTGAAACGCTGAATATCCAAACGGTACATTCAAACTGTCTGCCGGAGGATAAGCTGAAATACATCGGCGAATACCAGAGTAACGGAAAGCCTGTCTGCATGATAGGCGACGGCGTGAACGACGCACCCGCGCTCAAAAAGGCGGACGTCGGCATTGCAATGGGCGGCATGGGCAGCGATATCGCCGTTGACGCGGCGGACATCGCGCTGGTTGACGACGAGGTCAAGGAGCTTCCGCATCTGATAGCGCTTTCAAAGCGAATGATGACCACCATAAAAATCAATATGTCATTTTCGATGGCTCTGAATTTCATTGCAATAGTTCTGGCGATAACCGGAACGCTTGACCCGGTGGTCGGCGCGCTGGTGCATAACGCAGGCTCGGTTCTGGTCATTACAAATTCGGCTTTCTTAATGAAATGGAGGAACAAAAAATGATAGTTAAAATCATCGGACTGATAATCGGAATACTGGTTCTGTGCGCAGGGCTTTTTTATCTGCGGAAGGAAAGGAACGACCCGGAATCAAAGAAAATATACACAATAATCAGCGTGATCGGCGGAATTATCGCCTTGGTCTGCCTTTTGCTCTTGATTTTTTGAACCAAAAAACACAGAAGCATATGGTTTGATTAAGGCAACGCCGCATAATTATTGTCTTCCGATTTCAACGCTCGTGCCTTATACATGAAATTGCCCCCCGCAAGTACCGGCCTGCGGGGGGCGTATCATTCTGTAAAGCTGTCTGTCGTGACTATATCAGCGCTTCACGAAAACCGGAATGGATTTGAGCGGAGCGTCCGCAGTTATCCATGTGTTTCCATCAATGACTTCTCCGCCGGAAAGAGCCTGCCATCTGCCCTCGGGGAGATAAACCTTTCTGCTGCGCTGACCCAGCTCCATCACCGGAGCCACAAGGTACTTTGAGCCGAGCATATACTGGTCGGAGATATCCCACGCGGTCTTGTCCTCCGGGAATTCGAAGAACATCGTGCGCATGAGCGGCGCGCCTGTCCTGCCGGATTCCTCGATAAGCCCGTGAATGTACGGAATGAGCTTTTCCCGGACGCCGAGCTGATCGCGCATTATCCTGAACGCTTCCTCGCCGTAGCTCCACAGCTCGTTCGGCTGACCTGTCTTGAGATATCCGCCGCCGAAATCCCGGTCGTCAAGCGGGGGGATATCATAGGGACCGCGGTCGCCGTGCATACGCAGGAACGGCGTGAATACCGCGAACTCGTACCACCTGAGAAGCAGCTCGCGGAAATCCGGGTCGTTCACGTCGTCGGTCATGAAGCCGCCGATATCCGTCGTCCACAGCGGAATTCCGGCAAGACCCATATTCAGCCCGGCGGAAAGCTGGTCGCGGAACGCTTCAAACGTGCTGGGCACGTCTCCCGACCACACCAGAGTGCCGTATTTCTGGGAGCCAGCCCACGCGCTTCTTATCAGATTTACGAAACCCGTCTGACCCTGCGCGGACATTCCGTCAAAGAACGCCTTTGCGTAGTGCTTCGGGAACCCGTTGCCGATTTTGAGCGCCGGCCCGCCGTAGAAACGGAAGTTCTCGTAATCGTACACCGCGTAGTCCGGCTCGGCGTTGTCCAGCCAGAAGAAATCAATGCCGAGGTCGGCGTAATTCTTCTTGCAGATATCCCAGAGGAATTTTTTCGCCTCCGGGTTGAACATATCTATCGTGCTGCAATCGCCCTGGTAGTCGTAGGTCTGCGCGGCGCCGCGCTCGGTGCGCTCCAGAAGCCCGAGGTCGTTCAGCGCCCAGTAGTTTTCGCACTTTTTGTCCACGCTCGGCCATACGGAAACCATCACCTTTATGCCCATGGAGTGTAGCTCGTCTGTCATTGCCTTAACGTCCGGCCAGTATTTCTCGTCGAATCTCCAGGAGCCCTGATACGGCCAGTGGAAGAAGTCGATAACTATCGCGCTGAGCGGTATGCCAAGCTCGTGGTATTTCCGCGCCACGGCGAGCACTTCATCCTGGGTGCGGTAGCGCAGCTTGCACTGCCACAGCCCGAGAAGCTCCTCGGACACGGCGGGAGTTCTGCCGGTCTGGGCGGTGTAGTTCTCGACTATCTCGGCGGGATTTTCGCCCACGGTTATCCAGTAGTCCATCTCCTCGCTGTCCCGGGATATCCACTCGGTCATGTTCTTGCCGAAGGTCACGCTGCCCACCGAGGGATTGTTCCAGAAAAATCCGTAGCCCAGGGAGGACACCGCGAACGGTATCGTTATCTGTGAATTCCTCTGCGCAAGCTCCAGCGTGCAGCCCTTTAAATCAAGATACGGCTGCTGGTACTGCCCCATGCCGAACAGCCTTTCGCCGTCATTGCTCTCAAAACGGACTGCCATGCGCCAGTCGTTTCCGGCGGGACCTTTAAGCTCCCTGCCGACTATTTTCAGACAGCGGCTTTCCCGGCTGATAGTTCCGCCGTAGCTGCGGTAGTATTCCCGGAGTATCAGCTTATCCCGGCGGAAGAAGCTGAGCACGCCTGCAAAATTCACCTCTGCGCGGATATCTCCGTTTGTTATCAAGGAAAGCTCGTCTGTAATACGAATTTCCGCGGAATCTCCCGGAGTGTGGCTCAGGGCGTGGTCGTCGCCTGTAAAATCGGGATTCTGCGTAGCGCGGACGCGCAGGGAATTCTTCCCCCACGGCTCGATAAGCAGCGTTTCGCAGCCGTTCTTTGCAATGAGCTGCGCGTTGTTCTGAATGAATCTCATAATATGCTCCTCTCTGAAAGCGGTTGACATTTCTGCCTGTGTTGATTATAATAATAACAGCAAACGCGTAAAAATTCTATCAATATACTGGCTGAAACTATAACGATAATGTCAAAGGAGCGAGACGAAATGGAAACTGTGGAACAGCCCGCCGGGAGTATTCAGGATTTCCGGGAAAACGCGGTGCACGGCACGCCGAGCTACCCCATGCAGGCGTATGTGAATCATTTCAGATGGTGTCCGGAGCACCAGATAGGCTGGCACTGGCACCCGGAGATAGAGCTGACCGTGGTGCTTTCCGGCGAGGTCGAGATTTTTCACAACAACTCTGCGAGCCGGCTTTCCGCCGGGGAGGGGATATTCATAAACGCCGGCGCAATGCACCGTCAGGCGGCGATACCGGGCTGTGAGGAATTCCCCGTGCTTGCAACGATATGCTTCCTGCCGGAATTCGTATGCGGCAATTCCGAGGATCTGATTTACCGGAAATATGTTCTGCCGGTGGTGGGCGACAGGTCGCTCAGATGTATGGAGCTTTCGCCGGAGATTCCATGGCAGGAATATATCCTGAGGACGGTGCGGGATATCTGCGATATTTCCGGGAAGCAGGAATACGGCTTCGAGCTGCGCTGCCGCTGTCTTATCGCGGAGCTGTGGCTGAAGCTCGCGGAAAATATCGGGGAATCCGCGCCGGAACCGCCGGACCGCGGAACTCTTGTCCGGGAAAAGCGGCTAAAGAAAATGCTGACCTACATCTACGAAAACTATCAGGACGAGGTTTCCGTGGAGGACATCGCGCGGGCGGCAAGCGTCAGCAAAAGCGAGTGCTTCCGCTGTTTCAGGGCAATGATAGGCAAAAAGCCCGTGGAATTCCTGAACGAATACCGCCTGAAAAAATCGCTGGAGCTTCTGGGTTCCACGGACGCGCCGATAACCGAGGTGTGCATTGCCTGCGGCTTCGGGCATATAAGCTACTTTGGCAGGCTGTTCCGGGAAGCTTACGGAATGAGCCCGAGAGATTACAGGAAAAACAGCGGCAGGCGCGCGGAAAGCTAAGGCAGTAATTATGCGGCGGCGTCTGGAGATGAGCGGGACATGGGTTCCCTTTGTTGACAAAGTGCGGACAGTGTGTTATAATAAATCTGGGAAACTAATAGGTTTATCGGAATTTGAGGAGGTGAAAGTTTGAAAAAATATAATCAACAATTGTTTTTGGGCGGTTTTTTACTAAATATTGTGCGGAAATTCATACTTGTTTTGGCTGGCGTGGTATTAGGCATCGTAGGAATATGGATAAAACCGTGTTTTTATTTTGCCTTAGGGATAATACTTATTGTGCTGATTTGGTCGTTTATTCAGCAATTGGTTATAAAGCATACCGTTGAACATAATGAGGATCCGAACTTTACTCCTTATGCAGACGCAATGATGAGCGAAAATTGGAAAGACGAGATAGAGAAACTTATTGAAGATAAAGTTGACAAAGACTAACGCAAATTCCCGTAAGTCGTGTATGAGATGATCACCTCGTCCTGAAACGGCGCATTTCCCGCCTTTAGGTTCCACCGCCGCGATAGCTTAAGGAATGCTGAAACAAAAAGGAGATTGTTATGTTCGATGTATATTTAGCAGGCACCGGCGGAATGAAGCCGCTTCCCGACCGTGCGCTCACAGGACTCTGGGTCGAGTACGGCGGACGGGCTTTTCTTGTCGACTGCGGTGAGGGAATGCAAATCTCGCTTGCACGCTGCGGAAGAAGCCTTGCCAAGCTTGACGCCATACTGATAACCCATTTTCACGCCGACCATATCGCCGGACTTCCCGGGCTGCTGCTCTCAGCGGGAAACGCGGGAAAAACAGACACGCTTGATATCTATGCTCCCCCTGGCGCTGAATACTATATCAGCGGTCTCAGAAGAATATGCCCTGAGCTTCCGTTTGAGACAGCCGTTCATGAGCTTGACGATAACGGCGGCAGTATCGATTTGAACGGATTAAGGGCTGATTACATTCCGCTTCATCACACGATACCCTGCTTCGGTTACAGGTTTACAGAAGAGCGGCCGCCGGTCTTTTCGCCTGAAAAGGCAAAAGCGCTGGGTGTTCCGGTGAACCTGTGGAAGCAGCTTCACAGCGGGAATTCCGTAGAAACAGGCGGGAAAACAATAACCTCTGAAATGGTGTGCGGCGAAAAAAGAGCGCCGCTCCGCGTGACCTATATAACCGATACTGCGTTTTTCCCTGAGTTGATTGATTTTGCAAAGGAATCGGATTTGCTTATAAGCGAGGGAATGTATGCGGAAGATGAGTACATTCCAAAAATGCAGGAAAAGGGGCACATGGTATTTTCGCAGAGCGCAGAAATAGCTTCCGGTTCAAACTCAAAGGAGCTGTGGCTGACGCATTTCAGCCCCGCCCTCGATACGTCCGCTTTATCTGCGGAAAGCTTATCCGAGGTTTTCAATGGTATCGCAATAAGCCTTGACGGAAAACACAAAACTATCAGGTAAATCAATGCTCCGGCGCATGGGGCAGGGCGGGAGACCGCTTCCGCATGGCTGTTCAGCCTAATTTCTCCGGCGCAGTTCCCTAATAAAAGTCCCGCAATAAATATGAACCGTTCTCTGCAAATTATCCTATATTGCGGCTACAACCGAACAATTCCACAGGAGGGTGAAGGATGGGACTATTTTTTTCCAATATTCATATCAAAAAGAATAACAGCTTCAGCGTTAATTCGCTGACCGATATGCTGAGAGACGAAATGAAGCAAAAAGGCTTCAATGAGCTTCCGGGCGCGGAGGGCGCTGAAATATCCCTGTGCATATACTATCCTGAAAACAGCGCCTGGGTATCGGTTGCTTCTGACTGCTACGATTTTGGCAATGCTGAAAGCGCGAAATCAGCGGCGGTCCCTTTTTCTGAAAGGTTCGGAACAGATGTTATTGCGGCGATGTGCATGGACAGCGACTATCTTATGATGAATCTTGTTAATGTGCAAAACAATATCGACGGCTGGATAAATTCGGGCGAGCTGTACGGCGGGATCCTCCCAAGACAAACCAGCGTTGCTCCCTGGAAAAGCGTTGTAAGTGATCTCGATGAATTCAGCTCCATTGTAAACGAAGATCATGTGTATTCCGAAGAGACGTTTTACAAGTCCGCCGCCTTGCTGGGCATGGACGTTGATCAGTGCGCTTTATCGTCCGACGGCAGAGGGGTCGATGAACGTGAGAACCTTAGAATGTTGTATTTTTCTCCATCAGACAGCGCAGAACAGGAACCGCCCGTTTTGGAAATAGCCCGATTTAACCTTGTGCCATGCAGTTCGGAGAGAGCCCAGGTTGTGTTTGTAAATAACAAGGGGGGAAGTTCAAAAGGCGTAGCGGTCATGTTCTGGGGAGGATATGTGGAAAACGACGATGTCGTGATCGAGAGAGCGACCTTTGAATCTGATTATGGCAGTAAAAATCGCAGGGTGATACCCATAACTCCTAAAAAGGTAAAAGCTTCAAGCGGCGAAACTGTGCTTTATTGGGAGGACAAGGATTTTGTAATTCCCAAGGCGGTCGATCAGTCTTTGCCATGGTCAAGGGTAAGCGACCTGGAATTTGAAAGGCAGTTTGGCGTGCGTTTTTATGTATCCGGCAATAAGCGAAAATTCCTTGATGTAAAGGTAACTATAATTCCCCTGGAAAACAGAAAAGGTTCTGATACCTGGTATGTTTACAGACCTTTCAAAACCAAAAAGCGCTTCATCGAACAAATTAACGAGGACAGGCGCAGAATTAATGAAAATGGTGGATCGTTTAGTATGATAGATCCGGATGATTATGATTTATAAGTCCCGCATTATTAACAGGGAATATGCATGCAGAATGGACAGCTTTGTCAGCGGAATAGTCTGCGATAGAGGGAATTCCACCGGCGGCATTTGTCAGGCTTTCCATAATGAACAAGCGAATTTTAAAGGTCATCTCACCCAAGCGCCGTATCCATGCTCATCATTATGACGAAACCGGCGGCGAACGCGATGGTTCCGATGTTGGAATGAGGTTCCCCGGACATTTCCGGGATCAGTTCTTCCACGACAACGTAGATCATGGCTCCTGCGGCGAAGCTCAGCAGATAGGGGAGAACAGGCACCACCAGCCCGGAAAGCAGCACCGTCAGCACCGCTGCGGCGGGCTCGACTGCTCCGGAGAGGGTTCCCAGCAGGAACGCTTTTCCTTTTCCCATTCCCGAGGAGCGCAGCGGCAGCGAGATTATCGCGCCCTCCGGGAAGTTCTGTATCGCGATACCGAGGGAAAGCGCGAGGGCTCCTGCGGCAGCAATGCTGGCGCCGCCGCTGGCAAGACCCGCATAAACAACGCCCACCGCCATTCCCTCAGGTATGTTGTGGAGCGTTACCGCGAGTAACAGCATTGTGTTTCTGCTGAGGGAGCTGCGGCTGCCCTCTGGCGTGTCGGAGTTCATGTGCTGATGCGGGATAACCCGGTCGAGTACCAGCAGGAACAGTATTCCGAGAATAAATCCCGCCGCCGCAGGGATAAAGCTCAGCCTGCCCATTTCTGCGGATTGCTCCATAGCAGGGATCAGCAGGCTCCACACCGAGGCGGCGGTCATTACCCCCGCCGCGAACCCTGTCAGGCTCCGCTGAACGAGTAAATGCGGCTGCCTTTTCATGAAAAATACGCACGCGGCTCCCAGGGTCGTTCCTATAAAGGGGATAAGTATTCCGTATATTATTTGCGTCAGCATAGTGGGTTTCCTTTCTGGTTAGTTGTGACTAACCACATCGTACTGCAAGGAGATTTAAAACGCTTTGTGTTTATTATATCATATAAAATTCATACGCGCAATAGCCGGATATGATCCGGGGAAAACGTTTGTAAGTATTGACTAACTGGCTTGATTCCGCAGTATTATTTTAGCTGTATTCAACAAATGTGTCACAGGACAGTTGACAAATCAAACGATTTGAGTTGTCTTAATTGTGTAAAGAAAACATCTGACGGCAGGTATTATGGTTCTGATGTCCTGCAAAATTGAATCGCGGTGCGTTTTTGTGTAAATTATCCGTGATATTTATCGAGTGTTATTGACAATAGCATTATTTTGTGCTATTATATGGATAGGCATTGCTGCATTTGAATAAATGGCAGAGTCGTGAGCCGCCGTTTGACATGGAGTTAAAATGCAGATATGTCTGAAATAACAAAAGGAAGGTTTTATTATGAAACGAGCATTCAGAAAAGCGATCGCGTTCCTGTCGGCAGTCGCGGTTGCAGCCACTATGGCTGTGAGCGCCTCCGCGGCCTCTGCGGCAACGCGAATTGTCAAGGACGGCAAGTATAAGCAGGTCATTGCAACGGAAGCGGGGTTATATTTCACCAATTTTTCCGAAGCTGAGATCAATTCAAAATCGTCTAACAAAACAGTGCTATGCGTTACACCTGATGGAAAGAAGAATCAGGTGAAAATAAAGGATTCTGCTGATGTCGCTTGGTGCGGTTCAGTGAACACAAGCTCTGTATTTACTTATGGCTACAGCAACTGGATTGAACTGGATTATTCGGGTTTCACCCGCACAAACTGTGTGTTTGCTAATGGTAAAACCCTGAACATTAAGGGCAGTAGAGGTTGGGCTAACAGTTCAACTAATTATAATGAATATATCTATACAAAAGACACAAATGCGTCCGCTTTTAAAATCTATAATGATAAGGGCAAAACGGTCGGCTCTGTTCCATATTCTAGTTTAAAGGGTGTAGACACCTACCTCATCGAATCATTCAATCTTGAATATTATGACAGCGACACCAAAACAGCGTTGCTTTGTGGATATGATTTTAAATCCGATGCAATGAAATACTGGTTGGTTAGGAACAATAAAACAATCAAAACGTTTGTCAGCGATTCAGCAAGTTTGGTTAAGGACAAAAGCGGAAGCTGTGCTGTAAGAACATATGATTATGATAAGGAGGTTAATTCAAGGGAAACATATTATTCAGCAAAAACAGGCAAGAAGATTTCAAACTTTGAAGAAGCCGGTTATTCGTACACAGAGAAGAAATACACCGTAGAAGAAAGCGGTTCAAAATACTCCGTTAAGAAAAACGGCAAGGCGATATACTCTATCGCAAAGAAAAAGGCAGCAGGATATTATGTCTACAACAATAGCGTTGCTATCGTAACAAAGAGCGGCTCAAAGTACGGTCTTATTCTAGTAAAGTAACGCTAAAACCTGCATGGGCACAATAGGAGGATATTTCAATGAAACGAGTATTCAGAAAAGCGATCGCGTTCCTGTCGGCAGTGGCGGTTGCAGCCACTATGGCTGTGAGCGCTTCCGCTGTCTCTGCGGCAACGCGCATTGTCAAGGACGGCGAGTACAAACAGGTGATCGTAATGGCTTCGGAAACGGGCATATTCTTCACAAACTTCTCCAAATCCGAAATAGAATCCAAAACTTCTGATAAAACCGTTCTTTGTGTAACTCCTGACGGCAAGAAGAAAAAGGTGAAAATAAAGAATTCTGCTGATGTCAGCTGGTGCAGTTCAGCGACCTCGCGTTCCGTATTTACCTATGGCAGCGCCTGGATGGAGCTGCATTATTCGGATAACAGCCGCACGGGCTATATTTTCACCACGGGGAAATCCCTGATACTTAGCGGCAGTCAGGGAATCGCTTACAACGCAGATGGATATAACGGGTATATCTATTCAAGGAATACAGCCGCGTCTGCGTTTAAAGTCTATAATGATAAGGGCGAAAAGTCTGCCACTATACCCTATTCAAGCTTAAAGGGCGCGGACGCCGACCTCATCGAAGAATATGAGCTCGGCAGCTATGACAGTGACAGCAAGGCTGCTTTGTTTTGCGGATATGATTCTAAAACCGACAAGCAGAAATACTGGCTGGTAGTGAATAACAAAACAGTCAGAACTTTTTCAGTCGATTCCGCAGACCTGATCAGGGACAAAAACGGCAGCTGCGCCGTACATACCTGTGCGTATGACGCCAAAGGCAACATGAAGGAAGCGTATTATTCCGTCAGCACCGGTAAGGTCATTTCCGATTTTGAAGGTGGAGATTATTCCGGTCTGAGCAGATATTCCATCAGGCAGAATGGTTCGAAATATTCTATTAGGAAGGACGGCAGGGAAATATACTCCATTGAAAAGAAGAACGCAGCCGGCTATTATGCCTACGCCGACAGCGTTGCTATCGTAACAAAGAGCGGCTCAAAGTACGGTCTGATTATGGTCAAATAAAAGATGTGGGATCGCCACTATGCGGCTTTGCAGTGGCGGTCTCATGTTTTTGTTTAGGGAAAGCAGTCAAACGGAAAGAGGTAAAAGAGCATGGAGAAAATACGCGTACACTATATTTTTCACGGTCATGTGCAGGGAGTGGGGTTCCGGTACAAGGCGTGTTACAGCGCCAGGAACCGCGGAGTGTCCGGCTGGGTGAAAAATTGCAGCGACGGCACGGTCGAGATGGAGGCGGAGGGCTATGCCGCCGATATAGCGGCTGTTGTGCGCGCCCTTGACGAACATTCGTGGGGCTGCATTGAAAGCATTGATTCGGAAATCATTCCGACAGAGGGCGGCTACGGGTTTGAGATACGGTGAGCCCTAAAACAAATCCAGCATACTGTCAAGATATATGCTCTCCCTGACATGAAGCTGATACTCCGGCTTTGTCATGTAATACAGCAGGAATTCCAGGACTATCGCGCTGCCAAGCCCTCTGCCCTCCAGCTTGAAATTGGAGAATCCCATCGGCAGGTATATCCGTTGAATATCGTCTGCGCTGATGAATCCCGGGTTTTTCATCGCCTGGGAAAATCGGTAGCCGCCGCTGCCGCCCGGGGCTTTGCAGAGGTGGTCGGGGCAGCTTTCCCCGAGATTCTTTCTGCTGACGTTTTCGTAGCAGATCTTCCGTTCAGCGCAGCCGAACCAGCAGCACTCGTTGCACAGGAATTCCACCTTGTCCTTCTGGGAACTGGTCAGCGAATTCAGGCTATCCCATGACCTGTTCAGCCGGAAATCCGGCACGACATAGCGAAATTCCGCGCGGTTTATTTCGCCCAGAAGCTCCCGGAAATCCGTCAGCACCTTAGTCGTGGAGGACACAAAATAGAACCCCGGGTAGTTCGTTTTCAGATATTCCAGCAGCAGGTCAGAGTGAATTATTACGCCGCTGCGGATATCCTTGTTTTCGCTGAACAGCGCGCAGAGGGAATTGCACCTCCTGTCCGCCAGGTGCTCCCGGGTGAGCAGGGAATTGCTGAATGTCAGCCGGGGTGAAACGCCGTATTCCCGCATGAGCCCCAGAACCTCCCGGGGGTCGTGCTCCCCGTAGCCGACGCGCCCTCCGCCCCACAGGCAGTCGGCAGGCGCGCCGTAAACGGAGCCTATTTCGCACCAGTCGTAGAAGTATTCCCTGTGCTCCCGGAAAAGCGACAGGAAGATCCGGTACAGCTCGTAGAATTCGAACAGACCGGGAAGATGGTAGTATGCTGTGTGTTTTTTCGGCTCCATTTCTGCCGCCTTTCCGTCCCGCTTATGCGGGATTTTTTTATAAGCTGATTCTATTATATACCATATCCGATAATTACGCAAGACCGCTGGCTGAATTACTTCGTCTAAATAATTTTTTGTTTTTTTGGATAAAACACTTGACTTAGAGTGAACTCCAGAATGTATAATAAGAATATACCGCAAACCAAATCATGTAAAGGAGAGCATAATAATGGAAAAAACGTATATAATTTGTCACATGATGACATCTGTTGATGGGCACATTGACTGCGCCATGACCGAACATCTCCCGGGCGTTCAGGAGTATTACGAAACGCTGGACGAGCTGAACGCTCCCAGCAGGGTCAGCGGCAGGGTCACGGCGCAGCTTGAAATGGCGCTTCCCGGGGAGTTCAAGCCCAAATCTCCCGATAAAACGTCGGGCGGGGAAGCGTTTTCAAAGGCGGCGGAAGCCGAAGGCTACGAAATAGTGATGGACACCAGGGGCACCCTTTTATGGGAGGACGATCCCGCAAGCCGCCGTCCGCTGCTGATAGTCACAAGCGAAGCGGTAAGCCGGGAATATCTTGATTACCTTGATGGGAATCACATTTCCTGGATAACCTGCGGCAAGGACAGGATCGACCTGAAACGCGCCTGCGAGATCCTTTCCGGGCAGTTCGGGGTCAGGAGAATGGCGGTAGTCGGCGGCGGGCACATCAACGCAGGTTTCCTTGAAGCGGGGCTGCTGGACGAGGTGAGCGTACTCATCGGCGCCGGTATCGACGGCAGGGGAGGCATGGCGGCTGTGTTCGACGGTTTGCTGGAAAACCGCCCGGTAACTCCGCTGAAGCTGACCAACGTTAAGCAGTTTTCAAGCGGCGCAGTATGGCTGAGATATTCAGTATAAACGAACTATAAGGAGGTACACATGGAAAACGTAAAGAAAAAACTGGCATTCGGCTGTATGCGTCTGCCAATGAAGGACGGCAAGGTCGACGAGCCGCAGTTCTGCAAGATGATAGAACGTTTCATCGAGGAGGGCTTTAATTATTTTGACACTGCCCACGGGTATATCGGCGGGCAGAGCGAAACTGCGATACGCTCCTGTCTTACAAGCCGCTACCCACGGGAAAGCTACATTCTCACAAACAAGCTGACCGACAGCTATTTCAGCAGGCAGGAGGATATCCGGCCTTTCTTTGAAAACCAACTAAAATGGTGCGGCGTGGATTATTTTGACTTCTACCTGATGCACGCGCAGGGAGCCGGAAACTACCCGAAATTCAAGGCGTGCAAAGCCTATGAGACCGCGCTGGAGCTCAAGGCGGAGGGAAAGATAAAGCACTTTGGCATTTTCTTCCACGACACCGCCGAGGTGCTGGAGCAGATACTCACCGAATATCCCCAGATAGAGGTCGTGCAGATACAGTTTAATTATCTCGATTACAACGACCCGGCGGTGCAGAGCCGTAAGGTGTACGAGGTCTGTCGGAAGTTCGGCAAGCCCGTGCTTGTTATGGAGCCGGTAAAGGGCGGAAATCTCGTGAATATGCCCGCAGAGGCTAAGAAGGTCCTTGACGACCTGCACGGCGGGAGCACGGCAAGCTATGCCGTGCGCTTCGCGGCGGGCTTTGAAGGAATGTTGTGCGTGCTTTCCGGAATGAGCGACCTCGCCCAGCTTGGGGACAACATCGGCTACATGAAGGATTTCAAGCCGCTGGACGAAACGGAGCTTGCGGCGGTGAACAGGGTGGTGGAGATACTCCATTCAAAGAAGCTTATACCCTGCACAGCATGCCGCTACTGCGTTGCGGGCTGTCCGAAGAAGATATCCATTCCCGACCTGTTCTCCTGCATGAACACAAAGGAGTTCACCCACGACTGGAATCCTGATTACTATTACAGCGAGGTTTACACGCGCCAGGGCGGAAAGGCTTCCGACTGCATAAAGTGCGGAAAATGCGAGAAGATATGCCCGCAGCACCTGCCTATCCGTGAGCTCCTAGTAAGCGTGGCAAAGACATTCGAGCACTGAGGAGGTAACAAAATGCTGGAAAATGCACTTACATATTACAATGTTTCGGCCGGAAAGAAAATCGCGGTCAAGACACTGATATCCGCCGGGCTGGTCGCTCTGGCTGTGGCGCTGCCGCAGCTTGTACACCTTGCGCTGGGTCAGCCGGGGGGAGTTCAGTGGCTGCCGATGTATCTGCCTGTTCTGATAGGCGGCTGCCTGCTTGGCTCCAGGTGGGGGCTTGCGGTGGGAGTGCTTTCGCCGCTGGTCAGCTTTGCGATAACCTAGGCGGCAGGGAGCGCAATGCCCGCTGCGGCAAGGCTTCCGTTCATGATGGCGGAGCTTGCGGTGTTTGCGGTGGTTTCCGGGCTTTTCACCAGGAAAATAGCGGCTAACGGGCTGTGGGCGTTCCCGGCGGTGATTTCCGCGCAGGTCGCAGGCAGAGCCGCTTTCATGGGGCTTGTCGCGCTTACCCAGAGCTTCTCGCCGTTCACTCCCGCGATGATCTGGCAGCAGATCCAGACCGGATTCATCGGACTGGCGGTGCAGGCTGTACTGGTGCCCGGGGTGATCATTCTGCTGAGAAAGCTTATGATAAGGGACGAGAAAAATGACTGACGCAGAGCTTGCCATAAGCGCCCTGAAAGGACATTCCATCGCCCTTTGCAGGGACGGTGGAATAATCGTTGACGATGGCAGGGGGATCTCTCCGATGATGAAATTCATCGGCGCCGGCATGGAGCTTTCCGGCTATTCCGCCGCTGACGTTATCGTGGGAAAGGCCGCCGCCATGCTGTTCGTTAAAGCGGGGGTAGTCAGCGTCCACGGGAGCACCATGTCCGAAGCCGGAAAGGCATACCTTGAATCCCACGGAGTAGCCTGCACCTGGGATATCCTCACCGAAAGGATAAAAAACCGCGCCGGGACGGACATATGCCCCATGGAAAAGGCAGTCGCGGAAATCAGCGACGCCGAAGCCGGATATGCCGCGTTAAAACGGCGCATAGAGGAAATGAAACGCTCCGCCGGATAAACCGCACAATTTCCATAAAAAACAAGGCTGCCTTTTTCGGGCAGCCTTGCGTGATATTAAGCGAATTACTTCTTTGTGGTCTTCTTGGCAGTCTTTCTGGTGGCTGTCTTAGCCGGAGCCTTCTTGGCAGCGGGAGCAGCCTTCTTAGCGGGAGCTGCTGTGCCGGAAGCAACGTCGATATCGTCTGTCCAGCTATACAGCTTGCGGAGCTCAGCGCCTACCTTCTCGAGCTGGTGCTCGCTCTCAATGCGGCGGCAAGCGTTGAAGTGGCTTCTGCCCATCTTGTTCTCGGTGATCCAGTTGCGTGCGAATGTACCATCCTGAATCTCGTGAAGAACCTTCTTCATTTCCTTCTTGGTGTCCTCGGTGATGATCCTCTTGCCGATCTCGTAGTCGCCGTACTCAGCGGTATCGGAGATGGAGTATCTCATCATCTTGAAGCCGCCCTTGTAGATAAGGTCAACGATAAGCTTCATCTCGTGGATGCACTCGAAGTATGCGTTCTGGGGGTCGTAACCAGCCTCGACCAGAGTCTCAAAGCCAGCCTTCATCAGGGCTGTAACGCCGCCGCAGAGTACGCACTGCTCACCGAACAGGTCGGTCTCAGTCTCGCACTGGAATGTGGTGGTAAGAACGCCTGCCCTGGAACCGCCGATACCAGCCGCATAAGCAAGTCCGGTGTCGAGCGCTCTGCCGGTAGCGTCCTGATGAACGGCGATAAGGCAGGGAACGCCTCTGCCAATCTGGTACTCAGAACGAACAGTGTGACCCGGACCCTTGGGGGCGATCATGATAACGTCAACGTCAGCCGGGGGAACGATCTGACCGAAGTGGATATTGAAGCCGTGCGCAAATGCAAGGGTCTTGCCAGCGG
Organism: uncultured Oscillospiraceae bacterium; assembly: GCA_934448295.1. Classification (GTDB taxonomy): domain Bacteria; phylum Bacillota; class Clostridia; order Oscillospirales; family Ruminococcaceae; genus CAG-115. The sequence continues at coordinate 19,965 of CAKSEY010000024.1, forward strand.
TGAGGTTCGGGGCGATGCTCTCCTTGTACAGGTCAGCCTGCCTCTCATCGTTGATGAGGATCATGATAAGGTCAGCCTTCTTGGCAGCCTCAGCGGCTGTGTAAACCTTGAAGCCTGCGTCCTCAGCCTTCTTCCAGCTCTTGGAGCCTTCGTAAAGGCCGATGATCACGTCAACGCCGCTCTCCTTGAGGTTAAGAGCGTGAGCGTGACCCTGGCTGCCGTAGCCGATGATAGCAACAGTCTTGCCGTCGAGCATGGACAGGTTGCAGTCTTCCTGATAATAGATCTTTGCCATTGTTTTGTATCTCCTTTTGAAGAATTAATATACGACGCCTTTTGAGCGAGGTTATACGGTCAAACCCTGACGGAAGCTTCGCCCTTCTGCATGGCGATGGTGCCGGTGCGGACTACTTCCTTTATCCCGTAGGGGCGCAGAAGCTCCTCGTAGGTGTCGAGGTTCTGCTTTGTGTCGGACAGCTCTATCGTCATGGAGTTTGTGGAGATGTCCGAAATTTTGCCCTTTGCTATCTCGGCAATGCTGATAAGCTCGGGGCGCTGCTTTGCGGTGCAGCTCACCTTTATGAGAACCAGCTCGCGCGTCACCGCCGTGTCGTTGTGGAGCGTCTTGACCTTGATGACGTCTATCAGCTTGTTGAGCTGCTTTTCTATCTGCTCAAGGGTGTACGCGCTTCCGTCCGCGACTATCGTAATGCGGGAGACCTTTTCGTCGTCAGTCACGCCCACCGCGAGGCTGTCGATGTTGAAGCCGCGCCGTGCGAACAGACCTGCCACTCTTGCGAGAACGCCTGCATGGTTTTCTACCAGAACTGAAATAGTATGCTTCATGCCTGCACCCCCGTCAAAGAATTGTTTTTTCAAGATCCTCGACTGCCACCTCAAGGAGATACGGCTTGTCGGAGGATATCATGCGCTCTATCGCGGCGTCCATCATGTCGGCGCTGTCAACCAGCTCATTGCTTATGCCGTAGGCGTCCGCCAGCTTGGTGAAGCAGGGGCTTCCGTCTATCGAAACAGCCATCAGGCGGTTGTCGTAAGCCTTTTCCTGAAGCTCGCGCACCATGCCGAGGTAGTTGTTCCTCATGACCACGACCTTGACGGGCACATCGTGCTGAACGGCGGTCGCAAGCTCCATCATCTGCATCTGGAAGGAGCCGTCGCCGCACACTGCGACCACCTGCTTCGAGGGATCCGCGAGCTTTGCGCCTATCGCCGCCGGGAGGGAATATCCCATAGTCCCCATGCCGCCGGAGGTCAGGAATCTGCCGCCGTTTATCGTGATGTTCCGGGCTGTCCATATCTGGTTCTGACCGACGTCCGCAACGACTACCGCGTCGTTCGGCAGGTGCTTGTCCAGCGCCTTTATGAACTGCTTCGGGTTCACATAGCCGGAGGGCGCGGGCTCTATCGCCCTGTCCTCGCGGAAGCTGTCCAGCTCCTGCTTCCAGCCGGAGTGCTCGCCAGCGGAAACCGCCTCGATAAGCTGCCCGAGCACCAGCGTAAGGTCGCCGACTATCGGGATATCAACGTCGAGATTCTTTCCTATCTCGGCGGGGTCTATATCAACATGGATAACTGTCAGGTCGTCGCGCTGCTTCATTGCGGCTATCGCGCGGTCGCCTACCCTCGCGCCGAGGAGTATCAGCGTGTCGCAGGAGTTCACCGCGTTGTTTGCCGCCCTGCAGCCGTGCATTCCGAGCATACCGTAGAACAGCGGGGAATCGGTCGGGATAGCGCCAAGACCCATCATCGTGGAGACCACCGGGATATCCGTCTTTTCGGCGAAGTCCTGCATGAGCTTCACTGCGTCCCCGGTGAAAAGCCCGCCGCCTGCAAGTATCAGCGGCTTCTTTGCTGCGGCTATCTGAGCCGCAGCGCGCTTCACCTGGTTTCCGTTGCCGGTGCTGCTGGGGCGGTAGCTGCGGATATCCACAGTCTCGGGATACTCGAAGTCTATCTCGGCTTTCTGCACGTCAAACGGAATATCTATCAGCACGGGGCCTCTTCTGCCGGTGCCCGCGATGTAGAACGCGCGCTTGAACACCTCTGCGGCGTCCTCTGGCCGCTTCAGCAGGTAGCTGTGCTTTACAAAAGGCTCGGCGGAACCGGTGATGTCCGCTTCCTGGAACACATCGCGCCCTATCTGGTCGGAGTTCACCTGTCCGGTGATAACGACCATCGGCACGGAGTCCATATATGCGGTGGCGATGGCGGTGATGAGATTCAGCGCACCCGGACCGCTTGTGGCTATCGCGACCGCCGGCTTCCCGGTGATCCTTGCGTAGCCGCTTGCCGCATGACCTCCGTTCACCTCGTGGCGGACGAGTATGTGGCGGATATCCGTCTTGTATAATTCATCATAGAAAGGGCATATTGCCGCGCCCGGGTAGCCGAAAACGGTGGTTATCCCCTCGGCTGCGAGACATTCGGTCATAGCCTTTGCTACTGTCATTCGAACCTTGCTCAATGCTGGAACATTCCTTTCACGCGCCGCAGCGCATATTCGTACAACTATTCGATACATCATTATTATACCAAACAACAGCGTAGTTGTCAAGAGAATTATGTGATTTTTGGGTGAGAATCGTCACAATTGTTCGTTAGCTGTGCATAACCCCGGGATATCATACCGGAGCGGACATATAAAGCGGCGGCTTTGTTTTGCAGATTTCCTATTGACGTTCAGTTTTTTTTGTGCTATAATACAGTTAATACAGAAATCGTTTCGGAAAGGGATTCACAATGTACCGTGTATATATAGCAGAGGACGACGACAGCATAGCCAAGGCGGTGAGCAAGGGGCTTTCCGGGTGGGATCTGGAGGTGAAATGCACCTCGGATTTCCGGCGGGTATCGGAGGAGATAGCGGAGTTCCAGCCGCACCTTGTGCTGCTTGACATAACGCTGCCGTTCTATAATGGATTTTACTGGTGCGAAGAGATACGCAAGACCAGCCGGGTGCCGGTGATGTTCATATCCTCGGCGTGCGACAACATGAATATAATCATGGCGATGAACATGGGCGGGGACGATTTTATCGCGAAGCCGTTCGATATGCCGGTGCTGGTGGCGAAGATACAGGCGCTGCTGCGCAGGAGCTACGATTTCGCCCAGCAGGTGGGGATCATTGAGCACAACGGCGCTGTCCTGAACACCGCGGACGCCTCGCTTAATGTCGGCGGGAACCGCGTGGAGCTTACCCGCAACGAGTACAGGATACTCCAGACGCTGATGGAGAGCAAGGGAAAGGTGGTCAGCCGCGAAAAGCTGATGGACAGGCTGTGGGAGACCGACTGCTTCATTGACGAGAACACCCTGACCGTGAACGTCGCAAGGCTGCGCAGAAAGCTGGACGGCGCGGGGCTTACCGGGTTCATAAAAACCAAGGTCGGAATGGGGTATATCGTCGAATGAAGGAGTACATATACGCGCGGCGGCGCGTTATTTTCTGGGCGCTGCTGATGGCGGCGGTATGCGCGGCGGTGTTCCTTGCCGGGGGAGTTCCGGCGGGAGCCGTGGGCTATGCCGCGGCACTGTGCGGGGCGGTTTCCGCCGCGATATTTGCTGTGGATCTCGTGAGGTTCCGCAGGCGGCGGGCGATCCTTGAAAAGCTGCGGGAGGACATCACGGTCTCCTGCGAGAATCTCCCGGCGCCGGACAACGCCGCCGAGCGTGACTATCAGGAGCTGCTGATGATACTGTTCCGCAGCCGCGCCGAGCAGGCTCAGAAATACGAGCAGAGCTTCGAACAGACGACCGACTACTACACGATGTGGGCGCACCAGATAAAAACTCCCATTGCGGCAATGCGGCTGACCCTGGCGGAGCAGGACTCCCCGGAGAGCCGGGAACTTTCCGTGCAGCTCACGCGGATAGAGGAATACGTGGACATGGTCATGTGCTATATCAGGCTGGAGAGCAGTTCCACGGACTATGTTATCCGGGAGTGCTCCCTTGATGGGGTGATCCGCGCGGCTCTGCGGAAATTCTCCTCGCAGTTCATCAGGAAGAGGCTCACGCTGGAGTACGCCCCGGCGGAATGTACGGTGCTGACGGACGAAAAGTGGCTGCTTTTCGTGGTGGGGCAGGTGCTTTCGAACTCGCTGAAATACACGAAAACCGGCGGCATAACGATAGCTTTCCGGGACGGAGTGCTGCGCATAAGCGACACGGGCATCGGCATAGCCCCGGAGGATCTCCCGAGGATATTCGACAAGGGCTTTACCGGCTGCAACGGCAGGTCTGACATGAAGGCAAGCGGACTGGGGCTATACCTCTGCCGGAGGATATGCGGGGCGTTGGGGCACTCCATCACCGCAGAGAGCGGCGAAAGCGGCACCACAGTTTCGATAGACCTTTCCAGGGACTCCGTGGACGTGCGGGAGTGATGACCTAATGTTACAAAAACGTAATACAGATGTAAGACGATTCGATTGCGGATATTCCGTCATTCTGGTAGAATAGATACAGACAGGAACGGCGGCGCACTTCTCCTTAAATATGATTACCGAACCAAAAACCACACATCGCCGCCGGATCTGTCCCTGTAAAGAAAGGAATGACAGATATGCCGATACTTGAAATATCCGGTCTTAAAAAGACCTACACAACGCGGCTCGGCGGAAACCGCGTGGAGGCTCTGAAAAACGTGAGCTTCACAGCGGAGCCGGGCGAATACATCGCGATAATGGGCGAGAGCGGCTCCGGAAAGACGACCCTGCTGAATATCCTCGCGGCGCTGGATAAGCCCACCGGGGGCAGCGTTATCCTGGACGGAATGGATCTTGCGAAGATAAAGGACGCCCGCCTTGCGGATTTCCGACGGGACAACCTCGGGTTCGTTTTCCAGGAGTTCAACCTGCTGGATACGTTCACGGTGCGGGATAATATCCTGCTGCCGCTGGTGCTGCGGGGCGAAAAGTACCCGGAAATGGAGCCGAAGCTCAGCAAAACCGCCGAGCTCCTCGGGATTTCGGCGCTGCTGCGGAAGTACCCCTACGAGATCTCCGGCGGGCAGAAGCAGCGCACAGCCGCCGCGCGGGCGCTCATCACCGAGCCTAAGCTCCTGCTTGCAGACGAACCCACCGGCGCCCTGGACAGCCGCAGCTCCGACGAGCTGCTGAGGCTTTTCAGCGAGATAAACCGGCGCGGTCAGACGATACTTATGGTCACTCATTCCGCAAAGGCGGCAAGCCGCGCGAAGCGGGTGCTGTTCATCAAGGACGGCACGGTGTTCCACCAGCTTTATCGCGGGGACTGCACCGACGGCGAGGCTTACCGCAGAATTACGGACGCGCTGACGCTTCTCAGCTCCTCGGCTGAGCCGCAGGGCCTGCGCGCCGACAGGAAAGGCGGCAGGGCATGAGACTATACGCAAGGCTCGCCGCCGGCGGCATACGCAGGAACGGGAAGCTCTATATCCCGTATATCCTGACCTGTTCTCTGATGGTGATGATATTTTATATCGTGAATTTCCTGTCCCAAAATCCGCTCCTTGACGGAATGAGGGGCGGCGACATGATGAAAGAGATGATGACGGTAGGCGTTGTTATCATGGTGGTATTCTCGGCGATATTCCTGTTCTACACGAATTCTTTCCTGATAAAAAGCCGCAAGCGGGAATTCGGTCTGTACAATATCCTGGGCATGGGAAAGAGGAATCTCGCCCGCATAATGACCTGGGAAACGCTGATGGTTTATCTTATGTCCATGGTTCTCGGGCTTGGCGCGGGAATACTGTTCTCAAAGCTTGCGGAGCTTATCGCGGTGAAGATAATCAGGGGTGAGGCTCAGTATCAGTTCTCGGTGAGCGGAACCGCCGTGGCCGCCTGCCTTGTCGTGTTCGCGGCGATATTCTTCCTTATTCACCTGAACGTACTGCGGCAGGTGTTCACCGCGAAGCCCATCGAGCTGCTGCACTCCGAAAACGCGGGAGAAAAGCCGCCCCGCGCCAACTGGTTTCCGGCGGTGCTGGGGGCGCTCATGCTGGCGGCGGCATACTACATGGCTGTGACCATCGAGGAGCCAATGACCGCAATGCTGGGCTTCATGGCGGCGGTGATACTGGTTATCGCGGCGACTTATCTGCTGTTCATGGCGGGCTCCGTGGTGATTTGCAGAGCGCTCCAGAAGAATAAGAAATACTACTACCGCACGAACCACTTCGTTTCCGTGTCGCAGATGTCCTTCCGTATGCGGAAGAACGGCGCGGGACTGGCTTCCATCTGTATCCTCAGCACAATGGTGCTGGTGACGCTTTCCTCCACGATATGCCTTTACATGGGCGAGGGCGCGATATTGGAACAGCGCTATCCCCGGGACATTGTGACGGCGGCGTATGGACTCCCGGAGAGCGAGATATCCGCCTACCGCGAAAGCGTTGAGGAGCTTGCGGAGAAGCACGGCGCTTCCCCGGAGAACGTCCTCGCGTATTCCTACGCAGACCTTTCCGGCGCGGTGATCGGCAGCCGCCTGGACATGGAGAACGCGGCAATGGACGAAATTTCCCTTGACCTGCGCTCGGTGTACGTTATCCCGATAGCTGATTACAACGCGCTTTACGGCACGGATATACAGCTTTCTGACGGCGAGGCGGCGGTGTATTTCAAGGGAAAGGGCTTCGACCATGACGAGATACAGCTCGACGACTGGGGAAGCTACCGCATAACACAGCGCCTTGACAAGTTCACGATAACCGGTGCGGATTCCGCCACGGTGACAGACACGATATATCTTTTCGTGAAGAATTATTCCGACCTTGACAGCCTGTGCAGCTATCAGAACAGCATTACGGAGGTCCACGGCGGAATGATATCCTACAAGGTGTACTATTACTGCTTCGACCTTGACTGTGACGACAGCGTCAAGCTGGAAATCAACAACGCGCTGATAGACGAATTCAGGGCGGAGACCCACCCGTTCACATACGACTGGCTCAGCACGGAATGCCGCGTGCGCGAATACGAGGAATTCTTCGGGCTTTACGGCGGGCTGTTCTTCCTGGGAGTTATCTTCGGCGGGGTATTTATTCTGGCGGCGGTGCTTATAATGTACTACAAGCAGATAAGCGAGGGCTTCGACGACCGGGCGCGGTTCGACATTCTCCGCAAGGTCGGCATGAACGACCGCGATATCCGCCGGGCGGTGGATTCGCAGGTGCTGACGGTGTTCTTTGCGCCGCTTATCGCCGCAGGAGTCCACATGGTTTTCGCATTCCCCATGCTGACGAAGCTGCTCGGGCTGTTCGCAATGCGCGACGCGGGGTTCCTCGCGCTTGTCGCGCTGGTGTGCTACGCGGTTTTCGCGGCGCTGTACGTCGTGGTTTACGCGGCAACCTCGCGGAGCTATTACCGTATCGTAAGCCGATAAATAAAATGGGCAGGTGCTTACACACCCGCCCTCACGCGCTTTATTCGATCTCCTCCATCACGCTCTTGTATGCGGGACGGATTATCTTGCTGGAGCCGACCAGCTCCTCGATACGGTGCGCCGACCAGCCGACTACCCGGGCGATGGCGAACAGCGGAGTGTACAGCTCCAGCGGGATTCCCAGCATATCGTATACGAAGCCGCTGTAAAAATCCACGTTGGGGCTTACGCCCTTGTAGATACGGCGCTTCTCGGCGATAAGCTGCGGAGCGATCTCCTCGATGTTGGAGTACAGCGCCATGTCGCTGGTCTTGCCCTTTGCCTCCGCCAGCTTCTGGACGTAGGATTTGAGCACCCGCTCTCTCGGGTCGGAGATGGAGTACACCGCGTGTCCCATTCCGTAGATGAGCCCCTTGCGGTCGAACGCTTCGCCGTCCAGCAGCTTCTTCAGGTAAGCCCTGACCTCGTCCTTGTCGGAGGGGTCGGAAAGGTGCGTGCGGATATCCTGCATCATCTGCATTACTTTGAGGTTAGCGCCGCCGTGGCGGGGGCCCTTCAGCGAGGACATAGCCGCCGCAATGGCGGAGTATGTATCCGAACCTGCGGAGGTGACTACGCGGGTGGTGAACGTGGAGTTGTTGCCGCCGCCGTGCTCCATGTGGAGCATTAGCACGATGTCGAGAACTCTCGCTTCAAGCTCAGTGTACTGCATATCCGGGCGGAGCATTCTCAGGAAGTTTTCCGCGGTGGAAAGCCCGGGAGCCGGACGGTGAATGTACATGCTTTCATCGTTCTCGTAGTGGTTGTAGGCATGGTAGCCGTAAACCGCCAGCATGGGGAACACCGCCGTGAGCTGGAGGCACTGGCGTATGCAGTTGTCTATATCGTTGGAGCCGAGGTTGTCGTCATAGGAGGACAGCGTTAGAATGCTCTTTGTCATGGAGTTCATGATGTCCTTTGAGGGAGCCTTCATGATAACGTCCCGGGTGAAGTTCGAGGGAATAACGCGGCATTCCGTGAGGATATCGTTGAATTCCGCAAGCTGTTCGTCTGTGGGCAGCTCCCCGAAGATAAGCAGGTACGCGGTCTTTTCGAAGCCGAAGCCGCCGTTCAGCCCGGAGATAAGTGTGTTTATGTTGTAGCCGCGGTACCACAGCTCGCCGTCGCAGGGCTCGTGAACTCCGTTCTCGTCCCTAAACGAAACTATCTTGGAAATGCGGGTAAGTCCGGTGAGGACGCCCTTTCCGTTGATGTCGCGCAGGCCGCGGTTAACTCCATACTCGCGGAAAAGCTCGTCGGAGATGGTGTCGTGTTCGGTGCAGAGCCTCTGCTTCTCGGAAGCGTATTCGGTTATTCTTTCAAATGCCATGTTGTTTCCTCCTTCTCTGGTGGTCAGTCGTGGGGTAATGCCGGTTCGCGGGTGTCCATCAGCTTTTTCAGCAGGGAATAGAGCGTGTGCTTTTCCTCCCCGGTGAGCGGCTCCAGGAAGTGGTGCGCCTGGCTCCGCATTTTCTGTGCAAGCTCGTCTGAATGTGCCTTTCCCGCCGGCGTAAGGGTGACTATCGTTTCGCGCTTGTCGCGCTGGCTCTTGGCGCGGGTGATGTAGCCGTCGTGCTCCAGCTTCACAAGCGATTCGGACATGGACTGCGGGCTGACGGACAAAAGCTCCGAAAGCCGCTTCTGGACTATCTCGCCGTCCCTGCCTATCGTCAGCAGAACGCGTTCGCGCTCCAGCAGCGCCCTGCCGCCCATGAATTCGCTTTTCCCGGCGGATATCTGTCCGCGTATCCGGGAGAACCAGTCGTGTATCAGCCCGGTGAGCTGTTCGTCTATATCCTGCATTGTTTCACCTCTTCTGAATTATGTCAGGTACCATAACGTCAAGTACCTTATCATTTTATCACATTTTTTTGAAATTGTCAAGAGCAGGGATTAAGTTGTATTTTATGTAAATGGAGGTGCCTATGAAAAAGTTCCGCAAAGTACTTAAAGTCCTGCTGCTGATTTTAGTGTCGCTGATCTCGGCGGCGCTGATAGCGGTGGGAGCGTTCGCAGTCCTCGGCTGGAATATGTACAGCGAGGCGGTGGAGGAGCGTCCGGTGCGGCAGGTGTACGCGGATATGCGGTCGGACGAGCACTATGTGAGCTTCGACGAACTGCCGGACTTCTACGTCCGCGCCGTTACGGCGGTGGAGGATCACGATTTCTGGGGGCACAGCGGGATAGACCCCTCCGCGATATGCCGCGCGCTGCTCCACGACCTGGCGGAGATGGATTTTGCGGAGGGCGGCAGCACCATAACCATGCAGACCGCGAAGAACATCTACTACACGCAGGATAAGCGGCTGGAGCGCAAGGCTGCGGAGGTGTTCACCGCGTTTGAGCTGGAGGATAAGCTGGACAAGGAGCAGATATTCGAGCTGTATGTGAACACCATCTATTTCGGCAGCAACTACTACGGTATCTACGCGGCTTCGATGGGATATTACGGGGTGCCGCCCGAGGAGCTGACGGACGAGCAGTGCGCCGTTCTGGCGGGAATTCCGCAGGCTCCCAGCGTATACTCCCCGGACGTAAATCCGGAGCTCGCGGAACAGCGCGCACAGCAGGTCGTTGAAGCAATGGAGAAATTCGGCAGTTGACAGCGGCGGGAAAATATGGTACAATATACTTGCGATATTTCCGAGGAAATATTCAATACTATAACATATAACAAGAGATTCTGGAAAGGAACCTTATGAGAAAGATAACTGCACTATTTACAGCCGCCCTGCTTGCGGCTTCTGTTGGAATCACCGCCCATGCCGAGGCGGAGGGACTGGTCGTCCTCGGGGACTCCATAACCACCGGATACGGGCTTGACGGATACGTTTCCGGGGATAATTACAGCGCGGCGGGGAGCTTCGCCAACCGGCTCGGCGAGGATTTCACGGAATACAGCAACTTTGCGGTGGACGGCAGAACCTCCGGCGAGCTGCTGACGGCGCTTGAGGACGAGGATATAGCCAAGGCTCTCGAGGGAGCCGACACGGTGGTCGTGTCGATAGGCGGCAACGATTTCCTCCAGCCAATGCTGACGGCGGCGATGAATAAGGCGGCGGAAAATCCCGAGCTGCTGAAGATAATGAGCGGCGCGGTCTCCGGCGGGGATCTGCTCGGTTCGCTGACCTCCGGCGGCGCCACGGCTGAAGCAGACGGGGAAAACTATCTTGATATAATGATGGATTTCGCCCGGGCAATGACCGAAGCTGCCGATTCCGTAGATATCCAGCAGGTGGTGGATAATATAGACGGAATTCTGGGCACAGTCTCAGCGAGGGCGCCAGAGAGCCAGATAATCGTGCTCACGGTCTATAACCCCTTTGAGGGCGTGACCGGCATGGAGCTTTTCGACGCCATGGCGCGCACCAAGCTGGAGGAGCTGAATTCCGGCATAGCCTCCGCCGCAGAGAACAACGGCGCGCAGGTCGCAGACGTTAACGCGGCGTTTGCGGGGCACGCGCTGGAATACACGAACATTTCCCGCGTGGATATCCACCCCAATGAGCAGGGACACGGCGTGATATACCAGCTCCTGCTGGATATCACCGGAGCCGACCTGAACGTCAGCACCGAGGAGCCGCTGCCCGCAGACGAGCCCGACTCCGTTCAGAAGGGAAGCCCGGACACCGGCGCCGAGGGCTTCGCTGTCGTTGGCGGTATAGCGGCGCTGGCGGGAGCATTCCTTGTTATCTCCAGAAAACGTTCGTAATTTTTCGGTTTAACGTATTGAAATTTTCACCGAGATGTGATATAATTAAATCGCTGACCGCACAGCGGCACACTACATAAAACGGAGGAAAACACAATGTCAATGTATATCACCTGCCTCGATCTCGAGGGCGTACTGGTTCCTGAGATCTGGATAGCTTTTGCAGAAGCCAGCGGTATTCCTGAGCTCAAGCGCACCACCCGCGACGAGCCGGATTACGACAAGCTCATGAAGTGGCGCCTTGGTATCCTCAAGGAGCACGGTCTTGGTCTTAAGGAGATCCAGGACACCATCGCAAAGATCGACCCCATGCCCGGCGCAAAGGAGTTCCTCGACGAGCTTCGTTCCATCTGCCAGGTGATCATTATTTCTGATACGTTCTCCCAGTTCGCAGGCCCCCTCATGAAGAAGCTCGGTATGCCGACCATCTTCTGCAACACTCTCGAGGTAGCGCCGGACGGCGAGATCACAGGCTTCAAGATGCGCTGCGAGCAGTCCAAGCTCACCACCGTAAAGGCGCTCCAGAGCATTGGCTTTGAGACCATTGCCAGCGGCGACAGCCACAACGATCTCGGCATGATCCGTGCAAGCAAGGCGGGCTTCCTGTTCAAGAGCCCCGACAGCATCAAGGCTGCCAACCCCGACCTTCCCGCATACGAGACCTACGACGAGCTCATGGCTGCCATCAAGAAGGCTATGGACTGATTATTACAGTTTTAACATTATCTGGCGCTGCTTCCTGGCAGCGCCTTTTTGCTTCTGAAAATTATGTGAAATCTTCTGAACTAAGCCGATTTGCCCGCTGTCGGTGCGTTGACAGAAGTCGAAAAAAGTGATATAATTTTAAAAGAAACTGCACTATCTGATTTGGCAGGATTTGAGAGGGTGAGCGGTAATAAACACCACATTAAGCGATACAGAACGTCAGGCAGCGCTTCAGTCAACGCTGGTGAAGTGCGTTGAGACGCTTTATATAAACAGCGGCATAGACGGCGCGATAAATCAGCTTCTTGAAATAATCGCGCATTATTACGGCGCGGACAGAAGCTATATCTTCGAATTTGACGAAGATATGAAAATGCTCCACAACACCTATGAATGGTGCGCGGAGGGCATTGAGCCGGAGATAGAATTTCTCAGCAACGTTGAGATGTCAGTGATAGAACGCTGGCTGCACTTCTTCAACACCAAGGGCGAATTCTACATAAATTCGCTCAGCCATGAGGTATCCGAGGATTCCGACGAGTACAAGATACTGGAGCAGCAGGGCATAGAAAGCCTGATGGCGGCTCCGCTGCGCAGCGGCAACGATCTTGTGGGATTCATCGGGGTGGACAATCCCCGCGACAACACTGATATGCTCATTCTTATGCGCATGGTGTCGGCTTTTGTCGTTAACGATATGCAGAAGCGTGAAACTCTGGAGCAGAGGATACTGCGCGGTATTGGCAACTCCTTCGTGTCAATAAACACGGTTGACCTGGAAGCTGACACTCAGCACGAGATAAAGCGCAACAAAGAGGTATGCAAATACGTTAACCGCAATGATAATGCGCGCAGTCAGATGAAAACAGCTATGACGGCGCTCGCCGACCCGAAATATCTTCAGGATCTGCTGTGCTTCACGGATCTTTCCAGCATTGCCGAAAGAATGCCTGATATCAACGTCCTGAGCCACGATTTCCTTGCTTTTGACGGCCACTGGTGCCGCGGCAGCTTTTTCGCCATGAACCGCGACGAACATGGAAAGCTCATCGAAGCCGTATTTGCGGTGCAGTACATAGACGCCGAGAAGAAGCGGGAGCTGGAATATCAGCGGGCGCTCAAAACCGCGCTGGAAAACCAGAACGAGATATACGCGGAAATGCTGCATATGCAGGGCTGTGGGGTTATCGCCTGCGAGACCGACACGCGGGAGATAATTATGCTGAATGACGCGGCGCAGCAGCTTTTCGGAAATCCGCGCAGGGGCACGCTGCTAAAGGACGTGGTTTCGCCGATACTTGTCAACGATATGTCCAAAATAACGGAGCAGCTCGACGCGATAGCGATGGCTCCGGGAAGCTGTAATTTTGAGTTCGCGATACGCGGCAAGGACGATCTTGTGTATTTGAAAACCACGGCGCGGACTGTGGTTCTGGCTGGCAATGAGAACATCATGATACTCACGCTGATGGACATCACGGACAAGAAGCGGCTGGAGAACCGCCTGCTGGTGCTTTCCGAAACCGACCCGCTGACAAAGATATGCAACCGCGGCAGCGGCGAGCGCAGAACGGAGCGTCTGGTTGCGGACGGCACGCCGGGGATGTTCTGCCTGCTTGATGTGGACAAATTCAAGACAATAAACGACACATTCGGTCATACCATCGGCGACAAGGCGCTCATTGCAGTGGCAGACTGCCTGAAAAAGACATTCCAGGGCTGCGTTGTAATGCGGCTTGGCGGCGATGAATTCTCAGTTTACGCGCCGGAGGTCACCACTGAAAAGCACGGCGCCGAAATGATAAACAAGTTCTTTGACGCGATCAGCAGCACGGATATCCAGGAGATGTTCGGCAGAAAGATCACCGTCAGCATGGGGGCGGTTTTGTGCACTGAAAAGGGCATGAAGTTCGACAGAATGTACGCATTGGCGGACAACGCCATGTACTTCTGCAAGAGCACCCCGGGGAACAAGTACGCGTTTTATAACGATTAACTGTTGTCAGAATGATCATGGACCCCGCTTGGCTTATTTCCGCCCGGCGGGTTTCGCTTTATTCAGCGTGAAGCGCACAGTAAGCCTTGAATATGGAGCAGGAAAATCCGACAGCGAAAACCATGTCAGGATAATTTGCTTTCATCTTGTGTTGAAGCCCCTCCGCAGCCTTTTTACCTGCCGCGTCATTATTGAGAGCAATGCTGACCTTATGGATTTCCGGGTGTTCGGTAAGATACCGCTGAACCGCACTGAAATTCCCGCAGCCGTTTAAGCTGATACGGTGGTCTTTAGTCCAGTCAATTCTGAGCAGCTTGGAGAATGTAGCGTGGGACATAGCGTCTATCGGCGACTCAAAAATGCGGAGCGTATCCGAATTTCCTTTCATCACGAAAGAGTAGGATTTATCGCCGCCTGCAACCTCTCCGCGAAATTTCACCGGAGTAGTACCGCGCAGGGCACAGCTCATGATGTTTCCGCCAATGTCCCTGCCAAAAAACAGACAGTTGTGGTGGGTCTCATCCTCGGCTATCATTTTCCTCTGTATCATTGAAAGAACAATGTCCTTATCAATGCCGCGCGTCTTTATAAGGTACGCGATCACTCTGGACGGCGATATGTTATGCGGAGGAATGGAGAAAATCGCTCGATTTATTTCTGGCTTTGGTTTTGGGACATAATAGCTTTCGTGTGCATGGACTCCGTTTACTACCGTTTTCGCAATAAAATCAAGAGCCTGTTCGCGGCTGCAATTCAGCGTGTCTGCCACAAGGTCAACGGGAAATCCCTTTGCACCGTCCGAGTGCCGGTACCAATTGTTCTTGTCGGGGAAGATATACAGCCCTCCGCTGTCCTTTATATGCACGGATTTGTCGGTGATTTTGCCGCCCACGTCAATCGTCATTGAGCATGAGCACAACGTCAAGACAGCTCACGCTGGCGAGTTTCATGTAATCTTCTTTGCTATATTTGTACATACAATGCCTCCTTTCATGTTTTGTTTGACTTTTGGAGTCGGATATGATATAATCAATAGCAAATTGACCTATTAAAATATGTAAAGGGGGAAATAAGTATGGAAATTAGATTCAAAGAATACTATGAGAAGCTTCTGGAGCAGTTGTCTATTGATTACAACTGTAATCCAGCAGATTTACAGGCGAATGAGAATATCATCACAATCTCAGCACTTAATGAGAGGAGAAGAAGCTATAGTCCTGGTAAGCCGTTTCTGCAAATGGTGACACTTGGAATGAACACTGTAATTATGGCGGATGAATGTTTGCATGATTTTTTGCAAAACTTTATCCAAACGGTGGATGGACACCACCTATTTGAATTTGATAATCTCACGAAACTAAACAGAGAGTTGAAGAAGTATGGATATCAGATGAACCCAACACATCATATGTTTTTACCCTGTTGCAATATTGATGTAGAAGAACGCTGCCATGTAAAGTGGCTTTACGATAGTGAGATCAGCCCATTCTACGGTGATCCACGGTTTCCAAATGCAATTGCGTTTCCTACACCCTGTCCGGTACGCCCTGATAGAATTGTTGTAGTTGCCTACGATGGTGATACAATC
Organism: uncultured Oscillospiraceae bacterium; assembly: GCA_934448295.1. Lineage (GTDB taxonomy): Bacteria > Bacillota > Clostridia > Oscillospirales > Ruminococcaceae > CAG-115. The sequence continues at coordinate 35,391 of CAKSEY010000024.1, forward strand.
ATGGGGATGGCAGGTTGTTCGGAAGATGCACCACATTGGCAACAGATTGGAATCGATATCTTGCCGGAATACCGTTCAAGGGGGATTGGTTCCTATCTTGTGACTCTGTTGAAGAACAAGATTATTGATATGGGTGACGTTCCGTTCTACGGCACTGCAACTGCGAATATTCAGTCACAAAATATCGCAATTAACAGCGGTTTTAAGGCTTCTTGGGTGGAAACCGAAGCAGTGAAGATTGAAGAAAACAACAACTCCGCATTTAACACTTAGAACAGAAAATCACCGAAAACTACGCTCGGTGATTTTCTGTTGCTACGGCTCCTGCTGCTCACAGTAGTCAGCCCTGCTTTCGGGGAACAGCGCTTCCTCCATGCTTATAGCGTCCTCTGAAAACGGAGCGCACTCCTGTTCGGCAATAAGCTGCCCGTTTTCGTACAAGCATGAACCGACGATTCTTCCGCCCAGACTAGCCCAGCGGTGATATATTCTAACGGCGGGATTAAGTTCAGCGAGCTTTCCGATCACCTTTATTGACGGATTGGCGGTTGTGACGAACCTCCATTTGTTGTATTCAATTTCGTAGATATGGGAGTTAGTCAACTGTCCCCAGTTCTGATCGCACCAGTCGCCCCAATTCGGCGCTCCGTACTTTTGCAGGCAGTCTATCATTCTTTTTCCGTCGGCAAAATAGCCGACGTCGGGATAGGGATAGCTGCCGGTGATACAGTGGTTGAAACCGTCATTGTTGCTGTAATATTCCTTGACAAGCCTGAACAGTCTGTCGTATTCATCGGCAGGCAGCTTTTTAAGGTGATGGTCTGCTGTACCGGGATTTACCGCCGTCAGATAGCAGTCTATCTTTACCCGCGACATACCTGCGGGAAGAGAGGCTAACTCGTCCGGCACAGGGAGGATTCTTGCAAAATCTATCATCGGATAATTCGGCGTCACAACGCTGTTTATCAGCTTTTCAATGTTAGGCTGTGAACCGCTTAAATGCAGTTCGTTTCGGATTTCGTGCATTTGAGTTTCCTTTCTATAAGGCAAAAAAGCCGACTGTATTTCTGTAATCGGCTTTTTAATGTTCAGGTGTAGGCTTGATTATGCGGAAGTCTTTTTGGAAAGCTCCTCAACTATTGCTTCATCGATGTCAAGAATCTACGCGATTTCCTAAATGGAATAGATTTTCTTGGCAAGCATTTTCAACGCTGTTTTGCGCTTGAGATCGTCTTTTTCTTCATTAACTAATTCTTCGACAATTTTGCACATAGTCTGTACGCCCTCCTTTGAATTCTTATAGTAGCCGGCTCTGTCCGCAAGGACCTTGTAGCTGATAGCG
>CAKSEY010000025.1 GCA_934448295.1 uncultured Oscillospiraceae bacterium
AGTGTTTTCTGTTTCATATCCTTATTATATCACTTTTTTCTTCTTTTTCATAGGGGTTTTTAGAGGTTACCTTATATAATATAATAGTATTATATATAAGTAACTTTTTTCATACTAACTTGTTTACATATTCTTCTCTTTTTATTTGTCTCCAAATCAACTGATAAACAATCATATCTTTTCCCATCACCTCACATTGTTGTAAAAAGGTATCACATGAATTAAAAGGTAATTATTTAACCCCAAACAACATTTTCTTTTAATGATTACCCCATTTTAGCCCCATAAAAGGCAGTGAAATGTATTGTACCTTTTATAGTGCTTGTGGAGGGTAACAAATTATAGTAATGTTATATATAGGTTGCATAATTATCTCACAAATATATTATCGACATATTTTTCAAAATCTTTAGTATTTTAGTAAATTATTTTTATTATTATTAAAACATTAATAATTAAACTACATACTCCTCTCCATTTTCGCTTACTATTGTTTTCTTTTTACTTTTTACTATTTCTATTTTCTTTTTCTCAAACCGGTATAACTATCCTTTTTTCTTTCCTCCCTGATATTATATTTTTGGATCTGATATAATTACATGAATCTTGCCAAAACTCTTCGAATTTAATAGCAATATAAAAAGATTGTTAATTGTGTCCAGATTGTCTTTCGAATATTATTTTATGTATGTGCATAGTGCATATAAAATACACTATAAAATTTAACAAACTATTTGTAAGTGGCTATATACAACGGTTGGTTAATATAACAACCCGCTAAACCGCATTAGACAAGGAATCCTTTAGTTATAATAGATTTTGTAGAGATTGTTTTACATAAAATAACCTATACTCTTCCTACAAATAACAAATATCTTATGGTTGGTAATTTTGAATCTGAGAAAAAGACAAAACTCTTTGTGATTTTCAAAATATCATACAAATTATAAAAAACAGCGGCACATTTCTGTGCCGCCGCTATGAAGAAAAGATGGGTTATTAAGCATTATGCGTTTCAAAAGCGCATTTATTTACACAACCGCTTACCCGTCAACGGTTACCACGTAAACCTCGTTGTTCGCCTTTAAAGTGAACCTGCCGCCGCCTATGTAAGCGTCGTCGAGCATATTACCTTCTTCTCCTTCGGGAAGCGTGGCAAGGGTGTCCGATATCTTTTCATAGTTGAAGTTTACAAAATAGATGTTCATATCCTTGTCAAGCGTCAGGGCAACGCCGTTATAGAACTCGCTCAGCGCATATGCATTTTGCGTTTTGTTTTCCCAATTGTACCACAGTTTGTAATTGCCATTTTCCCTTGTCCATGCGGAATCTGCGCCCCATTCATAGCGCATATTCGTATCATTAAAATCGTATAGCATTTCGCCGGAAGCAAGGTCAATTACACCGCATTTTGTTACTCGCCCGTATTCGTCTACGTTCTTGGTTCTCGCCTGGTTTCCGTTGATGTATTTTCCATCGCTGCCCTTATAAGGCTTTCCATTCACTTTCAGGTCAATGCCGTCTATGGAGAACCAGTTGTTATTGGAAGTCACATAATACTTGCCGTCGATTAAGGCGGCAACGGCATAGCCCGCATCAGTTATGGGCTTTACCTTTTCGGTGTAGTCGGTGACGTTGCCGTTCATGTCCATGCAAAGCGTCTTTCCGCCATCGGTGTAGAAGCACTTTCCGTCGTAGAACTCGCCGTGATACGGCAGGTCGAGCTTGTCGCCGTCCATAGAATAGTACGTTTCGTTCTGAATGATAACGCCGTCGCTTATGGTGACTTTACCCTTTTCAACGGCATATTCCTTGTCCTTGATTCGCAGAACGCGGTTTCCGTCTTTATCCTTATAATAAATTGTGTCATAAAGCGGATACCACGATTTTACATCGTCGAGTGTTTCTTTAACAGAATAGTCGCTGTTCAATATTACGTAGTTCGTTTTTAAAGAAGAAAAAGAAACTCCATCCCAAGAACTCTGTGTAGCATAATATACGTCGTACTCAGCGGAATATCCCTCTATAGTGTACCATGTATTGATTCCTTCATCCATATATGCGGGTAACGGAGTCTTTGTAACATTGTACTTCACGCTCTGCGGTAAATTGTTCTGCGGCTTTGTTTCCTCTGCGGGCGTCTGCTCGCTTTCCGCGGGCGCTGAGGACTCGGTTTCTTCCTGCGCTGTATCAGAAGCTTTGGGCGCGTTATTGTCGTAATAGTCGCTTCCGCCGGCGCTTATCAGATATGTTTCGCCGTTGGCTTTGAACGTAAACTTGCCGCCGCCGATATAGGCGTTATTGATAACCTTGCCGTATTCGTCGTTTCTGTCGTCGCCTGTAATTGTAAAGAGCGTGTCCGATATTTGTTCATAGCTGCTGTTTACAAAATAGAGGTTGTAGTCCATATCAAGCATAAGCGCAATCCCGTTATGGAACTCGCTTATTCCATATGCAACAGGACCAACGCCATACCAACAATTTCCGTTTGACTGCAATATATATGGTCCGCCCCAGTCATACCGATAAACCCAGCCCGAAGGTAACGGTTCTTCATCGTTAGCAAGGTCGATGTAATAATAAAAATACTTAGGGACATCGCTGTATTCGCTATAGCCGGTTTCGGCCATTGTTTTTACCACGCTGCCATTGCTGTACTTTCCGTCGCTGCCCCTGACAGGCGTTCCGTAGCACATTGCGGACGTTTTCTCTACCAGAGTACCGTCTGTGTAAAACCACTGACCGTAATAGTCCACATAATACTTGTCCTCAATAGAAGCGATAATGGCTACGTTGCTATTATCCGTTATGGGCTTTACCTTTTCGGTAATGTCGGTGATATTTCCTTTAAGGTTCATGCAGTAATATGTGCCGTCTTTCTCGCTGTAAATGCACTTGCCGTCGTAAAATTCACCGTGGTACGGCAGGTCGAGCTTGTCGCCGTTAAAGGAATAATAGGTTTGGTTATATATCACAACGCCGTCGCTCATAAAAACCTTGCCGTAGTCAACGCTGTATTCTTTATCCTTGATACGCAGGAAGTAATTTCCGTTGTTATCCATGTAATGTATTATGCCGTAAATGGGATACGCCGAGATTACCCCGTCAATTTTTTCCTTTACAGAAAAGTCGGAGTTCAGTATCATGATACCCTGCTCGAACGAATTGCCGCCGCTGTAATTGGGCGCGGCGTAATATGTATCGGTTTGCGCGCAATACCCCACTAAAGAGGCGGATTGGACTTCGGCGTCCATACCCTCCGCCTTGATTAGCGTACAATCCCCGACCTGCACTTCTTCGGCGGGATTCTGCCCGCTTTCAGCAGAATCGTCCGCTGAGTCAGCCGAGGTGGTTTTTCCCGCAGAAGCGGAGGAGTTGTTTTTCTCAGAAGAACCGTTATCACCGCCCGCGCACCCCGTAAGAATGCTTGCTGCAAGTGCAAGCGCCGTGATAAGCGTAGCTTTCTTTTTCATGCCGTTACACCTCATTCCTTTTCGTTGCAGCGACTGATTTTCCAGCCGTTTTCGGTTTTGGTGAGCGCGGAAAGAACCGTCCATTCATCACCGTATGGACCGTATGCAGTTTCCTGAAGATAAGTGCGCACGACTATCTCACTGTCGTTATTGGTTACGAATTCGCAATTGACCACCTCGGGGATAGGACCGCCGAATGCGACGGGATTCCTGACGCAGGTTCCGTTGTCGTTGACATATTTGCCGAGCAGCGTACCGCTTTCCGCGTCGTAGCAGGCGTTGAACAAATCCTCTGTAAAATACTTCTTGAACAGGCTTACTACCCACTCATAGGAGCTGTCGCCATTATAGGTGCATATGCCGCCATTAAAACGGTTCTCGCACTCGCCGATTTCTGCCTTTGAGAATACGTCCGCAAGAAAGTCGATTGCCGTGTAAATGTCGCCTGCGGTAAGTCCGTCGGGGGTCTATGGGCGACATGGGGTCGGTGTAATCTGCTGCCGGCATAGTATATCCCTCGGGCATTCCACTAACATCGCTGATATCGCACCTTTCGCCGAGTTTGGCGGTAATGCCGTCTGCGGTGTTCGAAACGTAGTAGGATTCCGCGCATTCGAGAAGCTCTATAAACACAGTTGACCTGACAACAGCAACAGAGCCGTCCTCCTGTGGGAAGCTCTCATAGACGTAGCTCAGCTTTCTGTTTGAGTCCTCCAGAATATTTTGATACTTTTTTATTCGGGCATATTCAATATAAGGCGTATCGTCGCCTGATAATTCATGCGCCATTTCGTAAAGCTCCTGCGCGTCCATAGCAAGCAGGGGATTATCCTGAGTTTGAGCCGCTTCCTCGGTGGGCTGCTTTTCGTCTGCGGTGGTGGATTCTTCTGAGGTCTGCGCAGTCTCGCTTGTGTCACCTACAGTGCTTTCCGTTGAAGTCGTTGACGATGTGCTTTCGGAAACTGCTTCCGATATACTTGCAACGCTCGGTTCGCCCTTGCTGCAACCGGTTGTCAGTAATAATGCTGACACGGTAAGCAATGCAATTATTCTCTTGTTCATGATTTTACCTTCCTTTTCCACTTGTAAATTTAAAAATGCAGAACAGATGTTGCTTTACATCAGCATACCACACAATGTTGATTGTGTGGTATAGGGCGTTTTTCCCCGTCCTTATGCGTTTTTTCAGCCATGCCCGATACGCTTTCTGACAAAAATATTCGGCATTCTAAATTTTTCGCTGCAAAACCACTTGCTTTTTTTGCGGCATTGTGCTATAATATTTGCGGAACGATTTGCTTTACCGCACTAAAATACCACACAATCAACATTGTGTGGTATTTCTTATAAGTCCTAAACCCTCTATTTGTCGCGCATGGACAGCCCCGCACTCCCGTGTGTATATCCTTGTAGTATTGATGGAAGAATGTCCGAGAATGTCAGCAAGGCGGGACAGATCCTTTTCACGGTTATAGTATGTTCTGGCAAACAAATGCCGCAGATTGTGCGGATATACCTTGTTTTTCTGAACCTTCGCCTGCTCGCACAGGCGTTTCATCTGCTTCCACAAATTACTTTGATCAATCGGCTTGCCGCTTGATGTAATAAATACTGCACCCTGGGTTATACCTCTTTTTTCGCAGTATTGCTTTAGCAATCTGCAAAGCTTTTGCGGCAGGAACAGCGTCCGCCGTTTACCCTTACAGGCGATTATTGTATGACCGTCAGCTATTGCCCGCACAGTTATGTATTGTAATTCTGATACGCGTATTCCCGTTGAGCATATCGTCTGAACCGCCAGCGCCAGCCGCTCATCTCCGTTTTTGTATGCTGTGACTGTCAGCCGTTCGTAATCCGATTTACTTAGCTCCTTGTCCTTTTCCTCAAAGCTGTTTTTCTGCACTCTGACAGGTTTTAATATAATGTCGTTTCTGCCAATGAATTTGAAATAACTGTTAATTGCGGCAACGCTGACATTGACGGTTGATGGCTTGTATCTGTCATTCAGCATGGATTTATATTCCAGCAGTATAGTTTTGGTGATAGCTTCTCCGTCGGAATAAAACTGCAATGCCCGTAATTCGCGGATGTAGTTGCTTATTGTGCTTGCGCTGCGTTCCTGCTCATGCAGATACTTTTCAAACTTTTTTATTACTCGTTCGGTTATAAATACTTCTTTTTTCATTCTGTTTCTCCTTTCATGTTTATATAATTATACAACAAAAGGCGGAAAACCGCCTCATGTTGGTTATAAATTGTTATACACATAATATCCTACAAATCTGTGCAGTGGAATAACTGATATCTTTCCCGTTTTGACATTTGCTAGTCGTATTTTTGCACCGTTAGTGGTAGTATTGTGTATATATCTGCCGGATATTTGACTGGTTCTACTATACCATTCTTCGCTGCTGGTTCCGCGAATCTTACATTCATTTCCGTCGCGGTCTGTGTATGTGACTATCAAAATATTATTATCAGCTTTATGTTGTATAGTGTCAACAAATAAATCCATACAAACTTGCGGACATATATAGTATTCGGCTAGATTGATATTTATTTTTTCTACATAGTATCCGTTTTGCCGACGGAATAATCTATAACACCAACAGTTGTCGGAATAATACATTTCAACTTCTGTATTATCTTTTATTCTATTTATTGCAATGCTGTCTAATACTCTTTTGTTTTGGGTTATCAGTATATATCGACCGTCTTTATCTATTCCGCAGCACAATGATGTATTCAGGAAATATTGTTTTATATATGTGTAATCACTTAAATAGCTTTCAATCAATCCTTATTTTTTTATTCTGACTTTTTCATAAAAAAATATCATCTCAGATAATGATAAATCTTTTCTAATATAAATATCATCTGTATTTATTGTCAATGCTTTATCCAAATTAAAAATCTGTTTATCACCATAAGTTACTAAAGCTCCACTATCGTATTTGGATTGTTCTTCTAATAATTTGCTGTAAACTTGATTATTTGAGAAATAATCATCTGTAATTTGATTGCTAAATCCTCCATAGCTTATGATGCCTAGCATTAAATTATTGTCTATTTTTATTTTTTTCATATCTTTCTCCTCATCCACTTTCCATCCACTTTTCTCTTTCAAACGAAAAGTTATACAACTCAATCATTATTGACTATTTACATTTGATATTGGGCAAGCCGCATTGTTATCGCAAATGTAGATATAGTCTATCTATTGTTAACCCCTTCCAGAACAGCTACGAACCAGAGGGTCGGGGGTTCGAATCCCTCCTGGCGTGCCAACAGAAAACCGCTTAACCGTTAAGGTTGAGCGGTTTTTCTTATATTGTAAGAATCCCCGTTCAGCGCATTTTCCTCTGTTTGAGTGCGCCATTAGTGCGCCATAGAATTTATCCGTAGTATTCGTTATCCGTGCTCAGGCGCGGATTTTTTTCATTTCAGTCTCATTTTCACTTTACTCATTAATTTTCTTTTCTCCGGATTACAAAATTTGCAATGCACTCTGCGGCAGCTTCGTCTGCCTTTGCCATTATGTGTCCGTACTTGTCGGTTGTGGTGCTGACTTTACTGTGTCCTAACCTTTTGCTAATGGTTATTGGATCAACACCATTGTAGTAGAGCAGGCTCACCATAGTGTGCCGGAACGCGTGTGGGTTGATATGTGGAAGTCCGTATTTCTTTGAGAACGTACCGCAGTAGTTGGTAAGACTTGACGGGTCCATAGGGGAGCCGTCCTCCTGTACGAATACAAACCCGGTATTTTTCCACAGACTGCCCCAGATTTGTGCTTGCTCATCGTACCATTCCTTGTATTTCATCAGCAGAGCCATAGTTTCCTGCGGTAGCTTTATGTAGCGTTTGGACTGCTTTGTTTTCGGTGAGTCCTCGTAAATTCCGCGGTCACAGGTGTACAGAAGATTGTTATCGATGTGGATTTGATTCTCGTCCCATTCGATTTTGTCCCATTTTAGACCGAGTATTTCTCCGCGCCTTGCTCCTGTTATCAGCAGAAGATGAACGGCTGTGCGCCACTTTATCGGCTCTTTTTCCAGGCATTCGCTGATTTTCAGTATGTCCTCGGCTTCAAAATAGTTTGCTTCTTTTTGCTCGACGTGCGGCGGAGTGGCACGTTCAGCAGGATTGTACTGCACCAGCATTTCCTTTTCCGCCTGATTGAATACAACGGATATGAAACGATGATGCTCCAGAATAGTTTTGTTTGACAACGGTTTCTTGTTCTTTTCGATATTAAACAGGGTTTCTGTCTTGACACCCAACTCCCTTGAGATGGAATTAGCAATCCTTTCTGCTACAACTTCGCCGTGAACCGCCTTCGCGAGTGTATTTACTGAGATTTTAGCGTTCTTCGCAAAATCCACAAAGGTAATACCCATCTGATTTAGTGTTTCTCGCAGGTCTTTCTTGGCGACTGCCTTTCCGCCTTCACGTCTAAGTCCCTCTTTTCCGAGCTGACGGTAAAGGTCATTGAGCTGCTGCGGGTGAATTTCGGTGATTTTCAGATGACCTATACCGGGATTAATGCGCTTAAGCATTCCGCGGTAAGAAAGAATGGTAGTGTGTTTTACACCCGTGCTTTCCTTTAATCGGATAACATAGTCTGCGTATTCTGAAAAGGTAATTCCATGAGTGAGATTGAAGCCCATTTTGCATTGTTCTTCAAACTTGTTAGCGAATTTTTCGCATTCGGTTCGATTTTTCTTTTCAGACCATTCTGGATTAGCCTTGAAAGTAGTGCAGCTTGGTTTGATACGGTTGCCGAACCTGTCGTATCCATGGTACACTCTGATTCCGAAACTGATCAGTTCTCCTTTCTTGTTTCTTCTGGGGTGGATATCTGCCATATTAATTCCTCCTATTCGTCATATATATCAAACCAATCACGAAGAAGCTGCTTGTAATACGCGATCATCATTTCAGCCAGCGGATTTCCCTCCTTTACTAATACCTTTGCTGGCATATTTTCAGGACTGTTCTGATTATGCGTGAGCTTTTCGCGGTTGGATTTGATTTCATTTGTTATATAATCAACGACTTCCGCTTCGAAACTTTCGGTAAGAGCCTTGTCGTGTGAATCTGTATTAAGTATTCGTTCGATGAGTGCCATATAAGTTTTCCATGCACTGTATTCGCAAACACTGTTATGCTCTGAAATGTCCGGCAGATTATAATTTGTGTCGTATTCTTTTACGCAGTATTTTTTTAGTTTTGCCGTTTCTTCAAGCTCACTGTATATTCTGTCATAGCAGAAAACGCCTGACAACGGCGACAGCATTGCCTGTAAAGCATGGTAACAAGAGTATCCTCCGATGTCTTCATTAGTGAATTGAATGCCGTAAATTCCGCTGCCAGCTTTGGCAGTAATCAAACTAATAGAGTACCTCAATACGCACACCATTGATCCTGAGATAGAGCCAGACGAGGAGACTGATAACTACGGAATGCACCCTGTCAGAAGAAGCTGGTGACCGAATGGATCAGTCGTTGGGTTATTGTCATATAGGCTCATCAGCGGCTATATGGAAGAGTCCTCAGCCGTTCGTTACAGACAAAGAATCTCTGCCGTCTTTTCCTACCGATTGCCTACCAAGTGTAGTATGTGAATTTGTTAAGGCTGCCGCCATAGCCACCAGCACGGACGAAGCAATGGCGGCAACCGCCGTTTTATCAGCGTTTTCCGGTTGCATCGCAGGAGCTTACAGGGCTGTTGGAAAGCCAGGACATTCCGAGCCGCTGACATTATATACGCTCATTGCGGCAGAGCCAGGCAAATGAAAATCACCTATAATGAGATATGTCCGGGAACCTTTGGACAGGTGCGTTTCTTTGTACAACGACAGGCGCAGGCAGGATTTTTACCGGAACAAGGAACAGAAACGAATACTCGTTGACGAGATTGAAAAGCTGCGGCGTACAGGCGGTTCTGCTGAAGATATAGCGGCAAAGCAGTGCCAGGCGGACTGCATAGAAGATACTGAAGAACTTGTTCTTTGTATTGATGATGTCACTCCAGAGGCTCTTTCGCGGCTGTTAAGCCAAAATCGCGCATTTGATAATGCTGTCGGACGAAGCAGGAATGCTTAAGAATTTTGGCGGCAGATACTCAAACGGGATCCCTAATCTTGACTTGCTATTAAAGTGTTGGAGCGGGGAAACGTACCGAAAGGATCGCTGCAACGGCGAAGCAATCCTGTTGAAAGAGCCATATTTGTCCGTTTGCCTGTGCGCTCAGCCTTATATAGTGGAAAACCTCATGAGCAGTGAGTATTTCAGATCCAGTGGGCTCACTGCCAGATTATCCGGAATATTGCATTGCATGAGCGAATTTTCAAAAGCCAGAATGCCGGAAAACGAACGGATATCCGCTGAAACTATCGGCAATGCTATAAGAATTGGAGAATACTATACCCGTCAGGCTGTTTTCGCTTATACGCAGAATGAATTTGATAAGTCCATAGCAGGGGCAGAATATGTGCTGCGGAAGCTGACAGCTAAGCGGATAAACGAGATACTCCGCATGAACTGCTGCATATCTGTCGAAAATTTAAAACTATGGAAGAATTACGAGTTTCAGTTGAGCTTCTTATTGAACATGGATACATAAAAGAAGATTCTCGGCGCATTTCCGGACAGAAAATCAAGACTGTCTACCTTGTAAATCCGTGTTTGTTTGAAAATGGCGTACCAAATGTACCAGAGCCATGATAAAAAGTGGTACAATTGGTACGCTGAATAAAGCGGAAACCTTAGATCACTGTGATGTTTTGGTATAATTTACATACACCCCGGCAGACTGTCATAGCTATTATGTCAGTTTTGTCGGGGTGCTTTTTGTATTGTGATTGCTGAAAAGAAATATGTTACGGTATGGTACATTGCTGGTACGCTTATAATGTACCGGTTATAAGATATACGAAGTGCGACACGGTGTCGTAGTTATGATGAGTGTATGTGTTGATGATTTATGGTACGCGTTGGTACGTTTACAGTGTACCAGTACAAATATGCGGGGAATATTACTAAAATGGCGGTAGTCAAAAAAGACTACCGAGAGATTTCTGGTAACCACGTGCAATGCCTCTAGTTTTGAACAAATCTACACTTGTTCTTAGATTAAATAAATATAGTGTTCAAAACTTGCAGTGCGGTGTGAGGTAGAGTGACGTAGTCACTCTATTCCTGCCGTACGGAGTACGGTCGCTGATTGCTTGATTTTTGCATAGAAAAGGGAAATATCGCGTCGCACATGATAGGGTGTTTGGTGTAGCATTAGCAAGTAACCAAATGACTGCTGAAAAGAAATATTCATTTTTCAGCAATGAAAAAGTTGTTGTATTGAAAGGCAGGTTATTATGCGAGATTTTTAGGAGAAATGTTCTGCCATTAAGCTATTTCCGGTATAGCTGGAATCGTCTTGAACACTATATTTATTAAGCGTAGATTTGTTCAAAACTATATACTTAGCTAGTGTTTTAAGTTTGGTCATTAATAGATAATATTCTTTCTTGAAACCATGAATGGAAATACAGGTGCGACACGGTGTCGCACTATACCACTGATAACCCAAAGGTATAATCTGATAAACAAAGCGTGACTCCCCAAAAGGTCACGCTTCTGCTATAATATAAGCGGGTGATAAGATGAAACAGTCTATATTAAGCGTAGTATTCAGCATTCTGCTGGCGTTCACGGGGTGCAGCGGAGAAATACCGTCAGCGCCGCCGGGCAGTACAGAATCAGCAACGGAAGAGAGTGACCCTGAAACCATGGAAACGCACACATATACCCGGGACACCTCCATTGACGAGGTGCGGAATGACGCCGTTTTCGGAGATTACGGGCGGCTGATTTTACCGGTTGACGAGGGCTATTACAGCGGAAATACGCTGGGCGATTTAAGTCTTGTGTGGTACAACAACATCGACCCGGACAAGACAGTAGAGATAGCGAATTATTTCACAGAACACGCGCAGGCTGGCGAAACTATATTCTACGACATCTATACCGAGGAAGAAAAGCAGTCCGACCCCGATAAATGTGACACCGGGCTGTTCTTCTTCAAGGGAACTCCAAACGCGAAATTCGCCCTGTGCAACGCCGGAGGCGGCTTCGCATACGTCGGTGCAATGCAGGACAGCTTTCCCCATGCGCTGGAGCTTTCCAAACTCGGATACAACGCATTCGTGCTGATTTACCGACCCGGTGCGCAGACCGCCTGCGAAGACCTGTCCCGTGCGATAAGCTTTATTTTTGAACACGCTGACGAATTGCAGGTCGATACCGACGGCTATTCCCTATGGGGAGGTTCGGCGGGCGCACGAATGGCGGCGTGGGTAGGCTCTTACGGGACTGCCGCTTTCGGCGGAGATGAACTTCCACAGCCCTCCGCCGTGATAATGCAGTACACGGGTCACAGCGAATACAGCGAATCCGACCCGCCGACCTTTGCCTGCGTGGGCGAAAGCGACGGGATAGCCAACTGGCGCATAATGCAGCGCAGACTTGAAGCGCTTAGCGCCCTTGGAATAGACACCGAATTCCATTCCTACCCGGGATTGCGCCACGGATTCGGTATCGGTACAGGCACAGTCGCCGAAGGCTGGCTGGATCAGGCCGTCTCGTTCTGGGAACGGCAGAATACAACGAACTAAATCAGAAAGGAATTGACAAACATGAAAAAACTGACTACAATTATTATGAGCCTTGCGCTCGCACTCGGACTTACCGCTTGTAACGGTAACACATCTTCCACGAGTACCTCTTCAAATTCAGGGACTTCTTCCACATCAGGCACATCGTCAACGACAGCTCCGACAGACGCTCCCGAAACTTCAGAAGCTCCTACCGAAAGCACAGCGGCTTCCACTGCTGACACCGCAGATGACACGGATTCCCAGACCGGAAAGGCGCTGGTAGTCTACTATTCCGGTTCGGGACACACCGAGCAGGCAGCGCAGTACATCGCCCAGGCTGCGGACGCAGATTTGTTCGAGATTACTCCCGCCGAGCCGTACACCAGCGCAGACCTCAACTACAACGACCCCGACAGCCGCGTAAGCCGCGAGCATGATAACGAGATGCTCCGTGACGTTCCGCTTACCACAACTGAGGTCGATGGCTGGGAGGATTACGACACCGTATTCATCGGCTATCCCATCTGGTGGGGTATCGCAGCATGGCCAGTCAACGGCTTTGTAAAGGCGAACGATTTCACCGGCAAGACCGTTATTCCCTTTGCGACCTCCGCTTCCTCCGGAATGGGTCAGAGCGGCACTATCCTTTCAGAGCTTGCAGGCACAGGTAACTGGCAGGACGGTCAGCGTTTCCGCTCCTCCGCTTCCGAAGACGAGGTAACTGAATGGGTGAACAGTCTGGGAATATGAACATGGGAAACAAAGCATTGACAGCGGTAATTTCCGCACTGCTGAGCGTTTCCCTTACTGCCTGCCAGAGTCAGCCAGATTCGGTCGGCGACAGAATCGAACAGTGAATCTCGGCTATTGAAAACGCAATGACAACAAAGTCTGATTCAGACACTTCAACTCCTGTGGAAAACACCGACAATCTCCGTGCGGGCACTTCCGAGGATACCGTTGCGGCTCCCGATGATCTCCCTGCCGAGTATGACTACGGCAGCGGAAAAATCAGCGATTATTCCCGGGATAACATGATGAGAATGCTGCCTGCGCCCTCCGGAAATCAGACGGTACTCAATATGGCAGCAGACCCGGAAAACGTGCAGGTGCTGTGTCTCTGGGAGGAGGGCAACGTCCCGGCAAAGACCAGTTTCACCGAAGACATGACTGGCTATTTTGATGAGTGGGATTTCCGCCCCTACGTCACGGCGATTCCCGTAAGGAAAGGCGTTCAGCCCAAAGGAGCAGTTGTGCTTATGGCAGGTGGTGCGTATCAGTTCCGTGGGAATTACACCGATTCGCTCCCGACTGCGGCGGCGCTGCGCGAGCTGGACGATATCCCTGCCCACGCTTCCGCAGCGGGAATGATATATTCGTTCTACGGCAGGCTGAGCGTTGGAAACATGGATCCCGACTGGCTGACAGAGGGCGAACTTCCGCCGACATTCTATGTGTACGGCACTGAGGATCCGTTTTACCGTCAGTTCCAGCAGCAGTATGATGTGATAAAGGGCATGGGTATTCCGACATCACGCATAGTGCTGGACGGCTGGCCGCACGGTTTCGGCTCTGACGGCGGCTGGGTCAGTGATTACGCCGCATGGCTGGAACAGATTTTTGAGTGATAAGGGAGGAATATCTATGAAAGCATTGCTTGTAAACGGCAGTCCGCGCCCGAATGGCTGCACATTCACAGCGCTGACGGAACTCAGGAACACGCTGGAATCCGAGGGAATCGAAGTGGAGCTTATCCACGTCGGAAACAAGGATATCCGCGGCTGTATTGCCTGTCGCAAGTGCGCTTCGACCGGGAAATGCGTGTTCGACGATATCGTGAACGAGGTCGCACCGAAGCTTGCGGAAGCAGACGCGTTCGTGATCGGCGCGCCGGTTTACTTTTCATCTCCGGCAGGCGGCGCAATTTCGTTTATGGACAGGCTGTTTTTCAGCACGCTCCACACGGACAAGGCCATGAAGGTCGGTGCGGCTGTAGTGACCTGCCGCCGCGGAGGAAATACCGCTTCGTTTGACGTGCTGAACAAGTATTTCACCATGACGGGAATGCCTGTGGTTTCCAGCCAGTACTGGAACATGGTTTACGGCGGCTCAGCAGATGAAGTAAGTCAGGACGCCGAGGGCTTGCAGACCATGCGCACGCTGGGGCGCAATATGGCTTTCATGATGAAGAGCATTCAGCTTGGCAAGGAGCAGTTCGGGCTTCCGCAAAAGGAAACGCCGACATTCACGAATTTCCACAGATAAAGGAGCAGCGACATGAGCAAAAAGGTTTTGATTTTATCCGGAAGCCCCCGCAAGTGCGGCAATTCAGACGTTCTGTGTGATGAATTCCTGCGCGGCGCACAGGATGCAGGCAACGAGGTCGAGAAGATCCGCGTTTCCGCTAAGAAGATCGCGCCATGTTCCGGATGTTACTACTGCCGGAGCCACAACGGCGAGTGCGCCCACAGGGACGACATGGCTGAGGTGTTGCAGAAGATGATCGACGCTGACGTTATCGTGCTTTCCAGCCCGGTTTATTTCTACTCAATCGACGCGCAGTTAAAGGCGGTTATCGACCGCACAGTCGCGCGCTGGCTGGAGGTCAAAAATAAGGAATTCTACTACATCGTCACGATGGCGGACGAAGCGAAAACCTCCGCAGACACGACCCTTGCGTGCTTCCGCGGCTATGCGGACTGCGTAGAGGGCGCGGTCGAAAAGGGCGTTATCATCGGAAACGGCGTGTATGAACCCGGAAAGATAAAGAACAGCCCCGCAATGGAGCAGGCTTATCAGATGGGAAAGAGCGTATGATTTATGCGGTGCAGTTCGTAACTCGGACTGCGCCGTTTTCAGATTTCTTTCACACGTTATCTATTGACTTTCTCCCTTTTTTGTATATAATTTATGTAATGAAAGTTTACAGGAGGGCGAAATCATGTACAATCCGCAGCTTGAAACATTCATAAAAGTAGCGGACGCAGGCAGCTTCAACAAGGCGGCGGAGGAATCCTACATAACCCCCACCGCAGTCATAAAGCAGATAAATCTGCTGGAAAGCTCCCTCGGCGTGAAGCTGTTTGAGCGGACTCACCGGGGACTTATCCTCACCAAAGCCGGCAGGTCGCTGTATCAGGATTCAAAGTACATCATACAGTATTGCCGGGATTCCGTTATCAGGGCGAAAAACGCCATGCAGGAGGACACCAGCGTTATCCGCATAGGCACCTCGCCGATGACCCCGGCGCAGCTTCTTATGAAGCTTTGGGGCAGGATTCAAACCCATTGCCCGGACATGAAATTCCAGCTCGTGCCGTTTGAGAATACTCCCGAAAACGCCCGTGTAATTCTCGCTAACCTCGGAAAGAACATCGACGTTGTGGGCGGAATTTTCGATGAAACCATGCTGGAGCTTCGTAATTGCGCCGGTTTGGAGCTTTCCCGCGTGCCTTTCGGGTGCGCAGTTTCAATGCAGCACAGGCTTGCGGCGCTGGACAAGCTGAAAATAGAGGACCTGTACGGAGAAAACCTGCTCCTTATGCGCCGCGGCTGGAGCGGATATGTTGACAGCCTGCGCGACGACATCTGGAAAAATCATTCGCAGATAAATATAGTGGATTTCGATTTTTACAACATGGATATCTTCAACCGCTGCGAGAACAGCAACGACGTTCTGCTTGCGATTCCCGGCTGGGCGAACGTCCACCCGTTCATCAGGGTGATTCCCGTCGAGTGGGATTACAGCATTCCCTACGGACTGCTCCACGCTCCGCAGCCCACGCCGACCGTACAGAAGTTCCTCAAGGCGGCAAAAGAGGCCGTCGGCGAATCATATAACCTGCAGGTATAAACTTATATACTGATTTAGACTTCCATTCGGGAGTCTTTTTCGGTATAATATAGATAACGACAAGGGAGGATTTGAAATGAACCATTTTATTTATGAAAACAAGACAAAGGTATTCTTCGGAAAGGGCGGCGTAAAGGAGTATCTCCGCTCGCTGCTCGATAAGTACAGCGGAACGGTAATGCTCGCCTACGGCGGTGGTTCCATTAAAAAGAACGGGATTTACGATGAGATAACCTCTATTCTTTCCGCTTCCGGAAAGGAATTCGTGGAGTTCTCCGGGATCATGCCGAATCCTACTTATGCAAAGGTTCAGGAGGGCGCAGCGCTCGCCTGCGAATACAACGTCGGGCTTATCCTCGCAGTAGGCGGCGGCTCGGTTATCGACTGCTGCAAGATTATTTCCGCGCAGGCAATGCTCTCCGAGGATATCTGGGAGATGGAAAACGTAAAGCGCAGACAGCCCACGAAGTTCATTCCGCTAGGCGCAGTAGTCACGGTTTCGGGAACAGGCGCAGAAATGAACAACGGCGCAGTTATCACCAACGAGGACAAGAAAATTAAGGGCGCGCTCTGGGGAGCGCAGGCGGATTTTGCGTTCCTTGACCCGACATATACGATGTCAGCGCCGTTCGGGCAGGTCATTTCCGGGGCGTTCGATACGCTCAGCCATGCGATGGAAACCTACTTCGGAAAGCCGGACGAGAACAATCTTTCCGACGACATCAACGAAGCTGTAATGCGAAGCGTTATCTCAAATATCCGTGTTCTCCTGTGCGACCACGAGAACTACAACGCACGCAGCGAGCTGATGTGGGCTTCCTCTATGGCGGAGAACGGAATACTGAAAATCGGCAAGATAACCGACTTCCAGGCGCACATGATAGAGCACCAGCTAGGCGCATTCACCGACTGCAACCACGGCAGGGGACTTGCGGTTATCCACCCGGTTCTGTACCGTCATATTTGCGGCAGCAATATCGCAAGATTTGCACGTTTCGCCCGTAATGTCTGGGGAGTTCAGACAGCATCCAACGTTGACGCTGCGGACGCAGGAATCCGTGCGCTCGGTGATTTCATCAAGGAGTGCGGACTTCCCACCACGTTCAGGGAACTGGGTATTCCGGAGGACACCGATTTCCGTGCAATTGCGGATTCCACCGTGCTGACCGCAGGCTGCTGCAAGAAGCTCACCCACGACGAAATTTACGATATCCTCATGGAATGCAAGTAAAGATTGCTTCTCCTTTTCATATACCTCATAATAAGCAAGAGGACCGCTGTGTGTACACGGCGGTTTTCTTGTGTTTTTAGATATAACCTTTGGGTAATATCTCGTGAACAAACTGAAACTTCCGCCGAGAGCGAAATTGTGGTAAAATCAAAACAACAAAAGAAACAGGAGGAGAGAAATATGCAGTTAAAAGAAATAATAGCGATACTCATGACCCTGCTGACAACAGCCTGCTCCACAGTTCCGCCGGAGAGCGCTCCGTCAGCGGCTGGCACTTCCTCAACGACCCAGACGACGACCTCGTCGCCGCAGGAAACAACTTCCGAACCGGAAACCTCAAAGCCGGAAACCTTCGAGCCGTCCGCAGAACTCCCCACAGTCGGGATAACCCGGAACCAGATACTTGACGGTGCAGACGGCGAGATACATTACAGCTACTATATCCCGGAGGAATATGACGGGAAAACGCTGCTGCCGATGATGGTGGTGCTTCCCGGCTACGACGGAATGTGGTTCGGTGAGGGCTCGTCGGACGTCCCGAGCTGGTCGGGATTTTCGTCATGGACGAAGCTTTCCGAGCCGATGATAGTCGTCACGGCGCAGCTTACCGACTGGCACAAAAAGTCCGCGAGGCAGGCTGTCGAGCTTACGGAATACTTCCTTGACAACTACGCCGCTGACCCGTCGCGCGTTTACGCAGCATGGTATCTACGGAAATTATCACGGCGGCGGCAACGTACTTTTTGATGACAGCAGTATCCTTGAATGGGTAATATCACATACGAAATAAATTACACAAGAAATAACGGAGGTAACAACATGAAAACTAAGTTTCACGGAAGATTATTTGCGGCATTCATCACGGTGTGAATGATGTTCGCGGCGGTGTTCAGCACGTCCGCATTTGCGGCTGACAGGGTGCTTGGCGACGCTGATGGCAACGGTTATGTGAATGCGTCCGACGCTTCGCTTATACTGCGGTACGCGGTGGGCTCGGCAAGTCTTGACAGCCAGTCATTAGCTGTTTCCGATGTTGACGGAAACGGCGCTGTAAACGCTTCTGACGCAGCGCTGATACTCCGCAGAGCGGTCGGGCTTATCAGCAGCTTCCCGGCAGAAAGCAAAGCTCCCACAGCGGATAAAAAATCGCTGGTAGTGTACTTCACACGCTCCGGAAATACCGAGAGAATGGCGAATACCATCGCAGAGATAACCGGCAGCGATATTTACGAAATAGTTCCGCTGAACGCATACCCCGACAGCTACAGCGACACCACCGAGGTAGCTCTCGCCGAGCGTGACAGCAACGCGCGTCCTGCGATAAAGGGTACGCTTCCTGCGCTCGATAATTACGACACCATCTACGTTGGCTATCCCATCTGGTGGCACACAGCGCCCATGATAATCGGCACGTTCCTTGAAAGCTACGACCTCTCCGGAATCGACATCTACCCGTTTGCGCAGTCCGCTTCTATGGACGAGAGCCAGTTTGAGGAATCCATGCAGTTCGTCCGCAGCTGTGCCGGAAACGGAAATGTACACGATGGACTGTTCGCTTCTCCGTCCGATACGAGCGCCATCAGAAGCTACCTTAACGCCGCATGAAGCCGGGGCTTATCCTGAGAATTTCGGCTGACCTTGCAATGACCGTTCTGCTGCTTTTGCTGATGACATATGACCTTATCGGTCAGGCGGCGCATGAGTGGCTCGGCATTGCGATGTTCCTGCTGTTTATTCTTCATCATGTGCTGAACCGCAGTTGGCTGAAATCAGTGTTCCGCGGGAAATACACGCCGATGAGGGTATTGCAGACGGTCACGGCGGTTCTAGTCCTGCTTGCAATGACAGGCTCGGCGGTCAGCGGAGTGATTCTTTCACGGTACGCGTTCACATTTCTTCCGATAAGCGGCGGCAGGGCTTTCGCACGGAGTCTGCACATGGTCTGCGGCTACTGGGGATTTGTGCTGATGAGCGTACATCTGGGGCTTCACTGGGGAATGCTATCCGGGATTTTTTCAAAGCACATACGCCTCCCGAAAACGGCTGTGATATGCTTCAGAATCATCGGAGCGGCGGCAGCAGCGTACGGAGTTTATGCGTTCGTTAAGCGCAGTCTGCCGGGCTATATGCTGCTGCAAAATCAGTTCGTTTTCTTCGACCATGAAGAGCCGCTGACGCTGTTCATTGCGGACTACATTGCAATAATGATACTGTTTGCGGCGGTCGGGCATTTCGCAATGAAACTGATGAAATTTATCTACAAGGGGAAAATAAAGAATGAAAACAAGAACGCTCGGTAAAGACCTTACCGTATCCGCTGTGGGGCTGGGCTGCATGGGATTTTCCCACGCATATGGAAAGCCCACCGACCGCAGCGAAGCCATAAAGCTGATATGTCACGCGGCGGATTCAGGCTACACCTTCTTCGACACCGCTGAAATTTACGGCTCCGCTGACGACTCGCACCAGAACGAGGAGCTTGTCGGGGAAGCGCTCCATAGCTGCCGTGATAAGGTAGTCATAGCGACGAAATTCGGCATACGATTTGACATGAGCAGCCCGGCAGTGAACAAGCCGCTTATCCCGGATTCACGTCCAGAGGTGATACGCGCTTCGGTGGAGGGCTCGCTGAAAAGTCTCGGCACGGATCACATCAACCTGTACTATCAGCACCGCCCCGACCCCGACGTCCCGATAGAGGAGATCGCAGGCGTGATGTCCGACCTCATCAGGGAGGGCAAGATAACTCACTGGGGATTGTCGGAATCCGGCGCGGAGCTTATCCGCAGGGCACATTCCGTGTATCCTGTGACGGCGATACAGAACCGTTATTCCATGATGGCGCGGCAGTACGAAACGCTGTTTCCGCTGCTGGAGGAACTGCACATCGGATTTGTGGCGTTCTCTCCGCTGGCAAACGGGTACCTGACCACAAAGTACGGAAAGGGCTTTCAGTTCGACAGGAAGTACGACTACCGCAGTTCAGCGATGAAGCGCAGGAAAAGAACCGCGCGCTGATCGACCTGCTGATGAAAACCGCGCAGGAAAAGGGCGCAACTCCGGCGCAGATATCACTTGCGTGGGTCATGGGAAAGCGCCCGTACATCGTGCCGATTCCTGGGACGAGAACTCCCGAAAGAATGCAGGAAAACGCCGCTTCTGCGGATATCGTCCTGACGGCGCAGGAGATTTCCGCGATAGACAGCGCGCTTGAACAGATGGAGATGTCCGAGGTTTTCGGCGGTTCCAGAAACACAAAACAGAAGTAAGGAGAAACTATGAAAAAGCTGATTTCGCTCATCCTTCCCATTGCAATGGCGGTAACTTTCACAGCCTGCCAGAGTGCGGACGGTAATTCTTCCGGAAGCGCTTCAACAAGCTCTGAAACGGCTGCTGCAACGCAGAGTTCCACATCTGCCGAGGATAAATCCGATGTTACCGCAGACGAATCCGCATCTGACGCGGCAGAAACTTCCCAGCCGGAGAACGATGAAACCTCCGAGGGCGGGAAAATACTTATCGCATACTTCTCGGAAACGGGAAATACCGACAAGCTGGCGCAGATAATTCACGAGCAGACCGGCGGCGAGCTGTTCCGCATAGAGCCGGTAACTCCCTACCCGACAGGCGACGCGCTGTTTGACTACACCAAGAATGAACAGGACAACGACGAGCGCCCGGAAATTTCCGGCACAGTCGAGAATATGGAGCAGTACGACACGGTATTCATCGGCTACCCGATATGGTGGTATGAGGTCCCGCAGATAATCAAGACATTCCTTGACGAATACGACCTTTCCGGAAAGACCATTGTTCCGTTCAACACCCATGAGGGCAGCCGCGATGGCGGAACATACCGCTACATTGCCCAGCAGGAACCCGACGCCACCGTGCTGGAGGGACTTCCGATACGCGGCGGAGATATGCAGAACGATCAGACCCAGACTGTCCGGGAATGGCTGGACAGGATAGGCTACTAATATAATTTTACTAAATATACTATGAAACAGAAAAGAATCGCAGCATTTGTGCTTTCCTGCGTGATTTGCACCTCAGCGCTCGCAGGCTGCTCCAACAGCAATGCTTCAGGCGGAAGCAGCTCGCAGAACTCTTCCACGTCGTCTGAAAACTCTGCGGCAGAACCGGAAACAACGGATTCCACGCAACCCGAAGCAACAGCCGAGGCGGACGACAGCTCTGACAATTCCGGAGCGCTTATGATCGCCGAACAAGGTATTTTTTCAGCAGGCGGAATTACCGTGACCTCAGATGGAGAATTTGACCCGGAAAATCAGTGGGAGGAAACCGGCGCAGGTCAAACGGCGCACGTTGACCATGCGAATGTACTGTATCAGATACCTGCCGAGGAAACGGGGCTTCCCATGGTGTTCCTGCACGGCTACGGTCAGTCGAGAATGGGCTGGATGACAACTCCGGACGGACGCGAGGGCTGGTCGGATATGTTCCTGAGAAAGGGACACAGCGTTTATCCTATCGACGAGCCGCGCCGCGGTGAAGCCGGAGCGACTTCCGTCAGCGGCGATATCAGCACCAAGACGCTTGACCAGCGGTGGTACACGCAGTTCAGAATAGGCAGATGGGAGAACGGAAAGTCCGTGGCTAACGAAGGCTCCCAGCTCCCTAATGACGACGATTCCGTTGACCAGTTCTTCCGTCAGATGACCCCGGACACCGGAATGACCTCTGATATGGGCGGAGATTTCGATAATGAAACCGTTGCAAAGGCAGTTGCAGCAACAATTGACGAGGTTTACGAGCGTACGGGTAAGAACTCCATTCTGGTGACGCATTCTCAGGGCGGAGGTCCCGGCTGGACTGCCGCAAAGTACACGGAGCATATCGCAGCTATCGTAGCAATCGAGCCGGGCGGAGCTCCCGGAGCGGATTCCGAGGATTACAAGGCGGTCACATCGCAGAATATCCCGGTAACGTTTTATTTCGGCGACTACATCGACAACGGCGACCCGAGCATTCAGGCTACCGGAATGTGGCAGATGATGCGCCAGACCTGCTATGATTTTGCTGACAGCTATACCGCACAGGGCGGCGTATGCAGGGTCGTTGATCTACCCAAGGAGGGCATAACCGGAAATGATCATTTCATGTTCCAGGATCTGAATAATGACGTTATCGCTGACCATATCGAGAACTGGATCCAGGAAAACGTTAAGTAACATAAAAGCAGCAGAGTAGTTATATAAAATAAAACAGGCGCATTCCCATGAGTGCGCCTGTTTATGCTTATTCACAGAACAACGTCAGCTTTGCAGTTTCAGCAACTGAGTCACATTACACAGGTTCGTAGATGTTCCCAAGCAATACGTTGCGTTCACCCTTTATATTTCATCGTGATAATATTTGTTGATAAGCTCTGCAATACTTGAAGCCACCTTGTTACAACAATACTCTTCATGTTCCCAGATATAGATAGTGCTTTCATCAATTTTACCGTTAGCGTTTGCACGGTAGCAATAGTAATCCCCACAGCCGTTTCCTGCAAAAAACAAAAGCCTTTTCAAATCTATCGCAAAATCCTCATCATTGTACTCTTCTTGTATTTTCCTGTTGAGCTTGGCTTGCGCAACTATCTCTGCAACAGACAAAAGAAGAAATCTATCGCCATTCAGTTCTCGGAGCAATGCCCTTAGTTCCTGCGGAAAGGTATATCCAACTTCTTTCTCGGCATTGTCTATATCATTTTCGGAACAAGGCGGCTGAATTTTAACCCACTTGTTTCCTTGGTTCATATTCGAAATCAATTCTTTATACAAGCTGCTGCCTCCTAAATTCTAAATCTTTCAGCCAAACAATATCAGAGAGCTTCCTTATAATTTTTGCCCCATTCTCTCATTGCGTAAAGAATAGGTCTCAGGGATTCGCCGAGTTCCGTCAGCGAGTACTCCACCCTCGGCGGTACCTCCGGATAAACCGTGCGCAGGATTATCCCGTCGGCTTCAAGCTGGCGCAGGCTGTCCGTCAGGACTTTCTGGCTCACGCCGTCAAGGAATTTCCGCAGCTCGTTGAATCTCCACGGACGGCCAAGAAGATTCCGCAGAATCAGCATTTTCCACTTGCTTCCGATTATCTGGACGGTGGTCGCAACGTCGCATTCGGGCAGTTCTTCGCGCTTTAACATATGTAATCCTCCAAAAGTTCAGAAAATGATGTTACATTTATTATAGCATATAAGCCGCGAAAAATCAACTGAAAATATTTTTTCCGCCGAACCGCGCCGTTGTGCAAAAGTCACTTTCAGGTAACTATGTAACTTAAAAGTGCGTACTTTACAAACAGATGAAGATGTGATAATATATAGTCAAGGACAGAACAACAGCGCTGAAATCTTCCGAAAAACACAACACCATATAGGAGGATTTTATTATGGATAAGAATACTTTCAAGGCAGTAAAGCTCGCAAAGGGCGAGGTGAACGTTTACGACTTCGGCGGAGTAAAGCTCCACGCCTACAAGACCAACGATTTTATAGACAACGAGGTTTTCATTGTTGAAAAGGCCGGAAAGGCAGTAATTATCGAGTCTCCCTGCTTCTTCGACAACATCGCCGAGCTGACCGAATACCTCAGCGGAATGAAGGTCGAGGGAATACTTGTAGCTTATCACGGCGCCGGAGCAACGTTCCTGCCCGATGTTCCCAAGTACGCAACGGCGAACGCGGTGGAGTATTCGGAGAACGGCGGCGGAAAGGCGCTTATCGATAAGTTTACGGGCGCGTTCGGCGATATCTTCGACAAGTCCGTGCACAAGGTCACAAACGTTATCGGCGAGGGCAAAATCACCATCGGCGGAATTGATTTCGTTATAAAGCAGACCCACGAAGCATTTGATATCGAGATCCCCCAAATAAACGCCGTATACACTCATATGCTCGGTCATGACTGCCACTCAATCGTTGCGGGCGCAGCTCACGCAGATGGGATAATCGCGCAGCTTAACGGCTATATCGCCAACGGCTACACTCTTATACTGACCTCGCACTATACCCCCGAGGATTTAAAGGACGCAGAAACAAAAATCGCGTATCTTGAAAACCTCAAGAGAATCGCTTCCAGCTGCAAGACCGCCGAGGAGTTCAGAGCAAATGTCAAGGAGCAGTACCCCGATTACAGCGGAGACAATTATCTTGACATGACCGCCGGTTTCTTCTTTGCATAACTACACCAAACAGGGCTGTCCGGCGGCAGCCCTGTTTTTCAGGAGAATGTAAAATGCTTCAATCTGAAAGACGAAATTACCTTATCAACAAGCTGCTGGCGGAACAGGTGCAGTACAAAGATATTGCGGCTCCTCAGTCCGAAGCGGAACAGAAAAGACTGCTCCGTGTGCTGATGAATGTCCGCGCTCCGAAGCCCATCGGGGAGGATTTCCTGAAAATCCAGGACGAATATCTGCAAACGGAACTGAGCGAAAAGGGCGTCACGGACATAGCAGACCTCACGCCTGTTGAAGGCGAAATCTACCTCTGGCGCGGCGACATAACCACGCTGAAATGCGGTGCGATAGTCAACGCTGCGAACAGTGGAATGACCGGCTGCTATCAGCCCTGTCACAACTGTATCGACAACTGTATTCACACGTTTGCGGGCATCCGGCTGCGGCTGGAATGCGCCAAGATAATGGAGAAGCAAGGCTATGAGGAACCGACAGGTCAGGCGAAGATAACCCCGGCGTACAACCTGCCGTGTGAATATGTTGTCCATACGGTGGGCCCCATTGTGTCAGGAAAGCTGACTGCAGAACATTGCAGGCTGCTGAAAAGCTGCTATCAGTCATGCCTTGAACTCGCGGTTCAGAACGGAATTGACAGCATTGCTTTCTGCTGTATCTCAACCGGGGTTTTCGGATTTCCAAAGCAGGAGGCGGCTGAAATTGCAGTACAGACGGTGCGGGATTTCCTGAAATCCCACAGAATAAAGGTGATTTTCAATGTGTTCGGAAGCGAGGACTATGACATATACAGAAAAATACTTGGCAAAAATTGAGCGGCTGAAAACCGAGATAAGCTCCGCAGATTCAATAATTATCGGCGCTGGCGCGGGGCTTTCCACGGCGGCGGGATTTACTTACAGCGGCGAGCGGTTCGAGAAATATTTCTCGGATTTCATCGCCAAATACGGTTTCCGGAATATGTACGAGGGCGGATTCTATCCGTTTGAAAGTCTCGAGGAGTACTGGGCGTACTGGTCGAGGTACATCTACATCAACCGCTATATGGACGTTGACAACGGCACCTACAAGCGGCTGTTTGAGCTTGTCAGGGACAAGGAATATTTCGTACTGACCACGAATGTTGACCACCAGTTCCAGAAAGCAGGATTTGACAAGGAACGGCTGTTTTACACCCAGGGAGATTATGGGCTGTTTCAATGCTCCAAACCCTGCTGTCGGGAAACCTGGGATAACGAGGACAGCGTGATTGCGATGATGGATTCCCAGGAAAATATGAAAATTCCGACCGAGCTTATCCCGAGATGTCCGCACTGCGGTAAGCCGCTGACCATGAATCTGCGTGCGGACGACAAATTCGTTGAGGACAGCGGCTGGCATATGGCGGCACGACGGTACGAAAAATACCTGCGCGCTCACGATGGTCAGCATATTCTTTTCCTTGAACTCGGCGTTGGAATGAACACCCCGGGAATCATCAAATTTCCGTTCTGGAGAATGACTTTCCAGAATCCGAACGCATTTTACGCCTGCCTTAATTTCGGAGAATCCTACGCGCCGAAAGAAATCGAGGACAGGTCTGTCTGCATGGACGCTGATATTGCAGAACTTTTCATAAAAATGCGGGGTTAAACAGTGCGTATCAGCATTATTGTAAGATGTGTTGAATGTACTGTCAAAATATGATAAAATGATTGAGACCTTTCTGTTGTTTTTGTTTGCGGTGAACTCTATTCTAACAGATCTCAATCATTTTTTCTATTTCTCGGTCTCACATCTATTGTAACATTACACAAAGTTTGGGATATTTGTTCCACATTTATTGACAAATGGTAAATAATGTTGTATAATACATAATGTATAGTTATGTACCGCCATAACAAGCATGGAAAGTCGGCCTGGTTGGTACAGGGACATAAGGAGGAAATATTATGACGCAAAAACTAAGGAAACCCATAGCATTTTTTGCTGTATTTGCTATGGTCATGGCGGCATTGCTCGTCATTCCCTCGTTCTGGGGGACGGCAAGCGCGGAGGAAAAATGGGAGAACTCAGCAGCCGCAGCTTATGATGGCGGCACTGGTACTTCCGGCAGCCCATATTTGATAGCGAACGCTGAACAGCTTGCTTATTTAGCACAGCAGGTAAACGGCGGTGAAAACTATCAGGGCAAATACTTCAAACTGACCGCCAATATCGACCTCGGCGGAAAAGAGTGGACGCCTATTGGCGACTACGACATCGACATTAATCTTCCGTTCAGGGGTGTTTTTGACGGAAACAACAAAACCATAGACAATTTGCTGATAAACAATCCGGATACAAGCTGCTGTGGTCTGTTCGGGTGCATTTACTACGACGGCGTTATCAAGAATCTCGCCGTAAATGGTTCGGTCTCAGCAACTAAGATGAACGTTGGCGGTATTTGCGGACAAAACTCTATGGGCACAATTTCCAACTGTTCCTTTAGCGGCAGCGTGATTGGACAGTCTAGCTATGTCGGCGGTATCTGCGGAATGAACGGCAATGGAACTATTTTAAATTGCATTAATTCAGCCAAGGTAGAGGGCAGAGACAGGGTTGGCGGAATCAGCGAAAGCAGCGGTAATTCGATACAGTATTGCGTTAATGTAGGCGTTGTCAGCGGTACAGGCAATAACGTCGGCGGCGTCTGCGGATATTATAATAATCGTTCAACTGTAAGCGACTGCTATTTTGACAAGAGTGTAAACCCCGGATTAAGCGCATATGGCAATAAAGACGATGAAGATACCGTTAAGGGGCTGACTACCAACGAGCTTTGCGGCGCGCTTCCTGCAAAATTTAGCGATTCGACATGGCAGGAGGGAAGCATAGATTCCGCAAATCGAAAAGGTACATACATAAGCCTTATAAATATCGGCGAGCCTGCAGAGGGTAAATTACCTGAGTACAACTTCGGCACAGATGATAAGCCTGACATGGACATTTACACCCTTATCACCACGCCGGAGCAATTCAAGGCTATCGGCGAGAGCGACAAAAAATGGACGGAGAACTATGTCCTCGGCAATGATATCGACCTTGGCGGCGCAGAGCTGACACCTATCGGCAATGACACCACGCATTTCACAGGCAAATTCAGCGGCGACGGACATGTCATATCGAATTTCGTTATAAATAAGAATGACGCCAGTGACAATTATGTGGGGCTTTTCGGCTATAATGAAGGAAAAATCGTTAAGGTCGGCGTTGAAAAAGCTAGTGTGAATGCGGTAAGCTATGTCGGCGCTATATGCGGAGCTAGTAAGGGTACCATCAGAGACTGCTACAACACAAGCGCAGTCAGCGGCGAAGATAATATCGGCGGCATATGCGGGCAAAATTTAACCGGCGGCACTATCACAAACTGCTACAACACCGGTAATGTAACAGGCACATACGGGGAAGTCGGCGGCGTATGCGGATATAATTATTCAACTGTCGCAAACTGCTACAACACGGGCGCAATTAGCGGAAGATCAAGCGTCGGCGGTGTGTGCGGAACTAGTTCGGAATCTACCACAAACTGCTACAACACAGGCGCAGTAAGCGGCGAAAAAGACGATGTCGGCGGCGTATGCGGATTCAACGGCAGCCTTATGGAAAACTGCTACAGCACAGGCACAGTAAGCGGAACAAAAAAAGTTGGCGGCGTGTGCGGAACTAACACCGACACTACCACAAACTGCTACTACAACAAGGACGTATTCTCCGGAAATGGATCAAACTCTGGCGAGGGCGGCGGCACAGACACTACAATCGGTCTGACCACCGAGGAGCTTTGCGACAGTAAAAATACCAGCTTTGACTACACGAACACATGGGTCGAAGGCTCGTGCATTTTTGAATCTGAAGAGAGCAAGCCCAATTTCCGCACAGCGAAATACACTTTTCCGAGCCTTAATGGCGTAGGCGAAGCGTATACCATTAATAAAATTGAGCAATACAACTTCGGCACGGACGACGAGCCTGACTGGGACGTTTACACCCTTATCACCAAGCCGGACGATTTCAAGGCTATCGGCGATAGCGGCACAGACTGGGACAAAAACTATGTCCTCGGCAATGATATCGTCTTTGCGGACGGCACGACGGAGTTGACGCCTATCGGCATTTACGGCAAGCCTTTCAAAGGCAAATTCAGCGGTGACGGACATGTCATATCGAATTTCGTTATAAATAAGAGTGACGCCAGTGACAATTATGTGGGGCTTTTCGGCTATAATGAAGGAAAAATCATGAAGGTCGGCGTTGAAAAAGCCAATGTGACAGGAACAATGAATGCCGGCGGCGTGTGCGGACAAAATATAGGCACTATCAGAAACTGCTACAACGCAGCCACAGTCAGCGGCGGAGATTATATCGGCGGCGTATGCGGAAACAATATTAACGACGGCACCATCACAAACTGCTACAACACAGGCGAAGTAAGCGGCACAAACTATAATACAGGCGGTGTGTGCGGACTTAATTTATCAACTGTCACAAACTGCTACAACACAGGCAACGTGAACGGCAAAACAAATGTCGGCGGCGTGTGCGGAGCCAACAGCGGAACTATCACAAACTGCTACTACAGCACGGATACATTCAGCGGCAATGGAATAGGCACTGACACAAGCACAGGCTCTGCAACAGATGTAACAGGTCTGACCACCGAAAAGCTTTGCGACAAGGAAAATACACAAAGCTTCGACTATGAGAACATATGGGAACCAGGCAGGTGTGATATTACACCTGACATGAGTTCCAAGTTCCGCACAGTGACCTACGTTTTACCGAGCCTTAAAGGCGTAGGCAAAGCGAAGGAAATCAGTGATGTCAAGCAGTATGACTTCGGCTATGACAACAATACCGACTGGGATATCTACACCCTTATCACCACGGCGGATAAATTCAAGGCTATCGGCGATAACGGCACAGGCTGGGACAAAAACTATGTGCTCGGCGCGGATATCCCCTTTGAAGGAGATCAGTTGACTCCTATCGGCAATAGCTCCATAGCGTTCAAGGGCAAATTCAGCGGTGATGGACATATCATTTCTGGCTTTATAATTAACAGCCCGACCTCAAATAGCGTAGGTCTGTTCGGCAGTAACCTCGGACTTATTGAGAATGTCGGCATTAAAAATGCGCAGGTGACAGGTAAATCCTCTGTCGGCGGCGTGTGCGGACAAAATGATAATAACATAAAGTCCAGCGGTATTATCAAAAACTGCTACAACGCAGGCATAGTAAGCGGTGGGAATTATATCGGCGGCGTGTGTGGAGAAAACAACGGAACAGTTGCAAACTGCTACAACACATACAAAGTCAGCGGCGATTCATCTATCGGCGGCGTGTGCGGAATGAATCGCGGCACTATTACAAACTGCTACAACACAAGTGATGTCAGCGCAGCCGACAAATGGGTAGGCGGCGTGTGCGGAGCAAACGGCAAGAATATAGAAAACTGTTACAGCACAGGCGCGGTCAGCGGAACAGACGCTGTCGGCGGCGTGTGCGGATTAAATAACGGCCCTATGAAAAACTGCTACTATAATAAGGACGTCTGCACAAATGGCAACGACAGCGCAACAGGTCTTACCACCATCCAGATGACGGACGGCAAGGCTCTTGAAACGATGGGCTTTGGCGCAGACTGGAGCAAGAAGGATATCGACAAGGAAAACGGCATTGCATACTATCCCGACCTGGCTGTATTTGCAGACGACAAGCCCTCGGTAAAATACGAAACCAAGCTTGTTATCGAGCCCTCCGACAAGGACGCAGAATACAAGTACGGCGACAAAGTAAGCTTTGACGT
The DNA here is from genome assembly GCA_934448295.1 of uncultured Oscillospiraceae bacterium. GTDB lineage: Bacteria > Bacillota > Clostridia > Oscillospirales > Ruminococcaceae > CAG-115. The sequence continues at coordinate 30,248 of CAKSEY010000025.1, forward strand.
TTCGGCTCTTGTAAAGTTTGATGGCATGGCTGATTTTGCGGCGGATACCACCGCAGCTACACAAAGCAAGGGCAGCTTTACAGTTACCGTTGACGGCGATACCGTTGTTAAGAGCAAGGATATTTTCGATAATACCACGGTTGAGGCTGTCACTTCCCAGATAAATGTCACAGGCGACAAGATTTTCACGCTTGTATATAACGGCACAAATTCGGCGTATATCGCAAGCGGCACGGCGACCTGCGAGGTCTCCATTGCAAAGCTTGACCTCACAGCGGACGATTTCACTTTCACTGTGCCGACAAAGCTTATCTACGACGGCACGGCAAAGGAAGCAACTGTAACCGTGAATGACGGTATAACAGGCGTTGGTATAATCACCGTGAAGTATTACATGGGCGATGTTGAGACCCAGCCGATAAATGCGGGCGATTACACGGTAAAAATCGACGTTGCCGGGAACGACATCTACAATTCCGCCCACGACCTCACAGCGGACGGCTGGAATTTCACCATCGCTAAGGCAGCTCAGAACATTGACGCTCCTGCGGAGTATGCGCTGACCTACGGCGAAACCGGAAAAATCACAGCGACAACAGACGGAGACGGCGCGATTTCCTATTCAGTAAAAACAGGCGATGATGTAATAAGCGTGGCGGCTGACGGAGCTGTCACGGTTCTGAAAGCAGGTACGGCTACCGTTGAAATCACAGCGGCAGAAACCGCAAATTACGCCCCGGCAACCAAGACGGTCAATGTTACTGTAAGCAAGGTTGCTGTAACCATTATAGCAAACAGCTACACAATAAAGGTCGGCGAGACTCTCCCCGTTTATGATTACAAGGTTACAGGTCTTGTGAACGGCGATGCGCTCCCGATAGATGTGACCATCTCCTGCGCGGCTGACGGAAAGACTGCGGGCGAATTCCCGATTACGGTTTCCGGCGCGGCAGAGAGCACTAACTACACGTTCAGCTACACAAACGGCACGCTGACCGTAAACAATAAGGAAACCCAGACAATCACAGCAACTGACGTTACCATGACCTACGGCGAAACAGCAAAAATCACAGCTTCCACTGATGGAGACGGCGCGATTTCCTATTCAGTAAAAACAGGCGATGATGTAATAAGCGTAGCGGCTGACGGAACTATCACGGCTCTGAAAGCGGGCACGGCTACTGTTGAAATCACGGCGGCTGAGACCGATACTTACGCAAAGGCGGTCAAGGCAGTAACCGTTACAGTAAACAAGGCGGCTGTTACAATAACCGCAAAGAACTACGCTATAAAAGTCGGCGATAACCTCCCCGCTTATGATTACGAAGTTACGGGTCTTGTAAACGGCGAAGCGCTCCCGATAGATGTGACCATCTCCTGCGCGGCTGACGGAAAGACTGCGGGCGAATTCCCGATCACAGTTTCCGGCGCGGCAGAGAGCGCAAGCTACACATTCAGCTACACAAACGGCACGCTGACCGTAAACAATAAGGAAACCCAGACTATCACGGCAAATGACGTTACCCTGACCTACGGCGAAACTGCCAAAATCACAGCGACAACAGACGGAGACGGCGCTATTTCCTGCGCAGTTACGGCTGGCTCTGATGTTATCAGCGTTGCGGCTGACGGAACTATCACGGCTCTGAAAGCGGGCACTGCTACCGTTGAAATCACGGCGGCTGAGACCGATACTTACGCAAAGGCTGTCAAGGCGGTAACTGTTACAGTAAACAAGGCGGCTGTCACAATAACCGCAAAGAACTACGCTATAAAAGTCGACGATAACCTCCCCGCTTATGATTACGAAGTTACGGGTCTTGTAAACGGCGAAGCGCTCCCGATTGAAGTGACCATCTCCTGCACGGCTGACGGAAAGACTGCGGGCGAATTCCCGATTACAGTTTCCGGCGCGGCAGAGAGCACTAACTACACGTTCAGCTACACAAACGGCACGCTGACCGTAAACAATAAGGAAACCCAGACAATCACAGCAACTGACGTTACCATGACCTACGGCGAAACAGCAAAAATCACAGCTTCCACTGATGGAGACGGCGCGATTTCCTATTCAGTAAAAACAGGCGATGATGTAATAAGCGTAGCGGCTGACGGAACTATCACGGCTCTGAAAGCGGGCACGGCTACTGTTGAAATCACGGCGGCTGAGACCGATACTTACGCAAAGGCGGTCAAGGCAGTAACCGTTACAGTAAACAAGGCGGCTGTTACAATAACCGCAAAGAACTACGCTATAAAAGTCGGCGATAACCTCCCCGCTTATGATTACGAAGTTACAGTTCTTGTAAATGGCGAAGCGCTCCCGATAGATGTGACCATCTCCTGCGCGGCTGACGGAAAGACTGCGGGAGAATTCCCGATTACGGTTTCCGGCGCGGCAGAGAGCACCAACTACACGTTCAGCTACACAAACGGCACGCTGACCGTAAACAATAAGGAAACCCAGACAATCACAGCAACTGACGTTACCATGACCTACGGCGAAACAGCAAAAATCACAGCTTCCACTGATGGAGACGGCGCGATTTCCTATTCAGTAAAAACAGGCGATGATGTAATAAGCGTAGCGGCTGACGGAACTATCACGGCTCTGAAAGCTGGCACGGCGACCGTTGAAATCACGGCGGCTGAGACCGATACTTACGCAAAGGCTGTCAAGGCAGTAACCGTTACAGTGAACAAGGCGGCTGTAACCATCAAGGCTAAAAACTACACCATAAAGAAGGGCGGCGCTCTCCCCGCTTTCGAGTACACGGTAACAGGGCTTGTGAACGGCGATACACTCGCGTTTGTCCCTGCCCTCACCTGCGCGGCGAATACAAATACTGTTGGCACCTATGATATCATAGTCGCAATCGAGATCACCGAGGACGAGCGCTATACCTACGCCACACAGAACGGCACTCTTACAGTAGAGAACAAGTCCTCCGGCGGCAGCACCGGAGGAACTGGCGGCAGCGGCGGCAGACCTGCACTCCCCTCTAATTCCTCCGATTCCGCAAATCCCGCGATAAACGGCACAAGCAAGAACTGGAAGAAAATAACAATAGATATTTCCAACTCCGCCTGGAACTCCTCGATCATAATTCAGCTTAACGGCAACACGACAGTTCCTGCTGAGGTTATAAAGGCAATCGCAGACAGGGACAGCAGCGTATTATTCGTTGACAGCGTATTCTCATGGGTCGTTGACGGCGCAAAAATCACTGAACCCGTTTCGGCTGACCTAACTCTCATCAGGACTGCAAGCATAAAGTCTGACGGTCTGCGCGGCACCGAGGGAGTTCAGTTCAGAATCAACAGCACGGGAATCCCCACCGACCTTGAAATTGCATTCAGGGCAGAGCACGCGGGCAAGTTCGCGAACCTTTTCAGAAACGAAAACGGCAAGCTGACATTCGTTACCTGCGCAAAGATCGGGGCTGACGGCAAGGCGCTCCTGCCCGAAGTCACAGAAGCCGGCAATTATATTGTAATGCTCGGCGAATTCAGCGACAGACCCGGCGACGTGAACAACGACGGCGTTCTGAACGCACTGGACGCAAGCGCGGTGCTCAAGGAAGTTGTCGGTCTGGAAGCTGTCGCAAATCCGATCGTGGCTGACTTCAACAGCAACGGAACGATCAACGCTCTTGACGCGTCGGAAATTCTTAAGAAAGTCGTTGGACTGATATGATCTAAACTCTTTCCCTCCTCTGTTTTTCAGGGGAGGAAAGCCTGTCGAGTAAATACCGGCATAGCCATAGCACTAGAGCATATTACAGGCAGCGGTCACGACGCGTGAATAGTCTGCCAACCGCACAATCTCACTGGCCGCCCCTTTGGGGGCGGCTTTTTCTGCCTTTCTTCGCCAACTCACCAGTAAACGGGTCATAATATTTTTCAATGTTATCTGGTCGCTCCAGCAATCTTCTTGCAACTGATTCCTTACGTATTTCCTACTGTGTCTACGTTGTACCCTCTGCACCAGAAATTTCTGTTCCCATATTTGTATTTCAGATTTGCGTGTCTGCCAAATATCGTGAACGAACTCTTTCCATTCAAGTGCCCCATTCTGACACACTATACTTGGACGGTATTTCCACTAGCATATGTATGTGGTCTGGACACGCTTCTATTATATTCCCCCTTCCTCTCACTCAATGTTCTTATATCGCGACTATGTCTTTTCTAAGCTCCCGGTATATTAACTGTCGCCTTTTTTCGGTGTAAACGCTATATAGTACTTTCAGTTCCATGTCGTATATGATAAACTATTATTGTACATTCGGACAACTTCCTTTGATTTCTTAATTGGGGTTGGCGGGCCTATTCTATTTTATCACTGGCGGTTTTTATACAACAAAAGCTGAACCACTCATTCGTGATTCAGCTTTAATTCCTTTCAGTCATGTCAACCATGACATCATCAGATGATCGGCGTGAACGCACTGGTCCAGTTTGAACAGGTTGTCATGGTAAATGACGATACGGTGCAGGATCTTTTCATCAAGTTTCTTGACATATACAAACAAAACAGTTCCACTTGACGAACCATCTGATTTGTGATAAAATATGATTAGGATAGCATGGAGGTTCTATTATGGACGAAAATACCCATGAACTCAAACGGGCAAAGATAATCAGCAAAATTAAGGAAATGCGTCTTAATTGAGATACAGCGCAACGATAGCGGAGCAAATCCCCAGCGCGCACGTTATATCAGCAGCATGATCGACTCTGATACTCTGCTGGTTGGCGAGGATTATTCCAAACTGCCGGAAAGTTTCGTGATATTTATTACGGAAAGCGACGTGCTCAAAGGAAATCAGCC
>CAKSEY010000026.1 GCA_934448295.1 uncultured Oscillospiraceae bacterium
GACGGCGAAGCGGTAACTCTCACAGATGGCAAGTACACATTCACGCTGACCGAAAACTGCATATTCAGCGTTGAGTTCGAGGAGATCCCCGCGACCAACGCGACCGTAACCGTAATCTGCGGCGAGCACGGCACAGTTACTCCGGCAACGGCTGATTATCCCATCGGCACAGAGGTAACCCTCACAGTGGCCCCGGACAGCGGCTACCGCGTGAAGTCCGCAACAATGGACGGCAATGCGGTAACGCTCACAGATGGCAAGTACACATTCACGCTGACCGAAAACTGCATATTCAGCGTTGAGTTCGAGGAGATCCCCGCGACCAACGCGACCGTAACCGTAATCTGCGGCGAGCACGGCACAGTTACTCCGGCAACGGCTGATTATCCCATCGGCACAGAGGTAACCCTCACAGTGGCCCCGGACAGCGGCTACCGCGTGAAGTCCGCAACAATGGACGGCAATGCGGTAACGCTCACAGATGGCAAGTACACATTCACGCTGACCGAAAACTGCATATTCAGCGTTGAGTTTGAGGAGATTCCCGCGACCAACGCGACCGTAACCGTAAACTGCGGCGAACACGGCACAGTTACTCCGGCAACGGCCGATTATCCCATCGGCACAGAGGTTACTCTCACAGTGACCCCGGACGAGGGCTATCGCGTGAAGTCCGCAACAATGGACGGCGAAGCGGTAACTCTCACAGATGGCAAGTACACATTCACGCTGACCGAAAACTGCATATTCAGCGTTGAGTTTGAGGGAATACCTGTAACCAACGCGACCGTAACCGTAAACTGCGGCGAGCACGGCACAGTTACTCCGGCAACTGCTGATTATCCCATCGGCACAGAGGTAACTCTCACAGTGACCCCGGACGAGGGCTACTGCGTGAAGTCCGCAACAATGGACGGCAACGCGGTAACGCTCACGGACGGTAAGTTTACATTCACGCTGACCGCCGACTGCGAATTCAGCGTTGAGTTCGAGGGAATACCTGTAACTAACGCGACAGTAACCGTAAATTGCGGCGAGCACGGCACAGTTACCCCGGCAACGGCTGATTATCCCATTGGCACCGAGGTAACTCTCACTGTGACCCCGGACAGCGGCTACCGCGTGAAGTCCGCAACAATGGACGGCAATGCGGTTACGCTCACAGACGGCAAGTATACATTCACGCTGACCGCAAACTGCGTATTCAGCGTTGAGTTTGAGAAAATACCCGCGACCAACGCGACCGTAACCGTAAACTGCGGCGAGCACGGCACAGTTACTCCGGCAACGGCTGATTATCCCATCGGCACAGAGGTAACCCTCACAGTGACCCCGGACAGCGGCTACCGCGTGAAGTCCGCAACAATGGACGGCAATGCGGTAACGCTCACGGACGGGAAGTATACATTCACGCTGACCGAAAACTGCATATTCAGCGTTGAGTTCCAGAAGAAGCCCACTGGCGGCAGCGGTTCCGGCGGACATTCTTACACTGGCTCCGGCAGCACGGGAAACAGGGAATCTGTACCCGCGCTGAACGGCGAATCCAGAAGCTGGAACGAGATATCTTCTGACCTCTCCAAGATGGACGAAAACAGCCGGGCGGACGTCTACATGAACGGCTCAACGTCCATACCCTCCGCAGTATTAAAGGAGATAAAGGACAAGAAGATATCCGTAGTTTTCAGATTCGACTCCAACAAGTCGTGGACTGTCGACGGAAGCATGATAACATCAGATTACGCTTCCGCAGATCTGTATCTGCTTCCGGGAACCTCGACAGAAAAGGGCGCGCGCGGAAGTGCGGGCTACAGATTCTCCACCGGCGGCAACGACGTTGGGGCAGTGCTCAATATTCAGTTTAAGAATGAATATGTGGGCAAGTTCGCTAATCTGTACTTTATCAAGGACGGCAAGGCTGAGTTTGCTGGCACCTCCAGGGTGGACGAGAACGGCTATGCGGCGATGCCCGGCGCGTCGGCAAAGGGCGAATATGTGGTAATGCTGTGCGATTACAGCGACCTGCTCGGCGACGTTACCAACGACGGAGTGGTGAACGCGCTGGACGCTTCCGCGATACTCAAGGAGATCGTGGAGATAGCATTATGCGAAAACCCGGAGATGGGCGACTTTAACATCAGCGGCGCTATGACCGCATTGGACGCCGCCGCGATACTGAAGCACATTGTATTTTAAGCAGCGGCTCGGGGCATTCTGCCGAGACTGGCTCTGACCCCGCCGCGAACCAAGAGATCCATCCTGCTGAGAGGCGGGGTGGATTTTTTGTGCAAAGTTTGTTGAAAAAACGATTGACAAACCTGCCGGAATGAAGTATAATAAAAGTGTATTTTCAGCGTGAGCGCTGAGTATATGAAAAAATGGAGGGTCATGCTATGGCTATTCTCGTAACCGGCGGCGCCGGATTCATCGGCTCGCACACCTGTGTTGAACTGCTCAATGCGGGCGAAGAAATCGTTGTTATGGACAACTTCTACAACTCAAACTCCCGTGCTCTTGACGGTATCCGGAAGATCACCGGCAAGGACTTTAAGTTCTACGAGGCTGATATGCTTGATATCGCCGCAGTAGATCAGATATTCGCGGAGAACGATATCGAGCAGGTCATTCATTTCGCGGGCTACAAGTGCGTTCCCGAGAGCGTAAAGAAGCCGCTGATGTACTATTCCAACAACCTGCGCGGCACGTTCAACATACTTGAGACTATGAAGAAGTACGGCTGCACGAAGTTCGTGTTCAGCTCCTCCGCGACGGTTTACGGGATCCCCGCGAGCGTTCCGGTGAAGGAGGACTTCCCGCTTTCCGCCATCAATCCATACGGAAGCACGAAGCTCATCATTGAGAACCTCTGCCGTGAAATGTCCGCGGCTGACCCCGCATGGACTATGATACTCCTGCGCTACTTTAACCCGGTGGGAGCGCATGAGAGCGGGCTTATCGGCGAGGATCCGAACGGCATCCCGAACAATCTCATGCCGATAGTGCTGGACAAGGCCTCCGGAAAGCGCGACGTGCTGGCGGTTGCAGGCAACGATTATCCCACCCCGGACGGCACCTGCGTGCGCGACTATATCCACGTTGTGGATCTCGCGAAGGGGCACGTTGCCGCAGTGAGGAAGGCGCGCACTATTACAGGCGTTCCTGCTTACAACCTCGGAACCGGCAACGGCTATTCCGTTCTGGATATCCTGAACACGTTCCAGCGTGTGAACAACATCGACCTCGGCTATACCATAGGTCCGCGCCGCCCCGGCGACGCAGCGACAACGTACGCCGACCCCTCCCTCGCAGAGAAGGAGCTCGGCTGGAAGGCTGAAAAGACCCTTGATGAGATGTGCCGCGACGCATGGCGTTTCAGACAACTCCGCAACGCTGAGAGCAAATAATTCGAAGATTTTTTAAAAAAATCTGAAAAACCTATTTACAAAGCGTGAAATGTGTGCTATAATAGCTATGTTATGCGCAATGCATGACCATACCGGTTCCGCGGAAAGTGGATTTCGCTCCGACAGGAGAAACACCGCGTCCCTTTGCTGCGATTCCGGAATAAATTCAATGAGGTGTTTTTATGTTAAGAAAAGAAGAAAAGACAGCCGTTATCGAGGCTAACCGTCTGCACGAGCAGGACACAGGTTCTCCCGAGGTTCAGATCGCTATTCTCACCAAGAGAATTAACGAGCTCACCGAGCACATCAAGGTTCACCAGAAGGATCACCACTCCCGCCGTGGACTTCTGAAGATGGTAGGTCACAGAAGAAACCTTCTGAACTACCTCCAGAAGAAGGATATCGAGCGCTACCGTGCGATCATCGCTAAGCTGGGTATCCGTAAGTAATCTTTGGAGAAAAGGGGCAGCGCTGCGCACAGACCAGTTCTGCCCTTTTTTACTAAGGCGCAGGTCTTAGCATTAAATTGAGTATCCGGGCAGCCGGATATTGACTTTAATTGCTATCACTGTGCCTTCAGTAAAACTATTTTATTGAAAGGAATAAATGCAATGTTCGAAAATTACAGAGTGTTCAAAACAATGTTCGCCGGCAGAGAGCTGACCGTTGAGACCGGCAAGGTATGCGGTCTTGCTAACGGCTCCTGCTGGGTAAGATACGGCGAAACAGTCGTTATGGTAAACGTTGCGGCAAGCGCAAAGCCCCGCGACGGCGTTGACTTCTTCCCGCTTTCCGTTGACTACGAGGAGAAGCTCTACGCTGTTGGCAAGATCCCCGGCGGCTTCCTCAAGAGAGAGGGCAGACCCTCCGAGAAGGCTATCCTGACTTCCCGCGTGGTTGACCGTCCTATGCGCCCGCTGTTCCCGAAGGATATGAGAAACGACGTTGCCATCACAATGACCGTTCTCGCAGTCGATCCCGACTGCTCCCCTGAGATACTCGGCATGATCGGCGCCTCCATCGCGGTTTCCATCTCCGATATTCCGTGGAACGGCCCTATCGGCGGTATCTCCGTTGGCCTGGTAGACGGCGAGATCGTACTTATGCCTGACCTTGAGCAGAGAGGCAAGTCCGACCTGAACCTGACCGTTGCTTCCTCCGAGAAGAAGGTCGTAATGATCGAGGCAGGCGCGAACGAGGTTCCGGACGACGTTATGTTCGACGCTATCATGGCTGGTCACAACGAGATCGTAAGCTCCCTTATCCCGTTCATCAAGGATATTCAGGCGCAGATCGGCAAGCCGAAGTTCGCGTTTGAGTCTCAGGAAGTTGACCACGATATGTTCGACGCTATCTCTGATTTCGCTATCGAGCGTATCAGATACGCCCTCGACACGGACGACAAGAATATCCGCGAGGAGCGCCTGAAGCCCATCGTTGACGATATCCACGCAAAGTTTGACGAGGTTTATCCCGAGAAGATATCCATGATCGACGAGGCTATCTACAAGCTTCAGAAGTTCGTGGTACGCCGCTGGCTGCTGGACGACAACAAGCGCGTTGACGGCAGAAAGATGGACGAGATCCGCCCGCTGGCTGCTGAGGTAGGCTTCCTGCCCAGAGTTCACGGCTCCGGTCTGTTCACCAGAGGTCAGACTCAGGTAATGACGATATGCACGCTCGGCCCCGTTTCCGACAGCCAGAAGCTGGAGGGTCTCGACGAGGAAGAGGGCAAGCGCTATATGCACCACTACAACTTCCCGGCTTACTCCGTAGGCGAGACCAAGGCAAGCAGAGGCCCCGGCAGACGTGAAATTGGTCACGGCGCCCTTGCTGAGCGCGCTCTTCTCCCGGTTATCCCGAGCGTTGAGGACTTCCCGTATGCTATCCGTCTGGTTTCCGAGGTGCTTTCCTCCAACGGTTCCACGTCTCAGGGCTCCGTATGCGGCTCCACACTGGCGCTTATGGACGCCGGCGTTCCGATAAAGAAGCCGGTTGCCGGAATCTCCTGCGGTCTTATCACCGAGGGCGACAGATGGGATACAATGGTCGATATCCAGGGCGTTGAGGACTTTTTCGGCGACATGGATTTCAAGGTAGCTGGTACGCATGACGGTATCACAGCTATTCAGATGGACCTCAAGATCGACGGTCTGACCCCGGAGATCATCAAGGCTGCGTTCGCCAAGACCCACAAGGCGCGCGACTATATCCTTGACGAGATAATGCTCAAGGCTATCCCCGAGCCGAGAAAGACAGTCGGCAAGTATGCTCCGAAGATGATACACACCAAGGTTCCGGTTGACAAGATAAGCGAGGTTATCGGCAAGGGCGGCAAGGTTATCCAGAAGCTCTGCGCTGACTTCGACGTTAAGATCGACATCGACGACGACGGCAACGTATTCATCTGCGGTCTTGACCTGGACAAGGCAAACGCCTGCGTTCAGGTTATATCCACGATCGTGAACCCGCCTGAGATCGGCGCTATCTACAAGGGCAAGGTAGTTCGTATCATGAACTTCGGCGCTTTCGTTGAGATCGCTCCCGGCAAGGACGGCATGGTTCACATCTCCAAGCTGGACAACCACCGCGTTGAAAAGGTTGAGGACGTAGTTTCCGTTGGCGATGAAATTATCGTAAAGGTAATGGAAATCGACAACCAGGGTAGGATCAACCTGTCCAGAAAGGACGCTCTTGCTGATATCGAGGCAAAGAGAAAGGCTCAGGCACAGGGCTGATAAATAACTGCATACAAGAGGGAAGCGGGAGCTTCCCTCGTTTTGTTGACTTTAAGGATAGTTTGTGATATAATAAGTGCATTAAAATAATGTATATCATTTTGGGAGATCGATAAATGACCAAATATGAAATTTTGCTATGTATTTATTTCTATCTTGATAAACAGTGGCTCAAAGATAAGGACAAAAGCGAAGAATACATATACTACATTGGTAATTTAAATCCCTACATTTGGGCTGACGATGGAACAGCAGACCCGGCATACTATGAAATTTTCATGGAGATATTAAATAGATTTTTTGCTGGAAATGAATGCTCCGTCCAAGATGGACTTATGTATGCAAAACAATATTTAAAAGAGTACAACGTTATTGAACACCAAGAATTCTCGTACAATATTGATGAGGTTGTAGAGGTGTTTGAGAAATGCACATTTTCTGAATGGATTGATATTTACACGCTCATAAAATCTCAAAGGAAAAAGTAGTTTTTCGTGTTCCGCTCCTCCCGGGGCGGAATTTTTATTTCAATAAAGAAAAAAATCTTAAAAAAAACCTTGAATTCAGCACACTATTGTGATATAATATTAATATGTGGGATTATGTTCAGATTATCCCGACTACTCTATTTTCAGAAATGAGGATCATCAAATGTCATCAAGTGTAATTGTCGGAACCCAGTGGGGCGACGAGGGCAAGGGAAAGATTATTGATATCATGGCTGCAAAGGCCGATGTCGTAGTACGCTCCAGCGGCGGAAACAACGCTGGTCACACCGTAGTGCACGGCGACCAGGTTTACAAGCTCCACCTGCTTCCCTCCGGAATACTGTACCCCGAGACCCTCTGCCTTATCGGCAGCGGCGTTGTGGTTGACCCGTCCGTACTCCTTGAGGAAATTTCAGATATGAACGCAAGGGGCGTTACCTGCGATAATCTCCGCATTGACGCCCGCGCTGACATCATCATGCCGTGGCACCGCCTCCTCGACAGACTTTCCGAGGAATTCAAGGCAAAGCAGACCGGCGTGAATATCGGCACCACCGGCAGAGGTATAGGCCCCTGCTACACCGACAAGGACGAGCGTATCGGTATCCGTATGTACGACCTTGTTCACCCCGAGGCTCTCAAGAAGAAAATAAAGGAAACAGGCGAGCTCAAGAACCTTATCATAACCAAGGTTTACGGCGGCGAAGCGTGCGACCTTGACGCAATTTACGAGGAATACAGGGCTTACGGCGAGAAGCTGGCGAAATACATGGACGACGCTTCCGTTATCGCTTTCGAGGCTTATCAGGCAGGCAAGAACGTGCTGTTCGAGGGCGCGCAGGCTACTCTGCTTGATATAGACTTCGGCACCTATCCTTTCGTTACGTCCTCCCACCCGATCGCGGGCGGCGCGTGCGTAGGCACCGGCGTCGGCCCCAAGATGATAGACGAGGTTATCGGCGTAGGCAAGAGCTACACCACCCGCGTGGGCAACGGTCCGTTCCCGACTGAGCTGTTCGATGAGACCGGAAACTATATCCGCGAAAAGGGCGGCGAGTACGGCACCACCACCGGCAGACCCAGAAGAACCGGCTGGTTCGACGCTGTTATCATGCGCCATGCAGTCCGCGTGAACGGTCTGACCTCCCTTGCGATCAACAAGTTCGACACCCTGGCGGGACTTCCCGTGCTGAAGGTCTGCGTTGCATACAAGACCACCGACGGCAGGACGCTGAAGGACTTCCCGGTAACGCTGGAGGAGCTTGCAAAGTGCAGCCCTGTTTACGAGGAGATCGAGGGCTACGAGGGCGACCTGTCCCAGTGCAGGACCTTTGAGGAGCTCCCCGAAAAGGCTCAGGCTTACATCAACCGCCTGGAAGAGCTCTGCGGCTGCCCGATCAAGATGCTGGGCATAGGCCCCGGCAGAGACCAGGTTATCGTCAGATAACAGATGAAGATTCTTTTTATCGGCGACGTGGTGGGAATGAAGAGCTGCGAGGCGCTCCAGAAAGCGCTCCACGGCATAAAGCAGAAGCTCGGCGCGGAAATCGTTATCGTCAACGGTGAGAATTCCGCAGAGGGCAACGGCATAAATCCCGCCTCAGCCGAGATGATATTCGACGCGGGCGCGGACGTTATCACCACCGGAAACCACTGCTTCCGCCAGAAAACCATGGAGGCGGAGTGGGAGCGCAATCCCCGCGTGATCCGCCCGGCGAACTACGGAGAGGACGTTATCGGCAGGGGAGTCTGCGAGCTTGACCGGGGCGCGTATTCCATTGCGGTGATAAACCTCATGGGAACGACGTTCATGCAGCCGCTGGATAATCCGTTTCACTGCGCTGACAGGATACTTGAAAAGTGCGGCGCGAGGATAAAGATAGTTGATTTCCATGCGGAGGCCACCTCGGAGAAGCGCGCGATGGGCTATTACCTTGCAGGGCGCGTTTCCGCAGTGCTGGGAACGCACACCCATGTCCCCACCGCCGACGAGCAGATAATCGACGGCACCGGCTACATAACCGACGCGGGAATGACCGGCCCGAAGGATTCGATACTCGGCGTTGAAAAGGATATCATCATCGAGCGCTTTCTGACATTCTACCCGAAGCGGCACAGGTTCGCCGAGGGCGAGATTGAACTCAACGGCGTACTGATGGATATAGACGCGAAAACCGGAAAGTGCGTTTCAATAGAGAGATACAGACAGATAATTATGTGAGGTTCATCCGAAAGGCATTCCAGTGGGAATGAAATGGTGACTATATGGAGATAGTAAAGGTATCGGCGCATTCCGTCCCGAAATCCGTTGCGGGCGCCATTGCGGCGGTCATCCGCGAAAACGGCGAGGTCGAGGTGCAGGCGGTTGGAGCCGGCGCGGCGAATCAGGCGGTGAAATCCATCGCGATAGCGCGCAGCTACATGGCTCTTGTGGGGGTTGACCTCATCTGCATTCCGGCGTTCACCACCGTTGAGATAGACGGCGACGAGCGCACAGCTATGAAGTTCATTGTCGAGCCGAGATAATCCCGGCTTGACTGCATGGTTTGGCACTGGATCATCACGCATTCAATGGAGCAATGGCGCACCATTTTGGTGTGCTTTTGTGGTGCGCGGTTTTTCAGTGCTTTTTTGTAGCTGAGTGCTGGCAATAAAAGTAATTACCACAGACAAGGGAGCGCGTTGATGAAGAAAATTCTGTTCATAGCCACTGGGGGGACTATCGCAAGCGGGGATTCCGGCGGGGGACTTTCCCCGGAAAAGACCGCCGGGGAGCTTCTGTCCGGCATAGAGCTTCCGCAGGCGGAGATACGCGCGGTTCAGCCGTTTTCGCTGGACAGCACGAATCTCACCCCGCAGCACTGGACGGAGCTTGCGGTGCTTATCCGCGACAACTGGCGGGAGCATGACGGCTTCGTCATAGCCCACGGAACGGATACGATGGCATACGGAGCCGCAGCGCTCTTCTGCCTGATACAGAACCCGGATAAGCCGGTTATCTTTACAGGCTCGCAGCTCCCGATGGGCGAACAGGGAAGCGACGCTCCGCGAAATCTTGCGGACGCATTCCGCTGCGCAGCGCAGGGGAGAGCGGGCGTGTGGGTCTGCTTCTGCGGGAGGGTCATCGCCGGGAACGCCGCGCGAAAGGTCCACACCCGGGATTTTGACGCATTCCGCGGCTTCACGCAGGCTGACGAGCTCACCGCTGACGATTTCTGCACCGGGGAGCCCCACCCGGAGGGCGGTGCGCTGTTCTTCAACCGCCTCGACCCGAAAGCGGCGGTGCTGAAATTCACGCCGGGTATTTCCGCGGAAATGGTGCACGACCTCGGCGTCCATGTGAACGCGCTTATCATCGAGGGCTACGGGCTGGGAGATATCCCGGACGGCGGCGGTATCCCGCAGACGCTGGAAACGCTTATCGCGTGCGGCGTCCGCGTAATTATGACGACTCAGGTGTTTCAGGGCGGCTGCGACCTTTCGGTCTACGAGGTAGGTCAGGCGGCGCTGAACGCCGGTGCGATACCCGCTGAGGGAATGACAACGGAATACGCAGTCATGCGGGCTATGTGGGCGCTGGCGTATTCCTTCAGCGCAGAAGATTTCAGGAGGCTTTTCCTGCCCGCACAGGACTGAGCCAGGCAACACGACATAAGGAGGACAACATGAAAAAAGAACTCAATAAGCTCAAGGTAAAGAACTTTATAATGCTGCTGCTTGCCGGATTTGTCAACGCATTTGGAATAACCGTTTTCCTTATGCCGGCGAATCTGTATGACAGCGGTATTTCCGGAACCTCCATGCTTCTGGGATATCTCACGCCGGATTACCTTTCGCTTTCGGTGTTCCTGATAGTCCTCAATATTCCGCTGTTCCTGTACGGCTTGAAGCGGCAGGGGCTTGCGTTCACGATTTATGCCTGCTTTTCAGTTGCAAGCTACTCGCTGTTCTCGTGGCTGATAACCTATGTTCTGCCGATAGACGTTGCGACCAGTTCGCCGCTTGCCGGGGACGACAAGCTGCTGTGCGCGCTTTTCGGCGGACTTATCTCCGGCGTGGGAAGCGGCCTTGCGGTGAGATTCGGCGGCGCAATGGACGGCATAGAGGTGCTGGCGGTCATATTCTCGAAAAAGCTCGGCATGACGGTGGGCACGTTCGTAATGATATACAACGTTATCCTTTACATTGCCTGCGGATTCATATTCCAGAGCTGGATACTGCCGCTGTATTCGATAATCGCGTACTATGCGGCGCTTAAAATGCTGGACTTCATTGTCGAGGGTATCAGCCGTTCCAAGGCGGCGATGATCGTCACGGTGCGCCCGTCCGAGGTAGGGAAGGCGCTCAGCGAGGCATTCGGCTGCGGGATCACGGAGATACCCGCCAAGGGAGGATATTCCGGGATAGACAGAACGGTCATCTATTTTGTAGTGAACCGCTTCCAGGTCGGAAAAATGCGCAGCATAGTGCATGACGTTGACCCGTCCGCCTACATAACCATCAACGAGGTCGCGGACATATTCAGCGCGAACCACGACAAGGACGCGCTGAAAGAGGTCACAGCCGCAGAGAAATAACGCTATGGGAGCGCAGCCCGTTTCAGGCGGCGCTCCCTTTGTGTATTATCACAAAAACACATATCCTTTCCGACGATTATTTTCACGCTGAAAGGTTGACAAAATCGCTTAAATGTGCTATCATAGTAAAGTGATTAGACGGCACTGCGCCGTATACAGAGAAAGGAAACAAAAAATGAAGATCAAAAGAATAGCAGCACTGCTTCTTGCAGGCGTACTTACAATGGGACTCTGCTCCTGCTCCGGCAATACCTCCAGCACCGCTGACAACAGCTCTGCGGCTGACGGAAGCTCCGCGGCGGACGACGCTTCCACAGACGGCGGCGATTGGCAGTACATAGCTGATAAGGGCAATTTCGTTGCCGGAATCACACTGTTCGAACCGATGAACTACTACGACGAGAACGGCGAGCTCACCGGCTTTGAGACCGAGTTCACCAAGGCTGTATGCGAGAAGCTCGGCGTTGAGGCTAAGTTCCAGGAGATCGAGTGGGACAAGAAGGAGATCGAGCTGAACGCAAAGACAATCGACGCTATCTGGAACGGTCTGACCGTAACAGAGGATCGCAAGGAGAACATGGCTTTCTCCAAGTCCTATGTAAGAAACAAGCAGGTAGTGGTCATCAAGGTAGATAACAAGGATAAGTACACGGACGAGGCTTCCATGGCAGGAGCTTCCTGCGCGGCTGAGAGCGGCTCCGCTGGTCAGACCGCCATTGAAACAAGCGACGTTCTTTCCAAGAACGAGTTCATCGGCTCCTCCGCACAGAAGGACGTCCTGCTTGAGGTAAAGTCCGGCACTGTTGAGCTTGGCGTTCTGGACTATGTAATGGCCAAGGCTTCCATCGGCGAGGGCACAGATTACAACGACCTTATGATCGTTGAGGGCGTTGAGCTTGCTCCCGAGGAGTACGCTATCGGCATGAGAAAGGGCGACACCGAGACAGTTGAGAAGGTAAACGGCGCTATCGACGAGCTGGTAGCCGACGGTACGCTGAAGGCTCTTGCTGAGAAGTACGGTCTTGCGGACGTTTACGCATTCGATAACTGATAGACCAAAATGAATACGCGGGGTGGGACGTAAAGCCCCACCTTGCTTTTATCTAAAGAACGAGGTTGAAAAATGTCATTTCTTGAAGTAACCGCGCAGCTTGCCAATGGATTCATGACAACGCTGCTGATTTTCGGCGTGACCCTTGTGGGCGCTATTCCGCTGGGACTGCTGATAACCCTCGGCTCCATGTCGAAAATTCAGCCCATCAAATGGATATTCAAGGTTTTCGTCTGGATAATCCGCGGAACCCCGCTCATGCTGCAAATCATCCTGGTGTTCTACGGCCCGGGGCTGATGGGGCTTGACATAAGATTCAACAGGCTGACGGCGGTTATTCTGGCGTTCATCATCAACTACGCCTGCTATTTCTCCGAGATATACCGCGGCGGTATCGAGAGTATCCCGAAGGGTCAGTACGAGGCGGGGCAGGTGCTTGGCATGACCAAGGCGCAGATCTTCTTCAAGGTAGTGCTGTTTCAGGTCATCAAGCGCATAGTTCCCCCGATGGGCAACGAGATAATCACGCTGGTAAAGGACACCTCCCTTGCGAGAGTTATCGCGGTGGTAGAGCTTGTAAAGGCGGCTGAGAATATCGTTTCGCTGAAATCCCTTATCTGGCCGCTGTTCTATGTCGGCGCTTTCTACCTGCTGTTCACCGGAATCGTAACGCTGCTGCTGAACTTCGCCGAGAAGAAGCTGAACTACTACCAGGGCTGACGGAGGTACGAACATGGCATTTTTGGAAGTAAACGGAATATTCAAGCGCTTCGGCAAGACCGAGGTGCTGAAAGGTATAGATTTCTCCATGGAAAAAGGCGAGGTGCTGGCGATAATCGGCTCCTCCGGCAGCGGCAAGACCACGCTGCTGCGCTGCCTGAACTTCCTAGAGACCCCGGACGTCGGGCAGATAGTACTTAATGGCGATGAGCTCTACAATGCGGAGCGGAAATACACCGAGCGCGAGATCCGCGAAAAGCGGCTCCAGTTCGGGCTTGTGTTCCAGTCGTTCAACCTGTTTCCGCAGTACACTGTGCTCAGGAACGTCTGCCTTGCCCTTGAGCTAATGCGGATAAACCAGAGCACGACCAAGCTTTCCCGCGCCGAAAAGTCCAAGATAAAGACCGGGATAGAGGCAAACGCGCGCGCGATCCTTGCCTCCGTGGGTCTGTCGGAGAAGCTGATGAACTACCCGTGCGAGCTTTCCGGCGGTCAGCAGCAGAGAGTTGCCATCGCAAGGGCGCTCGCGATGAATCCCGCGATACTGTGCTTTGACGAGCCGACCTCCGCCCTTGACCCGGAGCTTACCGGAGAGGTGCTCAAGGTTATCCGGGAGCTGAAAAACTCCGACCGCACAATGATCATCGTCACCCATGAGATGGGCTTCGCAAGGAGCGCGGCGGACAAGGTGATTTTCATGGCGGACGGTGTTATCGAGGAGTACGGCACCCCCGAGGAGGTATTCGGCAGCCCCAAGAGCCCCAAGACCGTGGCGTTCCTTGAAAAATCCCTCGAAAATATCACCTGACGATTTGCAACAATTAAAATAAAATCCTGCAAAAACACAGCGCAAATCAGCCTGCAAAGCCAATTATGGACTTGCAGGCTGAATTTTATGCAGGATGGTACTTCAATAAAATACAAGCTGATTGTGCAGTATGCATATAAACTCCAGCATAAAATTAAGACTATTTGTGCATATATGTGATTGACAAAATCCGAGTTTTCGGCTAAAATATAAATGTAATCAAGAAACAAAGGCGTTTCGGGATACGGGCTTATTGTCCGCGTCCGGAACGCCTTTTTAGTTTCTGGAATCTATACGATAATCAAGGAGGAAAAGGGACATGGCAGAACATTTTAACGTAGTGGAGCAGTTCGGCATTGACGTATTCAATGAGGAAACGATGAAGCAGAGGCTTCCGAAGAACGTTTTCAAGACGCTGAAAAAGACCATTGCCGAGGGCAAGGAGCTTGACAGCAGCATCGCTGATGTAGTTGCAAGCGCAATGAAGGACTGGGCAATCGAGAAGGGCGCAACACATTACACCCACTGGTTCCAGCCTATGACCGGCATCACCGCTGAAAAGCACGACAGCTTCATCTCCCCGATGGGCGACGGCACCGTTATCATGGAGTTCTCAGGCAAGGAGCTCATCAAGGGCGAGCCTGACGCTTCCAGCTTCCCGTCCGGCGGAATCAGAGCTACATTCGAGGCAAGAGGCTACACCGCATGGGATCCTACCTCCTATGCATTCGTAAAGGGCGGCTCCCTCTACATTCCTACCGCATTCTATTCCTACTCCGGCGAGGCACTGGATAAGAAAACTCCTCTGCTCCGTTCCATGGACGTAGTTTCCGACGCAGCGCTCAGGATCCTGAAGCTGTTCGGCAACACCACCGCAAAGAGAGTAGTTGCAACCGTAGGCGCCGAGCAGGAGTACTTCCTTGTAAACAAGACGACCTACGATAAGAGAAAGGATCTTATCTTCACCGGCAGAACGCTGTTCGGCGCTCCCGCTCCCAAGGGTCAGGAGCTTGACGACCACTATTTCGGAACTATCAAGGATCGCGTAGCAAGCTACATGAAGGATCTTGACGAGCATATGTGGAAGCTCGGCATAACCTCCAAGACAAAGCACAACGAGGTCGCTCCCGCACAGCACGAGAACGCTCCGATCTTTGCACCGGCTAACCTCGCTACCGACCAGAACCAGCTCACAATGGAGCTGATGAAGAAGATCGCCCTCGAGCACGGACTTGTATGCTTGCTCCATGAGAAGCCCTTCGCAGGAATCAACGGCTCCGGTAAGCACGACAACTGGTCTCTGTCCACAGACGACGGTCAGAACCTGCTCGACCCCGGCAAGAGCCCGATGGAGAACGCGCAGTTCCTGACATTCCTCGTTGCCATCATCAAGGCTGTCGACGAGTATTCCGACCTGCTCAGACTTTCTGTTGCTTCCGCCGGAAACGACCACAGACTGGGCGCTAACGAGGCGCCTCCCGCGATCATCTCCATCTTCCTCGGCGAAGAGCTTGAAAATGTTATCGAGGCTCTTGAAGAGGGCAAGGAGTACACCTCCGGCAGAGAAATGTTCAACGTTGGCGTTTCCTCGCTGCCTAACTTCCCGAAGGACACCACCGATAGAAACAGAACATCTCCGTTTGCGTTCACCGGCAACAAGTTTGAGTTCAGAAGCGCAGGCTCCAGCCTGAACATCGCCGGCCCGAACACCGTGCTGAACACCATCGTTGCAAACTCCCTGGCTGAATTCGCAGACGAGCTTGAAAAGGCTGACGACTTCAATTCTGCGCTGCACGACCTGCTTGTTAAGAATATCAAGGCTCACAAGAGAGTTATCTTCAACGGCAACGGCTACGGCGCCGAGTGGCTGGTCGAGGCTGAGAAGCGCGGTCTGCCGAACCTCAAGACCACCGTTGACGCTATCCCGGCACTCACCGAAGAGAAGAACATAAAGGTATTCACCAAGTTCGGCGTTTACAGCGAGGTCGAGCTCCACGCAAGACAGGAGATCAACTACGAGAACTACTCCAAGATCATCAACATCGAGGCTCTGACCACCAGCGACATGGCTAAGACAGAGATACTGCCCGCCGTTATGAAGTTCACCAAGGACGTATGCGACATGGCGGCAAGCAAGAAGGCGCTTGGAATCGAGCCTGTTGTTGAGACTGAGCTTGCAAATAAGGCTAACACACTGACCGTCTCCCTCAGCGAGAAGATCGATGCACTGAACGCCGCTATCGTAAAGGCACAGGCTATAACCGACTACGCTGAGCAGGCAAGGGCTTACTGCGATGAAGTATTCGTTGCAATGCAGAGCCTCCGCGCCGTAGCTGACGAGCTTGAAACGATCGTCGGCGAGGAGTACTGGCCGTTCCCGACATACGATGAGCTTCTGTTCAACGTATGATCCCCGCAGTAATGCGGCTTAAACATCGACTTAAAGCGTAAATTCTCGCTTTAAGATATCCCGCTCCCTTTCCCTTTTTTAGGGGCTGTCCATAAGACAGCCCCCTTTTCTTTTTGGAAAAGGGGGCGTAATTTTATGCGGTTTGCTTTTGTTTCACGGCTTTTTTGTAGACTATCACGGAAACCGCCGCGGATATGACCTCTGTTATCCAGAACGCGTTCCATACAGCGTCAGCGCCGAAGCAGCGCGTAAGAATGAACGCCGCAGGGATTATCAGCACGATGTAGCGGCACAGGGAGATCACCAGCGAGGGAAGCCCTTTGCCCAGCCCCTCCAGCGCCCCGGAGGAGGTCACGGAGACCGCCGAAATGATGAACCCCGCGCTGATTATCCGCAGTGCGGAGGCTCCTGCGCTAATGACCTCCCCGCTCTGCGTGAACAGCGACATCAGCTCCCCGGGAATCGCAAGGCATATCGCGGTTCCAAGTATCATGATGATTCCGCTGGTCAGCAGAACATCGCGGTAGAGCTGGCTTACGCGCTTGTGCTCCCCGGCGCCGTAGTTGTAGCCGACAAGCGGGCGCATTCCCTGGATTATTCCGTTCGCCGGGAGATAGAGGAACGTCTGGAGCTTGTAGTAGATTCCAAGCACGAGTATGTACACCTCGGAATAAGCCGCGAGTATCGCGTTCAGCGCGGAAATAAGTATCGAGGGAAGCGCGAGGTTCAGCACGGCGGGGATCCCGATGGAATAAAGCCTTGCGGTCATATAGCCCTGCGGTCTGAGGTACTCCCTGTGGAAATGAACGCCTATATCCGTCCGGAAGTACACCGCAAGGTAAATCGCCAGGGACGCGCACTGACCGATTCCCGATGCGAGAGCGGCGCCCTCTATCCCCATTTTCGGGAATCCGTAACCGAAAATCATCATGGGGTCAAGGATTATGTTGCAGACGCACCCACACAGCAGGCTGACCATGGAGGTTTTCATTCTGCCGACCGCCTGGAATATCTTTTCAAACGCCATGCCGAGGTTGATTATCAGTGTGAACGAGAATGCAATGTTAGAGTAGCGCACCCCGAGGTCAATCACCGCCTGCGAGGTCGTGAACATTCCGAGGAACGCGGGCATTACCGCAATGCTTCCTGCAGTGAAAATCACGCTGTGGAGCACGGCGAAAACAAGTCCCTGGGTGGCGGCGCGGTCTGCCTTTTCGCGCTCTCCGGCTCCGGAATAGAATGATATAACCGCGTTTATCCCGATTCCGAAGCCGATTCCCACTGCGTTTATCAGGTTCTGGACAGGGAACACCAGCGAGAGCGCGGTCATGGCGTCGTCGCTTATCTTCGCCACAAACAGGCTGTCCACAATGTTGTACAGCGAGTTCACAAGCATTGACAGCACCATCGGCAGAGCCATCGACATCAGAAGCGGGAATACCGGCTTCTCTTTCATAAAAGTATCGTTCATTTTACCTCCGTACCCGGAAAATTGCACAAAAATAGCCACACGAACGCATTCGGCATTCGTGTGGCGAAAAGGTGAGCAGCTCCGGAAAAATCCACATCATTGTTTTCGTTGATAGTATATCATAAAGATGGGATTCTGTCAAGAGCCGCAAAAGAATTTCTGAGAAATCAGAGCTCAGCGATTACCTCGACCTCAACAAGCGCGCCCTTGGGGAGGTTAAGTCCGCCCACGCAGGAACGTGCGGGCTTCCCGGTGAAGTACTCGCCGTAAACTGCGTTGAAAGCGGCGAAATCGCCGATATCGTGCAGGAAGCAGGTGGTCTTTACGACCTTGGAGAGGTCGGAGCCAGCCGCCGCGAGCACAGCCTTGAGGTTCTCGCATACCTGCCTGGACTGACCCTCGATACCGCCTTCAGCGAGGTCGCCGGTCGCCGGAACAATAGCGATCTGACCGGAGGTGTAAACCATATTTCCTACTACCTTTGCCTGGGTGTAGGGGCCAATTGCTGCGGGAGCGTTGGAAGTGAATACGTCTTTCATGTTAGTTCTCCTTTAAATTAGTCTACGATCTTGAAGCCCGCGTCCGTGAGAGCCTGTCTGATCTCATTAAGGTGCTCGAAGTTTCTGGTCTCCATCTCGATTCTGAGGTAGCAGCCGTTGATATCGGAATTGCCAACGTGCTCGTGGTGTACTCCGACAACGTTGCCGCCGAGACTTGCGATTATCTTGGATACGCCGAGGAGCTGACCGGGCTTGTCCATCAGCTCAATGTTGAGCAGGGCGGTTCTGCCGGACTTGACAAGACCGCGGTGGATAACCCTTGACAGGATAGTAACGTCGATATTACCGCCGGAAACCAGGCATACGACCTTCTTGCCCTTTACGGGAACCTTGTCGAACATTACCGCTGCAACGGAAACGGCACCTGCGCCCTCGGAAATGAGCTTCTGCTGCTCAATGAGCGCCAGGATAGCGGCTGCGATCTCGTCGTCGGACACAGTTACGATTTCATCAACGTACTGGCTGCAAATGTCAAATGTGTTCTTGCCGGGTTCCTTTACTGCGATACCGTCGGCAATGGTGGAAACCTTGTCAAGACGCTCGATCTTGCCGTCGCGTACAGCGTTGAGCATACTCGGGGCTCCTGCCGCCTGAACGCCGTAAACCTTGATTTTCGGGTTGAGCTGCTTGATGGTGTATGCAACGCCGGAGATAAGTCCGCCGCCGCCGATAGGAACGACGATCGCGTCAACGTCCGGGAGCTGCTCGAGGACTTCAAGACCGATGGTGCCCTGACCAGCGATAACGTCCTCGTCGTCGAACGGGTGGATAAAGGTGTAGCCCTTTTCATCGCGGAGCTGGAGCGCCTTTGCGTAAGCGTCGTCGTAAACGCCTTCAACAAGGCAGACCTCTGCGCCGTAGGACTTGGTAGCCTCTACCTTGGAGATAGGAGCGCCGTCCGGCAGGCAGATGAGGGACTTTATACCCGCCCTGGAAGCTGCGAGTGCAACGCCCTGCGCGTGGTTTCCTGCGGAGCAGGCGATAACACCCTTTGCCTTTTCCTCCTCGCTGAGCTGGGAGATCTTGAAGTACGCGCCCCTTACCTTAAAGGAACCAGTCACCTGGAGGTTCTCGGTCTTGAGGTAAACCTCGGCTTCCTTGTTGATTTTTGGCGCTTTGATGAGGTCAGTTTCTCTGATAACCTCTTTCAGAACGTGGGACGCTTTGTAAACCTTGTCTAATGTCAGCATAAAAATACTCCTCCTGCCGTTTTGGCTGATTTTTGCCGGTGTGCTGTCCGGTCAGAAATACGGGTGCAGAGGAGCAAGCTATAAAAAAGCCCTCAATCGGGGTGATAGAGGGCATAGTATTAAGCAAAATCAGCCTCTGTACATCCATCAATGCACTTCCCTGTAACGGTGGAAATCCGTACAGTCTTAATTGCGCGGGCTTTCGGACTGTCTGCTACGGGCTGATTGTATACGAGCGCTTTACTGCCTTGCACCAGCCGGCAGCTCTCTTGGAAAGCGTGGTTCGGATACAGCGGAGAACCGCACCCATCAACGCATTTGCGATTTTTAGCAATACAGAAAAATCTGTACAATAGAATTATACACCGCATAGCCGAATTTGTCAAGTGTTTTTCGTAAAAATAAGTGCGGTAATTTGCATTTTCAGCGAACAGGCTTCTGGTCAGGTAGTTCAGCGAATTCAGCCAGAATGACAGCATTGATCAGGCGGCGTGTTAATTCAGTATTTTTTAGGCGTAGGTTACGCCGATTCAATGCCATACTATATTATAATAGCATTTCTGCATATATGGAGACTTTTCTTTTTTCAAAACTTTTTGATTTTTTTTGAAAAAACGCTTGACAAATCAGAATTGATGTGATATAATAAATAAGTCGTTGAGAGTGATTCAAAAAACGACAAAAAATATGGCGGTATAGCTCAGTTGGCTAGAGCACTTGGTTCATACCCAGGGTGTCATTGGTTCGAATCCGATTACCGCTACCATTAAAAACCGCATACGTTTGTTGTGCGGTTTTTGTTTTAAGGCCCGTTGGTCAAGAGGTTAAGACATCGCCCTTTCACGGCGGAATCATGGGTTCAATTCCCGTACGGGTCACCACACCACGAAGCCCCCGAATGGCTTTACTAAGCCGTTCGGGGGCTTCTCTATTTCCGGAAAAGTTCATTTGATCATTGTTTGATCATTATTTTACGAGGCTTCATTTTTATTGTCTGTTGAGCGGGCTTCGGAGCCGATTTTCGAACCATCATTTGACCCGATTTTCAGCACATTGGTAATTGCCTCCGAAACCTTAGCCTGTGAGTTCTCCAGTAGATGGCAGTAAATGTTGCTAGTTGTGCTTACAGTCGAATGCCCCAGCGCACCGGAAACCGTAACTATATCAACGCCCTCATTCACAAGCATGGATGCGAATAGATGTCGAAAACTGTGCAGCCCATAAAATGGAAGCCCATGCTTCTCGCAAAACTCGTTGAGCCAGAAATACGGAGTATTGTTGTTCATCGGCTCGCCGTTCCATTTAACGAACAGGCGGTCGGAATCTATCCACTTGCTGCCAAGCTGCTGTGCAAGCTCGTCCTGCTCAGCCTTGAACTGCTTCAAAAGCTCCATTACGGAAGCAGGGAATTTTATAGTGCGCTGCGAACGCTTAGTTTTGGTGGTATCTGTGTAGATTCCCTGTTTTGCCGTGTAGCATGAAGTCCGCCGAACACTAATAAGGTTGTTCTCAAAATCCACGTCTTTCCATTCCAGACCGAGCAGCTCTCCACGCCGAAATCCGCTGAAAACTGCCAGATTAAAGAATACGCGATATTTAAGCGGTTCGGATTCAAGAAGTTTCAGAAATTCGGTGACTTCCTCAATCGTGTATATCATTTTCTCTTTCGCTTCGCCTTTAGGAATGGTGACCTTAGAGCAGGGATTGCATGACACAACTCCCATTTTTATTGCATAGCTGAAAATGTCAGAAATCAAGCTTAAATTGTGGCGGATAGTTTTAGGAGCAAGCGGCTTTCCGGTGCGCTCGTTTGCTCCCTCTTTAGAAAGTGAATTCACGAAAAACTGAATCTGCCGTGGCGTGATTTTATCCATTCGTAGATGTCCAATTGCGCCGTAAATTCTTTTGCGAAGCTGAAGCAGACGTTCGTATGTAGTGTTGCGGAGATTGGGTTTTGCATACTCAGCAAACCATTCCTCGGCGAATGCCTCGAACTTTATTGCCTTAGACTGGTAGCCTTTTTTACATTCTTCCTCAAAAAGCACTGCCTGCCGATTGACTTCTTTTTCAATCTGTTTTGGAGTCATGTTCTTATCGGGAGTCCATGTTTTCTGCCGAACGATCTGCTTGCCATTCGTGTCATAACCGCATGATACACGAAACATGTAGCTATTGCCTCTCTTTATGATATTTGCCAATATATTTTCCTTTCTCAGATAATTCCCGCCCTGTTTCCAGAGCGGGATGATTTGTTATTTATGGCTTAACAGAGCCATTTATAAGTTGTTGCTAAGATATTTCGCCAGCGAAGTTTTGTTTACAAGAATCTTTCCATTCCTGCCCTCGCCGGTGCGGATATACTTAATTTTTCCCTGGCGAACCAACTGCCTTATTGTGTTCTGGGTAAGCCCTTTGAATTCCTCGGCACATTCCTGAATTGTGAGCATTTCGATATGTTCAACTTCATGTGAAACTGCCTTAGCAATTGGCTCGCAAGGCTGACTTGAAACAAGCGTAATGAGATTTTTTAGATGCTGAATGATGACTTCGTCCCTTGCTGTCATTAAGAACTCCTTTCATGCAAATGATGAGAAAATTATATAAAGTGATATTGTAAGAATTCGGTCAAATCAGACCTATAACCACTCGTAGAGCCACATAAAGATTCTGAATTTAGAAAAATCCAGAATCTTCTACTAGCGGTTTGGGAAGATTATATCACTTTTACATAGATAAGTCAATACATGAAAGTAATTTTTGGCTGACATTCAGAGAGTGGTGTCACACGGCTGCTTGAAAACCCTTTATTTAAGCTCAAGTAAACTCAAATCGGTGTCACACCCATATTGTGGAATTTTATGCTTTTGTTAAAATTGCACAAATATAGCGTGGCTCTACGAGGGATAATATAGCCTATATTCATAATGCTGTGATGAAAATTCCCCGAACTCCTGAGGAAGTCCGTGGTGATTTCTTACGCAGTATAATCAGCGTTTTCGAGAATTTCGTGAGCCGCCACATAATCCTTGTAGGCATTGATAATTGCGCTTTCAAGCTCATGACGTGCAGTTCCTCCGATTGGGTGCGCAATGTCGTGGCTGATTCCGTAGGAATCCGTGCGGTAGGGCATTGCAACAAACAGGTGATCTGTCTGAATTACCTTGATTTCGTGAATTGCGAAGCAGCCGTCAATCGTAATTGATACTACTGCGCGGAGCTTTCCGTTATCGAATGCCTTTCTGAAAATGATGTTTGTGATGTTCATGTGGTTGTGTCCTTTCTGCTTTAAGAGTTGATGTTGATTTCAGCGATGAGAGCCTGACTTTCAGCGTAGATTTTGTAAGCGGCAAGTACGGCGCTTTCAATGAGATTTCGTGCGCTCTCGTTGATGGGGTGAACAATGTCGTGGTAGTTTCCGTTTTCGTCTTTGCGGCTCGGCATAGCTACGAAAAGGTGGTCTGTTTCGATTACCTTGATTTCGTGGATTGCAATGCAGCCGTCAATCGTCAGCGAAGCGACTGCTTTCAGGTTGCCTCCCGTGAGAGATTTTCTGAACTTGATGTCTGAAATTTTCATGTTGGTATTTACCTGTCTTTCTTTATTTAGATTTCAGTCTTAGTAGACCTTTAATAACACACCGGTCGGCGCCCCGCGACGACAAACCTTTAGTTAAATTGCAGTCTTGAAAGACCTTTTAAAACGATCCGCCGCTGCGCAAGCAACGGGAAAAACTCTATTCCATAATCTGGTTATTTTCATTTCTTATAGAGAAAAAATCGGTGTGCCATTTTCCCTATATAATGAACGAGGATCGTGACACACTAAATTCATATTTTGCGATGCAGTGAACAGAGCGTACGCGCACCATATTATTCCATAATCACTGTGGAAGCGGACTTCAAAGAGCAGTTTCAACAATTCCATATAATTGCCAGAAACCTGACTGCTCCGACAGTCAGTAAGAGCTTTCTGCCTCGCAGAAAGTGACTTTCGTTCGCGAAAGTCAGCGGCGTCGGCTATGCCGACCACGCAGCCCACGGAGGGGCTGTGTGTCACCGCCTCTTATGCTCTTCCCCAATTTTAGCCGTACTCCGAAACGTCAGTTGAGGTAAACGGCGTGAACCCGCATTTTAATGCGGATTATTGAGTGTACACGCAGTGTACAAAGCCAAGTTCAGAGCAGTGTACAATTTGTACATTTTGTACACTAGGTGCTACAAATGGCTCTGTTATGCGGCATGTAATGCGGGATTTTGTACACTTTTTATGCCGCATTGTCACACGTGTACAAATTGTACACTCTAGGCAAAATCATGTCCCGAATGTCGGTTTTGCCGTGCCTGACTGTCCGCCGAATTACTGTTCCGAGTTCTCGGAACAGTCAGTGCCCCTGCATCTGCCAAGTATTGTCCAAGTCATCTGGGCAGATATATAGTTCCCATATCGGCTCGAAAATTTGTTTCCTGTTTTTGTCAGATTGTGAGTCTATGCTGCTGAGACATTTACAAGATGTGTGCGAAAATCTGGGTGTCTTGAACAGAGAATTTTCGTGTTGGTGTCACACAAAATCGGTTGGTTCGTGGCGCGGATTCACGGTCAATATCGTTGAAGAAAAAGGAGAATTATTTTAATTCTGATCCGTGAATCTGTTTGTTAAATAGAATAATTAAGCTGTTATGATCCTAAAAATGGTGTTATTGATGGTTGATTGGAGTTTAGCATTTTCATTCTATTGTGACAGAATTGTGAAAAATAGCCAACCCACTTGACAAATCAATTCTAATGCAGTAGAATAATATTGTGATCACATTCTATTGCAATAGAAAGGAACCCTGAACCATGGAAATCAAACTGTTTGACTCTGAACTTAAAGTTATGGACATACTCTGGAAGGAGGGCGATACTTCAGCAAAGGACATTGCGGAAATACTGAACAGGCAGGTAGGCTGGAGCAAAACCACCACCTACACCGTAATAAAAAAGTGTATAAACAAGGGCGCAACCGGCAGGTCGGAGCCTGGCTTCATCTGCCGCGCGCTCATTTCCCGAAAGGAAGTACAGGAAGCGGAAACAAACGAACTAATCGATAAGATGTACGATGGCTCGTCGGATAAGCTGATAGCAGCTCTGCTTGGCTCTAAACGGCTTACAGCCGAGGAGATACAGAGTCTGAAAAAGCTGGTGGAGGATCTGAAATGACAACTCTGCTCAGCATGACGGTTTCAGCGTCGGCTATCATCGCTGCGATAATCGTGATAAGGTCGCTGTTTATTCACAGGCTGCCAAAGCGGTTGTTCGTGATTTTATGGGCGATAGCGGCGCTGCGAATGCTTGTTCCGTTTTCCTTTTCCGTTAATATTCCACATGAAAATACACAGTCTGAAAATGTCGTTGTGCGTGAATTTGCGCCGTCAGAACCGCCGGAATCAACCTCCGGAACAAGCGGCGCTCCGAACCGTGATTTGATTTTCGGAATCGTCTGGGCAGGCGGAGTTGTTATCTCGCTTGGGATAATGACAGCGCTGCACCTCAGCAGCCGCAGGGAGCTTTCCGAGGCTCTGCCGACAGACGATACGGAAATTCAATCCCACATATCCGCAGAAAACTTTCGACGGAAAATAACAGTAAAAGTAAGCGACAGAGTGACCTCTCCGCTGACCTACGGCATTGTAAATCCGGTGATAATTCTCCCGAAAGACCTGCCCGCAGACAGCGAGGAAATGCGTTTTGCGCTTGCGCATGAACTTGTGCATATCCGCAGATTTGACGTGCTGATGAAGCTTGTTTTTACCGCCGCTGCGTGCGTTCATTGGTTCAATCCTCTGGCTTGGGCAATGTTCGCGCTTGCAAATCAGGATATTGAGCTTTCCTGCGATGAAGCGGTGCTGAAACGACTCGGCTGCAAGCGCGAGGATTACGCGATGGCTCTCATCAGACTGGAAGAAAAGCGCAGCATTTCCGCCGGAGCTGCATTCGGCAGGAACGCTGTCCGAGAAAGGATTGAAGTTATTATGAAATTCAAGAAAACCACACTCGCCGGAATCATTGTTTCTGCATGCCTCATTGCAGGGACTACCACAGCTTTTGCAGCAGTGAACTCCGATGGATATACGCGGGAAGAAGTTCCCGCTGAAACGGAAACCGCCGATGTAACTGATCTTGACAGCAATGAGTATGCCGATGTTGAGTGGTGGACCTACGATGAATACAAGGCATGGCTGGAGCAGGAAAAGAAGAATATCGCCGAACTTGTAAAGCAGGGCGCAGCCGGCTGGACGCAGTCTAGCGGCGACTTTATCTGGACGCAGGATATCGCTGATGAAACAATCGCGCTCTATGAGCAGAATCTTGAGGATATCAAAAACGGCGCGCATATTTCAAAACCCGTAAATGGAAGCTACGATGATATTGTGTATTCATATTATCAGGTAGAGGATGGCGCAGACGTTCAGCTCAGCACAGATGAATTCTATCAGACAGCCTCCGAAGAAGATGGTACGGACTATATATCTGATGATACGACTGATGCATACACACCCATCGAACATAATGTCAGCGACGAGGAACTTTTCAGCAAGTACGAAAAATTCGGTCTGACATACAGGGACGGCAGGCTTTACTATAACGGCGAAGCCGTGAAATACTTTGATGATACGGTAGCCGTTGACGATACCATCACGGAAATCATAACTTACCTCGACTCGGACGGCACGGTAGCTCTCACCGCTGAGCGCGAGAAATCTGACAGCGGTCTGGGCGAACTTACCGGAATAAGGGTCGTTCCTGAGGAGGAGTATATAACTGTGAATACCGGGTTCGTTTCCTGACGCTAAGATTTTGAGCGAGCTTGCGGCATAACAATAACGGTGCGCTTGGATTTCTAAGCACACCGTTATTTCTTTTCAAAGGGTATTCACTCAGCCTTCAGCATAGTATTTCGCCTGTTCCGCGAACATTCCCGCGTAGATTCCGCCGTCAATTCCGACAAGCTGTTCGTGCGTGCCGTTTTCCTTTATCGTGTCGTCAGCAAAAACAACTATGCGGTCGCAGAATTTGCAGCTTGAAAGTCTGTGCGAAATATACACCGCAGTTTTCCCGCCGACAAGCGTGTTGAACTGGCGGTATATCTCGTATTCCGCAACCGGGTCGAGTGCGGCGGTCGGCTCGTCAAGGATAACGACAGGCGCGTTGCGGTACAGCGCCCGGGCAATCGCGGTTTTCTGGCGCTGACCGCCCGAAAGGTCTGTGCCGTTTTCGTCAAAACTCTTGTAGAGCATTGTGTCAATCCCGTTCGGGAGCTTCTGCACGTCCTCCCAGAGTCCCGCGAGTTTCAGCACGCGCTCCAGTTCCTTGTCGTCCGCCTGTTCGCCGAAAGCAATATTTTCACGCAGACTGAACGCAAACAGTTGAAAATCCTGAAACACAACGGAAAACAGCCTCCGGTACTCCTCCTCGGGATACTCCTTGATATTCACGCCGTCAACCAGAATTTCGCCCTCCGTAACATCGTACAGCCTGCACAGCAGCTTGATGAACGTAGTTTTTCCTGCCCCGTTCAGCCCGACAATTGAGAGGTGTTCGCCGGACTTTATCGTGAGGTTTATATCGCGCAGAACGAGTTTTTCGGAGCGTGGATATTTGAAGCTCACATGGCGGAATTCTATCGTGTGCTCGCCGGGTTTCACAGGTTTCGTTCCCTTTACCATTGCGGCAGGAAAGCGCAGGAATTCAATATAGCGGTGAGCGTAGGCGCACTTCTGGCTGACGTCCTGAACTCCGCTGACTATTCCGTAAAGGCTCCAGTAGAGCGTACCCGCGGCGCTGACGCACATCGAAAAATCGCCCACGGTTATTGCCCGGGTCACAGCCATGAAGCCTATGTAGAAGTAGCTTATCCCGTCACGCAGAGCATTCACCGCATCCATGCCCCAGCTGTTTTTGCGCTGTTTTCTCATGGTGCCGCGCCATATTCCTATCTGCTCATCGGAGAAATGCCGCGCCTTTCCGCACATCATGTCCGCACTGTCGTAAAGGCGGATATCCTTGCCGAGTTTGAAATCCGCAAGCTGCCAGAATACATAGCCGAAAATGCGGTTGCTTTTCGCAAGTTCGAGGAAGCTGTCCCGATCGATTTTGTTGTTCTTTGCGTTGAGAATTGTTATTACCACAAGCGCCGCTATCTGCACCGGAAGCAGCCACGGACAGGTGAACAGGATTATCAGCGAAACTCCGAGCAATGCCGCCATATTATTCACAAGCCCGAACACCGCACCGAGCACTCCGACAATTCCGCCGCTGTACCAGCTCATGCCCTCCTGCGCCTTTTCGAGAGCGTCAAGCGCTTCGGGATCTTCCGTGTGCTCGAAATCCATCTTCATGGTGCGGTCTGCAAGCTGAATGTCAACATACTCGCTGAACCACTCCTGATGAACCGATTCAAGCTGAGTTGCAGCACTGCCGAGAACGCCTGTCAGCAGTTGAATTACTATGTACAATCCCGCGAAAATCGCCGCGTTCGTCAGGTGCTGTGCGAACTCCGCGCCTGTTATCACAAGCACCAGCTCGTCGATTATCAGCTTCGCCATAATTGCGTTCTGCATTTTTGACGCAAATTCCGAGATGAATTTCATCAGATAAACAAGAAACACGGACGGGCGCTCTTTCCATGCGGTTTTGAACACGAATTTCAGCGTTTCCCGCGTGATTCCTTTCTGCTTTTGTTCAGACATTTGCCGCCTCCTTGTCAACGTAATACTGCGCCTGCAAGCGGAACATCTCCGCATACGCGCCGTTTTTCTTCATAAGGCTGTCGTGAGTTCCGTACTCGCACATCTCGCCGTCCTTGAACATCGCAACGTTGTTGCAGAACTGCGTTGAGCTTAACCGATGGCTGATGTAAACTGCGGTTTTTCCGCCCGTCAGCTTGTCGAAATCGTTGTAGAGCTTGCTCTCTGCGATAGCGTCAAGAGCGGCGGTAGGCTCGTCCAGAACCACCACCGGAGCGCCCTTGTACAGCGCCCTCGCGAGCGCCAATTTCTGCTTTTCGCCGCCAGATAGGTCTACTCCGTCGTCGTGAATTACTTTCAGAATTTCGGTGTCAACTCCGTGCGGAAGCTCCGCGAGTTTTTCGCCAAAGCCTGCGTCAACAAGGCATTTCTCCGCAAGCGCCTTGTCGGTTTTATCGGGGGACTGCATGGAAACATTCTCCGCAAGCGGGAACGCGAACAACTCCACATCCTGAAAAACAGGCGCGAAAATTCGGTAGTAGCTGCGCTTGTTGTATTCGCGGATATTCACTCCGTTCAGCAGGATCTCGCCCTCGGTCGGCTCGTACAGCCGAAGGAGCAGCTTTATGAACGTGGATTTTCCTGCGCCGTTCAGGCCCACGACCGCGAGCCGTTCTCCTGCGTTAAGTCTGAGCGAGAGATTTTTTAGCGCGTAATTCTCGGATTTCGGGTACTTGAAAGA
Source organism: uncultured Oscillospiraceae bacterium (assembly GCA_934448295.1). Taxonomy (GTDB): domain Bacteria; phylum Bacillota; class Clostridia; order Oscillospirales; family Ruminococcaceae; genus CAG-115. The sequence continues at coordinate 28,886 of CAKSEY010000026.1, forward strand.
CACATTCCGGAACTCGAACTCGTATTTTTCCGCTTCTGGGAAAGGCTTTCCGATGTTGTCGCTGTCGCCGCCGTCAAAGTCCATAAAGCTGCGGAAATCGTCCACCTGACGGCTTAGATTCATAAGCTCGACAATACCGTTGAACAGCGCGTTGATGTACTGAAACAGCGTTGCCGCCGAGGCAAGGTACAGGCTGAAATTGCCTATTGAAAGCCCGTCATAAGCCACCGACCATATAAGCCACCCGTAGATAACGCAGTGCGAAAGCGCAACCATTACATATGAAAAAATCGAAACCCAAAACCACAGCACCGCGTTCTTTTTTTGCGCTTCAAGGCGCGCTTTTTTAAGATCCCGGTATTTGCCGACAAGCCAGTCCCGCAGCCCGAAAAGTCTGATATCCTTTGCGGGGGTGAAATCGGTTATCTGCCAGCGCATATAGTTGTCCTTGCGCCACCATGGCGCGAGTGGGTCCCAGATTTTCTCCTTGGAAATCTTGTTGAATCTGTTTCCGACAAAGCAGGACACGGCGGAAATCGCCGCCAGCGCAAGGATTATCCACGGGTTGAACGTGCCGAGAATGCACAGCCCGACCGCTGTCACCGCAAGCGTCATGAAAAAGTTAACAAGCTGCCGCATCATTCCCTCGATACCCTCGCCGTTGTTGTTGCAGACGTTGCTTGCTTTCTGGTAGCAGTCCATGACATCGGGATTTTCAAGGTGTTCGAAATCAATTGTCATTACCTTGCGGTTCTTTTCGCCTATCAGTTTGAAACGCGTGTCAATGAACCTCCACCCTGTTTCGCTGTTGTAATAGGTGTTGAGCATGGTGGAAACAAGCTGTATTACCGTGAATATACCTATTATCCACAACAGCGCCTGCCAGCCTGCTTCGCCGGTTATCATGTCGATAACGAACTTTGAGATGAACGTCCACAGGTAGTTCATCAGCGGCGCGCAGACAATGCCGATCGGGATAAGCGCAAGCAGCCCTTTTGAGTGCCGCCGCATTGCCGAGAGCATCCAGCGGATATTGCTCATAAGACCGTATTCTCGGTGCAGGGGGTTCTGCTTTTCGTCAGTCTTTTTCATCGTTTGCCTCCTTTTTGTAGGTGTCGTTCTTAAAAAAGCGCTCGCTGCGCCAGTTGTTTTGGTAGCTGAAATTGGTCGGCGGATGCATGAAATATCTCGCTGCCGCAAAGAACGCGACAAGTTCGCACCGCGAAACGTACTGATATATCTTCTCACTGCTGTCGCCGCAGTTGAGGGTAGCTTCCCATATAAAACCTACCTCGCAGAAGTTTTTGATTATCTCGCCCGCGTTTTCGGCGGATATGCCCAACTCGTGCATGAGGGTGTCCTTTTTGAAGAACATTGTGCCGTACCGCCCCGCGAGGAAATACAGCGCCTTGAGCGCATTCGGCTTGGAAAGCACGGAAAACAGCTTAACATACTGCTCGTCGTATCTTAGGAATTTATCGTACCCGCACTTTGGTTCGGGGAACAGGAACGCGAACTGCAAATCCGCAGGATTGCGCATTTCAATGAAACCTTCCGGCTGATTTATAAGGCTGTGATTGTCGAATTCCGAGGTGAGCACTTCCTCTGGTATAGGCTCGTATTTTACAGCACCGCAGCACGCAAGCGGAAAAGCCCTGACGATACTGAACATCTCATCAAAGCGCTTTTCCGCCGGAACGCTCTTTATATGCTCCAGGATCCTGTCGTAAATGGAGATGTTCTCGCTTTTAAGTCCGAACAGTTCGTCGATTGAAACCTCCAGTTTCTCCGCGATTTTCGGGAGTAGAGAAGCGTCCGGGAAGCTGTTCATTTCCCACTTTGAAACTGCCTGCGGGGAAACTCCCACGAATTCGGCAAGCTGTTCCTGCGTTATTTTCTTTTCCTTGCGTATTCTGCGGAGATTGTCGTTGAATGTGTTTTCCATTACCAAGCCCTCCAGATTTCTTTCGTTGACCTAATTGTATCACAATTTGCGGTTGAAGTCAAGGTAATTATGGTTTATAAATTCAACCTGTGGTTTATATTTGGCTCGTATTTCAACAATATAACGCACTTGATATGCAGGTGTAAGTAACTCAGATTAATGAAACGATTTGCCTTATTTTTAATGATGATGGCGCATCTGATGACAGTCTGTTCTGTCGATGTGACTTCAGATAAAAAGGCGCTCTTTTCATGGGTCGGTTCTCTTCATGTTAAATTCGTTATTGGTTGGAAATGCATTGGCATAGCATCATATAGCTTTCAGTAAGTTAGGTGAGTAAAGAAATAGCGGAGAAGTTTTACATTCTCCGCTATTATAGTTATCGGTTATTAAGATAAGATTTCTTTGATTTGTTCTTCGGTCATGCCGCTGGCTTTCATCTTTTCAATTATTAAGTTGCGCTCATCTGTTCTGCCCATGGCGATACCCTCGTTCTTAGCCTGCTTCAAAGCCGAAGCTTCATCATGAAGCGCTTTCTCACGCAGACGGGCAATTTCACGGATTTTAGTGTCTTCGCTCATGTCGTAAATGACCTTAACGGCTTTTTGAATTGTAGGCATATTTGTTGTAGCTTGTACCATCTCAAAATCCTCCCTGCTGTCGGCGTTAATGAATTGCAGCCATTGTTCACGGCTAGTTTTCGGATGCTTGCTGATTTTCTTCAACTCAAAGAAGTGAATACTGAATTTGTCAGAGAATACCTCGTTGGTGCCCTTTATCATCGCTGCTACCTCGGTGTGGTAGTTCTGACCCTCGAACATATTGAAATTGATTATATTGATCGTAATTGTCTGCTTCAGATTGCCGTATTCCTCGCCGCTTTTCAGCTCCGAGGTGTACAGCTTTGCCCAGTAGAACAGCGTTCTATCGCGATAATCAGGCTCCATCTTTACCTGAATTTCAACGTTAACGAGCTTGTCGTCCACATTTAGACTCAGATCAAGTCTGCTGAACTTGCTTTCTACAGTTTCTGGCGGGAGCTCCGGATTAGAAATCTTTATCGTTTTGATGCTTTCAGTCGGGATATCAAGCATACTTGCAACAAAAGAATGGAGCAGGTCTTCGTTTTCAGTAAACAGTTTCTTGAATATTACATCGAGCTTAGCGGATACAACATCTCGTCCCATGCGGCATCGTCCTTTCAGATTTTATTATAAGCCATTTTCCTACATATATTATATCACGAATTAGAAAGATTTGCAAGTGGGTTATGCTTCCACAGACCTGTTACTATGAGCAAATTTTTGATCATTATTTGATCATTATTGCCGCAAAAACATACGAAAAGTTACGGGAAACGCAATTGCCGTAAGTTGCTGTAAATGGCTCTATCATGCGAAATTCCGCAATTTGCAGAAAGATACGAAAAGCGTGGAAAGACTTTCAATTCCCGTACGGGTCACCAGACTTAATTAAAGGCGAACACTCATTCTCGTGGGTGTTCGCCTTTTTTTCGTTGGAGCTTATGGCGCCCTCCGTATTTTCTGAATCACTAAGCACCGAAAAATCCACGCACCGTTCGCCGTCTTTGTAGTTAAAGAATATCACAACACGGTCATCATAGACGTAAACGCTGTTCACAAAGATGTCGATGATTTTCTGCTTCTGCGACTTGTCGGAGAGATCGGCAGCGGCAAAGTTCATAAGCCAAGCCTGAATTTTCTCCTGCGGAATCACGGGCTTGACGAGCTTTTCAATGGCGATGTTCGTTTCAAGCTGCTCCTGCTCGGCTTCGAGTTTTTCAAGTTCGGATTTCGTAGTTTTAAGGACAATACCCGCCTTGATTGCTTTCATGAGATTCTTTATTTCTTTCTGATTTTCACGGAGTCTGCGCTTCAGAGCAGGGAGCATTGGACTTTCCTTGGACTGCAAATCGAAACACGCTTTGCTGATTCTCTTAACAAGCGCCTTGTCTTTGAAAATATCCATCGCCGCGTTCAGAACGATGTTTTCAATCAATTCTTTCTGCACTGGTTTCTTATTACACTTATGCTTCTTGACGTTCATGCACTTGTAGTAGCGATAAATTGACTTGCACTTTCCCGTTCCGCTGATTCCGGAAATTGTAGCTCCGCAAATTCCGCAGAAAATCTTTCCGGTCAGCAGATACTTTTCCTTGTTATTCTTGAAGCTACCTGCTTTGTGTTTATTAACATTTAATCTGTGCTGACACTTGTCGAAAAGCTCCTGCGTAACTATCGGCGGAATCGCTTCATTATTAACGGTATCCTGAAACTTATATTCGCCTAAATAGCGCCGATTATTGAGCATCCAGTTCAGAAAATGGTATGTAAACTTCCTGCCGTTGTTTGACATCTTGCTGTTGATACCTTCGAGGATGCTGCGAATGGTTTCGCCCTCGGAATATCTCGTGAAAACGTCCAGAACAATCGGTGCGTTCACAGGGTCAAGCTGAAAATGATGATTTTCATCAATCGTGTAACCAAAGGTCAACGTACCGCCGTTGAATTTACCCTTGATTGCATTTTCAGTCATTCCGCGGCTGGTTTTCTGCGCCAGATCTTTAATGTAATAAACTGAGATTCCCTCGAAAACTGACTCCATCATCTGACCCTCAGGCGAGCCGTCGATAGGTTCGGTTGCTGAAATGACACTTACTCCACTTGATTTAAGCGCGTATTTGTACTTCACACTGTCGAATTTATCACGCGAAAAACGGTCGATTTTCCATACAATTACGTACTGAAATTCCCTGAGCGTACTGTCTGAAATCATTTGCTGGAACTCTGGACGGTTGTCTGCGCGAGTCCCCGAGAGCGCTCTGTCGATGTAAGTCCGAATTACCGTGTAGCCTTTTCGCTCAGCGAAGGACTGGCACTCGCGAACCTGTCCCTCGATGGATTCCTCACGCTGATTGTCGCTTGAATATCTTGCGTAAATTACTGCTTTCATACTACTCCTTCTGCCGGGTCGTCAGAGCAGCACTGCATATAGTATGTGCTAAATCAAATCAGACCCGGCTGTCATCTTTAGATTGTTGTAGCAGGTCCACAAGGACCTGCTTTAGTCGCTCGTTCATCGGGGATTTCGGGTCGAAACACATATCCACAAATTTGCGCATTTCGTCCGAATCAACAGCGGGTTTCGGCTGATAATTGTAGAGCTTCCCCTGCGGCTTCTCGGTGCGCCCGAAGATGTAATCAAGTGACACGTCAAATCTGTCAGCGTAGAACAGCAGGACTTCCGCCGGAGGTGTTACACGTGCGGTTTCGTAGCGGTTCACGCTCGCTTGAGTTACACCGATTTCTTTCGCAAGTTTCGCCTGCGACATTCCCATTTTTTCTCTGAGCGTCCTCAATCTTATTGCCATAATGTCCATAAATTTTCGTCCTCCTATACATTTGAAGTTTGCTCTATTATACACTATCTGATTAGAATTGTCAATACACATAAAGTGTATAGGAAGAAATAAAAAGGCGCTGTAAAATAACACAACACCCAAGCCCGAGCAACCATCCTAAGGAAGCTCGGGCTTGTTGATGCTGCAAA
>CAKSEY010000027.1 GCA_934448295.1 uncultured Oscillospiraceae bacterium
TACTCTCAAACTGGTGATATTTGACATGTTTTACCTCCTTCGTTTTACTACCCTCTAAAATAACACTACTCTCAAACATACGATCTTCGAGTAAAGCATAGCTTAAGGTTTTACTACCCTCTAAAATAACACTACTCTCAAACATTGAACTCGTGCTTCTCAGCAATCATCGTGTTTTACTACCCTCTAAAATAACACTACTCTCAAACGGGTGTACGCCTCAATGCCGCCGTATGGGGTTTTACTACCCTCTAAAATAACACTACTCTCAAACTCAGGCACTTGCCGGAGAGAATTTCACCGGTTTTACTACCCTCTAAAATAACACTACTCTCAAACTCATTCGGGGGTCATACGGTGCGAGGATTTGTTTTACTACCCTCTAAAATAACACTACTCTCAAACTGGTGATATTTGACATGTTTTACCTCCTTCGTTTTACTACCCTCTAAAATAACACTACTCTCAAACGGCAGATTCAACCGTTACTAACGATACTAGTTTTACTACCCTCTAAAATAACACTACTCTCAAACTATAGCGCTATTCAACCCTGCTATCCTGAAGTTTTACTACCCTCTAAAATAACACTACTCTCAAACATTCACCGGTCTTCTGACGACCGGTTCTCTGTTTTACTACCCTCTAAAATAACACTACTCTCAAACCCAATTTTTAGGCGACTTTCCGGATGTAGTGTTTTACTACCCTCTAAAATAACACTACTCTCAAACAACAGGAAGCATTGAGCTGAATATACTCATGTTTTACTACCCTCTAAAATAACACTACTCTCAAACTCTATCCGAATTTCCCGGCACACGGGGAAAGTTTTACTACCCTCTAAAATAACACTACTCTCAAACTCGGCGATAATGCACTCGTCGCTTGTGACAGTTTTACTACCCTCTAAAATAACACTACTCTCAAACGAAAATGGAGGAAGAGATCCTGCCAAGGCTGTTTTACTACCCTCTAAAATAACACTACTCTCAAACTGAGCGAAAGCAGCCTGTTGTAAATCGCGAGTTTTACTACCCTCTAAAATAACACTACTCTCAAACTCCAGATAGCCTTAGCCTGGTCAAGCGTAAGTTTTACTACCCTCTAAAATAACACTACTCTCAAACTTTATCAGCCATAATTCTTCACCTCGCACCGTTTTACTACCCTCTAAAATAACACTACTCTCAAACATACGGTATTACCTCCTAGTGTATCTTTATGTTTTACTACCCTCTAAAATAACACTACTCTCAAACTAAGAGTACACAGTATGATGAATTTAATAAGTTTTACTACCCTCTAAAATAACACTACTCTCAAACCGTTAGTATAGGTAAGACGAGTGCGATTAGGTTTTACTACCCTCTAAAATAACACTACTCTCAAACCTCCTTGCTACATTTATATATTATCATTTTGTTTTACTACCCTCTAAAATAACACTACTCTCAAACCGCGGACGAGGAGCAATTCCACATCACCAGGTTTTACTACCCTCTAAAATAACACTACTCTCAAACGACGAGCTCAGGGTGACCGCCGAACTCGGGTTTTACTACCCTCTAAAATAACACTACTCTCAAACAGACGAAGCGCTTTCATGCTCGGAACTCTCGTTTTACTACCCTCTAAAATAACACTACTCTCAAACCTCAAATTTGTGAAAAGCACCACTACATGCCGCGTATTTCAAAGGGTATTCGTGTAAAACCAACAAATACCGGAATATGATCCGGACATTTATTTTATACTATTATAGCACAAGAAGCAAGTCCTGTCAATCAGAACACGCAAAAATCTCTGTCGATAGTCATTCTGTTAACCAGACCGCCGGAATAATCGGAGATATTCTCAAACATAAGTAAAGTCAGCTTATGCGAAGTAACTGTCTGGAAAAACAGTTCCGCCTCTTCTTGACTAAGAAAATTGAGAAGCCCAACAGTAACGAACAGCCTTCTGCCGTCCAATTCATACGAATTTATGAAATAATTAATCAGCTTGTCCGAAAGCCTGTCGCTGCTGCAGCTGAACCTCAGTTCACAGCACTTAAACAATGCTTTAAGTTCCGTCTGAACATCATATTCCGTGTCGCTTTCAAGCATTGAACAAGCCGATGACAAATAATCTGAGAGAGCCGCCCGGAACTTCATCGTTCTGTCAAACAATTCGCCGGCACATATTTCCTCAAGCTTTGAATACAGCCTTGTTATCAGCCGTTTCGGATTGCTGTCAAACGGAATATAATCTGTGACCAAATCTGTTACCTTGCTCATGTTCAACACGGTATTATTATCAGACAGAACAAATCCGCCATCGTGCCCGCCGCACTGCGCCGAGAATTCATTCATCAGCTTATAGTACAGCGTGCCATGCTCAATAGATATCAGATTTACACGGTCGCACTCCAGCGTAAACGGCGAAAAAAGGTCGGCGTACACCAGCTTCACAAAAACACCACCCTTTCGTCCGAGTCAACCATATCTGTCGTAAATTCGCCGGTGATCAGCTCCATGCGTTCAAACTGCTTTTCGGTTATCATCAGCGACATAACAAGCCCCTTTTCCGGCTTTTCCCGCTTTATGCTGTCAAGCACCTGCTCCGCCATAGTTTTGTTGAGCACCATACGGCAATATACGGATTCCTGAAGCATTATGAACCCCTTTTTCAGCATGGCTTTTCTGAAATGACGGTAAGCCCGCCGGTCATCGGAGGAAATAACCGGCAGGTCAAATAATACAAGTATTCGCATAAATCTGTAACTCATTTCTCATCTCCACAGAAGCGGAAAAACTTTATCAGCGAACTGTCATTGCTGTTCAGAGCGTCAAACACGCTCCGGCAGTAAATTTTTATCGCGTTCTGCAAAAACTGCTCCTGACCGGCAATTATCACCTGAGTTTCAAACAGTCTGACCAGCTCGTGCTTTTGCTCCGTGCCGAATACAGCATATTTTTTCTTGGCAACAAGCCGGTCAACGATTATTCTGAAAGGCTCCATCAGGTCGCAGCTCAGATTATAATAATTGAACATATTATCGTGAAAAAGCCCTAATTGGGTAAGATATCCGCAGGCGCAGACCTCCCGGTTTACTGCGCTCAGAATAAGGCTGTACCCATAGTTCAGCGCGGAATTCATGCTGTTGTCATTGTTTCGCGAGAAGCATTGACCGAATAATGCGTTAAAATACACCTTTGCGGCATGACCTTCGCGGTTGGTTTCGTCGTTCAGTTCCATCTCTGAAATGTACCCGTTAAGCATCTCTGCCTCTTTGTCATATCCAATCATTTTCAGATGAAGGCTCTGATTTCTTATCTTCTCGCTGACTATTGCTGTCCATATGAAAGCTTTTGTTTCACTGCTCCAGCCGATTTGAGTGCGTATTTTAGCTGAACAGTCGTGAGAGCCATATAACGGCGTCATCTCTGCGCATGGGTTGTATTTTTCATCGCAGAACACCAGACGTATTTTCCGCCTGGTAAGCTCACTTATAAGACAGCCTGTTATGGACACGGCGGTGCTCTCGACGAGTATCATTGATATCTCGTCGAGATTTACCCTCTTGACATCATCGCTGCGTATGACCATGCACCCCATTTTCAGATCCAGCTTACAGCGCGATGATACTACCACTGTTCTCCAGCTCATAGTGTAAGCAGATTCGGGGACGCTTTTTCATATAGTCCCGCCGGAGACTGGTCTATTATGCGAATAGACTTGTAGCTCTTTAAATTTGACAGATTGGAATTTAATCTCATTCTTAAGGACTGTTTTTTGCCATTGATCTTTTCAAAATCACATGTACCTGAACGTCCTGTTTTAAAAGCGCTGATCATATTAACCAAAACCTTGATCTGATCACTGACCCCAAGCTCAACGAATGTATCCCTGCCATCGCAGAAAATCTTTGAAGCATATGAAAATATCACATTAAACGGCGCACTGCTGGCTTTCTGGGAAAGCATGGCATAAATCTCAATATTTCTTTCCCTTGTGATCATATCATACTGCGGTCTGACAATATAGGTTGATTTGTTCTTCTCACATTCAATGATACGACTATATATGGTATGAATACGCTTTATGTAGATCGTATTGCGATTATCTGCCAGTAAAGGAACAGCTGATGTTATTCCTAACTGTTTGCCTCCGCTATCCTTGTTAGTCAGATTCACCCTGAACCCATCAATATCAAGCAGAGTGTTCACTTTCAGGATTCTGCCGCCAAGTGGGAAATCAACAGTCCTGATGGAATCTCCGGATTTAAGTGACACAATATTTTCGAGCGTTTTAAGCGCGTATTCCTCTGCGAATACAGCGTCATGCTCAAAACGCTGCGAATACATCAGCTCGACCGGAATTATAACAACCCCTGACGTCTTTTCAGAATGATACTTAACAAGCGAGAAAAACGACGCAGCGGCACCATTATATCCTCCGTATCTTTCAATAGGAAGCTCCTTCTTTCGCGGCGTCTGACCGAGACCCTTTTTCAGCGGCTGCTGGTCAAAAAGCTGACCCTTTCGTCTGTAGGAATAGCGGACGTACCGTATATTGTTCTTTGACATCTGTTTCTTCACAGCGTCAAGCCAGCTTCCGTCGCCTATCCATGCCGTTTCGCCGTTTCTTATCACGTCATGGGACAGCATCGTCTCAATTTTTAAATTGAACACCTCTTTTTTGCTGCGGAATTCCTTTACGAAATTCAGAGGATCGCTCGTGAATTTCACATGATAGATGTTACCCATGACAATGTTCAGATAAGCGTCCTTGGCATGGTGAAGATCGTTCAGTTCGCGGCATTTGAGCAGCTCATATTTCTTTCTGAATTCTGACGCCAGTCCCGCCTTTACATAAACGATCTCGCTTTCCGGGAACTCCTCCTTCAGCAGCGCCGCCACCGCCTTGGTCGACTGCCGCGTTTCAACCATCTGCCTTTTGATAAATCCAGTAAGCTCGTCGTCAGAAAACGGTGTTGTACGGGTCAGCCGGCTGAATTTGGTTTCACCCATAAGACCGATGTTCTTGAGCTTTTCCCACAAGCCGCGTCTGTCCCGCTGAATTTCCGGAGCAATGGGATAATTATCTCCCTTGGCTGCGTTCAGCGTTGAAAGCACCAGCACCTTGTTCTCAATGCTGTCGTCCTTTACCATGCACTGCGGGAAAATATGGTCAACATTATAGGTTTCACCGGAAAGCTGCTCAATATCAATGCTCTGACCGGAATACATACACCTGCCAAGCTGAATGAAATACAGATACAGTTTTTCGCTGCGAAGTTCACCGTCCGACTTCTTTTCAAGCAGCGCCCGGAGCGCCGTGGTGTCCTCGCTAATCCCTTTGTAGCGTTCTAGTATGAGATCCCGCCGGGACTGAGTGCGCTTCCCCTTATTCTGCGGTTCTGTCAGGTCGCGCGCCATCTCTATGAAAATGCGGTCGGGAGCCTTGCGCACCGCTCTGCTGTATTCTCTCACCATTTCCACCGCGCGCTTTATCGGACGTCTGACCGCGCTGGGAATGTACATTTCGCGCAGCCGCTCGTCAAGCTTAAGCGGATGCTGAGAATAATATTCCCGGTTCATGCTTTCAATCTGGCTGCTATAATTGTAATTCTGCGAGAGAAGCTCCATCAGATTCTTGTTGGTCTCCCACATCATTGTGATGATATTGGGGTGCAGCTCCTCGCCGGTGGCGGGGTCTATATCCGGAATTTCGGTCAGAAATGTTCTGGAAAGCCTGCCGAAATCAGCGTATTTCAAGCCGCTGATATACTTTATGTCAGCCGCAGTCAGCCCGAATTTCTCCAGCCATGTCCTGAATCTGGCGATGTCGGTAGTACAAGCCATGCGCTCGATGATTTCCTCTGCCTCAGCCTCGCTCAGCATACCGGAAGCCAGCAGCGTTTTAAATCCGTGCCACGGTTTCAGCGATGATTTAATAGTGATGTCGATTCCCTCAAGCTGCGATTCCGGCTTCATATAACCCTCTGATACAAGCAGATTCTTTATGTCGCGGACGGACGCCCTTTTCCGCTTTTCAAAAAGCTCCGTGTATATTTTCTGCTTTGCCTCCACCGGGAAATTCTCGCGCTTTCCGTCTATCCTTATATTGTTGATCTCGTTGAGCACCATGAACCTGCTGTACAGCAGCGAATTCTTCGGCAGAACGTCCTCGCCCGCAACATAGGTGCATTTGCAGGTCATTCTTTTGATGAACTCGTCCTCGCAGCGGTCTCTGTCCACCAGTTCATCAAAGTTCCAGGGCAGTATTCTCCCCTCGCCCCGGCGGACTATCCACGCGTTGTCGTTTTCATTTTTCTTCACCAGCGGCCCCACATAATAAGGTACTCTGAACGTCATCAGCCGGAGTATCTTGCTGGCAACGCTGCCGTATTCATCGGCGGCATTAAGCTGCGGAATATAGTTCGCGGCGTTTTCAAGTATCCTTTTCAGCTCGGTGTAATAAAGCTGATAAGGAATAACACGGTTATCGGAATTCACCTGGCGCGGGCACAGCGTGTGCTCCGCGATTTCCCTGAGCACTCTCTCGCACTCCTGATCGCCGGGCTCAGGCTTAACGTTTTTCAGCAGGGATCTCAGGTGGTCGCAGAATTCCTCCTGATCGCAGCGCTTAAATTTTGCGGCGTCCTTAACAGATTTCACATTCCCGGAATAGCTTGTGTAATTGCCGTTTTCGCACGTTTTGAATATGCTCTTGTACTTTTCCGGGCAGTAATGGCGCACGACCCTGCGAAGCGCGGCAAGGTCGCTGCCGTGCTTTTCATATACTTTGACCTTTGCCTCGGACAGCGAGCCGCTGTCTCCAAGCACTCCGGTCAGCAGCGACCAGTCATAGATATTCTTGGCGGCGGCGATAAGCCCGAAATCATCGCCGAGACCTTCCCGGAGCTCGGTCTCCTTTTCATCAAACGCCGCGTCCGAAAGACGTATCTTGTTGTTCTCCAGCTCCTCGTATTCTTCGTTCATGAACAGCTTTGAGATCTCAGCGACTCCGCCGGAAACAAGCTTTATCAGCTCGTTTATATCAATGACGTCATCTATCGCGGGCTTGGGCTTCTTTCCGCCGAAATACACCGAATAAAACACACCCGGACGGTTCCTGATACTCTTTTCATCAATGAGTATCCTGCCGAATTTTTCCGCTGAATCGCCAAATGGAAACGCGATATCGTTATCCCTGAACCAGTCGGCGAATTCCCCGAACACCTTTCCGATATCCAGGACATCGCTTATCTTTTCCTTGTCCGCTTCATTCAGGAAGTGTCCCCGGTGGGTCAGGATGTAGGAGCACGCTATGAAAACCAGTCTCGGGTCGTGCGGGGAAGGGTCGTTCATCAGGTCGCAGATAAGGTGGTGAATAGTCGGATAATCCTTGTGGAACTGCTTGTCCGTGTAACCCTCGCCGCTGAAATAGGTGTACCTGCTTCCTGTGGTCTTGTCGTCCGCCCACAGTGCGCTCTCGCGGATCCTCTTGAAAAAATCAGGGTCTTTATCAACTATCGCAGGAGCCATCAGCTCAATAAGCAGATCTCTGCGCTGCTGACGGCGGTCAAGGCGGCGGCGCGCCACTCTGAAGCTCCGGCGCTCGGCGGACTGCGCAGCGCTGTCAAAGACAGCCGACGTCCACATTGCGTTTCCCTTAAACTTCTGCACGCGGTATTTCTCATCGGTCATAGCAATTCCGACCGAATTTGTTCCAATGTCAAGACCAACATAGTTTTTTCCCATAAAATGCGCTCCTCTCATTCGACAAAATGTCACTTTATTATTCCAATTATAACACACAGCCATGCTCGTGTCAACCCTGTCAGTATTAACTGCGCCCAATACAGAGCACATAAATTCTTTTTGAAAATTCTTAAAAAAAACACTTGACAAATCTCATGATTTGTGTTATATTATAGATACAGGTTTTACTACCCTGTAAAATAACACTAGAGTTCAAATAAAAATTTTTTCAAATCATCCGGTAACTCCGGAAGTACAGTGTGTACATAATTAGCCCTTCTTTATTTTAGAAGGGTCTTTTTGTTTTCCGGAAAGCCGGAATTGGACAAAAGAAAAGCGCCGCGCAAATCTCTGGTGGGATCTGCGCGGCGCTTCTTGATACAGCTGGTCTCAGAATTCGATCATGTTATCGGAAACCGGGAATACCGCCGAATGAAACGGTATCACCACACCGAATTTATTCTGCCTTGAAAGCTCTGTGAATTCAGCGAGATTCTGGTGCACCGGGTATCTCAGCAGCTTCATTTTTCCGGAAGAAACCAGCCTTTCGCTCACTGAGCCGGGCTCTACGGTGCCGGTCATTACCGCCGCGCCGTTTCCCGCAAGGAGGCTCTCCGTTATGTTCTGGGAATAGCTGCTGCGGAGCTGAGGGTCGCTCAGGAATAGTATGTTGCAGGCGGTTCCCGGTGTGTACAGCTTGGCGTACAGCGTCCTGTTCCTGAACCAGCGGCGCTCTGAAATCTCGCCCATCTGGCTCATGAAATGCTCGTCGCCGCAGCAGGTGAGCTCCGGGAATTTCTCGTTGAACAGGCGCAGAAGCTCCACGCCCCTGCCGTATTTCGGCACTGGAAATATTATGGTTTTGCGCTGTTCTTTCAACTCGGAAACGGCGGAAACAATTTCATCGCAGCACTGGGAATAGCTGCGTACATCGCTGCCGTAAGCGCAGTCAATGACGGCGACGTCCGCGCTCCTGCCGCGTATCGGGTCGCAGTGGTACATCAGCGAATTCTCGGTGTAGTCCCCGGAAAACAGCAGCTTCTTTCCGTCAACGTGGAATTCATACCAGACTGCCCCCTGGCAGTGACCGCTCCTGCCGTGCTCGAATTTAATGCCGCCGATTTCGCCGTGCAGCTTCTTCAGCGCAATGGAGTACTTCGGCTTGAACGGAAGCTGCTCCAGCGTTGGCGCCGCCGCTACTATCACGCCGGAAAATCCGCACTCGTAAAGCCACGGCAGCGCCCCGGTGTGATCAGCGTGGGAATGCGTCAGGAACACGTATTCCAGCCGCTTTATCTCGTTTTCCGTGAGGTTCGGAAACGGATTTTCGGCTCCCGCCTTGATCCCGCAGTCAACAAGGAACGGCGCCGTAAAATCCACGAAGAAGCAATTCCTGCCGTGCTCGCCGCAGCCGCCCGCTATTTTAAGTTTCATATTATTTCTCCCTTATCTCATAATGTATCGGATGATGTTCTGTCCGGCTGGAACTCGCGCGCATGACGTGTTTCCATAATGCCTGATTTCCATCATATGATTATACACTATTTAGGTTAAATCCAAAACCTCACAAAGGTAAAATCTAAGTTAAGCGCTTAATTCCAACAGAAAAACAACACTGCATAATTACTGTGCAGTGTTGCCTGAATAATTCACTTGCCGGGATATTTCTCCCCTAACCGCAGATATCTGCAATGGCGCAGGCGAAAAGCACGGCGTCTCTCAGCAGCTCGTCCTCGGTGATGAACTCGTCGTTTCCGTGCATATGGTAGTCGGTGTCCCCGCGCTCCACTCCGAACGCGACCCCGCCCTCGACCGTGTGGACGTAGGTTCCGCCGCCTATCGCTATGCAGCGCCCCGGCTCGCCCTCGACCTCGGAGTACACCCGCAGCAGCTTCTGGACAAACTCGCTGTCCTCAGGCACGCAGTGAGGTTCCTCCTCCATGTTCTTTCCATAGCGGACGCCCGCGTTTCCGAGAGCGGCGGAGAGCCGTCCCACAACATCGCTGAGCTGAGCGCTGACCGGATAGCGGATATCTATGCAGCCGCTGATTTTTCCGTCCTTCATTGCGAATTTGCTGAAAGTCAGAGTCAGCGCCCCGGATTTTTCGTCCTCGATTTTCAGCCCCGCAGAGCGCCCGTCAGTCTCGCCGCACGGGAACATTTTCTCCAGACCACGGAATATTTCCCGCTGATCCCCATCGGCAAGGGGAAGCCTGTTGAGCGCTGAAATCAGCGCAGTCACCGCATTTATGCCCGCCTGCGGTGTGGAAGCGTGCGCAGATCTTCCTGAACAGTGTATCGTTATCGTGCCGTCAGGATTGCGGTCTGTGGTAATCAGCGCGCCCGTGGAATTCGACAGTATCACCGCGCGTATCTCCTCGTATGCGACGCCGCTCACGACTGCCTCAGCCTTATCCGGGACTGCGTTCGGAATGTTTCCGCCGGTGAAGCTCACCACGGAGCCGGGGACGTATTCTCCGCAGATATCCGCGCGTATCATTCCCTTTTCGATGTTTATGACCGGGAAGCTTCCGTCCGGGGTGAACACCATCGGCGGGAGCTTATTTCTGCGGCGGTAGATCTCAAGATCCTCGGAACCGTTTTCCTCGTCCGTACCGAAAAGCAGCCTTACTCCCTTTTTCAGCGGGAGCCCCAGCTCCTTAACGCACCAGAGCGCGCACAGCGCGGCGGCGCAGGGACCCTTGTCGTCTATAACTCCCCTGCCGAACAGCTTTCCCTCGCGGCGGGTCAGCTGAAACGGAGGATAGCTCCAATTGCGCGGCTCCGCCGGAACAACGTCCAGGTGGCAGAGTATGCCCAGCCCGATTTTTCCGGCGGGGTCATAATCAGCGGTTCCCATAACGTCGTCGTGGCAGCCGGTGACGAATCCGTATCTGCGGCATATCTCCAGCATTTTGTCGAGAGCCCTGCGCGGCTCCGCGCCAAACGGCGCCCCCGGCTCCGGAGCGCCCTTGACGCTGGGGATCTCCACAAGCTGCTTTATTATCTCCATCATATCCTCCCGGTGCGAATAGATGAAATCTGTTATCTGCTGCTTCATTTTATGCTTCCTTTCAGTTTTCCTGTGAACTTATTCTTGCCGTAAGACTTCCGATTATTCAGCCGCTTCTGACCCTGTTCCTGCGCTCGGCCATTCGCAGGAGCCTCGGGCGGTTGTACCTCTGAATTATCACGAACAGCAGGTCGAACAGCGCCGCCGCCACGGACGTCAGCACGAACACCACGATGGTATCGCGAAGCGCCGGAATTATTATGCTGAGCGGTATCGGCACAAAGCTGACCACCACATTCACCTCATGCACCAGCTCGGCGCAGCACATATTTGCGGCTACCTGCTCCGGGGTGTTCTCTTTAAGCGAGAATTTCTCCGGAACGTAGGTCGGCAGCCGCAGCTTCCATTTGTGCACTTTCAGCTTGCGGTACAGCCCGGCTTCAAAGCGGCTCTGCCTGAACCACGCTGATTTGTAGTCTACGCCGCCCGCCGTGAGCCTGTTCAGAATTCCACCGACCGCCAGCCGCATCGCCAGATGATACAGAAACGTTGCGAAGGTGATAAACAGCGTCAGAAAAACTCCATTCCCGATGGTGAGCCAGCAGACGAGAGATATCACAGTCAGTGCAAGGAACAGCAGCGTGCTGTTCTCCATGACCTGCTTGAATACGGACTTTTTCATGCGTTGTCCTCCGTCAGCCGCCGGGACGAACGCTGTCGCTCACCCCGGTCACATTTCCCTGTTCGTCATACGCGATAAAGTAGAAGTGCTCCAGATGGTCGGGCATTACCGGGCCATCGTCCTTGTAGATGAAGTAGCCTATCCTGCCGGGCTTTCCCTCGGTGTATGCGCCGATATCCGGTTCGCCGAAGCGGTCAATGGCGTCGGATACAGTGCCGCTCTTCACGAGCCAGTCATTGAAGCGGTAGTAGGTCTTATGCGAGGAAGTAAACAGCAGCACCGCCGCCGCGAATATCACCGCTATAATCAGCAGCGCCAGGCGTTTTCCGACAGATTTCTGCTTTACGGCTGCGTTCATCGTGCTTACGGCAGAAACCGCCAGGAATACCAGCGCCAGCAGTATCGCCACCGCGTAAATCAGCAGCATATACCAGCCGTTCATTCTTCCGCCTTTCTGTTCAGCATTTCCTCGGCGGCTTTCAGTCCGCTTTCAGTGAGTCCGCCGTCCATTATGCGGGCAAGCTCCTGTTTTCTGCCCTCATGGTCGAGCGGGAATATCCGCGTGTAGGTGCGGGAGTTCTCCGTCTGCTTTTCTATGAGCATATGCGTCTGCGCCAGCGCCGCTATCTGCGCCAGGTGAGTTATGCACAGCACCTGACGTTTCTCCGCAGTCTGCGCCAGCTTTATGCCGACCTTTGCGGCTGTTCTTCCGCTTATTCCCGCGTCCACCTCGTCGAATATCATGGTGGGAATGTCGTCGCCCTCCGCCATGACGCTCTTTATAGCAAGCATCACCCGGGAAAGCTCGCCGCCGCTGGCGGTCTTGTTGAGCGGCTTCATTTCCTCGCCGGCGTTCGCGGAAATAAGTATCTCCACCTCGTCCATGCCGTTTATGGTTATCTTTTCCGGGCGGACGTCAAATTTCAGCGTGACGTTCGGCATATTCAGGAATCTCAGCACCTCGCAGATATCCGCCGAGAGCTTCTCGGAAGCCGTTTTCCGCTTTTCGCTTATTTCCTCCGCCATGCCCTTGACTTTCCCGGCAAGCTCGTGGCGCTCCTGCGAAAGCTTTTCGATATCCCCGTCAAGCCCCGTGAGCTGCGCCATTTCCCGGCGGCATTCCTCCAGGTAGTCGACAAGCTGGTCTGCGTCCATGTTGTATTTGCGGCAGGCGTGCTTCATCGCAGAGACCCTGTCCGCGATATCCGCCTCCCGCTCCTCGCTGTCGTCTGAGCTGAAAGCCATTGAAGCCGCCTCGCTGCTGATGTCCTCCAGCTCCGGGAGAATTTCCTCCAGCCGCTTGTAGAGCGCGTCCGCCTCCGGGAGCACCGCCCCCGCCTGCGCGAATGAGTTCATCGACTGCCGCACAAGGTCTATCGCCCCGGGATTTTCCTCGCCGTTGAGCATATTGTTCGCGGTGAGCAGCGCCCCCTGTATCTGCGCGGTGCTGCGTATCCGGTGGAGCTCTTCCTCAAGGCGGTCGCCCTCGCCGTAGTCAAGCCCCAGCTCCTCCAGCTCCTCGCATATCGCGGAGAGCTGCGCCATGCGCATTTCGCGGGTGTTGTTCTCCTCGCGCATTTCTTTCAGGCGGCGGGAAAGCTTCGAAAACCTGCGGAATTCCGTGCGGTATTCCTCCAGCTCCGGCTCTATCCCCGCGTAGCTGTCAAGGATCTGCCGCTGATTGTCGGTGTTCATCAGTATACGGTTTTCGTGCTGCCCGTGGATATCCACCAGCAGCTCGCCGACCTCGCGCAGCATTGCCGCAGTAGCCGCCCTGCCGTTTATCCGGGCGCTGCTCCTGCCGTCGGAGGTTATCTCGCGCATGAGCACCAGCTCGCCGTCCTCCGCAGAGAATCCGAGCTCCGCCAGCTTGCCGCGCACGCGCTCCGAAATATCGTCAAACAGCGCGGAAATGACCGCCTTGGGCGCGCCGCTCCTGACGATATCCTTGGTTGTCCTGCCGCCGAGCACCGCGTTGATCCCGCCGATTATTACGCTTTTTCCGGCGCCGGTCTCGCCGGTGAAAACATTGAAGCTGCTGCCGAATTCAACAGACGCCTTTTCGATAACAGCCAGATTCTCAATAGAAAGCTCCCGTAACAAGCGACATTCTCCTTATCTCGTCATCATCTTTCTGAGCAGCTCTATAAGCTGCACAGCGTGGTTTTCCGTGCGGGTCAGCACGAAGATGGTATCGTCTCCGGCTATGGTGCCGACCACGAAACCAAGCTCCTCCTCGTCCAGCACGACGCAGGCGGCGTTCGCAAGCCCCGGGCGGCACTTTATCACCACCGTGTTCATTGCGTAGTCCAGCGACAGCACGGCCTGCGCGAATACGCTGCTGTATTCCGGCGGATTTTCGAATTCCGGGGAGTAGTAGCAGTTCACGCCGTCCTCCGACATACCCTTGCGAATTTTAAGTTCCCGCATATCCCGGGAAACCGTTGCCTGAGTGGTCTGGCAGCCCGCTTCCACCAGCAGCTCGCCGAGCTGCTCCTGGGTCTCTACCTCCTGGGAGGAGATTATTTTGAGTATCAGCCGATGCCGCTGTTTCTTGTCCATGACGCACCTCTCAACCGCAGATGAACTTCTTTATCTTCCGCTCCTGCGCCGCCGGGTTAAGCTCCAGTACCCGCGCGCGTATCTTCTCGGCAGCCTCGTCCGGCGGGATATCCGTGAAGCCGTCCGTGTGCCAGAATTCCTCCGGCGTGCAGAACACCGTGCTGCTCCAGCCGTAAGGCTCCCCGAAAGCGTTGCGCTTCTGCTGCCTGCCGCAGATGGTCAGGAACATTCCCATCTGGAGATCCGTCATCGCCTTTTCGATATGCGCCGATGTCTCCCCGGAGAGCCCCGCCAGCCGCTTTATCTCGTGCATGGGGACACGTCCGTTTTCGCTGACTGCGGTGTAGATCCTGCGGGAAAGCTCAGAGATCCTGCCGGCTTCCCACATCTCCTCAAAGGTCATTCCCTCGCGGCGCACCGCCAGAAAATACGGGTACCACTCCTCTGTGATATAGCCGCTCCCACGGAAAAACAGCTTTGCGTAGGCTATGTCGCAGCGCTCCTCTAAGACGCGCATACGCCACTCCCACGGGTCGGTTTCCGGCTCGCCCGTATGCCAGCGCACCGGAGTCCCGGCGGGCTGCTCCGTCCAGTCGAACGGAACCACCGCGTATATTCCCTTGTCGCTGCCCCCGCCGAGGGAAAAACCCGCCCGGAGCAGCTCCTCGCAGAAATCGTTGTAATTCTGTACCATATTCCACCTCATTACCGCAGCGGCTGCATAAGCTTGCGGTTCACCGAGCCGAAGAAGCCCTCGCCGATCTCGATAAGCTGTAGATCAGGACCGCCCATGCGCAGCGTGAGCACGTCGCCCTCGTCGAAGGGATAGCCGCTGTCGCCGTCAAAGCTGACCGTCACGCGGCTGTTCTGGTAGGACTTCACCCGCAGCGTGACCTCCTTTTCCGCCGAAAATATCATCGGGCGGGAAAACAGCGAGTGCGGGCAGAGCGCGGTGTACTCAATGCAGTGCAGCGCCGGGTCGATTATCGGGCCTCCCGCCGAAAGGGAGTACGCCGTGGAACCGGTGGGCGTGCTGAAGATCGCGCCGTCCGCCCGCAGCCTTGAGACCTCGGTTTCGCCGCAGTAAACGCAGAATTCCGGCAGCTTTGACTTGCTGTCCCGGGAGACCACCACGTCGTTCAGGGTGTTCTGCTTCATGGAACCGCCGTTTGCGTAGGTTATGGAAGCCTCCATTATCATGCGGCGGCTGACCCGGAATTGGCTGTGCAGGATATCCGGAATACGCTTTATCTCGGACGGCTCCAGGTTCGCCATGAAGCCGAGCCGCCCGGTGTTCACGCCGAGAAGCGGTATACCCCACTGCGCCGCCAGCTTTCCGTGGGAGATTATTGAGCCGTCGCCGCCTACCGTTATCATGCAGACGCTGCCCTCGCCGCTCTCCGCCGAAGCCGCCCCGTGGAGCCCTCCGTTCTTTCCGTCGTCGTATTTCAGCGAATACGGTGTGAATCCCGCCGAGCGAAGCTCCGTGCAGATCTCCTCCGCTATGCTGACGGATTTCACGTCACGGCGGTTATATGATATCATTACCTTGTTTTCAGCAGTCATAATTACCTCCGCGCTCAGCGCTTTTTAAGGCACAGCAGGTATTCAACGTTTCCATCGCCGCCGGTTATCGGGGAAGGCGCGGTGCCGATGACCTCAAACCCGCATTCCTCTGCGAATCCCGCTATATCGCGGCATATTTTCAGCCGCACCCTTTCGTCCCGGACGATACCGTTTTTGCTGAGATTCTGCTTACCCGCCTCAAACTGCGGCTTTATCAGGGCGACCGCAGTTCCGCCGGATTTCAGTAACCGGAAGATATGCGGGATTATCAGCCGCAGCGAGATAAAGGACACGTCCGTGCCTATAAGATCCACCTGCGGAAGCTCGGCGGTGCGGATATCCGTCTGCTCCATCGAAACCACCCTCGGGTCGTCCCGCAGGCTCTGGACAAGCTGGTCTCTGCCGACGTCCACGGCGTAGACCTTTGCCGCACCGTGCTGGAGCATACAGTCCGTGAAGCCGCCGGTGGACGAGCCGATGTCTATGCACTCCGCGCCGGAAAGCTCCAGCCCGAAGCCGGCTATCGCGCCCTCCAGCTTAAGCCCGCCCCTGCCGACATAGCGGAGCTGCTCGCCGATAATCTCAACATTATCAGCGTCTGCGGCCTCCTGCGAGGGCTTCTGACAGACCTTTCCGTTTAGCTGGACTCCGCCGCTTTTTATGAGCGCCTGCGCCGCCGTGCGGCTTTTGCAGAGCTGTTTTTCCGTGAGATAAAGGTCAAGTCGCATGGCTTCCTCCGGAATTCTCAGTCAGCCTTGCGGCCATTGAGGCGCGGTCAAGCCCGAACATCTCAAGCTGCTGCGCCGAGGTTCCCGCCGGCACGAACCTGCCGTCAGCCCCCACGACCTCAAACCCACCGGAATAGCCGCGCTCCAGCAGCGCCGCACCGAATCTCTCGCCAATGCCGCCCTGCAATATTCCCTCTTCGAAGAATACCACGCGGTCGTACGCCTTGGCTTTATCAAGAGCTTCCTCTGGTATCGGCGAAATTCGCACCAGCCTGAGCCAGTCCACCGGCTCCCCGCGCTGGGAAGCCTCCCGGGCTGCCGCCGTCATTTCCGCCGAGAGCCTGCCGTAGCTCACGGCAAGGGTCCTCCCGCGCCTGCCGGAATAATCGTACACGGTCTGCGGCTGAATTTCAACCGAAGCTTCGCCGCCCTTGGGATAGCGCACCGCCGCGATTCCCTCCGTATTGTAGAGCGCTTCGCTCAGGCACAGCCGGAGCTCCTCGCAGCTCGCCGGAGAAAACACCGTCGTATTCGGTATGGAGGCCAGCATTGCCGCGTCAAATATTCCCTGATGGGTCTCGCCGTCCTCGCCGGTGAAGCCCGCTCGGTCTATCGCAAAGACCACATGCGTTTTCTCAATGGCGCAGTCATGTACTATCTGGTCAAATCCGCGCTGCAAAAATGTGGAATACACCGCGAAAACCGGGATCATTCCCTCCACGGCGAGACCAGCGGCGAATGTTACCGCGTGCTGCTCGGCGATCCCAACGTCGAAGAAGCGTTCGCCGCAGGAATTCTTGAAGTAGTTCATACCCGTGGCGTACTTCATGGCGGCGGTTATGCCGCAGATACGGCTGTCGGACTTCGCAAGGCGCTCCAGCTCCTTTCCGAATGCGTCCGTGAACGTCTCGCAAGCGGCGGCAGAGCCTTTTTTCGTGACTGCATGGTACTCGCCGGGGTTTTCCTCCGCCGGGTGCCAGCCCTTTCCCTTCTTCGTGAATACATGGACTACGCACGGGCGGCGCATGATCTTCGCAACGGAAAGCGCTTCGATAAGGTCCTCCAAATTATGCCCGTTGACCGGCCCGATGTACTGGAAGCCGAAATTCTCGAACATATTGCTGCTGTCGTATATCGCGTCCTTGATAAGTCCCTTGGCAGCGCGCACTGTGCGCTCCAGCCTGTCGCCGACTATCGGCACGGCTGAAAGCAGGGATTTAACGTGCTCCTTGGCGCAGTAGTATTTCCGTGTGGAACGGATATGCGCCAGATATCTCGCCAGCGCCCCGGTGCTTTTAGAGATGGACATCGCGTTGTCGTTCAGTATCACCACCAGCGGAGCCAGGCTCTTTCCGGCGTTGTTGAGCCCCTCGTACGCCATGCCCCCGGTGAGGGCTCCATCGCCTATCACCGCCGCAACGCTGCCGCGCCTCCCCTGTAATCTCATGGCGGAGGCTATTCCGAACGCCGCAGAAATGGAAGTGCTGCTGTGCCCGGAAATAAACGCGTCCGCCGGGGATTCGCTGCGCCGCGTGAAGCCGGAGATACCGTCCCTGGTGCGGAGCGTCCCGAAATCCGAATAGCGCCCGGTGAGCAGCTTGTGCGCATAAGCCTGATGTCCTACGTCCCATACGATACGATCCGTCCTGACATCAAAAACAAAATGCAGCGCCGTCGTCAGCTCAACAGTGCCGAGGTTGGAGGCAAGGTGTCCCCCGTTCTCGGAAACCGTGGTCAGAATGCAGCGCCGCAGCTCACGGCATAGCTCTTTCAGCTCCGGCAGAGTCATGCCGGAGATCCTGTCGTGATTTATCTCATTGTCTAGTATCATCATTGCCTCCATATGCCGCCATTGGCAGGAGTTTTATTTAACCGGCAGCGGGAAAACCATCGCGATAAGTATTCCCAGAAGCGCCCCGGCAAGAACCTCGACTGGCTTGTGTCCCAGGAATTCCTTGAATTCCTTGCGGTCGGACATCTCGTCGAGCTTTTCATCGCGCTCTTCGCCGCTCAGGCGGGATATCTCGTCGTCCATCTCGTCGATGACCCGGCGCAGGCGGTTGAGCTCCTTTCCGTGAAGCCCCGCGTTGTAGCGCACGCTCAGCGCGTCGTAAATTACCACGCCCAGCATTATCATCGCCAGCGCGAAGCTGGTGCTGCTGTAACCCTCCAGCCGGAGAAGATACAGCGCCACTGAAACCACCAGCGCCGAATGGGACGACGGCATTCCGCCCGCGCCGGTTATGCGCTCCGGATTGAAGGTCTTTTGCTTTATCGCATAGAGCGCGGTCTTGATTATCTGCGCTGAAATAAACGATATCAGCCCCACCGTTATCGTGGGATTTGCCATAAAAATGTTCATCTTACCGTACTTCCTCCGGGGATCAGTAATTTCTTTCCAGCAGGAGCCGTGTGAGTCCAACCAAAAACTCCCTGTCCTCAAAGACATTCAGCGCCTGTACAGCCTCCTCGGTGAGCTGCGCAGCCTCGGCGCGGGCTCTTTCCAGCCCCACCAGTGCCGCATATGTGTATTTTCCGCTCTCCCTGTCGCTGCCCACGGGCTTCCCGAGAAGCTTCTCATCGGCTGTCACGTCAAGGATATCGTCTATTATCTGGAACGCAAGTCCCAGCTTTCTTGCGTAAGTTCCGGCGGCAAGCTGGAGGTCGGCGCCGCCGCCCGCCGCGATAACTCCCGCGCGGCAGCAGAATTCCAGCAGCGCGCCGGTTTTCATGCGGTACATCTCCAGAAGGACGTTCTCCGGGAGCTGTTTTCCCTCGTTCTCCGTGTCAATGACCTGACCGCCTATCATGCCGTAAATTCCCGCCTGCTCGCCAAGGAGGGAAATGATTTTAAGCGCGGCGCCCTGGGCAATAGTCCCTTTCAGCCCCGCCTTTGCGATCAATTCCGCCGGAAGTATCGCAAGGGCGTCCCCGGCAAGCAGCGCGTTGGCCTCGCCGAAAGCCTTATGGCAGCTCGGTTTTCCGCGGCGCATATCGTCGTTATCCATGCACGGAAGGTCGTCGTGTATCAGCGAGAACGTGTGCATCATCTCAATGGCGCACGCCACCGGGAGGGCGCATTCCGGCTCGCCGCCGCAAACGCGGGTGAACTCCATCACAAGCGCCGGGCGGAGCCGTTTTCCCCCGGCTGTAAGGCTGTGGCGCGCCGCGAGTATCACGTTCTTCTGGAGGCACTCCCGCTCGGGGAGGTACTGCTCCAGGGCGCGTTCCGTCATTTCCGCATAGTCGCGGAGCTGCTCTTTTACTGTCTGTTTATCCATTTTTCCTCCGGTCATTCGGCTGCTTCAAGCTGCTCGACCTGGAGCTTCGCCTTTTCGATATATTCACGGCACTCTTTCGTGAGCTGAACAGCTTCCGCATAGAGCTTCATTGATTCCTCAATAGGAAGTTCGCTGCTGTTCATTCTGGCGGAGATCTCCGTCAGTCTGCCCATTGCCTTCTCAAAATCCATATATTTACCTCCAAGGGTCACTGCTTTGTTTCTATGACTTTCGCCCTGGCTGAGCCGTCCGCGAATCTCACGGTTATCTCATCTCCGGGCTTTAGCTGGGAAGCGCTTGTAACGACTCCCTGCTCACTGTTCGTGAGGGAATACCCCCTCGCCAGAACTCCCAGCGGATTCAGCGCGGAAATCATGTCCGCCTGCGATATCAGCGAACGCTCGGCGCGCTCCAGCTTCGTGCGGACTGCCATCCTTATCCTTGCAGAAAGCTCGTCCAGCCGCTGCTCTGAGTTATTCAGCCGGCTTCGCGGGGAAAGCGCGGTTATAAGCGCCATCTGCGATTCAAGTGCGCGGCTGCTTTCGTCCAGCCTGCGGGTAATGTTCCTGCGGAGCTGCTCCATAGTTCCGTCAAGCGCCACAGAAATAACGCTTATATCCGGCACGGCAAGCTCTGCCGCCGCCGATGGGGTAGGAGCCCTCCTGTCGGCAGCGAGGTCTGCGATGCTGAAATCAGTCTGGTGTCCCACCGCTGAAATCGTCGGGATACGGCTGTTATACACCGCCCGCGCGACCACCTCGGAGTTGAACGCGCTGAGATCCTCTGCGGAACCGCCGCCCCTGCCGAAAATCAGCACGTCGGCGTCCGTATCCTGGGCGCGGTTTATCGCCGCCGCAACGGAAAGGTCGGCTCCCTCGCCCTGCACCTTCGCCGGAATGACTATCAGCCTTGCAACGGGATATCTCCGCGAGATTATGTTTATCACGTCCTGGAGAGCCGCAGCCCCCGCAGATGTGACCACCGCAACGCACTTCGGCATGGCGGGAAGCGGGCGCTTCTGGTCGAACAGCCCCTGTTCGGCAAGGCGCTTTTTCAGCTCCTCAAGAGCCTGAGCCTGCTCTCCCGCGCCGTCCGGCTGCATATCAAGGCATTTTATCTGGTAGACTCCGCCCGGTTCGTACACCGTCACCGCGCCGAAGCAAATCACCTTGCAGCCGTCCTCCGGGTCGAAATTCAGGCGCGCCGCGTTTCCGGCGAACATCACCGCCCGGAGCTGAGTCTGCTCGTCCTTCAGCGTGAAATAGAGGTGCCCCGTCTTGTAGTGCCGCGTGAAGTTCGAGATCTCCCCGCGGACAGCCACGTCAGCCAGCCGCCTGTCTCCGCCGATAATCATGCCGACAACGCGGTTGACCTGCGACACCGTGACTATGGGAGGCTTAATCCCTGTCATTCTCGTACTCCTCGAGGTATGAGTTAAGTACGCCGTTGATGAAGCCGCAGTCCTGCTTGTACGCGTACTTCTTGCCGAGCTCCACCGCCTCGTTTATCGCGGCGGCGCCGGGCACCTTGTCGTTGTATTTTATCTCGTAGATCGCAATCTTCATGATAACGAGGTTGACCTTAGAAATACGCGCAACAGACCTTGTGGTGCTGTATTTCGCGATTATTCTGGTTATTTCCTCGTCATGCGCGAGAACCCCGTGAACTATCGCGTCGGTCTCGCTGTTCCTCGCGAGGTCGAACGCCTCTGCGTCAGCCTCGGTTATCTCCCCGACGGACTGCCCGAACATTGTCTGATAAAGTATGATGAATGCGCCCTCGCGCACTTCTCTTCTGGTGAGCTTTTCTTCCATTTTTTCTCCTGTGCGCTTATTCCGCGCTCTCCTTGAATTTGATTCCGGCAACGTTTACGTCGACCTTAGTCACCGTGAAATTTGTCATGCTCTGTATCGCCGACTTTATGCTCTGCTGAACCTTTTCAGCGACATTCACCGCATTGTAGCCTTCCATCACCACGATGTCGGCGTGGATCTCGGCGGTCTCATTCCCGAGCCTCGCGCGCACCGGGCCTAAGACCTTCGCCTTTGTCCCTGCCGGGGCGGGAGCCTGTCCGCGGCAGTATACGCCGTCTATCTCAGCCGCTGCAAGCTCTGCCATCTTAACTATAACGCCGTCGGAAACCTTTATGGAGCCGACCGGTTTGCTGGTTTTCTTTTCCATATTCACCCTCCTGTTTTCAGATATACACATTTACTCTATTTTAGTATACCACAAATCCGGTTTTAGTTCAAGTGTTTTTTGGACTATTCTTTTAACAAATAAAAATCCCCTGGATTTCTCCAAGGGATTTAATATATTTCTTATGCCGCGTCCGTGCCGCCCTGGGCGCTCGTATCCGGAGGTGTCATGCCGTCCGGGAATTCCATTCCGTCAGGGGGCGTGATATCGTCCGGAGGGGTGTTGCCGTCAGGACGATTCATTCCGCCGGGCTTGCCGGGGTGAGTGAAATCAGAGTTGTTGCCGCTGTTTCCGCCCCAGGGGCCGTTGTCCTGCGCCCAGCTTCCGAAGCCGGAGCCGCTGGCGCCGCCGCCCGCCACGCCGTCCGTGCAGGTGACAGCCGCTAGCGATTCGTCATCGGCAAACACCGTGTAGACTTCCCCGCTGGTGAACTCGGGGGTGGAGAATATCAGCGACTCGCACTTCTTCGGCGTGATGGTGCTGAGTATCACATTCCCGTCTGCGTCGCGGACTTCTATCGTGCTGTCTGCGGCTACGTCGGCATAGATAGAAATGCACGGCTGCGAAAGCGTGCTGGGAGCCTCCGCCATTCTGCTGGAGCCGAGTGCTATCAAAGTTCCGCCGCTCATCGCAAAGGATTTATCGTAATCCAGCGCACCGTCTGCGCCGCTGGTGGGGCCGAATACCACCAGAGTCCCGCCGCTCATGGATATCGTTCCGTTGGAGTCGATTCCATCGCCGTCCGCGTTAGAGGTTATGCTGCCGCCGGAAATGGAAATATACGGCGTAATATCTTCGGTGTCGCTGTCGCTTGCATTAAGTCCGTCGTCGCTTGCCCTGAGCGAAATAACGCCGCCGCTTATCTCAATGCCGCAGGCTTCAAGCCCCTCATAGCATGTGCTGATGTTGATCTCGCCGCTGGTTATCGTGAGCGTCTTATCCGCGTGTATTCCGTCGTCGCCGGAGGAAAGCTCAAACGTTCCGCCGTCTATTATAATAGTACCGTTCGAATGTACCGTATCGTCCGCGCAGTCCGCCTTTATCGTACCGCCTGTGACGCTGATGGAGCTGCCCGCTTTAAGCCCCTTCATGCTTTCCGCGCTGGTACCGTCGGAGCTTGTAAGCTCGCTGAAATCAAACCCGTCTCTGCCGCCGTGGAAATCTCCCCACTGCCCGCCGCTGCTGGTGTGCTCGACTGTCGCGCTGCCGCCGCCCGAGGTGATCTCAATGGTTCCTCCGGAGATGTTCAGGTCGGTCTCCGCCTGGATCCCATCATTCCCGCAGGTAAGCGAGAAGCTTCCGCCGGATATGGTGATGTAGCCCTTTTCAGCGTCCGAGGAATTTGTTGACTTTATGCCGTCAAGACCGCTGTTTACCGTGACATTTCCGCCTGCCGCCAGCAGATAGTCCTTGCCGATGATACCGTCCTCGGCTGCGGTAACGCTTATGCTGCCGCCGCAGAGCTTAAGTCCGTCCTTGCTCTTGATACCGTCCTTGTATACGCCGTTAACGCTGAGCGTTCCGGTGCCGTTTATCACCAGGGTATCCCTGGAGAACACTGCCGCCCCGGTTTCCTCGGCGGTCTCGGCAGAATAATTGCTGCCGTCCGACAGGGAGTTAACGCTGCCCTCGCTGAGCGTGAGCGTCAGCTTGTCGGCTTTATTGCAGTATATCGCGGGACCTGTGGTGCAGGTGAGCTCCAGCCCCTCCAGCACGATGAAAACATCGTCGTCCTTGCCGCAGTCGACAACTATCTGCCCGTCCGGGCAGGTTCCGCTGATATAATAGTAGCCAGCTTTCGTTATCGTGACAACAGTTCCCTCCGCTGAAACCCCGCTCCCGGATACGGTTGCGCCGTCCCCGGAGAACCGGATAGCCGTTCCGGATTTGGCAACCGGAGACATATCCTTTTCGCTGACGGTGTGATAGCTGGTCTGCTGTTTTGCGGAAGAATCCGTGGTTTCCGAAAGCTGTGCGGCGGAAACCTCCTCTTCCGTCACCCCGCCGGAGGAAACAGTATTCCTGGTGCAGCCGGTGTTGACGGAAATTGCAAGTGAACAAAGCGCCGCAAGCGCCCTAATGCCAGATCTCATAAAAAACGCTCCTTAGTTTGTGCCAAATCAAAGTACTTCGCAGTTTTCAGGCATGTTTCCGATAGATATCGCGAGATTTCCGTTGCGTGCGCGGAGCTTGTCTATCATTTCCTTTTCGCGTGAAACGTCCTTTTCGATTATCTCATAACGGAGGTCGAAAAGCGTTCCCATCGCGGTGGTCTTGACGTGGGTAAGCTCGCAGCCTGAAAGGTATTCAGAAAATATATCGTCAAAAATCCCGTTGTAGTCGAGGTTCTCGGGAATCGTTATCCTGAGCTGCTTTTTCCGCGCAGCGCTCCCGAAGCAGGGTATAAAGCTGAGCACGGCGAACACCGCGCCTATGCACACGGCTATCAGCGCCGCAAATCCAAGGTAGCCCATTCCCGCCGCAATGCCGATGCACATAGCGTAGAAGATGTAGCAGATATCCCTTGCAGAGCCCGGCGCCGAGCGGAATCTCACCAGATTGAACGCGCCCATCACGGCGATACCCGCGCCAACGGAGCCGTTCACCAGCATTAATACCGCCTGGACCAGCGCCGGCATGATCATCAGCGTTACCATCATGCTTTTCGAGGCGCGCCGGTTTTTCAGCCGGTAAAGAAGCGCCGCCAGAAGTCCGAAGCCAAGAGAAGCGGCGGTGCACAGCACTGCGGTGACCGGGGTCAGCCCGTCGGTGGAAATTATCGTGTCAAACATTTGATTCACTCCATGATGAAATTATTGTGAGATGTGCAGAGCTCCTCGCGGTAGACGGCTCCGTATTTTGAGAAAGACCCCGGGTACAGCTCAAGCTCCGAAAAAATTGCTGCGAACTCCAGCGGCACAGCCGAGGCGACCTTTATTTCCATCACGCTGTACGGCTGCCCGGCGATCAGCTTTCCGTCCGTGCCGAGCCGGGGGTCGAGCCTGTCCGTCCTGTAACGCACATTATTGTCGATGGTCAGGCGGAATTCGCGGTCATGCTCCGAGAAAAAGGCGCGGCGGTCGTAAAACAGCGCCACGCGCGGCTTCAGTCCGTATCTCCCGACGAGCCATTCTATCTCGGAGAGCACCTGGCGGTCTCGGTACCCGTCC
The DNA here is from genome assembly GCA_934448295.1 of uncultured Oscillospiraceae bacterium. Classification (GTDB taxonomy): domain Bacteria; phylum Bacillota; class Clostridia; order Oscillospirales; family Ruminococcaceae; genus CAG-115. The sequence continues at coordinate 24,953 of CAKSEY010000027.1, forward strand.
TTCTGCGGGAACACCCCGGAATCCAGGTACTCCATCGCTTCCCGGCAGGAAAGCTCCGCGCGGCGCTTATAGACTATCCCCTCAAATTTCTTCTTTATCTCCAGGTATACCGTGGAATCATCGGATGGCGCCCCGTAAGACCTGAGCCTGAGCTTTTCCTTGTAAACGGGCTTGTCGAGCGAGGTGCGTATAAGGATATCGTCATCGCTGTCGCAGTAGAGCGAGCTTATCGTCTGCCCGGAATACCTGTCCTCCTGCATAAGCGGGGAGATCCTCCGGAGAAGCTCGGTCTCCTTTTCGGCGGTCAGGATAAACTTTATCTCGTGCCGCCTGAACGTGTTCGCGTAAGCCAAAAGATCACCGCCTGCCGCCGTAATGAGCCATGCCGTTAAATCGACCGGGCTGCTTTCATCCTGCTGTTGTTATGGTAAAATTATATAGCACCAATGTGATAATTATATGATAAATGCCAAAGTATTTCCGGTGGTTTGGGAAAATTATGTGCAGAGAAATTGTGCAATTCGACAGCGGTTGTAAAAACAAAGAAAAATCCCGCTGCATTTTTACAGCGGGAAACACTTATGAAAGATTACTTTATATCGCCTATATACATAGCGTCGCCAAACGAAAAGAACCTGTATTTTTCCTGCACCGCGACCTCGTAAGCGTGCAGCGTTTTTTCCCGCCCGAGGAACGCGCTGACCAGCATTATCAGCGTGCTTTCCGGCAGGTGGAAGTTCGTTATAAGCCCGTCTATAACCTTGAATTCGTAGCCGGGATAGATGAAGATTCCGGTATCCTGCGTGAGGATCGGCGAAGAGGAGCCTGCAAGCGGCGCATTGCCCTTATCCGATTCCGTCGGGGCGAAAAGCTCCGGCTTGATACCAGCCGCGGATTCCAGCGTGCGGCAGGAGGTGGTGCCTACCGAGATCACGCGCCCGCCGTTTGCCTTGCAGCGGCGTATCTTCTCGGCGGTTATCTCCGGCACGGAGTAGTGCTCGACGTGCATTTTGTGGTCGAGGATATTGTCCTCCTTTACCGGGCGGAAAGTCCCGAGACCAACGTGCAGCGTAACATAGGCGGTATCCACGCCCTTCTCCCGGAGCTTCGCGAACACGTTCTCCGTGAAGTGCAGTCCCGCCGTGGGAGCCGCCGCAGAGCCGGTCTCGCGGCAGTAAATCGTGTTGTAGCGGTCCTTGTCCTGGAGCTTCTCGGTGATGTATGGTGGCAGCGGCATCTGTCCTATCCGGTCAAGGATATCGAAGAAATCGCCCTCAAACGAGAAGCGCACAAGGCGGTTGCCCTCGTTTACGATGTCCAGTATCTCGGCGGAAAGTCCCTCCGGGAAATCCACCACGGTGCCTGGCTTCAGGCGCTTCCCGGGGTGCACCAGGGTCTCCCACTCGGTAAGGCTCAGCCGCTTCAGCAGCAGGAACTCAACGTGCGCGCCGGTGCCGCGCTTGACGCCGTAAATTCTCGCCGGAAAAACCTTGCTGTCGTTCATTACCAGCAGGTCACCCGGACGAAGATACTCGCATATATTATAAAAGCGGTCGTGGGTTATCTCGCCGGAGCAGCGGTCTATCGCCATCAGGCGGGAGCTGTCGCGTGGCTCCACCGGGGTCTGCGCGATAAGCTCCTCCGGGAGCTCATAGTTGAAATCTGATTTGAGAAGTGTCATAATTTATGTTCCTTTTCGAATATTATCGTAGTGATTCTATTGTACCATAAATCGCGCGATAAATCAATTTTTCCGCATTGTGAATTATCAACAAATAATGCGGCTTTATTGAAGAATATTTATACGAATGGGGGTTGACAACAATGCGCTTATGTGATAAAATAAATAAATAGCAGGGACTTGAAAGTCCCGGAGCTGATAGAGGTGCGGGAATGAAAAGTAGCGCTGTCCCGAGGGTCTGCGGAGGCCGGCAGCGCGAAAGGCTCACCGCCGAAGAGTGCATATTCCGCAAGTGTGCATATCTGGCTTTGCACCGAACAGGTACACGGCTGTCATCGGTCTGATGGAGTGCTATCGCAATTATATTACGATATTGCTGTTACAGCCGATGAAGTTTTGCCTCGTCGGCTTTTTGTTTAGTCTAATTTTTTCAAAAAGAGAAAGGATCAACACAGTCATGAAAGAAAAGTACAATGTCGGTATAATCGGCGCAACAGGTATGGTAGGACAGCGTTTCGCTACCCTGCTCGAAAACCACCCTTGGTTCCATGTGGTTGCTCTCGCAGCTTCCCCCCGTTCTGCCGGCAAGACCTATAAAGAGGCAGTCGGCAGCCGCTGGCTCATGGATACCCCGATGCCCAAGAGCATGGAGGACATCGTTATCATGGACGCTTCCGCCGACGTAGAGAAGATCGCCTCCATGGTCGACTTTGTTTTCTGCGCTGTTGACATGAAGAAGGACGAGATACGCGCCCTCGAGGAGAAGTACGCAAAGGCGGAGTGCCCGGTAATGTCCAACAACTCCGCGCACCGCTTCACCCCTGACGTTCCTATGATAATCCCCGAGGTAAACGCTGAGCACGCCGCCGTTATCGACGCGCAGAAGAAGCGCCTCGGCACAAAGCGCGGCTTTATCTCCGTCAAGTCCAACTGCTCTATCCAGAGCTATGTTCCTGCTCTCTCCCCGCTGAGAAAGTTCGGCATCAAGAACGTGCTCGCTACTACATATCAGGCAATTTCCGGCGCAGGCAAGACCTTCGACACATGGCCTGAGATGGTTGACAACCTTATCCCGTTCATCGGCGGCGAGGAGGAAAAGTCCGAGCAGGAGCCGCTGAAGGTATGGGGCAAGGTAGAGGGCAATGAGATCGTAAAGGCTCAGTCCCCGCTTATCACAACGCAGTGCCTGAGAGTTCCGGTTTCCAACGGCCACTTCGCAGCAGTATTCGTAAACTTCGAGAACAAGCCCTCCATGGACGAGATCAAGAAGATCTGGGCTGAATACTCCGGCGAGCCGCAGGCTCTGAAGCTCCCCTCCGCACCGAAGCAGTTCATTCACTATTTTGAGGAGGAGAACTACCCGCAGGCTAAGCTGCACCGCAACCTTGAGGGCGGTATGGCTGTTTCTGTCGGCAGACTCCGTCCTGACACACTGTTTGATTACAAGTTCGTTTGCCTTTCTCACAACACGCTGAGAGGCGCGGCAGGCGGCGCTGTTGAAATGGCAGAGCTGCTCGCAGCCAAGGGCTATCTGGACTGATCATTCCGCGAAAGGAACGACCATATTATGAAGAAAACGATTTTTACCGGCGTAGGCACCGCCATCGCCACCCCCATGAACGCCGACGGATCCATCAATTATGATGAATTCGGCAGAATGCTGGATTTCCAGGTGGAGAACGGCGCCGACGCGATCATCGTGTGCGGCACCACCGGCGAGGCCTCCACAATGCCTGACGACGAGCACCTTGAGTGCGTCGGCTACGCGGTGAAGAAGATCGCGCACCGTATCCCGGTGATCGCAGGAACCGGCGCGAACGACACCGCTCACGGAATCAGGCTTTCAAAGCGCGCTGAGGAGCTCGGCGCAGACGCTCTGCTTCAGGTAACGCCTTACTATAACAAGGCTTCCCAGAGGGGTCTGATAAAGCACTTCACGGCTATCGCAAACAGCGTTAAGATTCCGATAATCCTGTACAATGTTCCCAGCCGCACCGGCGTTAACATCTCCATCGACACGTACAAGGAGCTTGCAAAGGTTCCGAACATCGTTGCCACCAAGGAAGCAAGCGGCAATATGTCCCTTGCGGCGGAGATCGCAGCCTACACCGACCTGGACATTTACTCCGGAAACGACGACCAGGTAATGCCTATACTTTCCCTCGGCGGAAAGGGCGTTATCTCCGTTACCTCCAACCTCATGCCTAAGGAGAAGCACGATGAAGTCGCTCTCTTCAACGCAGGTAAGCAGGCGGAGTCTCTGGAAATTCAGAAGCGCATACTCGCTTTCGAGAAGGCGCTGTTCATGGACGTTAACCCGATCCCCGTAAAGGAAGCCCTGAACATCATGGGCTTCAAGGCGGGCGAGTGCAGGCTTCCGCTGGCTTCCATGTCAGAGGAGCAGGTCGCAAGGCTGAGAAGCGCAATGGAGCCTCTCGGACTTGTCGGCGCGATAAAGTAAATAATGCGGGCGGAATGCGGAGTATATGCTTCCGCCCGATATACTAACTGGCATTTCTGCTAAAATCTGAAAGGAATTACAAATGACTAGAATTGCAATAACAGGCGCCTGCGGAAAGATGGGCAGAGTTATCGCGGGTCTGGTGGAGCAGCGCGACGACTGCGAGGTCGTTGCCGGAATCGACCTGCTCGGCGAAAAATACGCGGATTTCCCGGTATACAAGAAGGTTTTCGACCTCCCCGAGAAGCCTGACGTTATCATTGATTTTTCGCACCCCTCCGCGCTTCCCGACCTGCTGAGCTACGGCAAGATGAACAACGTCCCGCTGGTGCTCGCGACAACAGGCTACACCGATGAGGAGCGCGGTCAGATAACCGCTGCGGCTTCGCAGATCCCGGTGTTCTTCACGTTCAATATGTCCCTCGGGATAAATCTGCTGGTGGAGCTTGCCCGCAGGGCTACGCAGATACTCGGCGACCAGTTCGATATCGAGATAGTTGAAAAGCACCACAATCTCAAAAAGGACGCGCCCTCCGGCACGGCAATAATGATAGCCGAGGCAATAAACGAGGAACTTGGCGGCAGGGATCATTTCGTGTACGACCGCCACAGCGTAAGAAAGCCCCGCGGCAGGGACGAGATAGGAATGCACGCTATCCGCGGCGGCACTATCGTCGGAGAGCACGATGTAATTTTCGCAGGACACGACGAGGTGATAACCCTGTCGCATTCCGCGCAGTCCAAGGAGGTTTTCGCGGTGGGAGCGGTCAATGCGGCTGTATTCCTCGCGGGCAGACCTGCCGGACTTTATGCAATGTCTGATCTTATCAAGGAGGGCTGACAATGAACATCACAGTAACAGAAAACGTATCGGCGGTAACCTTCAACAACGTACCGCTCTACAAGACCATTATGGAGGACACCCTGACCGCTGTCGCTGAGGCTGGAATCAACATCGACATGATCTCCATGACAGCGCCCACCTCCGAGCGTTTCGGCTTCGGCTTCACGCTGGACGACGACGATATGCCGAAGCTCCTGAGCGTAGTAAAGACGCTCAAGGAGAAGCACGACATCACCCCGATGATAAACAGCGGCAACCGCAAAATCGTTATCAAAACCGGCGAGATGGAAGCCCAGGCGGGCTTTGCCGCAAAGGTATTCAACCTGCTCAACAAGATAGACGCGATGATACTTCTCATCACCACGGGAGTTGACGAAATTTCCGTGCTTATCCGTGAGAGCGACGGCGAGGCTGCTGAAGCAGGTCTGAGGGAACTGTTCAAGTGAACGTTCTGAATTTGATTGCAACAGCCGCCGCGACTGCGGAAGCTTCGACCCACGAAAGCACGCTGAACGACGCTGTACAGGACCTGGTCGACCACCCGGAGGAAACAGTTTCAAAGGTTGGCGAATTCTTCCAGAATCTGTGGGCAAGCATAGTTCATGCGATACCGACCATTATTCTTGCGGTTATCGTGCTGATAGTCGGGCTTATCGTGTGCAAGCTGGTGCTGAAAGTCCTGGGCAAGGGGCTTGACCGCTCCAGGCTTGACCTCACCGTTACGAATTTTGTCAAGCAGTGCTGCAAGATAATTCTTTATGTGCTGCTGATAACCGTTGTTCTTTCAATGCTGGGAATCCCGGCGACATCTGTTATCACAGTTATCGGTACTGCCGGCGTTGCAATCGGTCTGGCGCTCCAGAACAGCCTTTCCAACGTTGCCGGCGGAATCATGCTGATGATAAACAAGCCGTTCAAAATCGGCGATTACATAGCGGTTGCCGGGGTCAGCGGAACTGTAAGGCAGATAACCATTCTGTACACGCGGCTGGATTCTGATTCCAACCAGGCTATATTTATCCCGAACGGTCAGGTTTCCGGCGCGGTAGTCACCAACAACAATGGAAACGATATCCGCCGCGTTGACATGAAAATCTCCATCAGCTACGACGACGATTTTGCAAAGGCGCAGCAGGTGATAACCGAGGTATTAAAGCGCAACGAAAAGGTGCTCGGCACCCCGGCTCCCACCATCAGAATGCTGGAGCACGGCGCGAGCGCTATCGTTATCGCGGTTCGCCCCTGGTGCAAGGCGGCGGACTACTGGGACGTGTTCTTCGCAGTCACGGAGGATATACGAGCGGCATTCATTGCGGCGGGCATTTCTATCCCATATGACCAGCTTGATGTGCACGTTGTCAAGGACTAAATGGTGATTATATTTCCATAAAATTACTTACCCGAATTAACAGGGAACATCAAAGGGATATAGTCGCAAACCCGCATTACAAAAAGAATTGTAGTGTCGCGTAACCAACACAGACCATACTCTAACTAATACTAAGGACGCTTTTCACTGAAAAGCGTCCCAATCTGTTGAAAAAGCCATCTTTCGTCAATAAAGAAAGATGGCTTTTTGAGTATGGCAGCGAGGAAACCGAAAGCCGATAAGCAAATGCAAGAAAAAGCGGTATAACCGGCTTTTTTAAGATTCATGGCAGCAAATTTAAGCCTGACCCAGTTAGTGACACGAGTCAAGCCACGGAGATATGTAAATCTCATTGAGTGTTTTCTTTTGCGTCAGCAAAAACACGCTCAATAGTTTCCTTGCGGCGGTCGTAAAGCTTGCGGAGCTCCGGAGTATGCCGGTAGTTCTCGGCTAGCTCAAGGTAGTCGTTCCAGAGGTGCCTGAGGACAGTTTTTGTACGTTGGGAATTAGTTGTGCATTTGCTGCGGGAGTGGCAGTTTTCGCATATAAAATGCTTGCTCTTAAACTCGCATTATCCATCGCGATTGGTTGTGGAATAGCTTAAAACATGGCTTTCGGGACAGAAAACGCAATCAAATACTCATCATAAATGTACCCATAAGGTCTGAAAAAACCGTCTTTACCCATAGGTCGCTTGTACGGGAGAACCGGAATTATGCCATCATCTAATCCAAGGGGTCTTGTAGCCTGCGTCAGCTACGACAAACCGCATTGCAAAGCGCTTTTTCAACCTTTTGTTTTCGCCTATTTTTCGCATCAGATGGTTTTCCGGAACCAAATCGTCTATGCAGATTATTTCACTCTGGCTTCTTTCTTTTTGTTCTCTGCTCAACATTTTATCGTCCTTTTTATTATCCCATATTTACAAAAAAAGCCCAGCTTTCGCTGGACTTTTTCGACAGACTGATGCGGCAGTTATAGAACTGCCGCCCAGTTGACCTGTGATTGCAATAGATTAAATTATCTTCGGAACGAATACCATGCTTGTCAACGGTTTCTTTATTTTTGCACGGGTCAGTCCGGCAGAAACATATTGCAGCTTAACGACTAAGTACATTCTTCGATTTCTGGTTTGACGAATGTCTATACTATATTTACATATGGCAACCTCTAAAAACCCACAAAATTTCAGACAAATAGAGGCATTTAGCATAATTGGTCAAATATTGACCAG
>CAKSEY010000028.1 GCA_934448295.1 uncultured Oscillospiraceae bacterium
GCGACCTGGATGGGACTCGAACCCACGACCTCCGCCGTGACAGGGCGGCGTTCTAACCAACTGAACTACCAGGCCATATGGTGGAAGTTATAGGGCTCGAACCTATGACCCTCTGCTTGTAAGGCAGATGCTCTCCCAGCTGAGCTAAACTTCCACATTTAGGAATCGCTTTCGAAGTTCGTATCTTTCGTTTCGTTTTCGTGTCTCTCGTCAAGCGACTTCTATATTATACACTCTCAAAGGCGATTTGTCAAGCGTTTTTTGAAAAAAACTTTAATTTTTTTGTTCTTTGAGCAACTTGACTATTTCATCTGTTGAAAACTCGTATTTCTTATTGCAAAAGTGACAACAAACCTCGGTAGTTTTGCCCTCGTCGGCGAGCTTCTGGAGCTCTTTCTTGCCCAGGCTGAGCAGTATCCTCTCCGTTCTCTCCCTTGAACAGTCGCAATAATACACCGCGTCCCACTGGTCGAGGATCTCCCCGCCGAGTCCCTCAAGCGCGCTTACCGCGAGTTCATCGGGCTTAAGACCCTTATCCAGCAGCCCGGTTATGGATTCCATCTTATTAAGATTATCCTCTATCACCTTAACGGCGCTGTCCTGCACCGGCGGAACAAGCTGGAGCATATACCCGCCCGCCGCCTTTATTGTTGCGTCCTCGTTGAACACAATGCCCAGCGCGCAGACCGTAGGTATCTGCTCGCTTATAGAATAGTATGCCGTGATATCCTCCGCAATATTCCCGGAAACAAGCGGGATCTGCCCCACATAGGGCTCTTTCAGCCCCATGTCCTTTACAACGGTAAGGGAGCCTTCCGTGCCAACGCACCCCGGGACGTCAAGTCCTCCGTCCGCGCGCAGCGGGACCTGCGCCTGAGCGTTCCCCGCGCAGCACTTCACGTTGCCACGGTAGTCCGCGACCACCGTAAGAGTACCGCATGGGCCGCCGCCGTTGACCCGCAGCGTGAGCGTATCCCCTTCGTTCTTCAAAAGAGCGCCCATTATCGCTCCCGCCGTGCACATTCTTCCCAGCGCCGCAGTGACCACCGGAGTGGACTGGTGCAGCCGCTCGATCTCCCTTACAATATCGGTGGAGTCTATCGCCGAACATAACACGCTCCCGTCCTCTGAGAGCGCCCTGACTATTCTTCCCATGTTACATCTCCATTATATTCTTTATATAGAATTGTGTGAATCATTTTTTCCGCGCGCAGAACATCAGCTTGTCGCTGTCCTCCGCAGGTTCCCTGTCGGTGAGGTATTCCCGCACCTCCAGCAGCTCAAAGCCCGCCTTTTCAAGCATTGCGGTGAATTCAGCCTGAGTTGCCGCGATCTCCCGGAAGCTCTCCTCCATGCGCTCGTACAGCCCATCCTCCGCCAGCGCGAAGATGTTCAGCGAGATATCCACGCCGTTGTCCTCCGGGTGGAATTCATTCTGCCACACGCAGTAAACGTCGTCCAGGTCGTACACGAACACATTGTCCGCAAGAATTTTTTCGTGCTTATATATAGTATTCACATCGAGCAGGAATAGCCCGCCTTTTCTCAGGTTGAGCGCCGCCGCATTGAAGCACTTCTGCATTTCTGCGGTCGAATCCAGGTGATTCACGCTGTCCAGTGTGGAAACTATGATATCCGCCTCGCCGTAGAGGTCTAGCTCCGTCATGCTCTGGCAGATGTACTGCACGCCGTCGTGCGGCTTGTTCATGGCGGCGGAAAGCATATCCGGGGACGCGTCCGCGCCGATAACGTCGAACCCCAGCGCCGCCAGCCTTGCGGTGAGATTCCCGGTGCCGCAGCCGATATCCGCGAGAAAATTCCCGCCGGAGCCGAACTTTTCTATCTTGGCGCGGTAGTACTGCGCGATATCGTCATACGGCACATTCTCCGTGAGCCTGTCGTAGACCTGCGCAAACAGCCCGTAGCCCGCCATTACTCTTCATCTTCCTTCATGCGGTCGAACACTATCTGATACCCCCCCGCCGCCTGATAATTCAGAGTTTTGTTGACCCTGGAGATGGTGGCGGTGCTGGCGCCGGTTTTCTTTACTATATCATTATATACACAGTTGTCCGTGAGGAGCCTTGCCACATGGAGCCTCTGGGAAATTGCCTTCAGCTCCTGCGGGGTGCAGAGATCCTCGAAAAATGCGTAACATTCCTCGACTGTTTTCAGTGAAAGGACTGCCTTGAACAGATAGTCCATGTTCTCGTCTTTCTTCATAAAAAACCTCCATTGCCGCACGCTTTCCGTGCGATATGCGATTTTTCAGCCGGACGTCCGATATGCGCACAGATCTTCGCGCGAGGGTCGGCGGGCTGAATTTATCCCCTGCGCCTATTTTATCATATTGAAGCGTAAAAGTCAAGACTTTTGACCTTTAAAGTACAAAAAAACAGGTCAAATGCAAAAGTAAATGCAAAAAACGGGAAGCAAGACCCAAAATCAGCAGATATACTGCGATGGCGCAGCCGTTCAAAGCTGCGCCATCAAAGTTATTTATTATTTCGGATATTGCTGAGGTGCCCTGCGGCAGTTCTCCAGGAGATTTATGAGCTGCGAGATCGGCACGAAGAACGCCTTTTCGCTGTCGTCCTCCATTTCAATAACCATAAGCGCCTTGGTTCCCCAGTCGTTGACTGTGATACGGCGGATAGTGGAGCCCTTGTCAGCCTTGGTGTTGATCGACTTCAGCAGGTCGTTCATGCGGACAAAGCCGTGTATTCTGCCGCTGCTGCTCGTCCGGAAAGACAGCTTTTTTGCAAGCGGTCTTTCGATGTCGATTATTACCCTGATCTCAGTTATACCGCCGGGCAGCTCAGCCTCAGTGCGATGCACCGTGCGGAACAGCTTTGCCGGGATATATTCCTCCAGCTTTACGGTCGGCGCGCCTGCGTAGTGTTCTGAATTAGCCATGCTTCATCGATCCTTCCTTTTATAGAGTAGCGTCTACCTCGGTGAGAACCTCGTCCATCTTCACCATTTCCTCGCGGAGCTGCTCCGGTGTGATGATAAGCGGCGGGCAAACAAGGATCATGTTCTCGTGGGAGTAGGTCATGAACTTCTTAGCCTTGAGCTTTCCGATGATACCGCCCATCACGCCGAGCTTGTCGCCGCCGTAGGGCACCAGGGGCTCCCTTGTTTCCTTGTCCTTTACCAGCTCGATAGCGGAGAACAGACCGATGTAGCGCACGTCGCCCACGCACTTGTGCTTAGCCTTGAGCTCCTCGAGGATCTCGCCGAGCACCTTGCCGCTCTTGTTTACATTGTCGAGGATATTGCTGTCCTTGTAGTAGTTCAGGCAGGCAACTCCGGCTGCGCAGGCAAGCGGGTGTCCGCTGTATGTAAGTCCGCACTGGAGCACGTTGTCGTCAAAGTAGTCTGCGATCTTCTTGCTGACTGCAACGCCGCCGAGCTGTACATAGCCGCAGGTAACGCCCTTTGCGAAGCTTACGATATCAGGCTTTACGCCGAAATTCTCAAACGCGAACATCTTTCCGGTGCGCCCGAATCCCGCCATTACCTCGTCGCATATCATCATTATGCCGAATTCGTCGCAGATCTTACGAACGCCTGCGAGATAGCCCTCCGGCGGGATAATGATGCCGTTGGAGCCGGTGATGGTCTCCATTACGATGGCTGCGACCGTGTCCGGACCCTCGTAGACGACCTGCTCGCGGAGCTTGTTCACATAGTACTCGCTGTATTCCTTCTCGCTTGCGAACGGCAGGTTATCGCGGTACATATACGGGTCGAAGAACTTCACGAAGCCGGGGATACCAGGCTCGAGCGGGTATCTTCTCGGCTCTCCGGTCAGGTTGCCTGCACCGAAGGTGGAGCCGTGGTAGCTTCTGTAACGGGAGAACACCTTTTTCCTGCCGGTGTACATTCTCGCCATCTTGATGGCGTTCTCGTTGGCGTCGGCGCCGCCGTTGGTGAAGAACACCTTGGCGATGTTGTCCGGCATGAGGTCTACCACCATCTCCGCCAGCCTGGAACGGCTCTCGCACGCGTAGCTGGGGCCCACAAAGCAGAACTTCTCCGCCTGCTCCTTTATCGCGTCGATGATGGGGCGGCAGCCGAAGCCCACGTTCAGGTTAACGAGCTGGCTGGACATATCGGTGTAGCGGTTCCCGTCGTAATCCCAGAAGTAAATGCCCTCGCCGCGCTCCACGGGGATAGGGTTCAGACCGCCCTGCTTTGACCAGGACTGTAAATTGTACTTGGTGTGATTGGTTTTGATCTCAGTTGCATTCATAAGAATCGTCCTCCATTATCAGCTTTGAGTTTTCCATGTTGAGCAGTTCCTTTGCCCGGAAAGCCAGAAGCAGATTCATTTTATCCTCGTCGCTGAAGCTGCTGCCGAGAAGTTCGCGTATCTGTTTCAGCTTGTAGTTCACCGTGTTCCGGTGAACGCCGAAGATATCCGCGACCTCCTTTACGCTGCAGTCGTTCTCGAAGTAGCAGCGCAGCAGCTCCGCGCAGTCGGTGTTGTTCTTGGCGTCGTAGTCCAGCAGTTTTCCGATGGTGCTGTCAACGTAATCCGAGAGGATACGCGAACTTTCCACGCCGAAAAGCAGCTTGTAAACGCCGATGTCGTGATAGTGCATTACCGTGGCTTTCTTCATAGCCGCAAGCCTCATGGCGGAGACCGCCTCGTGGTAGCAGGAATGTATCCCGTCATAGCCAAGTCCGGTATCCGAAATGCCGATGTGCACTCCCACCGGCTCGGCGTAGTTCTCAGTGACCGCCGCCGCAAGCTGTTCGGCAAGCTTTCCCGCCTCCTGCAGGGAGAAGTGCTGCCGGACGATTACCAGGTAGTTCTCCTGAATGAAAATGCAGGAGGGATACTGCGTGCTGGCGCATATCTTCCGCACCAGGAATCTCATGCTGCGCCATTCGTCGCCGCTGCCTGGCTTGTCCGGGTGGGAAAGCTCCGCCGCCAGCAGCGTGTAGCCGCTCACGTCATGGAAGCCCCGCCGCTCCAGCACCGGCGCGTAGCCGTCCCGCTGACCGGGCGAGAAGAACAGGTTCCGGAAAGCCCCGGCAAGGCTGGTCTCGCTCTCCTCGTTGCTGACTATCCTGTGGCAGAAGTCGTAGGTCAGGTCGATAAGCCTTACAGTCCACGGGACCACGAACAGCGGCAGCGCGCTGCGCTCGCAGTATTCCGCGACCTCCCTGGGGACGGCGTTTATGTACGGCCCGATATTCACGACGATACCGGCGACGTTCCTTTCTCTGAGAGAACGTGCGAAATCCAGCAGCCAGCCGCTTCCCTTATGCCCGATACCGGTGGTGAAAACCAGCTCGTTTCCGTGCATGAAGTCCGGCACCTCGCTGTCCTCAACGATATGCACCCAGCGGACGTAGTTCTCCATTCCCGCCTTTCCGGCGATGAGCTTCATGCCGTAGGTCTTTTCGGCGTTCGCACATATTCTTGCAAGAGTGATAGCCATAAACACCCTCCTTTCGGATTTATCTTCCGGGCTTCTTCACCCGGCGGCTGTGGGATATCGAGCCGGTGGGACAGACGAGGGTGCAAAGCAGGCAGCCGACGCATTTTCCGCCGGAAAGCCGCGGTTTTCTGTCCTCGCCCATGACTATTGCCTGATGTCCGCCGTCCATGCAGGAGACGTAACATCTTCCGCAGCCAGCGCAGCTTTCCTTGTCGAATATCGGATAAACCACCGTGCTGCGGTCAAGGTCGTCCGCCGGGACTACGTTCGCAAGCGCCGTCCCGGTGAGCTCGCCGAGCCTTTCCATGCCCTTTGATTCAAGATACGCTTTCGTTCCCGATATAAGGTCGTCGATTATGCGGTAGCCGTACTGCATGACCGCCGTGGTTATCTGGATATTCGTGCAGCCAAGCGCGATAAATTCCAGCGCGTCGTGCCAGCTCTCGATTCCTCCGATACCGCTCAGCGGGATTCCGGAAAGCTCCGGGCAGACCGCCATATCGTGAATGAACCGCAGCGCTATCGGCTTCACCGCCTTACCGGAATACCCGGAAACGGAGCACTTCCCGTTTACGCCGGGGCAGGAGACCATCGTGTCAAGGTCGATACGCGTGAGGCTCTTTACCGTGTTTATCGCGGCGATACCGTCCGCGCCGCCCTCTTTCGCGGCTATCGCGGGGACCTCCATGTTGCCGATGTTCGGGGTCATTTTCGCCAGCACCGGGAGCTTCGTCCCGCGCTTTGCCGCGGCGGTATAGGCTCTCACAAGCTCCGGATTCTGCCCGACGTCGCTGCCGAGTCCCTCCCCCACCATCTGCGGGCAGGAGAAGTTGCACTCAATGATGTCGCAGCCCGCCTCCTCGCTGAGCCTTGCAAGCTCCGTCCATTCCTCCTCGGTGCTGCCCATGATGGAGGAAACTATCACCTTTGTCGGGAAATCCTGCTTCAATCTCCGCAGTATCTCCAGGTTCTCCTTCAGCGGGTGGTCGGAGATCTGCTCCAGGTTCTTGAAGCCCACGAACGGCGTGCTTTCCTTGCCTATCGCGTCAAATCTCGGGGAGACCTCGTCCGGCTTTATGAAGCCTATGGTCTTGTAGACGATACCGCCCCAGCCGGCTTTCAGCGCGTTCGCGCACATCTCGTAGCCGCTCGCCACCACCGACGACGACAGGAAGAACGGATTCTCGCACTTCACCCCGCAGAATTCCATCGAAAGGTCTGCGGAAAGCTCCGCCTTTACCGGCTCGGGAGCCGCCGCCGCCATCTCGCGTATCTTCACGGGAGATTCGTAGTGCAGACAGGCTTTCTCGCATTCGCCGGAGCACTCCTCGCATTTGGCGGCTTCGATGTACCCGGCGCCCACGGCGGGATTCTCGAACCTCACCGCCCTGACGAACCGCGCCGGGTCGAAGCCCTCGGGGCAGCTTGCCGTGCAGGGGGCGTCAGAGCACAGCATACACCGCGCCGATTCATTGTTTAAGATTAGATTTCCGTATTTCATGTGATGACCTCCTGCACGAGTTTTTTAGATTTGCCCTTTTACTTAGCAATATGCTTTGCGCACTTGACGAACTTGCCCCAGCCGCGTTCGCCGACGAACTCGCCGTTGTCGAACACCAGCTTACCTCTGGAGTAGGTCTGCACGGGATAGCCGTGGACCTCGATTCCCTCCCAGATGGTGTGGTCGCAGTCGGAGTGCATATTTTCCTGGTGGATAGTGAAGTTCTTCGCGGGGTCGTAGATAACGATATCTGCGTCCTTGCCGGGGGCTATCTCGCCCTTTTCGGTGCAGCCGAATATCTTCGCCGGATTTGTGGAGCAGAGCTCTACCGCCTTTTCAAAGCTGATAACGCCGTCGTTCGCCTTGCCCAGCATATACGGGTACATATTCTCAACGCCCGCGCAGCCGTTGGGTATCTTGCGGAAGTCGTTGAGACCCCAGTCCTTTTCGCTCTGCTGGAACGGGCAGTGGTCGGTGGCAATGGTGTCGATGTCTCCGCGCTTTATCGCCTCCCAGATAGCGTCCTGGGATTCCTTGCCCTTCATAGGGGGAGAGCATACGAAGTTCCTGCCGTCCTCGCGCTTGTAAACGTCGCTGGTGAATTCAAGGTACTGCGGGCAGGTCTCCGCGTAGATCTCCAGCCCCTCGTCCTTGGCCTTTGTGACCGCCTCGACGCCCTGCTTGTTCGCAAGGTGAACTATGTACAGCGGAGCCTTTGCAGCCCTCGCAAGATTTATAGCGCGCTCGTCCGCTTCGCCCTCGACGAACTCCGGACGGCTCAGGTAGTGATACCACGCGCTGGTCTTGCCCTCGCCGATGTATTTCTCGGTGAGCGTGTTCACAAGCTCGTTGTTCTCAGCGTGCACTGCGATAAGCGCGCCGAACTCCTTGGATTTCGCCAGAAGCTGGTAGAACACGCCGTCCTTTACGCCGAAGTCATACACCATGAACACCTTGTAGGAGGTGATGCCGATATCGCACGCGTCCTTGATACTGTCAAGAAGCTCGCCGTGGATATCCTTTACGCCGATATGGAACGAGTAATCCACCGCCGCGTCCGGAGCCGCAAGGGCGTTCCGGCGCTCAAAGGTCTGGGTCATTGTCTCGTTGAAATCCTGGAGAGCGAAGTCGAAAACCGTGGTAGTACCGCCGCAGGCAGCCGCCCTTGTTCCCGCGAAGTAGTCGTCCGAGGACACCGTGCCGCCGAAGGGCATTGCCAGGTGAGTATGCGCGTCTATCGCCCCGGGGAGCACCAGCTTTCCTGCCGCGTCCACTACCTTTGCGCCGGGCGTATCCGGAATACTGCCCACAGCGGCGATCTTTCCGTCCCTGACCGCAACGTCAGCCCTGAAGGAGCCTGTCGCGTTGACGACCGTGCCGTTCCTGATGATCATATCCATAAGAAAACCTCCTTATAAGTTGTTGGCAAATTATATTTGTCGGAAAACCGGGCGGAGCCGCTCCCCGCCGGGCTTTCCGACAAATCCTCGCCGCAGCGGGGATCTGCCGGGAATGAAACCTATTTTGCTTTCGGGAAAATCAATTTACCATAAAGCTGTTAGCCGCCGTAGTTGGAGTTCTTGTATACGAGCACCAGACCGGATCTCTGATATACCTGAGCGACCTCCAGAAGATCCATACCGCCCGCGTTAGCGTTGATGAGGTTGGAGACCCATGTTACGCCGAAATCAACCGTGCCGTTGTAAACCGCCGTGGTCTCGGAGATATCGCCGCCGCCGGAGATGATGTCAACGGTAAGCCCTACCTCGTCATAGTAGCCCTTGGCCTGCGCTACATAATAGCCCATGAACTGAGCCTGCGGCAGCCACTTGAGCTGTACGGAAACGGAGGTCTTTTCGGGAGCGCCGTCCTTTTCGGGGTCGTATGTGAGATAATCCGTGCTGCGGATATCGTCCAGCGTGAGGGAAGCCAGCTTGTCCTTTGCGGCGCTGTCTTCCAGAATGATGTACTGCTTTGCAAGGTCGAGAGTCTGCTGCATTGCGGCTTCGTCCATGTTGCCTACGTCAGCGGCGGAAACCGTGTTGCCGTTCATGTCGGTGGTGACAAGCTTCGCGACCTCGGAAGCCATATACGCCTGATGGTCTGCGGATACGGAGGAGCCTGCCTCAAATACGATCTCAGCTGCCTCGTCCGGGTGCTCGCACGCGTACGCCCAGCCCTTCATCGAAGCGGAAACGAAAGCCTTTACGGTGTTCGGGTTAGCCTCTGCGAACGCTTTGGAGGTGAACAGGTTGTCCTCCAGCATTGCAACGCCCTCGTCGTTCATGTCGATAATGCTTACGGAATCGCCGTAGCCGTAGCCGCCGTCATAGTCGTTCTTTACAAGCCCGAGCTCGTTGTAGGTCATTGCGGAGGCGAGCTTTACACTGTCGCTGTCGAACTGATCCATTGTGAAGTCCTGGGTGATATAGTCGGCGGGAAGCCCATACTTTGTCAGCAGCGCCTGTATCTCATACTCGTTGCCGAGCCCCCAGTTGCCGACTGTGCTTTCAGCCGCAGCGGACTTGATGATGTCCTCGTGGCTCATTGCGCCTGTGGATTCCGCCGCAGAGCTCTCCTCAGCCGCGGAGCTGCTTTCATCTGCTGCCGCAGAGCTTCCATCAGAACTGACGGAGGAAGTGCCGCTTGTGCTGGATGTTCCGCCGGAACATGCGGTGAACTGCATGCAAGCCATTATCGCTGCAACTCCTGCAAGTAAAAATCTCTTTCTTTCTGCTTTCATAGTGTGTACCTGCCTTTCTTGAATCCTTTGTTCTATACTTAACGGAAGGTCATGCCTTTCTCCGTTTAAGCACCATTCTTTCAACCAGCATAAGAATAATGTACATCCCTATGCCTATCGCGCACGCCGTCGCGATGTAAGCCCATGCCGTGGGGTACTGCCCCTTTACGATGTTCTCGCGTATCTGCCGTCCTACTCCCACGGTGTCCTCCGCGAAGTACTCTGTTACCAGCGCGCCGATAACGCTCGCCGGAACGCTGACCCTCAGCGCCGTGAAAACGTACGGCAGCGAGTTCGGCAGCCGCAGCTTCGTGAACACCACTATCTTCGGTGCCGCATAGGAGGTCATCAGATCCTCAGAGAACGGCTTCAGCTCGGTCAGCCCGCGGAACGCGTTAACGCTCATCGCCGCCGTGCAGGATATCGTGACCACGATTATCTTCGCCAGCGTGCTCCGTACTGAAACGTCGCTGCTGACGTCGCGCGTCCAGTTGTTGATCACCGGGGCGAGAGCCACTATCGGAATCGCGTTGAACGCGGAAACTATCGTAAGTCCGCCGGCGCCCCATTTCCGGAATATCGAAGCCACAACAGCTATGAGATATCCCAGGACGCTGCCCGCCGCAAGACCGCCCAGAGCCACTATCAGGGTCATCTGCACCTGCGTGCCTATGCTGTCCCTGTTCTGCGAGATTATCTCGCCGATACGCGTGGGAAGCGGGAGCGTTATCGTGTCGGTGCCCAGCCATGAATGAAGAACCTGAGTCTGCCACAGGACGAATATCACCACGCCGAAAAGAAGCGGCAGACCTACGCTTGACAGAATCCCAAGCCATTTCTTTGTTTTCATGATATCCCTCCTCAGTTTTCTGATCTATTGCGCTTGTACGGGCAGAGGAGCCTTTCGATAAGCCCCATCAGCACGAAGCTCAGAATACCTATCAACGCGCTTATAAGAACTATGTCCCAGAACACCAGACGGGTCATACCGCCCTTGAGGGACTGCGAAAGCATACAGCCAAGCCCGTTGCCGCCCTGGAGCGTATCCACCAGTATCGAAGCGGTTATCGCCATCGGCGCGGAAATTTTCAGCCCCGTGAAGAAATACGGGATACACGCCGGGATAAGCGTTTTTGTGTAAAGCTGGAACTTATTCGCCGCGTAGCTGTACATCAGCTCGTGCTTTTCTCTCTCCACCGACCGGAAGCCCGCCAGCACGTTCGTTGAAACCGGGTAAAACGTGAGTATCGCCGCGATAACTATTCTTGCGGAGTTGATGTCGCCGGTTATCGAAAGGATTATCGGAGCCATGCCGAGTATCGGTATCATCTGGATTATCATCAGATAAGGGAACGCTATCTTCTCGACGACCCTTGAAAGGTTCATCAGCAGCGCCAGTATGTAGCCCGCTGCGATACCTGCAAGAAATCCGATCCCCGCGCGGGAGAGCGTTTCTCCGCAGGCGGTGCCGATAAGCTCTATCATCGTCATTTTTCCAGTGACCTTCTTGTCGCTGAAGAACGAACCGATGATCTCATATAAGTGCGGGAGCACGTTCACCGGGGTGCGCTTTGTCGCCGCCACGATACAGGCGAATATCTCCCAGATGACCACTATCCCGAGTATCCAGACCAGCGTCACCATGTGTTTTGAATGTACGAAGCGCTTAAGTGCCGGAAGGGGGCCTTTTCGCGCTGTTTTTGCCGTTGTCATGCCGTTCCCTCCTATACTCCCTCGAAGCTGTTTCTTACCTTTGCCACAAGCTCTGTGAATTCCTGGGTATCCGTCATATCCAGCGTCCGGGGTCTCGGCAGGTCGATATCCACCACCGCCGAAAGCCGCCCGGGGTGCGGTGATAAAACGCACACGCGGTCAGAAAGGAAAACGCTCTCGGAAATGTTGTGCGTTACGAAAATCACCGTCTTGTTGGTCTTGCGCCAGATCTTCAGCAGATCCAGGTGGAGCTTCTGGCGGGTGAATTCGTCCAGCGCCGAGAACGGCTCGTCCATCAGCAGTATCTCCGGACGTATCGCCAGCGCCCTTGCGATTCCCACTCTCTGCTGCATACCGCCGGAAAGCTGATTCGGATAGTGGTTCGCGAAGTTCGTGAGCCCCACCATCTCCAGCATGCTGTCCGCGATATCCTCGCGCTCGTCCTTGGGGACGTGCATTATCTCCAGCGGGAGCATTACGTTCTTGCGGACTGTGCGCCAGTCGTAGAGCACCGGGCTCTGGAAAACTATGCCGTACCTCTGCGCCAGCCGCGCCTCTCTCGGGGTGACTCCGCCGACCGTTATCTTTCCGGAGGTCGGGTGGAGCAGGTCCGCGATTATTCTAAGGAGCGTCGTCTTGCCGCAGCCCGAGGGACCGAGCAGCGAGATGAACTCGCCCTTCTTGATGTCCAGCGTAACATTGGTGAGCGCCGTAACATCATTTCCGCCCTGATCCTTGTACACCATGCCTATGCTGTCAAGCATGATCTCTGTTTTCTCGTTTGCCATATTGATCACTCCTTATAATAAAAAACAGGGCAATAGCGTCATCATCGGCGCCATTGCCCTGATTCTTCTGAATCTCCGTTTTCTCATCGAACTTGCAGGATTCAGATTTGCTTTATTCATTTCTCTGTTTCCCTTGTTCATGATACAAGTATACAGCATATTATGCTTCCTGTCAATGTGCTGAAGAACATTTAGGCAATATTCCACAATAAAAACTCACAAATCCCGCGCCCGATATATGTAAAATCTACACAAAGCGAGGATTTGTGCCGTCGCACACACATAAATTCTTGTGCTCCGGCACATAGGATTTAGTGAAAAGCCCGCGCCGGACGCTTCCCGTGCTGACCGGAAATTTATGCTGTAACATTTGTTTTTTATTGCAAAAACGAATAATAAGCCAAGGTGAAAATTCATTTTTTTCGGATTCAGGCGCAAAAATCCCGGGCAGCCGAAGCCGCCCGGGGAATAATATTATTTTCAGACTGTCGGAAATCCATTAATCCTGGTCTGCCTTGAGCACAGCGTTCAGCATTACCGTTGCGCCCTCGGTGCAGTGCTCCACGGAACTGAACTCCTTTTCACAGTGGGAAAGTCCGTCCTTGCTCTGTACGAACACCATGGTCGTGGGTATCATGTAAGCGCAGAACTGAGCGTCATGACCAGCGCCGGAGTGGATATACTGGTGCTTGATACCGGTCTCCTCAGCCGCCGCTTTGACGTAGCTTACGAGCTTCTTATCATAGTAAACGGTGTCGCGGTTCCATGCCTTGACTACCTCGCAGGTGCAGCCCGCCCAGGTCTTTTCAGCGCAGCTCTTGACGATAGCCAGCACCTTTTCAAGCACCTTGGGATCCTCGTGGCGCGCGTCGAACGAGAAGTCAAAGAAATCCGGAACGCAGGTATGCACGCAGGGGTGACATACAACCTCGCCGGTGGTGTAAACCAGGTCGGAATACCCCAGCTTGTCGATCTCCTCATGGAGATAGCACAGAGCCTGCGAAGCCGCCAGGAACGCGTCCTTCCGCTTCGGCATGGGGAATGTTCCCGCGTGGGTGGTCTGCCCGTAGAATTTCAGGCGGTAGTTGAACATTCCCAGCACGCAGTCCACAACGCCGATGTCGTTGCCCGCGTCCTCGAGGATAGGCCCCTGCTCGATGTGGGTCTCGAACATATACATATATTTCTCCGGGGAAATGCGGTACTTCTTGTCGCCCTTGAAGCCGGACTTCTCCAGCGCCTCGCCGAAGGTGGACTTATTGTCCAGAATGCTCTTTGAAGCCATCATATCCTCGAACTTGAACTTGCTGCGGATATCCTCCGGGAGATAATCGTAGCAGATAATGCCGGAGCACATCATTGCCGGCGGGTAGAGCGAGCCCTCCTCGTTTGTCCAGATCATCGCGGTCAGCGGGTGCTTGTGCGGGATATTGTGCTCTGCGACTGTTTCAAGCACCTCCATCGCGCTCATTACGCCGAGGATACCGTCGTAGTTGCCGCCGTTCTTAACGCTGTCCACATGGGAGCCCATAACGATCCTCTTAGCGTCCGGGTCTGAGCCGGGGAGCGTCGCGTACATACAAGCTACGTCGTCCACCTCGATGGTGGCGCCGATGGCTTCCATTCTGCGGCGGAACTCGTTTCTCGCCTGTATCGCCTCCGGTGAAAGGGAGTAACGGGTGATACCGCCGTGCCCCGCGTCGCCGAATTTGCTGAAAGTTTCGATTTTGTCCTTCATTCTGTCGTAGCTGCAAGTGTACATAAATACGTCTCCTTTGCTTTTAAATTCTGTCTGATGATAAAGAAAATGGCGCCCGAAGCTCCCATGAGCTTCAAGCGCCTTTGCTTTATGTATTGATTATAGCGTGATATTTGTGCTCTGTCAACCTTTTTCATGAAATTCCCCGAAAAACGGCTGAATTTGTGCTTCCGGCACAGTGAATCAATGTGCCCCGGCACAAAGAATCAATCCCACAGGGAGGCATAAATTCCCAGAATATCCTGCTTTGTTACTTCCCTGATAGTGTTCGCGGGGCTTCCGCTTGCAAGGGCGTCGTCCGCCATTTTGTCCATTGCGGCGAAGAATTTTTCGCGGTCGATGCCGTATTCCGCCAGCGTGGGTATCTCCACAGTCCTGCACAGCTTTTCAAGCGCCGCGAGGAAATCCTGTGCGGCGGCGGAATCGTCCGGCTTATCCGAAGCGCCTATCGCCCGTGCGGCGGCGGCGAATTTCTCCGGTGCCCCCTGCGCCGCAAAGCCAAGGCACTTTATATCCAGCATTGCGTTGGAAATTCCGTGCGGAACATGGAACAGCGCGCCGATAGGGCGGCTCATTCCGTGGACGATGGTGACGGAAGCGTTGTTTATGCACACACCCGCTTCATACGCCGCAATGAGCATCTGCTCCCTCGCCGCCTCGTTTTCCGGCTCGTTGTAAGCCGTGGGAAGGTTCGCGAAGATCCTTTTCAGGGCGGAAAGCGCGAACGTGTCGGTTATCGGGTTCGCCCGGCGGGAGGTGTAGCTCTCGATGGCATGGGTGAGCGCGTCCATTCCGGTGGCGGCGGTGACGGACTTCGGCGAGGAGATCGTGTAGGAATAGTCCAGCACGGCAAGCTCCGGCAGGAGCTTATCGCCCTTAAGCAGCATTTTCACGTCCTTTTCCGTGTCGGTGATTATGGTGAACTTGGTCGCCTCGGAGCCGGTCCCGGCGGTGGTGGGAATAAGTATCATCGGCGGGAATTCGCCGTCTATCTCGCGTCCCATGTAGTCCGCGATATTTCCGCCCAGCGCGGACATAGCGGCGATTGCCTTTGCGCTGTCCAGGGCGCTGCCGCCGCCTATGCCGACGACGTGGTCGCAGGAATTCTCATGGTAAGCCGCAACGCCCGCGTTTATCATGTCCACGGTGGGCTCTCCGGTTATCCCGTCAAACACCACCCCGTTCGGCGCATACTTCAGGAGCTCCGCCGCCGCCGGAGATTTCGCGGTGTATTTTCCGGTCACAATGAGCGGTCTGCTTCCGTATTTATCAAGTCCTGCGCGCGATAACGCTCCCTTGCCGGCGATAGTTTTTCCCGGCAGCACGATCTGAAAATCCATGATGACTCCTCCTTGTTGTTCTGCACAATCTTTATTTATCGCAGGATGACCCTGCAACTATACGATATCACAAATCAGAAAGAATTGCAAGAGTTTTTTCAAGAAACGCCGCAAACCGCTCCGCTATGCCGTTTTCAGCCTTTGTGCGCCGGCACTGACGTTTCCGTGCGGGGATCTCCCGAAGGCTCAAAGCTCCTTGAGATAGAAATGATCCATCGTCCCGTGAACCACGGCGGCGGGCTTTTCTATCTGACGATATCCCATTTTCTCGTAGAGCCTCAGAGCCGCCCCGAGATTCGTATGGGTCTCCAGATAAAGCCTGCGGTAGCCGGCGGCACGCGCCCAGCCCTCCGCCAGCCGGACAAGCTCCCCGCCGTACCCCCTGCCCTTTGCCGAATCGGCGAGGTACAGCTTCTGGAGCTCCGCGCAGTCCGGCAGCCCGGGGAATTCCGCAGCGCCCACTCCTCCAATGACCTGCCCGTTTTCGTCCAGCGCGGTGAAGTACGCCCTTTTCTGCGGGTCTGCGGCGTAGAATTCGCTCAGGCGGTCAAGCCCCGGGTCGAAATACACGGTGCCCGGAATATTCAGGTGGAATTTCTCGAGATTTGAGCGGATCAACGCGGCAAGCGGCGCGTTATCCGCAGCTTCTATTTTTCTGTAATTCAGCATGATTCTGACCTCCATATGTTCTCCGTCAATTATAGCACAGGGGTTCCGTCAAGTCAAGCGTATTCCGGCTTGACATATCCGGGGGATTCTGCTATAATTCATAGGAAGGAAGCCGCCGTACAGCCGAAAGGAGCAGAAAATGTCACAGGTAACAAAGCGCGCCCTGGAAGCGTCGCTGAAAAATCTGCTGCTGAAAAAACCGCTCAGCAAGATAACGATAAACGACATCACCGAGGATTGCGGAATCAGCAGAATGACGTTCTATTACCACTTTAAGGACATCTACGACCTTGTGGAATGGTCATGCCTGGAGGACGCAAAACGAGCGCTGGAGGGCAAAAAGACCTACGAAACCTGGCAGCAGGGCATTTTGCAGATATTCGAGGCGGTGCTTGAAAACAAGCCGTTCATAATCAACGTTTACCGCTCGGTGAGCCGGGAGCACGTGGAAAACTATCTCTTTAAGCTGACCTACGACCTGCTTATCGGGGTGGTGAATGAAAAATCCGACGGCATAACTATCCGCGAGGAGGACAAGGAATTCATCGCGGATTTCTACAAGTACGCATTCGTGGGAGTTATGCTGAACTGGGTGAGGGACGACATGAAGGAGGATCCCCGCAGGATAGTGGATCGGATATCCACCATAATGCAGGGAAATGTCACGCAGGCGCTGGAAAAATTCCGCATTTCGTGATTTTATCATTTCCGCTCAATTGATAAAAATATATACACCTCAGCCGCCGTGATAAGAAGTTTATCACGGCGGCGATTCTGTTTATTGAATATTTTCGCCTCCTGCGATAAAATATAATCACAGCAGGAAACACAGACACGAAAGTGTTCTATAAGGAGGAAATTGTATGTATTATTCAAGCGGAAACTATGAAGCGTTTGCAAGACCCAGAAAGCCCGAGGGCGTGGACGGAAAATCCGCATATATCGTCGGCAGCGGACTTGCCGCGCTGACTGCGGCGTGCTATCTCGTCCGCGACGGACAGATGAAGGGCGAGCACGTCCATATTCTTGAAAAGGGCGAGACCGCCGGCGGCGCCTGCGACGGCTGGAAATTCGAGAACATCGGCTATGTAATGCGCGGCGGGCGCGAGATGGATAACCACTTCGAGGTCATGTGGGATCTGTTCCACTCCATTCCCTCCATCGAGACCGAGGGAGTTTCAGTGCTGGACGAGTATTACTGGCTCAACAAGGCAGACCCTAACTACTCCCTCTGCCGCGCCACCGTCAACCGCGGCGAGGACGCCCACACGGACGGAAAGTTCGATATCTCCGACAAGGGCGCAATGGAGATAATGAAGCTGTTCTTCACCCCGAACGAGCAGCTCCAGGACAAGAAGATAACCGATTTCTTCGACGACGAGGTGCTGAACTCCAACTTCTGGCTGTACTGGCGCACAATGTTCGCCTTTGAGAACTGGCACAGCGCCCTTGAAATGAAGCTGTATATCCAGAGATTTATCCACCATATCGGCGGCCTGCCGGATTTCAAGGCGCTCCGCTTCACAAAGTACAATCAGTACGAGTCCATGATACTGCCGATGGTAAAGTACCTGGAGGGCTTCGGCGTTCAGTTCCACTACGGCGTAAAGGTCGTGAACGTGAAGTTCGACTGCAAGCCTGAGAGAAAGCTCGCAACCCGCATAGACGTGATACGAAACGGAAACGCGGAGAGCATAGACCTCACCGAGAACGACCTTGTGTTCATCACCAACGGCGGCTGCGTTGAGAACTCCACAATGGGCAGCCAGAACACCCCCGCAAAGTTCGACACCGAGATACGCGAGGGCGGCGGCTGGGATATGTGGCGCAAGATCGCCGCACAGGACCCCGCGTTCGGTCACCCCGACAAGTTCTGCGGCAACCCCGAGCTGTGCAACTGGATGAGCGCCACTGTTGAAACGCTGGATCAGCGCATTATTCCGTATATCAAGAACATCTGCAAGCGCGACCCGTTCAGCGGAAAGGTAGTCACCGGCGGTATCGTCACTGTCAAGGATTCGAACTGGCTGCTGAGCTGGACGATAAACCGCCAGCCGCAGTTCCGCGAGCAGCCGAAGGATCACTGCCTGGTGTGGGTATATGCGCTGTTCAGCGACAAGCCCGGCGATTATATCAAAAAGCCCATGCGCGAATGCACCGGCAAGGAGATCTGCATGGAATGGCTGTACCACATCGGCGTGCCCGAAGATCAGATCGAGGATATGGCGGAGCACTCCGCGAACACCGTGCCCGTAATGATGCCGTATATCGACGCGTTCTTCATGCCCAGGGCATACGGCGACAGACCTAAGGTAGTCCCGGACGGCGCTGTGAATTTCGCGTTCCTGGGTCAGTTCGCCGAGACTCCCCGGGACACCATCTTCACCACCGAATATTCCATGCGAACTGGCATGGAGGCGGTCTACACCCTGCTGAACGTAGACCGCGGCGTGCCGGAGGTCTGGGGCAGCGTTTATGATATCCGCGCCCTGCTTGATGCAACTGTGAAGCTCCGGGACGGCAAAAAGGCGACCGATATGGACATCGGCTTCATGAAGGAGCTGGTGGTCAAGAAACTCCTCGGCAAAATCAAGGACACCGACATTGAGAAGATATTGAAAGAATACAACGTCATCTGACGTCCCCTAACGGCGCTATGCCGGATACGCATATGATGGAAAATCCGCCTGTCAGCTTCATGATAAGGCGGATTTTTTTATTTCAGGAAACGGCTCCGCGCCAGATATCCCGCGTTTCAATACTCTATGCCCCTGCGCGCGTTTATTCCCTTTTCGTAGGGGTGCTTCACGCATTTAATTTCGCTGACGTAATCCGCGCAGTCCAGGAAGATCTGCGCGGGGTCGCGCCCGGTGATTATCAGCTCAGCGCTTCCCGGCTTTTCCGTGAGGAACCTTTCGGCCTCCGCCCGGTCGAGCAGCCCATTGCTGTAAGCCGCGTTGAACTCGTCGATTATCAGCATGTCCGCTTCGCCGGAGCGTGCCAGCGAATACCCCTTTTCCAGCAGGGCGTTGTGACATGAGGTGATATTTTTTCTGTCCTCGTCCGTCATGTTCCACACGAAGCCGTAATTCCTGTCGCAGCGCTCCAGCGTTATCCCGGGAATTGCCCGCAGCACCGCAGTCTCGGCGCTGTCCGAGCCCTTCAGGAGCTGAATCATATGCACGCGCATTCCCGCGCCCGCAGCCCTTATCGCAAGCCCGACTGCGGCGGTGGTCTTGCCCTTTCCGTCGCCGCAGTAAATATGCAGAAGTCCCATTATATGCCCTCCCAGATGATTTTGCATATCCCGGACAGAAGCCGCCGGAATATCCCGTCTTTATTTTACTCCATATTCCGGGTAAATTCAAGACGTTTTTATTTCACCGCGCATAATAATTGTCCGAAAACTGAGCATTTATTGTATTGCATAATTCGGGATTTTCTGGTATAATTGATACATCACATTATACGGAGGAAAGCCATGTCAACAGCAAGTATCATCACAATGGAGCTGGTGCGCTCGTCCGCGCCGAATGAAGCCGCCGTGGCGAACGCCCGGAAGATAAGCTCCCGCGGGGAGTTCATCAGCCTGAAAAAGACCGCGGACGAAACGCTGATTTTCGGCGAGTGCCAAGGCAGCGGAAAGAACCCCTACTCCACCTCGGCGGATTTTTCCGGAGCCGCGCCGGTGTTCCGGTGCTCCTGCCCGAGCAGGCAGTTTCCGTGCAAGCACGCGCTGGCGCTCATGATGGAGTGGCTCTCCGGGAAGCCGTTCCAGACTGCGGAGCTGCCCGCCGACATAGCCGAAAAGCGCGCCAAAGCCGCGAAACGCGCGGAAAAAGCGGCAGAGCCCGCCGCTCCCGCCAAGCAGAACAAAGCCGCAGCCGCAAAGAAGCTGAAAAAGCAGCTCGAGGGGCTCGACCTGGCGGAAAGCTTCGTGAAGGATATGCTGTCCCGGGGCGTGTATTCCGCGAACAGCGCCGCCGCCGAACAGTACCGGGGACTTGCAAAGCAGCTCGGCGACTACTGGCTGCCGGGGCTCCAGGAGATAATGAACCGCATAGTGGATTCCGTGCAGTACCTTAACGGCGACCCCAGCGACAAATCCATGCGGTACATCACTTCCCTGCTGATAAGGCTCGCCGCCGCCGTCAAAAAATCCCGCCAGTACATAAAAACCAAGCTGGAATCCGGCGACGTGCTCCCGGAGGACAACATACTCTACGAGGAGCTCGGCGGCGTATGGAAGCTCTCGCAGCTCCGGGAGGCGGGGCTGTACAAGGAGAACGCCGAGCTTATCCAGCTTGCGTTCTGCGAGACAAACAACTATAACCTCACCGTGGAGACGGACAACGGCTTCTGGCTCGACCTCGGCAGCGGGGAGATATACTGCACCCGCAATATCCGCCCGGTTAAAGCCGCCAAATACCTTAAGCAGGAGGATTCCGCGAACGGTATCTTCCATATCCCGGTGCTCTGCCGCTACCCCGGCGGGCTGAATCCCCGGGTGCGGTGGGAGGCAGCCAAAATATCCGCGCCGGATTACTCCCGGGTTCTTGAAAAGGCGGGCGCAAGTATCGCCGAAACCGTAAAGACCGCCAAGAACGACCTGAAAAACACCCTCTCCGAGCCGTATGCCGGGGTATTTCTCCGCTTTGACGAGATACAGCCTGCGGACAAGCGCCGCGCCGTGCTGAAACTCGGCGGGGAGAGCATAACGCTCCAGGAGTACTACCGGCAGTTCCCGAACTGCTGCGACGTCCTTTCCTTTGTGGACAGCCGCAGGCTGAAAAACGGCGCGCTTTTCGGGCTGATGTACTACGCGCCGGAGGAGCACAGGATGTTCCTCTGCCCGATGTCGATAGTCCACGCGGACGGTATAACAAAGCTGTGCTGAGGGGGGGATTTATATGAATACTGCACCTTTTTACGAGCTTCACGACAGGCTCTACGACTGCGCTTCTGCGGGGTGCGCGTCCATCGCCGAGGATTTCCGGCTGAAACGCGCCGTGGAGGGCATGGCTCCCCTGGCGGAAGCCAACAAGACCTTCGCGCGCCTGCGGGATATGTGCGCAAGGCTGTTCACCGAGCCGGAGCCCGCGCTCCTGCTGGCGGACTGCATAGCCCTGGCGGACGCCCTCGCTGTTGCCCAGGGGCATTACACAAACGCTGAGGATTCCCACTCGGGTACGCTGGAATATGATGTGGAGTGCAACATGGAAGCCGGCTGGCGCTCCGTGAAGTCGCTGTGGGCTGCGATACTCACCAAAAGCCCGCACCTGAAAAAGCTCGACCCGGACGAATATAAGCTTCTCGGCGACCCGCGCATACTGGAACAGTTCATCTGCGCTTCCGGAGAAAAGAGCGAGAACATCGCCGCCTTTGCCCGGGAGATGTGCGCCGCATATGGTACCTCGATAGTTCCGCCGCTGAAAGCCTCCCTCGACCTGTCGGACGAAAAGGCTTCCGGAGTTCAGATAGATTATGTCGCAGACGCCGCCGGGAGCGCCGAGAACGACTGGTACCTCTCCCTGGCGGAAAACGAGGAAGCCCCGCAGAACGCCCGCATAAAAGCGATACAGGCGCTTGCCCGGGACAGCGCGAACGCTCCGCGCCTGCTGGATTTCTGCCGCACCGAAAAGGGAAAGATAAAGACCGCCGCTCTGCTTGAAACCGCCCGGCTCGACCCTCCGGGATTTGACGAGATACTGAAAAAGCTCACCGCCAAGTACAAGGACAGCTATCTGCCGATAATCTGCGCTTCTCCCTCGCGTGTGGCGGTGGACTTTATCCGCGGCAGGCTGGACGAGGCTTTCGCCGACCCCCGGAATCGTCCAGACCCCAGGCAGGTCATGAGCACCATAGCCATGATGATAAACAAGCGGGATATAGACGACTGCTTCCTGCGGGCGGTAGAATACGCAGAAAAGCACCCCGCAAGCCCCAAAGGCGTGAGCGAAGTGCGCGAGATGAACTATGTGCTCATAAACAATATGTTCCCCGACCCGGACGGCGGCTTCAAGGCGATGACCCTGCGCCTGCACGAAAAGCGGCCGGATATATTCTTCACCGCCTGGTGTATCGCCACGATCGCAGACGACCCGGACGCGGTTTCCGCTGAGCTGAAAAAGCGCATATCCCACTTAGGCGGCTATGCGGCTTTTCACATTCTGGAGGAGGGTATCAGCTATTCCGAAAGCGAGGGCAGATACGTCTTTGCGGCGGAAGTCCCAGTCGCATACGGCAATATCCCTGTCAGGGTGCTGACAATGCCGCTTTTTGAGCGTATGCCGCAGTCCCTTGCAGGGTTACTCGCAGATACCTCAATGATAACCGGCGATTCAGGAAATATGAGATTCGCAGCGCAGACACGCTGTAAATTCCTGGACGCTGCGGCTGATACGGCGGCTCCCGCCGACGCTGACATGATAAAGTCGCAGGTTTTGAAATTCGCACTTGAAGCAATGAAAAAGATACCTGTGTTTGAACTGCTTGACCTCATAGTAAAATACGGCTCGCCGGACAGCGAAGCAATACTGAAGATGACGCGAAGCTGCGCTCTGCTGCCCTCTAACGCGCCGCGCTCCATATATCTTACAGCAAAATCCCCGCTCCTCACCGTACGGCAAAAGCGCGCCCTCCTGCTGGAAATGCTGGATAAAGTGCTGAACGGTCCGCTGTCGCACTACTCCACGATAGCAAGAGGTCTGCTTGAAGAACTCCCCGAATAAAGAAAGGAACAACACCATGTCCGATATACTCCGCCTCCCTGCCGAGGAACTATACAAAACAGAGCTTGAAGCCCTGATAAAGAACGAAACCGACCCGGTGCCCGCCGGCTGGAAGATGTCCCCGCGCTCGGTGCTGACCTACATAATGGGCGGCAAATCCGGCAAGACCGCCATCACGCCGAAATACATGGGCGACCGCCGCATAGTCGAAATATGCATTGCGACCCTGGTCACTGACCGCGCCCTCCTGCTGATAGGCGAGCCGGGAACCGCGAAATCCTGGCTGTCGGAGCACCTCACCGCCGCGATAAACGGCGATTCCTCCCGGGTGATACAGGGCACCGCAGGCACCACCGAGGAGCAGATACGCTACTCCTGGAATTACGCCCTGCTGCTTGCAAAGGGTCCCTCCCACGAAGCCCTTGTGAAGAGCCCGGTATACACCGCAATGGAAGCCGGAGCCATCGCCAGAATAGAGGAAATTTCCCGCTGTGCCAGCGAGGTGCAGGACGCGCTCATCTCCATTCTTTCGGAAAAGCGCATTTCCGTGCCGGAGCTTTCCGAGGAAGTCCCCGCGAAAAAGGGCTTCTCCGTGATAGCCACCGCCAACACCCGGGACAAGGGCGTAAACGAGATGTCCTCCGCGCTTAAGCGCCGGTTCAATATCGTGGTGCTCCCGGCTCCCGCCGATATGGAGACTGAAATAAACATCGTAAACACCAGAGTCGCACAGCTCTCCGACAGCTTCGGGCTGACCGCAAAGCTCCCCGACCGCACCGCCGTGGAGCGCGTCGTCACCATCTTCCGGGAGCTGAGAAACGGGCAGACCCTAGACGGTCAGGTGAAGCTGAAACAGACCTCCGGCGTGCTGTCCTCCGCAGAGGCCATTTCCCTGCTGATAAACAGCATGGCTCTCGCCGGGAGCTTCGGAAACGGCGAGATATCCGACGCGGACTTAGCCTCCGCGCTCCAGGGCGCAGTGGTCAAGGACGATACCAAGGACAAGGCGGTCTGGGCGGAGTACCTCGAAAACGTGATGAAGAAGCGCCGCGACTGCGCGGGGCTGTACGCTGAATGCAGGGAGAGAAACGCGTAATGACGGAATTTTTCGGAGTAAGACACCACTCCCCCGCCTGCGCGTTTTACGCGGAGGAATTCCTGCGGCGCACACAGCCGGAGGTGCTCCTTATCGAGGGACCCTCTGACCTCAGCGGGCTGATACCCCAGCTATGCGCCCCGGAGGTGGAGCTCCCCGGCGCCATACTCGCCTACACCGAGGAAGCCCCGGTGCACACCGCGCTCTACCCCTTCGCGGAATTCTCCCCGGAATACGCCGCCATGAAGTGGGCGGTGAAAAACGGCGTGGAAGTGCGCTTCTGCGACCTGCCGTCCGACTGCGTACTGGCGCAGATACAGCAGGAATCCCCGGATAAGGAAGAATCCACGGACAGCCCGCCTAACGTTTACGAGCGCCTGGAGGCGGTCTCCGGCATGGATAACGGGTCGTTCTGGGAATACTGCTTTGAGCAGTGCGAGAGCTGCGAGGACTTCCTTGCCGCCGCCGAAAATTACGGCGCGGAGCTCCGCAGCTTTTCCGGCAGCGACCCGCAGAATTCCCTTAGGGAAGCGTTCATGCGCCGCGTGATAAGCGAATGCGAAGCGGCGCGCCCCGGCGCAAATATCGCGGTGCTTACCGGAGCATTCCACACGGCGGGGCTGAAAAACGTCCCGTTCACCGAACAGGACAGGGCGCTCACGGAAAAGCTGCCGTCAGTGCCGTCAAAGGCGACTCTCATGCCCTATTCCTACTTCCGCCTGTCGGAGCGCTCCGGCTACGGCGCGGGGTGCAGGGCTCCCGGCTACAACGAGCTTATGTGGGAATGCCGCCGCTCCGGAGATATCCGGGACAGCGCCGCGCAGTACCTTGCGAAGATAGCGCAGTACCAGCGGGAGCACGGCTTTGCCTGCTCCACCGCCGAGGTGATAGAAGCAAAGCGCCTTGCGGATACCCTGGCTTCAATGCGCGGCGGGAAGCTCCCGAATCTCGCCGACCTGCGGGACGCGGCTGTCACCTGCCTTGGTCACGGCAGCTTCGCGGAAATTTCCCTCGCCTGCGCGGACGTTGAGATAGGCACGAAGATAGGCTCCATGCCGGAGGGCGCGGTCTGCACCTCGGTGCAAGAGGATTTCACGCGGCAGCTAAAGGAGCTTAAGCTGGAGAAATACCGCAAGGCGTCCGCCGAGGAGCTTCCCCTCGACCTGCGGGAAAATCTCCGGGTAAAGACGGAAAAGGCGGCTTTCATCGACCTTGGGCGCTCGTTTTTCCTGCACCGGCTGAAATCTCTCGGCGTGAGCTTCTGCACGCAGAAAGCCCGCCCGCAGGACAACGCCACATGGGCGGAGCTGTGGGAGCTCCGCTGGAGCCCGCAGGCGGAGATAGAAATAGTGGAAGCCTCGCTGAAAGGCGACACGGTGGAGCAGGCGGCGGCAAACGCCCTGTCGCTTCGGCTGGCGGAAGCGGATTCCGTGGCGGAGACCGCAAAGCTCCTCGATACCGCGTTCGAATGCGGGCTTCCCGCCTGCGTGAAAACCGCCGCCTGCTCGGTGCAGCGGCAGACTGCGGAGTGCTCCTCCGCTGCGGAGATCGGCAGGGCGCTGGGCACGCTCTCCGGGATAATGCGCTTCGGCAGCATACGCCGCCTGGAGCTTAGCAGCCTGCCGGAGCTTATGGAGAAGCTGTTCCTGAGATTCTGCCTGTGCCTGCCCTCCGGCATGGTGTGCGACCGCCCGTCTGCGGAGCAGCTCATCACCGCCGTTTCCGCCGTGAACGACGCCTGCGTCGCCCACGACTTCCTTGACGGCGCGAGATTCACCGCGCTGCTTTCGGATATCGCGGACAATAACTTTGCCTCGCCGCTGCTCTCGGGCTTCTGCTGCGCGGCGCTGATGGAGCGCGGGCTGATAGCTCCCGGCAAGCTCTCGGAGCTTATCGGCAGGCGGCTTTCCCCGGGCTTCGCCGCAGAGGGCGCGCTGTGGTTCGAGGGATTCTCTAAGAAAAACCGCCGCGCGCTGATAAGCCGCCTTTCCGTCTGGGAGAAGCTGTGCGGCTTCACGGCGGAGCTTTCCCCCGAGGAATTCAAGCCGGTGCTGGTCTGCCTGCGGCGCACCTTCGCGGAGTACACTCCCGCCGAAAGATCCGACATAGCCGAAAACATCGGCGAGGCGCTGGGGATCTCAAAGCAGGCGGCGGCTGAGTTCGCCACCGGGGCGCTGACCCCGCAGGAACAGCAGGACATCAGCGGCCTTGACGATTTTGATTTCGGAGATATTTAATGGAAAACAAGGAAATTCTGAAACGCTGGCGGCTTATCCTCGGGAGCTGCTGCGAGGATACGATGGACTCCCTGGGCGGCGCCGGGGCGATGTCCGAGGAGGATATGCTGATGGATTCCGCGCTGTCGCAGATATACGGCGGGAGCTCCGACGGAAGCCCGTCCGGAATGGCGGGCAGCGGGAAGTCCTCCCCGAAGCTCACAAAGTGGCTCGGCGACCTGCGCTCCCTTTTCAGCCAGACCGAGATACGCGTGATACAGAACGACGCGATAGAGCGCTGCGGGCTGAAGCAGCTCCTGTTTGAGCCGGAAATGCTGGAAAGTCTCGCGCCGGATATTTCCACGGCGGCGCTTCTGCTCACGCTGAAAGACCAGATACCCGCCCGGGCAAAGGACAACGCCCGCCGCTACATCGCGAGGATAGTGGAGGACATAAACCGCCGCCTGTCGGACGACCTGCGCCGCTGTGTGAGCTCCGTGCTGAACCGCCGGGAGCACTCCCCGATACCAAGCGCTGCGGCGCTGGATTTCCGCACCACTATCCGCAGGAATCTCGGCAACTACGACCCGCAGCGGAAGCTGCTGCTCCCGGAAAGGTTCTGGTTCTACGAGCGGGCGGCGAAGTCCGGCTCCCGCACCGTGATTCTGGACATCGACCAGAGCGGCTCCATGGGGGAATCCGCAATATATTCCTCGGTGATGGGGTGTATTCTCGCCAGCATAAGCTCCCTTAAAACGCACGTTATCGCGTTCGACACCGCCGTCACCGACCTCACGGAGCACTGCTCCGACCCGGTGGAGCTGCTGTACGGAATACAGCTCGGCGGCGGCACGGACATAGAAAAATCCGTCGCGTACTGCTCAGGGCTTGTGACCCAGCCGGAAAAAACCACCATGTTCCTCGTCACCGACCTCTACGAGGGCGGCAACCGCAGCGGGCTTCTCCGCCGGCTTGAGGA
This sequence comes from uncultured Oscillospiraceae bacterium, assembly GCA_934448295.1. GTDB lineage: Bacteria > Bacillota > Clostridia > Oscillospirales > Ruminococcaceae > CAG-115. The sequence goes on from CAKSEY010000028.1 coordinate 26,992, forward strand.
GCTGCGCGGCTCCGGCGTGAACATCGTGGTGCTGCTGGCGGTCTCCGACAGCGGAAAGCCGATCTACGACGAGGGGCTTGCAAAGCGGGTAGCGGCGCTGGATATCCCGTGCTTCGCCTGCCCGCCGGAGCGCCTGCCGGAGCTGCTGGAAAACGCGCTGAAACGGCGCTCCCTTGCGGGGTTCGCGTGATTCATGCCTTTTTAGTTATACAAAAAAGCCACCTTTCAGTCAAATGAAAGATGGCTTTTTTCAATGTTCTCCCGGTAAGCAGGGAGGCTGTTGTGCTTTAATTCAGCCCAACAACTTTCTTGAGGATCGCCGCAGCGTCAAACGCGTTGACCTCTCCGTCGCCGTTAAAGTCCGCCATAAGCGGATTCTCGCCCGCTTCCAGACCAACGATGATCTTGAGCAGCGCGGCAGCGTCCAGGGCGTTCAGTTCGCCGTCGTTGGTCACATCGCCAGGCAGGTCGCTGAACCCGCACGCCATGACGACATACTCGCCGGTTTTGTCCATGCCGCTTATCACGGCACGGCCGTCCTCGCCTATACGCACGCTGGTCTTGAATTCCAGGGCGCCCCCGTTCAGCTTGTAGACGTTCGCGAACTGACCCGCATAGTCCTTTTTGAAAGAAAGCTTAATGTCGGCGGGAACGTTTGTTCCGCTGATTTTAAGGTCGAAGCCGTTTATGCCGCGCAGCGCGGACTTGTCGACATTGCCCGGAAGTATCGTCATGTCGGCGGCGCCTGTGCCGGAGGATATCTCCGCTCCGTCGATCATCCAGCTCTTAACGCTGTCCACCGTGAGCTCCACGCTGATATCGCGCTCGGAGATCGCCTTTATAACGTCCGCCGGGATACTCGTTGAACCGTTAAGGTCTATAACCAGACCCTCGCCGGAGGCCGCACCGCTGATTCTGTCCGCCGCCTCTGACCAGCTCATGCCCTTGCCGTTCACAGAGGGCGCTGTTTCAGTGGAAGCCGGAGCTGACGGAGCGGACGGACGCGCAGACCCGCCGCCGGAGGAAGAACCGCCGCCGATACCGGAGGACGTCTTTTTCCTGAACGTGACCTCAAATGTGCTGTTTTCAGTTATTGTGAAGGTGTACTTTTCATTGATGAGCTGCACAAGTGCGCCGTTGAGCGTTACGGACTTGACCTGATAGCCCTCGTCCGGGGTCACGGTGAGCGTTACCTCGGTGCCCTCAGCGTAGGAAGCCGTACCCGGTGTTACCTTTCCGCCCTCGCCGCAGTTTACTGTGAGTATTTTATTACCCGCAGGAATTTTCTCGAACTCCACAGCGAAAACGCTGTCCTCTGTTATTGTGAACGTATACGCTCCGTTGGTGAGCTCCACGGCTGTGCCGTTGAGGGTCACGGACTTCACCTGATAGCCCTCGTCCGGGGTCAC
>CAKSEY010000029.1 GCA_934448295.1 uncultured Oscillospiraceae bacterium
AATATTTCTAATGGATCTCCTAACTGACTTAGCAGCTCTAATCTGTTTTCTTCATCAAATAGTGTTTTCTGTTTCATATCCTTATTATATCACTTTTTTCTTCTTTTTCATAGGGGTTTTTAGAGGTTACCTAATGTTATTATATTAGTGTTTGTTTTAATAGTGATAGTATAAGTATAATTCATGAGTTGCCGATATGACTGTGCAGCAATAAATAGTAAATCTGACATATAAACCTCTTATATTACAAATAAAAGCCTTGCGAGAACACAAGGCTTTTATTGTCATATTTTCTTTCAGCATTTCTGCCTACAACAGGTCTGGTTTTTATGCAACCACTCACAGCTTCATATACGCTCTCCTGTTCCCCGCGTATACTTCAACACTGAATCCTCTCGAATACTTACGAAAGCATTGATGATATTTCTATCTTCATTTATATTATATACGATAATTCTGATTTTGTCAATACATTTTCTTAAAATTTTTTAGAAATGATTTACATGCATGGTTCGAAGTCAAAGTCCCCTCCTCAATCACCAAATCGGGTAAAGACGAATGGATGATGGTAAACGATGGTATCATGACAATCTCACGTAAACACACAATGGTCCGCACCACAGTAGGTACCGAGCAAAAAGGCTTCGACAATTCATGGTGGCAGCTCTGCAAAGATGGGTATAGCATGGAGTATCTCTATGAAGTTACTGGGGTAAAGTATGCATATGAAGGGGAATATTTCAGATAAGTTATATAAAGGGGTATCCTAATTAAAGGGTACCCCCAAAATAATGAAATGGAGAAAAATAAAGAATGAAAAAATTATTATTATTATTATTATTAACAAGTATGTTATGTTTTTGTATGTTAATGCAGGGCTGTACAATTATTGAGCCAAATGTAATAGAGGATAAGATAGTAAATATAGATGGAAATGTAGAATGCAGCTGGGGTATGAGTGTAGAGGATATAAAGAGTAAGGAGAAAGCGGAATTAACAGGTGAGGAAGAATATTTCAATACATATTCGCTAGGGTATAATGTAGGCAGTACAACAGATTCGCAGACAATTCATTATCATTTTTGAAAATTTAACTTAACTCTTTTGTTGATATTGTGGTGAAACCTACGATAGATGATATATTTCATAAAGACAATTTGACATTTAGCAAAATAAGTGATATAATAAATATAATTGTTGGAATTGTCTTGCATATTTGTTCTAAATTTTGCATGTTTCAACCTACCTTTAATGATTGTTTAACAGTGTTTTGGAATGGAGTAATAATATGATTAAAACCTGTGAAGTAGTAGATACCCAGCTTCTTGCATCTGTTTCGCTTTTTAAGAGCTTATATAATCAAAATAAAGATATTTTTGATTTATTATCTATATTTGTGAAATATATAATAAAGAAGAAAGGGCTTCATACCTTTACTGAAATTGATATTTATCAAGCACTAAAAGAAGAGTTTTGTTTTGAAATTCCACTATCAGTTTTGACAACGGTTATTAGAAATAGAATAAAAGCTAAAAAGGAATATGGGGCCTATAGCATAGCCATAGATACAAATGACAACTTAGATGATATAAGCAATAGAATAGAGCTTGCAAACCAAAAAAATGCAAAACTAATAAAAATGCTTGTAGACTATGTCTCAAAAAAGACTGGAATAAATCTGTCCAAGGAAGACGAAAGAATATTACTTGACAACTTTTGCAATTATCAGCTTAATAATTCCTTCAATGGAACCTATTCTAATTATATTAGTGAATTTATAATTAATTGTAATTCTGATTCTGCAGAGTGTTTGGAAACTATGAACGAAACCTGTGAGGGGTTAGTTATATATAATGGAATTATGAATTCCAATAACCTTAATGAAATTGGTCTTTGGAAAAATAAACTAACTGTATTTTGCGATATGGATATTTTATTTTCATATTTCGGTTATAATGGGACAGTATATTCAGAAATTATTTCTCCATTTTTTAAATTGGCCAATGAAATTAATTGCAATCCTAAAACAGCAAATAATATAAAACTATTGTATTTTAGGGAGACAAAAAGAGAAATAGATCGTTTTTTTGACAAAGCATGCCTAATACTTGAAAGGAAGGAGAACATTGATCCTTCCAAAAATGCTATGTTAGCAATTCTGAATGGATGTCAAACGACAAGTGATGTTTTAGAAAAAAAGGCTATTTTTTCTTCGTTCCTTAAGAAAAATGGAATATTAGAATATGATAGTGATTTTTATGATGATTCTTCCAATCATTTATATAACATTATAGATACACAGATGGAAAGTATGTTCACTGAAAAGTATGGAAAGGAAGAAGATTATATTAGTCTTTTGCTTTGCTATATTAATTATATTAATATGCTAAGAAAGGGAGATAATACAAAACCAATTGAATCAACTGGTTTTGTATTTTTGTCATCAAATTTAACTTTGATAAAAATGGATAAGGAAATCCAGGAGAGATTCGATGAGCGTTATCCCAAAGCAGTTACCCCAGATAACATGATTACAACACTTTGGTTTCATTTGAAAAAAGGCTTTGGAAGTTTAGAAAAAATCTCCTCCATAAATGTAGTAAAGAAAGCCCAAATTATCTTATCTTCACAAATAAATCTCAATGTAGCAAAAGAGTATAAAGGTTTATCTGAACGTATGGCATCTGGAGAAATAGATAAAGATGCTGCAATAGAGTATCTAGCTGAACTTCAGAATAGGGCAAAGAAACCTGAACAAATAACAAGTGAGTTTCTGGATGAAAATGATGTTCTTTTTGTCTCTTCCGAAGAAATCGAAACAAAAATTAGAGAAAATAAATTACTGAAAAGTCAAAATCAGCAACTAGAAGCTAAACTTCGTGATTATTCTGAGAATGAACAGAAACATATTGACAATCAGAAAGATCTTGAAAAAGAACTTGAAATATATAAGGAAAAAGAAAGGAAACAGAATGAAAAGCATTTAGCAACTAAGAAAAGAATAAAAAAGTTATTATACTTGTTAATATTATCCCTGATTTGTATTTTTTCTGCTATACTAATTTTTTTAAATGAAATTCCTATAATACAAAAAATATGTGTTGCCACTGGTACTATATCTGGTATAATGACCATTTTAGGTTTTTTGGGTTTGACTCCTTCTAAAATTATAAGCTTACTAAAAAAATAAAATTTCTTGGTACGGATTCCTGTAAAACTAGGCATTGCCTATACATTAAATTTATTGTTTTATTTCAATGACATGAGTTCATATGTGTGCTATGTAAATCGGGCGGGGGCATTGCCCCGCCCTTATTCATATTTTCCTCTCCTCTTCAACCCCAAACGTGCCAATTATATATTGTATATTATCAGCTGGAGTGCGGCTATTAGCAGCAACTATATCTATACCCATGGATAATGCAAATGATAATTCCTTAATTTCTGCCACAATGGTATCCTCCTTATTCCAATACTCTAGTAGCATGTCTACATCTGTTGGTTCTGGGAGTTGTTGATTATGCAGCTCCTCCAACTTCTTTTTTAATGCCTCAATTTTTTCTGCTGTTTTATTTCCTTCCATTATCTTACTCCTTTCTTTTGGTGATTTTTTATATAGTAACCCACCAAACTCACCAAAAAGTCACCATAAATAAATCATTATATTATAAGGGTTCTTGATGTTTTTGGTGACTTTGGTGACTTAGTTTTCTAATATTTTTCATTTTATATGCTATTTTTTATTATTATATAAAAGGCATTTTTTCAAAAAAATAAAAAATATGTCACCAAAGTCACCAAAAAATCTCTAAACGCCCTATTAATGCGGTATTACCGTTGGTGACTCTTGGGTGGGTTTGGTGAGTTCATATTAGATAACTCACCAAACTAATTTTAATACCCATAAGGGTAATAATTCTGTCTCATTTCATTTTTTAGGACAAATGGGTAATATTTATTACCATTGTACACAAACTCAATGTTATCTATCTTCTTACCAAAAAAATTCTCAATCCCACGCCTAAACTCCCTGCGATTGGTAGCAGCGAAACCGCTTTCAGAACACCAGCGTTTATAATACTCATACATTGCAGATGTTTTGGTGCATTGGTTAATCCCTTTCCCAACAACTCCGATGTCACTATGATCTGTGCAATCAATTAAAAATTGTCTGACATTATCATTACTCGTTTTATATTCCTCTCGCGCAACCCTGCATACTTCTGGAATCTCAAAATATCCACCTCGCTCTATCAACTTTTTTAAGGCTATGACACTATGGTATATTATCGCTTCTCGCTCGGCATAGATTTTATCTATTAATTCTCTATCTCTTTTCTCAAAAGGCACAACATTATTACATGGTAATGTTATCATTCTATCATATACATGTTCTCCTCTATCTCCTCCAAATTTAGGAAGATTATTGCAACAAAATATCAACAATCCTGTGTACTTAGCGCTAAATCTATCCTTGCCCTTAAATTCATAGTCAATTGTATCTCCACCCGTTATTGCTTTAAATTTTTCTAACTCATCGATTTTAGCTGACCCCATATCTGCATTACCTGCAAGCCTTTTGCCCCACAATGCGGACGTTCCAAAGCGCATTTCCAACTGTTGCAATGACATACCACAATAGTTTTCGGATCCAATCAATTTTTCTAACAACGACAAATACTGTGATTTACCAGTGTTTCCAGCGCCGTATAGTATTAATGCTTGCTTGCATTTATAACCAGGGATATTAGATACTGCGTATCCTATATACTCCCACAATAATTTCTTTACACTCTTGTCACCGTTGGAAAGGGTGTGCAGAAAATTATTAAATACAGGACTGGACAAGGCTTGCGGGTTCCAACTGCATGGTATTTGAATAGTGCTATATATGGCAGGTGTATGCGGGTGCAGCGTTAGAGTGTCCAGATGTAGCAATCCATTTGCAAAATTTATGATATTGCTATCTGCATTTAATCTGTTTGCTTCTATCTTGTTATACAAATCAGTTTGCAAAAGCTTATATACCTTATTTAGTTCGGACGGTTCAACCAACTGTTCATCAAATATTTCGATATACTTTTTAATTTCACCAAGAAAGACCAAATCGCTACATTGCTGATAATAACCTTTTTTATACCAATAAGGGACTGGCTTATCACCAACTCCTTCAATGAAAAAATAGTCATCATTTCTGCGTATGTATGCAGCGAGTTTATGGAGATTGATGGAGTAATATATTTTAGTGTTATCCTTGCTTTTGTGTGCAGTGACGTACGGATATACAGACGCTAATAATTCAACATAATCCTCAAATTCCAAATCACCAAGATCAGAAATATTTCTGACAATTGTAAATGTGTCATCAGTGCTAACGTTATTATCATCACCTATCGCACTATCGTTGTACATTGTCTTTGATTTGTTGATACTTGCCTTATACCCCTTAGGTTTGGATATCACGCTGTTGTATATGCTGTTAACTTCCTGAACCGACAGAGGAGGATTACATCTACTTAGGTTAATCTTGATTAACTCGTTAGATATGTCAACATCAGATACACCTTTACCCTGTAGGCTACAGCCAAATCTATACAAACTATCGTTTCTGCTACCCTCGTCAAAATTCAGTCTATCCAATATATCTGTTTGCAATATCAACTTATTGCTAATAGTCGATAAACTAATGTTGTTTGTTTTATTGCAGCCCAGGGATAATATTTTACTAACAGTCTGATCAGCGGATGCTATTTTATCAATACCAAAATCACCAACCCATGTATATCTATTCCCGTTTGGGTGTATAGATGGTGGCAGAACAATATACCCACCCTCAGCACGTACATCAACATTTTTTATTACTCCAGCTTTGCTGCTGTATTTATTCCCTGTCTGATAATAAAGATGTCTACCACCTTTGCCTGATATAGCAGTTAGTGTATCAGGCAAAGGTCCGTTTTCCAACTGCCATTGCGCTATACTATCTTCGCCAGATTTGCTTTTGCCATTGTTATCTGTGCCCTCGTCAATGTCTATTACTGCTATTCCTTTACCTGTCGCACAACCGATGTTATAAAATGGGTTAGAAGTCCACCATTGCTTTATTACATCAATGTTGTTAGTGGCTTCGTGCAATCCTTTTGAGCCTTTGAGAGGTGTTTTATCACAGGGTGAAAGCGGAAACACTCGCAATCCCACCTGTGCATATTGCAAAGCATAGGGCAGCATATCATAGGCAGTAGGGGTATTATCATATACATCATCGTCAAAGTGCTGTTCAGCCCATGCTTTAGCCTCGGAAGGTAGGGTATCACAGGTGCGCCAATCATACAGATTTGTTATGTTATGATACTGATTTTCTTTCCCAAATCTAACTTTATCAATCTCCACAGCAATCAAAATTTTATCCCTATTTGGATAATTTTTTATATAGTCAGAAATCCGTGTGGTGTTTTCTGTTTGCACAGCAACAGAACAATTGTAACAACCTTCAGAAAAACCAAGTTTTTTGGCTTTTGTTGCTGCGCCGAAATAGTCATGCCACTCGCCATATACTATCTCTGTTTGCAGCTGTACATAGTCCTTATCTTTGATTTTTACTGCTGATATATCAGTCACTTGACCTAAATATGTGCCATAAGGGACATCTATTATTTTCGGAACCATAAAGCCACCTCCCTTCTAAAACCTATAGTAACCGTCGCTAAAACTCTTTTGTTCACATTCAATTTACCTTTTAATACTTTTGTCATTTTCTTCCTCCATAATGATTTTGTAGTCTTATTAATAGTCCCCATCAACTATTATTTCTTCAACTTCTTTGATAACATCGCACACTAAAGCTTCTCCATAATACATTATGCTTAGCAACAATTCATGCAGATATGGCGATGTAATAATAACAGAATTTGAGCAACTATCATACCAGAAATCAGATATAACCTCACAATCATAATTATCTCCGTCTATTGATATACTCCCCATGCAACTTAGCAAATCCGCAGCCAAAGAAAAAAGGTCACATAAATCTATCCCATATTGTTTCGCTGTATCATTGGTGATGCATATTTTATTCACATTTCTCAAATCATTTTTTATACCAACCAGAAATAGAACCTTTAATGTATCTCGATTTATGTTTTTTCCATCGCTTACTAATATTCCAGTTGCATACCTATCTGATGACCGTGTTATAGTTGATAACCCGTTACATATCAACACTTTCAGCAACATATTTATCACCCCCTTTCTTTTTTGCTGCGAATAAAAAATGCCTCAAAAGATGGCATAAAATATACCATCAAATGAAGCATCGACCTAATATTATGACTTTATATTATCTAACAAACAATTAATACAAAAGAAATTATCTATACAATATTTTTCCTTTGTCTGTTTAACTATAATACACTATTTTATTTAATTTGTCAATAGGTTTTTTGAAAAAACATTTACAATTCACAACCATTTTTGCCCTTCAAAATTGTTAATTAGTAACAAAAACATATAAATAAATTACTTTTTAAGAAGGCAGTAACTGTATTGTATTTTTTCTGAAATTCACTTTTTAGTAATAAAATTGCCATAATTATTGGTCTGAAACAGTGGTGTTACCTTTTCTGCATATATTGTTTTACAAAAATATGGTAACCAGATAATAAAAATAGAAAAACATAATTAATATTTTATAATCATAAAAAAACTGAACTAATCACAATCAACTTGGAAAAAACCATCACTCCTCCATCACACTAGCCAGCTTTTGGCATTATTTGTATGAAATATAGTTATAATTCACACAATAACATGATACGCAAAGAAAAAGGCTTAAACAAGCCGCGAAATGACTGTTTAAGCCTAAATTCTGTGTTACCTCTTACCGTAAGTTTGGGGTAAATCGTTAAATGTTTGGAGCTGGGAATGGGACTCGAACCCACGACCTGCGCATTACGAATGCGCTGCTCTACCAACTGAGCTATACCAGCAAAAAATTTGCAAAAAGGGTTGAAATAAAACGGCAGCTATGCTATAATTAAAATAGCCGTTTTGCGGTGACTATATTATTATATACTTAAATTCGCAATTTGTCAAGTGCAAAAGAGGTGTTTTTTATAAATTCAGGGAAAAAAATATTACGAGTAGCCGGAATAGCCGTCTGCGTGCTGCTTGGACTTTTGTGCGCGCTGATGATCGTCACCGCCGCTGCGTTCGGGTCGGCGCGCACGGTGAGCGTTTTCGGATTCAATATGTTCATTTGCAGCAGCAGCGATTACGACAGCGTTCCGGAGGGCAGCGCGGTTATCACTACCACCTGCGCACCCTACGACCTGGAGGAGGGCAACCTCGTTCTGTACAGCACCGACCCCATGGACGACAACGCGCCCCTCGCCATGGGGTACTACTCGGATTTCAAGCTGAACGACGGAGTTTATTACCTCTCCCTCGTGAACGGCACGGACAGCACCGTTATCAGCGAAAACGCAATGATCGGCAAGGCGGGCTGGTGCAGCCCGTTCCTCGGGACTTTCATAACGTTCACCAAAACCCCGTGGGGAATTTTCGTCATGGCGGTACTTCCCTGCGCCCTGCTTATCCTGTGCGACTTCCTCAGAGTAAAATCGGCTGAAAAGCCGATCCCGGAGATAGTTCCCCAGGTGAAAAACCACGACAGCGCCCCCCTCCCGCCGCAGTTCTCGGTCGACCAGAGCGGCAGCGCTTCGTTCCTGAAGGAGCCCTCCGCCAAAAAGCCCACAGCCGACGGCGTACTGTTCACCTACGGCGACAAAAAGGAGCCGCAGCCCAGGGGCACCGCGCCCTCGATGTCGGACGCAGACGTGCTCTCGCTGCTGAATTCCCCGCTGCCGAAAAAGGATCAGCCCGCCGAAAAGCCGTCGCCCCAGGATAACGCCGCTAAGCTGTTCGAGGCGCTGGCAAAGGCTTCAGCGCAGAAAAATTCCTCGCAGAAGAATCCCGCGCCGGAAAAGCCCACGCTCCCCGCGCCGGTCGCTGCAAAGCGCTACATAGACAGCACAGTGAACACCGCGCCCTCAGCCGCTGCTCCCGAAAAGAAAGCCGCCCCGGAAAAATCCGCCGCAGTTTTCAAACCGGAAAGCGCCCCTGTCCGTGCGGAAAAGTCAGAAAAAACGGAGCCTGCTCCCTCGCTGAAAAAGCCCGAGAAGCGCCCGGACGCGTTCTTTGCCCAGTCTGAGGCTCCCCAGATAGGAAAGGGGCTTGCCGGAAAGCAGTCCGGCAGGTCAAGCAAGGCGATAATCGACCTGGAGGACGCCCTCGCAGCCGCTCCTCCCCGCGCAAAGCCCGAGGGAAGCCGCCGCAGCGCCGATATTCTCGCAGCCAAAAACCGCCGCGACCTTATCGCAGACGACGATGATTCCAGGGACAAGTCGCGCTATGCCGTGGACGATATCCTCGCGGGGATCGAAAAAAGGCACAAAAAATGAAAAAACTGATATCCGTTCTGGCGGCGGCAGGTGTTGCCGCCGCCGCTGTTTTCGGGGCGGTGATTTCCGGAGGTTCAGGCTACTGGACGGCAAGCGCCGCAGCGGCTCTGCTGTGCTGCGTGCCGTTCTTCCTTTCCTTTGAGAAGCGCGCCCCCTCCGCCGGCGAACTGGTGCTTATCGCCGTTATGACCGCTTTCTCAGCCGCAGGCAGGTTTATTTTCGCGCCCGTCCCCTTCTTCAAGCCGGTGTCCGCGATAGTCGCCCTGGCGGCGCGGCATTTCGGCGCCCAGGCAGGATTCATGACCGGCGCCCTTTCCACGCTAATCTCCAACATCTGGTTCGGGCAGGGCCCGTGGACTCCGTTCCAGATGCTGTGCTGGGGACTTATCGGCGCTGCCGCAGGGCTCCTCGGCAGAAAAGGGCTGCTGGACAAGCCGCTGCCGCTGTGCGTTTTCGGTATCCTCGCCGGAATAGGGTACTCGTTCGTCATGGATATATGGACGGTGCTCTCGCTGAACGGCGGCTTTACCGGGGAGCTGTGGCTCGCCGCGATGATCTCCGCCGCTCCTGTTACCGCAGTCTACTGCGTTTCCAACGTTGTTTTCCTGCTGGCGCTGAATAAGCCGCTCGGCAGGAAGCTGGAGCGGCTCAGAACAAAATACGGCGTGTTTTCCGACGGGTGAACTCATTTACTGCCCTTGGCTGCGGATAACAGGATAAGTACCGGCATGAAAAGAATATACAGAAACATCATATTATCGCCTCCTATTGCGGTTTCTGATTATAGTATACCACATGACCGCAATATAATGGCGTAAAATCTGATACAGTTTATGGAGGGCGACAGTTCACAGCGGCGCTGGAATCACCAAAAATTACTGCTATAAACAAGATAATCCCGGGACATCAAGTCCCGGGATATTATTTTACTTCTTCCACTTCATGGAGATATCAAACGCCTTAACGCTGTGGGTCAGCGCGCCGAGGGAAATTATATCCACTCCGGTCTCCGCGACCTCGCGGATATTCTCCATGGTGACGTTGCCGCTTGCTTCAAGCTTTGCGCGGCCGTTCACCAGCTTCACAGCCTGAGCCATCGCGGGGCAGTCCATGTTGTCCAGCATGATAACGTTGACGCCGCAGTCCACAGCCTCCTGCACCTCGTCAAGATTCCTGGTCTCGACCTCTATCTGGAGCATATGTCCCGCTTTCTGGCGGAGCGCGTTCACCGCCGGAGTTATCCCGCCGTAAGCGTCGATGTGGTTATCCTTGAGCATTGCCGCGTCAGTAAGGTTGTAGCGGTGGTTGCGCCCGCCGCCGATCGTTACAGCGTACTTCTGGAGCGGTCTCAGCCCAGGGAGGGTCTTTCGGGTGTCCGCTATGCTTGCGTTAGTTCCCTTTACCAGCTCCACGCATTTGTTGGTGTAGGTGGAGATACCGCTCATGTGCTGGAGCAGGTTCAGCGCGGTGCGCTCCGCTTTCAGCATGAGCCTGGTGTGCCCGGTGAATTCCGCGATGATGTCGCCGTACTTCACCTTGTCGCCGTCCTTGAAATGGCACTCTATCTTCATATCCGGGTCAAGTATCGTGAACACCCGGAGCGCTACCTCCAGGCCGCACAGAACTCCGTCCGCCTTGGACATGAAGTACGCGGAAGAAACGCTGTCCTCCGGGATAAGCAGGTCGGCCGTGCTGTCTATGTAGTTTATGTCCTCCGTCAGGGCAGTCTTGATAATATCGTCAACGTAAAACGGGAGCAGTATCATTCCTCGCCTCTCCTTTCAAGCACCTCAGAAAGTATAATGTATGCAACTGTTACCAGGGATTTGGTCTCCACAAAGTCCGCGGTAATCGCGTAGCCGCTGTTGTAGACCTGGTCTTTCAGTTCCTTTATGCGCGCCAGACCCTTTTCGGCTTCCTCGTAATTCGGCTTGATGAAGTACGCCTTCTGCATGATGTGGCGAATCTCCGTGCGTATTCCATGCGGAAGCGGCTTGCCCTCCGGGGAGGTCATCGGGTACTCCACGGTCTCGCGGCCGTCCTTGCGGCTGTTCTTTGTGATGTCCTCGGCGATAAGGCGGGAGAACACCAGCGCCTCCAGCAGCGAATTGCTGGCAAGGCGGTTCTTTCCGTGCACGCCGGTGTGGGAACATTCGCCTGCGGCATACAGCCCGGGAATGTTTGTCGCGCCCTTTCCGTCAACGTTTATTCCGCCCATGAGGTAGTGCTGGCATGGGTAAACCGGGAACGGCTCCTTTGTCATGTCGTAGCCCTTTTCAAGCACCTTGCTGTAAATCATCGGGAAGTGACCCTTTACGAACTCCGGATCCTTGTAGGAGATATCCAGCCAGAACTCATCCGAGCCGGTCTCCGCCTGCTCCTTCATCATGCACTCGGAGACCACGTCCCGGGGAGCAAGCTCCTTGCGCTCCGGCTCGTACTTCTGCATGAAGCGCTCCTTATGGCAGTTCAGGAGGTACGCGCCCTCGCCGCGCACAGCCTCGGAAACCAGGAAGCACTCGCGGTTCTTTCTGTCCGCAAAGGCGGTCGGGTGGAACTGAACGTAGCTGAGGTTCTTTATCTCCGCGCCGAGGTTGTAGGCAAGCTGTATGCCGTCTCCAGTGGCGATGGCGGAGTTGGTGGTGTAGTCGTACACTCTGCCGATACCTCCGGTCGCCAGGACTACCGCGTCAGCGCAGTAATACTGGTGCTCCTGCTTTCCCGGCTCGTCGTTGTGCGCGAGGACGTCCGCGAAGAACATTCCGTCCTGCCTTTCCAGCCGGCAGAGCACCGACCAGTTGACAACGGTGACGTTTTTCAGCTCCTGCACCTGCTTTATGAGGTTGGTCTCGATCTCAAAGCCGGTGGTGTCCTTGTGGTGGGCGATACGGCGGCGGGAGTGTCCGCCCTCGCGGGTGAGCTCGATACTGCCGTCCTGCTTCATGTCGAACTCAACGCCGTACTTGTCCTTAAGGCGCATTACGTCAGTCGGTCCCTGCTCAACGAGTATCTTCACGTTGTCGAGGTTGTTCTTGTAGTGACCCGCAATGAGCGTGTCCTTTATGTGCAGCTCATAGCTGTCGTTCTCCTTGTCCATTACCGCCGCAACTCCGCCCTGCGCCAGCGCGGAATTGCACAGTGTCAGCTCCCGCTTGCTCAGCATGAGTATTTTCAGCTCCGGCGAGAGATTCAGCGCGGTGTAGATACCGGAAATACCTGTTCCGACAATGATCACGTCATACCTTTGGAATTTCAAAGTTATCAGCCTTTCTTTAACGGACTTTCGCCCGGTGTTTTGTTGTTGAATGTTGAAATTTCTGACGAACTGCCATACACGGCATTATTCGCCGGAAAATTTCTCTTGACATATCAGGGGTTTGCTGTTATAATTACGTTATGTGTGTAATTACTTACGTCCCGCGCTCACGCGGCGACAGGAACCTTACTCCGCCGTTACCGGAGTAACATGAGAAGGAGTAATTATGGAAAGAAAAGAACTCACGCCCACCGCTGAGGAAAAGCACCTCGCGCGGGCAATACTCATCGGCGCAGACACCGGAGAATACGACGCGGAGAGCTCCATGGACGAGCTTTCGGAGCTGGCGCAGACCGCCGGAGCCGAGGAGCTCGCGCGGGTAATTCAGAAGCGCGGCGCCTACGAAGCCGCCACAGTCATCGGCGAGGGAAAGCTTGCCGAGGTGAAGGAGCTATGCGGCTCCCTCGGCGCGGAGCTGCTGATATTCGACTGCGAGCTGACCGCTTCCCAGATACGCAATGTCGAGGACGAAACGGACGTGCGGGTTATCGACCGCACAATGCTCATTCTCGATATTTTCGCCGGACGCGCTGTCTCCCGCGAGGGTAAGCTCCAGGTGGAGCTTGCACAGCTCAAATACCGCCTGCCAAGGCTCATGGGAATAGGCGCTTCGCTGTCCAGGCTCGGCGGCGGAATAGGCACCAGGGGTCCCGGCGAGACCCAGCTTGAGACCGACCGCCGGCATATCCGCAGGCGTATCGACAAGCTCTCCGCAGAGCTTAAGGAGCTGGAGGAGCGCCGGGGCTACGCCCGGGAACGCCGCCGCAAGGACAGCGTGCAGGTGGGCGCGATAGTCGGCTACACCAACGCGGGAAAATCCACGCTGCTGAACCTGCTGACCGGCGCCGGGGTCCTCGCGGAGGACAAGCTGTTCGCCACCCTCGACCCCACCGCGAGAGCCATCGAGCTCCCGGACGGGCGCAGCCTGCTCCTGGTGGACACCGTAGGACTTATCCGCAGGCTCCCGCACCATCTGGTGGAAGCGTTCAAATCCACGCTGGAGGAAGCCGCAAGCGCTGACATCATAATCCACGTCTGCGACGCTTCAGACCCGGAGGCAGCCGAAAAGGCGGAGGTCACGCTAAAGACCCTCGCCGACCTGGGCGCGGCTGAGATACCTGTGGTGACGGTGCTCAACAAGTGCGACCTGCTCACGGAGACTATCCCGGAGGACGACTCCACCGTGAAGATAAGCGCGAAGAAGAACCAGGGTACAGACCGCCTGCTGCGCGTTATCGCCGCGAACCTCCCGGAGACCGCGAAGCGCATGAGGCTCCTGCTGCCCTACGACAAGGCGGGGCTGACCGCGAAGCTGCGCGAGAACGGAAAGGTTTTCAGCGAGGAGTACACCGAGACCGGGATACTCGTTGACGCGCTGGTTGACCAGCTTCTTTTGAAGCAGATGGCGGAATACGAAGCCAGGTGATATTACAGAGGGCGTAACCTAAGGGCTCCGCCCTTTTAATTATTCCCCGACGGAGACCTCGGTGCCGCCGATGGGTCTTACGCTGAGGACGTGGCAGGAGCCGTTCCCGAACGTGCGCTCAATGTTCATCTTGAACTGCTGGAGCATTTCCAGCGGAACGAACGCCTGGATAGTTCCCGCGAAGCCGCCGCCGTGAACGCGGCACGCGCCCTTGCGGTGCAGCGAATACTCCGCAACGTTCAGCGCTATGGAAAGGCACTGGTGCTTTATATCGGAATTAGCGTAGATGTTCTGGAGGTACTTGAAGGAGCTGTCGCCGGATTCCTTTACGTTGGAGAGGAAGTCCTCGAAGTTGCCCGCCTTCAGCGCGTGCACCAGCTTGTCCACGCGCTCGTTCTCGTCGAAGAAGTGAATGGAGCGGAGCACCGCCCTGTCGCCGAATTTCTCGCGCAGAACGCGTATATTCAGCATGATGTCGTCCTTGGAGAGCTGGCGGAGAGTTTCGCAGGTGAAATAGCCCGCAACGCTCTTCATCTCGTTCGGGATAGCCGCGTACTCGTCCGTGAGGTCTGCGTGGTCGCCCTTTGCGTCAACTATGCACAGCGCATGGCCGAACTTCTCGAAATCAGCGGGAACGCTCTCGATTATCGGGCTTTCGGTGTCCTTGAAGTCGATGGCGATAAAGCCGCCCACGGAGGAAGCCATCTGATCCATCAGCCCGGAGGGCTTGCCGAAGTACACGTTCTCGGCGTACTGGGATATCTGCGCGACCTTTACGGCGCTCACCTGCCCGCCGTTGTAGAGGTGGGAGAGGATAGTCCCCACCAGTACCTCGAACGCCGCAGAGGAGGAAAGCCCGCTGCCCTTCATTACGTCGGAGGTGGTGTACGCGCGGAAGCCGCCGACGTGATAGCCGTGCTTCTCGAAGCCTGCTGCAACGCCGCGTATCAGCGAAGCGGAGGTGTTCTTCTCCTCCGGCATTACCTCAAGCTGGGCGAGGTCGACGCTGTCCTCCGGGAAGCCCTCGGACTTTATCACGATCTTGTTGTCGTCCGTCTGCTCCACCACCGCGATAACATCGAGGTTCACGCTGGCAGCGAACACCTTTCCGTGGTTGTGGTCGGTGTGGTTTCCGCAGATCTCAGTCCTGCCCGGCGCTGAGAAGAAGCGGTGCTCCCCCACGGAGCCGAAATAGTCCGCGAAAGCCGCCACTGCGTTCTTGTAGCGCTGCTTCTGCGCCTCCGCCTGGGAGGCAGGGTAGATATCCTTGATGGTCGAAATTACAGGTTTCATTTGCTCTTACCTTTCGTTGGGTTTTGTATGTCCTGCGCCGAAAGCTCAGCGCCGTTCATTCCTTTTCTTCATAGAACATATGCTTTTTCTTTTCCCGGTGGGAGACCACCGAGAGTACGGGGCCTATCGCCGCGTAGCACATTACAAGCGAGGTGCCGCCCGCGCTCATGAACGGCAGCGGGATCCCCACCACCGGGCCTACTCCGAGAACCATTGCGATATTTATAACGCAGTGGAACGTCAGCATGGCGAAAACTCCCACGCATATCAGCTTGCCGAGGGGGTCTATCGCCGCCGAAGCGTCCGACAGCAGCTTTAGGCACAGGATAGTCAGCGCAATGACCACCGCCATGCAGCCGATAAATCCGAACACCATGCCGAGGTACGCGAAGATGAAGTCGTTGTAGCCCTCGGGGACGTAGGTGTAGGTGTCCGCGTTGGTTCCAAGCCCGGTTAGCTGCCCGGAGCCCATCGCCACCTTGGCGTTGTACTGCTGGAGGTAGGAGCCGAGCCGCTCGGCTTCCTGGAGCTCCTCGTCCCATATCAGCCGGAATCTCTCGCGGTGGTGCTCTCCCATGACGTAATTCCAGGCGACATACGCGATGACCGGCACGGAAGCCACCCCTGCAAGGATGTACTTCCAGGACATTCCCCCGGCGAACATCATGCAGATGAACACGAACAGGAACACCAGCGCGGAGCCCGCGTCGCCCTGTATCATGATTATCCCGAACGGGATAAGGAAGTGCACGCACAGCAGCGCAAACCTCGGCAGCGAGTTCATCTTGTCGCCGAGCTTTGCAATGTGCCAGGCAAGCGAAAGTATGAACGCAAGCTTCAGTATCTCGGAGGGCTGGATAGTGATCACGCCGAGATTCAGCCAGGCGAGGTCTCCCGCACGGGTCACTCCCAGGGGAGTCCACAGCATAAGCTGCAATATCACGGCAAGAGGACCGTAGACGTACCAGTATTTGGACAGCCGCTTGTAGTCCACCATGCCGATTATCAGCGCCGCCCCTATCCCCAGCGCGCAGGCGATCACCTGGGTCTCAATGTCGTCCTGCTTGACGTAGCCGAGCTCATTGAGCGTGCTCAGGAGAAATATATCAAACGCTGAAATGCCCAGGCAAATCAGCAGGAGTATCCAATCTATGCGGCGGAAATAATTCCCGAGCCATTTCAGAACTGTTTTCATTTATTAATACCCGTGTGAAATCTATATCATAATGAGGGTCTTTTACTTATACAGTTTTATTATACACTTTTTTTCGCGATATTGCAAGGATAAACCTATGCAATTCAGCCTTAACACGAATTTTCGCCATTCTTTATAAAAAGCCGCGCTTATTTGAAAAATCTTAGGTCATTTTGTTATTTTCCGGAATCAGGGATTCAGGCTGTCAGCGCGTTATCCGGCGGGCACAGTCTGTTGGCGGGAGCCAGGCGGCGCGTCCGTGCGCCGCTTTCCGGAAGCGGAACCTCCCCGGCGGTCTGACTTTTTGCAGGTAATTCTGGTAATATGTTCCATGGAGAACATCTGAAAATTGTCTGATTTACATAGATTTGTGCAATTTGCCTATTGAAAACGATTAACTTTTAGTGTATTATATTAATATAGACAACTGACCGAGAGGTGAAACAGCTTGAATATCACAATAAAAGACGTTGCAAAGGCGGCGAACGTTTCCGTTGCAACGGTGTCCCGGGTCCTCAACAAAAAGACCAATGTTTCCGACGAGGCTGTGCAGGCGGTAAACAAGGCGGTGGAGGAGCTGGGCTACAGCCCGAACTTCCTCGGGCGCGACCTGCGCAAGAGCGAGACCAAGCGTATCCTCGCGATAATAGCCTCCACGGAGCAGAGCTTCTACTCCGAGGTGCTGCGCGGAATGCAGGACGCGGCTTACACCCAGGGCTACGACGTGCTCATAGCCACCACGAGAAACGACCCCGAACATGAAATGCACCTGCTCGGCATGCTGTTCTCAAAGGCGGTGGACGGTGCCGTGCTGCTCGCTCCGAAGCTGGACAGCCGCACTATCTCGGAGCTTGCAAAGAAATACCAGCTCGCCATGTGTCTTGAGCGCCTGGAAAACTGCGATATCCTCTGCGTCACCATAGACAACGAGCGCGCCGGCTACGACGCCACGAAATACCTTATCGGAAAGGGCAGGAAGCGCATAGGTCTGCTCACCACCGAGGAGCGCAGTATGTCCTCGGTAGACCGCGAGAACGGCTACAAGCGCGCCCTGGAGGACTCCGGGCTGGGCGTGGACGCCAGCCTTATCTACTACGGCGGCTACGACGCGGAGAGCGGCACCCGGGGCTGCGAAAAGCTGATGTCCCTGCCGAAACCTCCGGACGCGATATTCTCCATCTCCGACACTATCTCCATCGGCGCCATGACCTACGCGCTGAGCCACGGTATCGCCGTCGGGAAGGACGTGCTTTTCTTCGGCTTTGACAACATTGCTTACTCGCACATGTTCATTCCGCACCTTTCCACCGTGGAGCAGCCCTGCTACCTCCAGGGCAAGGCGGTCATCGAAAAGCTCATAGGCAACATAAAATCCGAGGACGGGGCAAAGGACAACGGCACCTACAAGCTCCCGCACCGGCTCATTCTCCGGGAATCCACCGGGGACGGGAACTGATAAACAAAGGGCTGTCCGGAAAACCGAGCAGCCTGATTTTATACTTTTTTGACAAGCTGAGGGCTTCCCGTTTTTCCAGGAAGCCCCACTTCTATTTACTCAGCAAGGTCAATGTTCGCTATCGCGCCGCGTATCTCCTCGATTTTCCCGGCGGGTACGCAGAATTTGTTGATACCCATGCGCAGGAATTCCTCCGTCAGCGAGGAATCCTGCGCCAGCGTGCCGCATATCCCTATCCGTGCGCCGTTCTTCACCGCGCTGCGGGCGCTGTGGCTTATCAGCCGGAGCACCGCGCTCTTCTGGCTCTCGTAGAATTCCTCCTCGAATATCCCGCCGCCGGAGCTTGAAAGCGTCAGCCGCGCCAGCACGTCGCTGTCTATAATGAACAGGTCGGACATGGGTGCCAGCACGTCGCAGATTATCGCCGCCGCAGGAGTTTCCAGCATAAAGCCGAGCTTCACGTTGTCGGAAACCTCGCAGCCCTCGGCGCGCAGAGAGGTCGTCACCTCGTCGCAGGCTTTCAGGATTTTTCGTGCCTCTGCGGCGCAGTTTATCATCGGGAACAGGATCCCGGCGGAATCCGTCTTTCCCACAGCCCGGAACACCGACCGCAGGTGCTTCAGAACATGTTCGTGCCGCTCCGGGTCTGAAGCCGGAATTTCCGGCACCCGCAGGAATACCCTGCCGCCCGCCGCATTCTCCATTATGCTGCGGTAGTACTCGTACTGCTCCCCGCCGTCGTCCAGCCGAGGGCAGGCAAGGAACGCAGTCCCGTCCGCGAACGCCGGCAGCGCTCCGGAGGCTCCCTCCGCAAGCAGCATGACCCTGGTGCCGTCAATGGTGCAGGTCTTTTCCTCGGCGGGAGCGACCGTGCGTATCTCCGGCGCCAGGCGGCTTCTGGCGGCGCTGTCCGGTTCCAGGATTATCTCGCCGGTGGAGCCGTCCACAAGCGCCTGCTCACCGCTTCTCACCCGTTCAAGGAATCCGTCCCCCGCGCCGATTATCACCGGGATATTCATGCTCCTGGCGAGTATCGCCGTATGCGACAGCGTGGAGCCATGCGCCATTACGAACGCGGCGGGGCTCCGGTGGTCGAGCGCTTCCGCCTGGCTTGGCGAGATGTCGTCCGCGCATATTACCGCGTGCTCCGGAACCCCGGACATATCGTCCGCCCTGCCGCGCAGTATGGACATCAGCCTGTACGACACATCCCGCACGTCGGCGGAGCGGGCGCGCATATACTCGTTGTCCATTGCTTCCAGCATCTGCGAGAATATCTCCGAAGTACGCGACACCGCGTATTCCGCGCTGACGTTTTCAGCCTCGATAATGCCGTCTATGGAGCCGTTGTAGTCCTCGTCCTCCAGCATCATCATGTGTATCCCGAAAATCTGCGCGTTGGATTCGCCGAACCTGTCCAGCGCCCGGTCGTAGATCTCCTGGAGCTGCCGTGCGGCGATATGCCTTGCCATCGCCATACGGCGGAGCTCCGCAGCGGCGTCCTCCACAGGGACGCGCTCCGCTGACAGCACAGGCTTGCGGATAACGCACACATCTGCGCAAACTGCCGCGCCGCATACGCTTTTGCCGTTGAATACTGTCATAGTAGATCTCTCCTTTTCCTGGTGTGTGGGAATTCATTTTTCTACTTTAATAATACCATATTTTCCTTTATAATTCAAGAGTTTTTTATTATAATTTACAATTTTCAGAAAAATTGAGTATCATTTTCGTAAAAAATGCACATAGTTTTGAACGATTCTGCATACAAAAAGAGCTCCAGGTACTATTCCAGTATCTGGAGTTCCATTTCTGAGCTGTTTTCAAATTTTTCCGCGAACCCCCGGGTCGAGACAAGCCGCCGGTCGTCCGTCACCAGGAGCATTTCAAAACCACCGCGCTCCCGCCAGAGGTCAGCCGCGCCCTCCTCCCCGAGAACCAGCAGAGCCGTTGAAAGCGCGTCGCACTCCACCCCGCTCTCCCCGATGACAGTAACGGCGGAAAGCCCGTTTTCGGACGGATATCCGGTCGCCGGGTCGATTATGTGATGATACCGCCTGCCGTCCTCCCCGGTGAAATAGCGCTCGTATTTCCCGGAGGTTATAACGAAGCAGTCCGACACGGAGAGCGTGCCGAGAAACTCGCCGCCGAACGGGTCGGCAACCGCGACCTTCCAGGGGGAGCCGTTCGGTTTTGAGCCGGTAACGCAGACGTTTCCGCCCAGATTCATCACGGCCGAAGAAACGCCGCAGCTCCGCATTATTTCAGCGGCGCAGTCGCTGGCGTAGCCCTTTGCCACCGCCCCGAGGTCTACCGCGAAACCCTCCGGTATGGAGACCTCGTTTCCTGCTATCTCCACCCGGGTATAGTCAACATTTTCCAGAAGCTCTGCCAGAGTTTCGCTGTCCGGCACGGAATACTCCCCGGTGGTGAAGCCCCACTCCCGGAGCACCGGGTAAATCGTGACGTCAAGCGCGCCGCGGCTCTGCGCGGAGACCTCCAGCGCCGCCCGGAGAACTGCGGCGGTATCATCGCTGACCTTCACCGGAACCCCGCCGGAGCTGTTCAGTCTGCCGATATCGCTGTCGGGAATCGTCACTGAAAGCTCCTGCTCCAGCTCGGCGAGCCGCTCCGCCGCCCGGTCGAGCGCCTCCTGCGCGTTGTCGCCGTAGGCTGTCAGCGACATGAGCGTATCCATTGCGCATATGCTCCGCACGCATTTTTCAGGCTCCGCAGAGCACCCGCACAGCAAAGCCGCGAAAAGTAATGCAGAAAACCTGAGTTTCTTCATAAAGAAAGCCCTCCCCTGACTTATCGCCATCTCCTGCTAGTTGATAAGCGAAAAGCCAGAAAAGGGCAATCCGAATTATTTCTTACGCTTTCTGGTGAGCGCCGACGCTCCTAAAGCAATAGCCGCGCCAACCGCCGCGATCCCCGCCCCGACAGGAGCCTCGACTCCCATTTCAGGGTTCTCGCCGAGAGGTACGTCTCCGTCAATGAGGATCACATCATCCGTGGGGTTATCATGTGTGACTTCATCGGGAACATCGCCAAGGGGCACATCGTCCGGCTCGAAAGTGATTTCATCATCATCGTCGGTGTCAGAATCAGTGTCGCTGTCTGTGTCGGAATCTGAGTCACTGTCCGTATCAGAATCGGTGTCACTGTCTGTGACGGTATCGGTGTCGCTGTCCGTGTCGGAATCGGAATCGCTGTCCGTGTCGGAATCGGAATCGCTGTCCGTGTCGGAATCTGCGTCGCTGTCCGTGTCGGAATCGGAATCGCTGTCCGTGTCGGAATCGGCGTCGCTGTCCGTATCGGAATCGGTGTCGCTGTCCGTATCGGAATCGGTGTCGCTATCTGTATCTGAATCAGTGTCACTGTCCGTGTCGGAATCTGTATCACTGTCTGTATCGGTATCAGTGTCACTGTCAGAATCTGAATCGTAGTGATGGCTTGGATGCGATGGTCTGGGTACACTGCGACCACTATCACTGTC
The DNA here is from genome assembly GCA_934448295.1 of uncultured Oscillospiraceae bacterium. Classification (GTDB taxonomy): domain Bacteria; phylum Bacillota; class Clostridia; order Oscillospirales; family Ruminococcaceae; genus CAG-115. The sequence continues at coordinate 21,644 of CAKSEY010000029.1, forward strand.
GGTGTCTGTATCAGAATCAGTGTCTGTGTCGGAATCTGTGTCTGTGTCAGAATCGCTGTCCGTGTCGGAATCCGTGTCCGTATCAGAATCGGTGTCTGTGTCGGAATCTGTGTCCGTGTCGGAATCCGTGTCCGTGTCGGAATCAGTGTCCGTGTCGGAATCCGTGTCCGTGTCGGAATCGGTATCCGTGTCGGAATCTGTGTCTGTATTAGAATCCGTATCTGTGTCAGAATCGGTGTCTGTGTCGGAATCCGTGTCCGTGTCGGAATCAGTGTCTGTGTCGGAATCCGTGTCCGTGTCGGAATCAGTGTCCGTGTCGGAATCAGTGTCCGTGTCGGAATCAGTGTCCGTGTCGGAATCTGTGTCCGTGTCGGAATCAGTGTCTGTGTCAGAATCTGTGTCTGTATCGGAATCTGTGTCCGTGTCGGAATCGGTGTCTGTATC
>CAKSEY010000030.1 GCA_934448295.1 uncultured Oscillospiraceae bacterium
TCACGCTGAGACATTCCTTTCGCGTACATCTGCATGATTTTCTGTTCGATTTCGTCGGTTCTTGTCTGTCGCTTTTCAATGACTTTAGGCTCAAAATCGCCGTTCCTGTCGCGCGGCACTGCGATTTCGCACTCCCCATAGTCGCTGATTATCGTCTTTTTCCCGTAACCATTCCGGCTGTTTCCGGAGTTGTTCCCGGCTACGGAGTTCTTCTCGTAGCCAAGATGTTCGTCCATTTCAGCCTCGAGCATCTGCTCGATGGTTCCGGCAAACAGCTTTTTCAGCTTTGCCTGAATGTCTCCGGTTGTCTGGCAGTCTGCCATCAGCAGCTTCACCAGTTCCATCTCTCGCTCGTCTAATCCGTGTGTTTTTTTCATGTGCAATACCTCACTTTCTGTGGGTATTATTGGCATTTACACGGTTCGGCATTCAGCCTCCAATAACCTGATGATTTCCACTCCATTCGTTTATTATGCTGTAGGTTATCGAAAGTCCGTTTCAGTTGATCTGGCGATAATAAACGCAATTTCCGTATTTATAGATACATTGAATCTGCCCCTCTGGTGTTGCATGATACACCGGGCCGAATTTATATCCATTTCTTCGATTATCATAATCTGCATATTCAATTATCTCAGCCTGTGTTTCTTTGTCTGCTTCATACATTAAATGCCACCATTTAGAACCATATAATGCATTATATTCATTATCATCTGTATACTGAAATAACATATATTTATCATCAATAATGTAAAGATCATGTTTTCTACCATCTGGCATCCATGCTTTGGTTGATACAGGTGCATTAGGAATAATTGTTGCATTATTGCTCACTTCTTTTAATGGCAGCACACCGTATTCTATCTCCAGCGTCTTTATTGTTGAGCGATAGATAGGATCAGGTTCATCTTTAGCATTAAATGTTTTGGAATTTACAATTTTTAAAACTATTTTATTTGACGAAATGCCGTTAAATCCGGCATCATCGAAAAGAACATCAATATAAAAATTGCTGTTGTCATGTTCATACAAAAGCATATCATCAATGGCAACTCTTTCTGATGTATTATCATTGCTTCTTACCATGAATACAATGGCTATAAGAAAAAATAAACTAATAATACGCATTTTCTTCATGATATCTCCTTGCCTGCTGAACTAGTTCGCTGCTATCCTTCAAGAGTTAATGTACCGCTTGTACCTACACCAGCATCGCTCTTTAATGCATGCCCAAAGAGGATTTAGTGAAGATCACTCCTCTTCTGTCAGTTTTCCATCTTATGTTCTCCTTGACCTGAGAGCAGTGCAGCTCCAGATGTGGGAACTTTGGAAGAAGCTCCAGGGACTGCGCGCCGCCGTGAAATTCCTTCTGAATATATTGCGTGAGCGCATTGTCGTGAAGCAGGGCGCAGGCGATAAGATTCTTGAACGCGTTTCCGCGAATATTCATAGCTTCCGCAGTGCATACGCTCATATATGCCATGTGCTCCTCATGGCGGCTGGTGACGTGGACAAGCTCTGCTTCCACACAGTCGAGCGCGTTTGAGCAGGCGCCCGGCAGTCCCCAAACATCAAAGTTTCCTCTCAGGTCGTTTTTTATATTTCTATTTTATCACACGGCAGGTGAAAAGTCAATAGTGTAAAAAAGCTCCAGCCGGAAAACCGTTTGCGGAAATTTTCTGCCTGTCAGCCGGGCGGGAGTTTTTCCGGCAAAATTACAAAATTTGCATTGACAAAATCCGTCCAAAGTGGTATTATTATATTAAGGTAATTTAGGCAATTCAACACTCAATAAATACAGGAGGAGATTCAATATGCTTAAAGGAAAAACAGCCATTGTGACCGGAGGAACACGAGGGATCGGTTACGCCATTGTTAAGGTGTTCCTGAAAAATGGAGCAAAGGTGGCTCTCTTTGGCAGCCGCCCGGAAACCGTTGACAAGGCTCTCGCAGAGCTGAAAGCTGAAAATCCCGCATGGGAGGTCATCGGGATGTCGCCTGACCTGACGGACTATTCAGCGGTGAAAAACGCGGTTGACGAAGTGGCTGCGAAATTCGGCAAGCTCGATATTATGGTCAACAATGCCGGAATATCCGCCCGTGAGCCGCTGGCGCAGTACGATCCGGAAGCTTTCAAGAAGATCATGGATCTGAATGTTACCGCAGTATTCAACGGCTGCAAGGCTGCCGCAGAGCATATGAGAGGATCCGGAGGAAGCATTATCAACACCAGTTCCATGGTCAGCATATACGGCCAGCCGAGCGGAGTCGGCTATCCCACCAGCAAATTCGCTGTAAACGGCATGACCAAGAGCCTTGCGCGGGAGCTTGGGCGCAGCGGTATCCGCGTGAATGCGGTAGCCCCGGGCGTGACAAGGACGGATATGGTCGCAGCGCTTCCCGCTGAAATGGTTGAGCGTATTTCTGCGCCTATTCCTCTTGGACGTATCGGCGAGCCGGAGGAAGTCGCAAATGTGTTCCTGTTCCTTGCAAGCGACCTTTCAAGCTATGTCACCGGAACAGTGATCTCCGTTGACGGAGCCGCTCAGACCTGACAGGCATACAATACCTTTTGTTTGATACTAAAAAGCCATCTTTCGCTTATAGACGAAAGACGGCTTTTTTCATTGAAAGAATCCCGGCTTATTTGATGATGGTGCTGTTGTTTATAACCAGGGTGCTGTAAATAAACAGAACATCCTGCCCGTGGAAATCAACGAATCTTCCCAGCAGGACCGGCGAAAGATAGCGGATATCCACAAGCGTGATTTTAGAATACCCCTCCGCCAGAAGCGGCGCAAGGCTGCTTGCGAACGAATCCCGGAATATCACCAGCTCCTTGTCGGTGGAGGCGTTCGGGTTTTCAATGGTGAGCAGCGATTTTGCTCCCGACAGGAAAATCTCATACGGGTCGTCCCCGGAAGCCAGCTCCATATTATATACATCGGAATAGCTGTCAGTTTCAGCGTCGTAAACCTTACATTCTGAGAGCGTTTCGTTTTCCAGATATACCAGCCTGTCAGGCTCAATTGAGATGTCGGACTGACGGCTGTGCGCGCCGTAAAACGGCTGGCCGAGCGTTGTTTCCGTGTACTCCTGCGAAAGCGTAACGCCCATTGCGGAGGCGATACGGTCAGCCACATCGGTTATTTTTTCCTGCCGCCAGTGGGCGTCAGTGCAATAGTAATCGCTCAGCTCCAGCAGCGGGTAAATGTCAATGTATTCCGCGTAGTCCATGCTTTCCACAAGCTGTGACGTCAGCTTGTCATAGTCTATCGAAGGATAACCGTTCTGTTCGGCAAGGAAATAGTTCTTGTCAGGTATCACGCTGACATAGATATTCGGGCAGGAGTCCCTGAGATACTCCTCATAAACGTATTCAAACCGCATTGCGGCGTACTCTACGGACTTTTCGTCCAGAGGGTAATTTAGCTTTGCCGCACAGCCGTCCACGACATAAATGCCGTTTTCATCGGCGCTTGCCGCGGGTTCTTCTGACGCGGCGGGGGCGGCGCTTTCAGAGGTCTGCGGGCTTTCTGCGGTGTGATTTCCGGAGCTGCTTCCGGGAGCCGCGCAGCCGCTGAATATCAGCGCGGTCAGGAGCGCGGCGGTTAGTTTTATTTTCTTCGTCATAATATCTTCTCATCAAAAGCTATCGTGGTAAAGGAGTACGCCTCGGACAGATGAGCCACGAACGGGTCAACTGTTTCGTTCAGACCGTATGCGCATACGATGTAGTCGCCGACCTTTGCAACGATAACCTTGTCCGGGAATCCGCACATCCATCTGCGCGACAGTACGTTATCCTTGATGGACTGGCACAGGGCGTCCATATCCGTCCCTGCGGTGACGTGGAACGCGCCTGCGGAAAACGTGTTGGTGTTCATCATATGTATCATAGAAGCGGCGCTGTCGATCTTGCTTATTTCAGCAGCAGGGAAGCCTGTCAGACGATCCAGCTCGGCGGGATTATCCAGGCTGAACGGAGCCGCTTCCTCGTACAGTTCGCCGCTGCCGAAATCGCCGCCTGCCACCGGGAACTTTTCATCTTCGCCGAAAAGCGCCCACGCCGAGTTTATCACCTCGGACGGGCTTGCTATTGTGATCTCAGCGGGCTCTTCCGTCTCGGGGGTGCTTGTGGTGGTTTCCGGAATTGAGGTTTCGGGCTTGGTGGTTTCTGCCTTGGTGGTTTCCGACTTGGTAGTTGCAGGCTTGGTAGTTGTCGGCTTGGTAGTTGTCGGCTTAGTGGTTGCAGGTTTGGTAGTTGCAGGCTTGGTAGTTGCTGGTTTAGTTGTCGTAGGCTTGGTGGTTGCTGGCTTAGTGGTTTCCGGTTTTGTGGTCTCCGGAGTGGCAGCCGTGGAAGTGGTGGTCGCCGTGGTGGTTTCAGGAGCGCTTGTTTCCGGCTGACTGGTCTCGGTTGCGTTTATTGCGGGTTCATTTGTTGTGGGTTCGGTTGTTTCGGGAGCGCCAGTTTCGGCAGTATCCGCTTCCGGTTCGCTTGTTTCCGGTTTGCCGGATTCCTGGGTGCTGCTTTCCGGCTGGGATGTCTCGGCCTTTGACTCAGCGTCGGCAGTATTTGGAGCCTCCGCCGTGGCCGTGGACTCCGCCGGGGCAGAGGACGGCGCTTCAGAAGTGACCATGCCGCCCGTGCTGCTGGTGTTCCCGCTGCATCCGGCAAGAGAAAGCACCATAAACGCTGCAATAATAATTGATGTGAATTTCTTCATAAATACCTCCATTTTAAGTTGGTTTAACGGGAGCTTTCGGCCGCCGTCCATTCCTGTATCGAGTCGTCGTAAGAGATCACCAGAACGCGGCAGGCGTTTCCTGTCTGCGCAGTGAGGGTGAATTCCTCGGAAGCGTTCCACATCGGGATGCTCCATGTGAACGACGCGGTATCGCTGATTTCCAGAGGGGTTTCGTCCGGGTCGGCGGAGCCCTCGCTGTAAAGCTCCCCGCCGGAAACCGTAACGACAGTCAGCCCGTGAGCGGCTATGCTGATGGGGATATCTGTCGGCTCCAGTGCGTAAGCGCTTATAGCCGCCCTGTTTTCTGCGTGATCCTGATAGTCGCCGATGATAACGGAACCTCCGGAAATTGCCTTTCCCATGACGAGGATATCGGCTCCTTTTTCGCCGGGGAGCAGCAGGATCGCACCGATAACCGCAGCGCAGGCGGCCGCCGCCGAGCAAAAGCCTATTGCCCGGGCGCGGCTTTTTTTGCAGAACGGCTCCTGAGCCTCGGCGATAATATCGTCGTCAAGCATTGACACGGCGTCAACAAAGGCTTCGTGCTTCATATGGATATCCCTTCTTTCTCAAGACGATCTTTCAGCCTGCCGCGCATACGGAACAGCATGGATTTGACCTTGCTTTCGGAAAACCCGGTTTTCCGGGCGATCTCCTCAATGCTGTCGCAGTTGAAGTATCTGAGTACGAAGATACTTCTGTCCTGCCTTTTCTGCTCCCTCAGGAATGAATTCAGGCAGTCGCGGATATATAAGGGGTCGCTTTCGCAGTAAGACTTGTCCGGCACGCATTCGTCAAGCTCGTCGAGAGATACCATGAACTCGCAGCTCCGCTTTTGCGCATGGCTTGCCTTCAGCTTGTTAAGCGAGAGGTTCCTGACGATTTTCGCAAGAAAAGCCGACAGCGGGTCGGGTCTTTTCGGGGGAATGGCGTTCCATAGCTGGAGGTATGAGGAATTCACCGCCTCCTCGCTGTCCTGCATATTCCCGAGTATACCGTATGCGATTTTTCCGCATAAAGAGCCGTATTTCGCAGAGGTTTCAGCAATCGCCTGCTCGTCCCGGCTCCAGAAAAGCTCAACGATCTGACTATCGTTCATAAAGCTCCCCTTTCCAAGAGCGCTTCCGGAATTATCCGGCGCTCTATTAATATACACAACATTTGATAATGCCGCGTTGCGTTTTTGGAATTATATTTTTAAAAATTTATTCGGTTTCTGCCAGATAAGATTATATCACAAATCCAAAAACAAATCAAGCGGGGGTTCCAAACGGCTTCCTGCTGCGGCAGATCTTTACTTGTCAAGGCAAAAAACGCGAAACGTTTCTTCGTTTATTGGGTTGAATTTTTAAGTGGTAACTTCTAAAAACCGGGACACGAGCAGATTTCGTACATGACTTATATCAGATGCTAGGCGTCAAACCGCCATGCAGTTATGGTGCAGTTTTTTCGGGGCTAATGTTGAAAAACGGAGGAGACCAGGTTGTTTCAGAAATAAAAGACGGAGGATCTCCGGCGCGTCAGGGATTTTTACTGGAACCTGATAGACGAAATGAAGTATGAAAATGAGAAAATCGGCTGGAAAAAGGGGATATATCCCACGGACGAATATTTGCAGGACAGTATTCTGAACGGGGAACTGTACCTGTTGACCAACGAAAGCGGGCTTTGCGCCTGCGTTATTCTCAACAGCGCATGCAACGAGGGGTACTCTGACGTCCAGTGGAGACTCGGCTGCCCGAGTGACGAGGTTCTGATACCCCACGCGCTTGCCGTTTCTCCGGCAATGCAGGGGCGGGGGATAGGAACGAAGCTTGTGCACGAGATAATACGCAAGGCAAAATCGGAAGGCAAAAAAGCTGTTCGGCTTGATATCCTCGGCACAAACGAAGCAGCCGAAAGGCTGTACACCAAATGCGGCTTTGAATTCACCGCGGCAAAGCAGCTTTTTTATGAGGACACTGGCTGGACAGAGTACAAAATGTTCGAGCTTGCTTTGTGAATTCTCCATAAAATAAACCGGAGATCATGGCGACCTCCGGTTTTGATGTGAAAAATGCTGCGCTGTACATTACCGCATATCTTCGCGTTTCCGCCCGGTACTTTCTGCTGAAAAGCCGGTCAGTCGGCGAACCGAAAACTTCCGCTTAGCGTTTGACAATATCTGAAAAGTGGTTTATAATATAATTAAGCGCAGCTTTCTGAAAATCCGGACTGCTGCATGGTACAGGATTCGCTTGACTGGAGGAGCATAAATGCCGCAATTCACATTTAAATATAAACTTCTGAAAACGTCTGCCAGGTTGTCCGGAGCCAGGCGAAGGCTCAGCGGCTCGGCGGACGAGCTGCGGGAAAAATATCGCAGCAGCTCCCGCACGATCAATTTCCTGGAGAAAGCGTGGGATCCGGCGCTTGAGTACGAGCGCAGGCTGGAGCACGGGCTGCTCACCTCGCGCCTCACGCATAAGGACAGCACAATGGCGCTGATGTACATTCCCGGCAGCGATATGCTTCAATATCCCGCTGCGTCTTACTATAATCTGTACGAGGAGCTGGCGCTGAAAACACACAGAGATGTGATAATCCCGTATTATCCCCTGTGCACTGATTGCTCGATGAACGAATCAATGGACGCGATATACAGCACATACAAGCTGCTGCTTCGGGAATATAGCAGCAATCATGTCGCGGTCGCGGGCTGCGGGGCAGGGGGGAATCTTGCGCTGGCGCTTGTTTCGCACATCAATGCCATGGCGGAAAACCTCAGCATGCCGGACAAGCTGTACGTTTCCTCGCCGGAGATGTGCATATATTCGCAGGAGGAAAGGCGGCGCGCGGAGCAGCTTGACAAGTCGGATATATACATTCCCGCCGGATGGCTCGACGCCTACCGCGACATAATCGCCAATGGCAGGGAGCTGCCGCTCTATATGCCCTATCCGCAGCTTGGGGATTACAGCGGGCTGAAGGAAGCGTACGTCTGCTTTGCCGACAGCGAGGTGCTCTACGCCATGTGCGGCAGCTTGGTTTCCCGCATGGAAAGCGCCGGGGTCAACGTTACGCTGGAGGTCGGGCAGGGAATGTTCCACGGCTACCCCGTGCAGAACAGAACCAGGGAATGTGATCCGGGGCACGCGAATATGATCGCGTTCCTCACCGACCAAAACTATTATATAAACAGCGCCTTAATGAAAACATTGGTGTAACGCATGAAGAATTACGGGCAGCGGCAGAATTACTCCTGCCGGGCTGCACTGGGGGAAATAATATGGACAATAAATATCTGACGCTTCTCGCCAAGGAATTCCCGACCATTGACAGCGCGGTGAGCGAGATAGTGAATCTATCCGCGATACGCAGCCTTCCCAAAGGGACGGAGTATTTTTTCAGCGATATCCACGGCGAGTACGAAGCGTTCCTGCATATGCTGAAAAGCGCTTCCGGAATGATAAAGAACAAGATCGACATAACTCTCGGAAAGACGGTCTCCAGCGCCGAGCGCGAAGCCCTGGCGTACCTTATTTACTACCCGGACAAGCAGCTTAAAAACCTGCGTATCTGCGGCAAACTGTCCGACGAGTGGCGCAGGCTGACCATATACAGGCTGATACTGGTGTGCGAGGCGGTTTCGGCAAAGTATACGCGTTCCCGGGTGCGCAAGCGTATCCCGAGGGACATGGTTTACATTCTTGACGAGCTTCTGAATGTCACGGACGACGTTGTCAAGGAATATTACTACGACGAGATAATCACGACGATTCTTGATACTGGCATTGCCGACCGGTTTATAAAATCCCTCTGCGAGCTGATACAGTCGCTTGCCATCGACAAGCTTCATATTATCGGGGATATTTACGACCGGGGTCCCCGCGCCGACATAATCCTTGACGAGCTGATGAAAATGCACGACGTTGATATCCAGTGGGGAAATCACGACATCTCGTGGATGGGCGCGGCTTCCGGAAACCGCGCGCTTATCGCCAACGTGATAAGGATATCCATGCGGTACAACAACTTTGACGTCCTGGAGGATGGCTATGGGCTTAATCTCCGGGCGCTGGCGGTGTTCGCGGGAGAATTCTACAAGGACGACGACTGCACGCAGTTCATGCCGCACACCCTGGACGACAACATCTACGACCCGGTGGACGCAAAGCTGGTCGCAAAAATGCACAAGGCGATAACGGTAATTCAGCTAAAGCTGGAGGGGCAGCTTATCGAGCGCCACCCGGAATGGGAGATGGACAGGCGCGATATATTCCGCATGGTGGATTTCGACCGTGGAACCGTGACCATAAACGGCAGGGAATACCAGCTTCTCGACAGAAACTTCCCCACGGTGAACCATGACGACCCGCTATCCCTGACCGACGCTGAAAACGAGCTGATGTCCGTGCTGGAAAATTCGTTCATGCACAGCGAGCGGCTCAATTCACACATGCGTTTTCTGTACTCCAAGGGCTCGATGTACAAGACGATAAACGGCAATCTTCTGTTCCACGGCTGTATTCCGCTCGACGAAAACGGACGTTTGCAAAGCGCGAACATCGCAGGCAGGGAGTATTCCGGAAAGGCGCTGCTTGACAAGCTTGATGAAATAGCCAACAAGGCGTATTTCATGCAGGCGGGGGAAGAAAAGGACTACGCCGTGGATTATATGTGGTATCTGTGGAGCGGAGCCTGCTCGCCGCTCTACGGAAAGGATAAGATGGCTTTCTTTGAGAGGTATTTCCTGGAGGATAAGGAGCTGCAAAGGGAGAACTACAACGCCTATTACCATTTTTCCGAGCAGGCGGAGGTCTGCGGCAGGATACTGGAGATTTTCGGGCTTGACCCGGAAAGAGGGCATATAATCAACGGTCACGTCCCCGTCAAGATAAAAAACGGAGAAAGACCCGTAAAGGCTGGCGGCAGGCTGTTCGTCATTGACGGCGGTATCTCAAAGGCATATCAGAAGGCAACGGGAATAGCGGGCTACACGCTGATTTACGATTCCCACAGCCTTAACCTTGCCGAGCACAAGCCGTTTATCCCCGGCGAAAGCGAACATACTCCGGTCATCCACCTGGTGGAAAAGCTGGAGCGCCGCGCTAATATTTCCGACACCGACAAGGGCGCTGAACTTCTGGAGCAGATAAACGACCTGCGAATGCTGCTCAGCGCTTACCGCTCCGGCGAGATAAAGGAAAACAGACGCGCCGGTGCAAATTAAATTACTGACGAAAATCCCCCGAACCGCATTATATAGCGGCTCGGGGGTCATTGCATTTGTGGTCGGATTTATTTCTGCGGAGCTATGTAGCCTTTGTTTTTCAGCTTTTCCGCTACGATATCAAGAATTTCCATGTGTCGGTTATAGCTGTCCCGGGATTCCTTCGCCGAAAGCACGATGTGCTGCGGTACTCCCGGGATCGCTATCTCGCTGCCGTTTTGCACCTCGGCGGCAAGCCTGTTGCCGGAATATATCCTGCCGGGCCATACCGCCCCGAATCCGTATTCGCTGAAAGCCTCGGCGGTTTTCCCGCAGTAGGGGCAGAGTATCATCACCGAGGCACTGCCGAAGTGGATGGACTGGAATTTTCTGCCGCAGCCTTTGCAGGAGTATTCATGGCAGCGGGAAGCCAATTCGATCAGCTCCGGAACGTCCGCCAGCGAATCCGCCTTTGCGAATATCCGCTTTTGCAGCTCCTCGTCCGGCTGGGTCAGGTCGGGGACCATGACGGTCACGCAGCCAGCGTCCGAGGCGCTTCTGACGCCGTTAGGGGAGTCCTCCAGTGCCATACATTCGTTAGCCGGAAGCCCGAGCTGCTCCGCCGCGTAAAGGTAGATATCCGGCTTTGGCTTGCCGTTTTCCACCATTGAAGCGCAGACTATCCTGCTGAATCTTCCCAGCAGCCCTACCTGCCCGAGGTAGTCCTCTGTGCGCTGTATATCCGTCGCGGTGGCTATCGCGGCGGGAATCCCCTTGCTGTCGAGATAGTCGAGCAGAACAGTGATTCCCGGCTTGGTTTCAAGCCCGTGCTCGGAAATGTACTGCTTCATCAGTTCCATGCGGCGGGAGCGTATCTTCACATAGTCGAAGCCCTCGCCGAATTCGCCCTGTAAATACGGTATCGCGAATTTCCGCGCAAGGCTGCGGATATTCAGCGCGTGCTCCCGCTGCATGGGGAATCCCGCCTCGTTCGCCGCCTGGCACCAGTATTTTACGAGCAGCTTTTCCGTGTCGAGTAACAGCCCGTCCATATCGAAAATCACAGCTTTTATCATGTCGTTTCTCCTTTTATTAATGTTGCCATATCCTCCGGCAGAGGGGCGGAAACGTGTATCATTTCGTGGGTCACAGGCTGGGTGAAGCTCACCTCGCCGCAGTGCAGCGCCTGCCTTTCGATCGCCGACATATCTCCGCCGTACATCTCGTCGCCGCACAGCGGGAATCCGAGATACGCCATGTGCACGCGTATCTGATGGGTTCGCCCGGTTTCCAGGGTCACACGGAGCAGCGTCCGCCGGGAATTCCCGCCCACCGGCTCAAAATGCGTGACCGCAGGCTTTCCCTCCGGAGTCACGCACCGCCGGATTATGCTGTCTCCCTCTCTGCCGATGGGGGCATTTACCGTGTTTCCGGGCGGAGTTCCGTTCGTTATCGCAAAGTACGCCTTTTGCAGAGAATCCGCCAGAACCGAAGCCGCGAAGCGGTTTTTTGCGCACACGCACAGTCCGCTGGTATTTCTGTCCAGACGGTTTATCGGCCGGAATGAAATCCCCGGATACCGCGCCGCGAACAGGTTCGCAAGAGTATCGTCATGGTGCCGTATTGACGGGTGCACCGGCATATACGGCGGCTTGTCGAACACCACAACGTCCTCGTCCTCGTAGGCTATGGCGGCGGAAAGCTCCGGATTCGGCGGGACCGCGCCGCTCTCCTCGGAAAGCCGGACGCGAAGCTCCTCGCCGGCGCGGATATCGTCAATGGTGCGGAGTACGCTTCCGCTCCGGGTAAGACCGCCGGACTGCTTCAGCTTTATCAACGCCCGCCGCGAGAATCCGAGGTTTTTCAGGAGAGCCTGCGCCTGGGCGCCGTCAAATTCCTGCGGGACGATTATCGTTATCTCCCTCATGAAGCGCCGCCGTCCTTTGCGTAATGCGCCAGAATGAGGTCTGTCACCCTGCCGTAGCTCCGTTCGCCGTCTGAAACTCCCTGAGCCTTGATGAACCCGTCGTTCACCTTGGTGGAGGTCTGCTTTACCTCGCCCTCGAACGATTTTATGTACTCGTTTTCCGCAGTGAAATCCCGCCGCATTCCCTCGGTGGTGCATTCGTAAGCCTGCCGCCACAGCTCCTGGTCGGCGGAATAGAGCGCGTTGGAGCAGTACTTGAACGCGTTCATATATCCGGAATAGCGGAATTCCGGATACTCGCTGTTTATGCAGGAAAGGTACGCAAGGAAGTTGCACTCGTTCTCAAGGGCTATCCCGCGGGAATGTGCGCTCTCATGGCTTGCCGTCCACGGAATGCTGAAATCCGGCTGGGCGGTGTTTATGTTGCACTCCGCAAGGAAAGGGAAGTACATTCCGACTATCCCGGTGTAGCTCCAGTAGTAGGAAAGCTGAACCGGCTTCTGGCGCCACGCGGCTCCCCACAGGAATGGGTATTCCTCCGTGAGCGTGTCGTAGCCGCTGCTTGTGCGCGTCAGCTCCGTCCAGATGTCCTCCGGGAACTCCACGCAGCCGTTTTCGTCCTCGGTGAGAAGCTCGCGCTCCTCGGCGGCGCGGGCGGCGAGATCCTTGCAGACCTCCAGCAGGAACTCAGTGGACTTCGGGTAGACGTCAAGCTCCATGAGCTGCTCAACGCTCAGCCGATAGTAATTTGCGCCGTGTGCCGTCATGTAGATGAACAGCGCGAACGAAACGAATCCCGCCAGAAACCTTCCGGCTTTCAGCGCGGTTTTTTTCCGGCTGGAGCTTTTCTTCATCCTGACAATGAACACAATGACAAGCGCGATGACCGCCGGGAGCGCCAGCACGGCGCATAGCTCCGTCAGGGAGATCGGAACCAGCGAGGTCAGGAAACCGACCGGAACGGTGTACAGCCGGAAAAGCCCCCGGGACACCGCGTATTCCGTGAACTCCGGGAACATCGGCAGGATAAAATACATCGCCGCCGCAAGAACTGCCGGAATAAATATCCAGACGGCTTTAAGCAACCTTCCGGGAGTGATCTTCTTTTTGGACTGCATGACGTTCCCTCCGTTCTTGATATACATTAATTATACATGCCCCGGGCGGAAACGTCAAGTTTTTTAAAAATATTTCAGATTTTTTTCAAAAACCCCTTGACAAATCGCTCTGATTATGCTAAAATATATACGTTGCTGATGAACGAAAGCAAAACAGATGAGGGCAAGAGTTCTCGTTGAATATGCGATTGTTCCAGTGAATATGCAGGTGTGGCGGAATTGGCAGACGCGCTAGCTTCAGGTGCTAGTGATCGCAAGGTCATGTGGGTTCAAGTCCCGTCACCTGCACCAAACAGATGGTTCCGTGAATAGCTTAAAAAAGCTGTTCACGGGATTTTTTTTATTTTCGGAAAAGACGTTTGTCCATTACAAGTCCTTTATGTGTCCTTTGCTGGAAATCAGCCTGCTTCCGTTTTGTTATCTAAGGGAAACGCTGAATAAAACAAAATCGACCCGTTCAAACAAGCGCACTCACGCGTCTGATTTTGTTACGCTTCGCTTTATTCATCGTATCCCTAAAAATCAAGCACAGCCGCTATTGCTTCGCCTGTTCTTGCCTGAGCTTCCCGGATCGCATGAAAGTAAATATTGGTCGTTGTGCTGATATTGGAGTGACCCAGCGCACTTGAAACTGTTGCTGTGTCCACCCCGGCATTGATAAGAACGGTCGCATTGAAATGCCTGAGCGAATGGATATCGCAGAATCGCATTCCATGCCTTTCGGTAAACTCACGCTGCCATTTGTACGGAGAACCTCTGTGAAGCGGTTTTCCTACTTCAGTCACGAACAGCCTGTCGCTGTCTATCCACTTTGTGCCAAGATTTTCCTTGTTCTTCAACTGGCTTTCTCTCAGCTCTGAAAGGACATCAAACACCTGCTGCGGAAGTTTGAGAGAATGTATCGAGCTTTTGGTTTTCGGTGTATCTGTATAATTGCCGTCCGTTACCGTGTAGTTTGAGGTACGGCGAACGCTTATCACGTTGTTTTCCCAGTCCACGTCTTTCCACTCAAGCCCCATAAGTTCACCGTTTCGGAATCCGCTATATACTGCCAGAGTAAGGAACGCTTTGTATTTCAGCGGAGCATACTGGTTTACCAGCTTAAAGAGCTGTTTCATTTCCTCAACGGTATAGATTTCTTTTTCCTTTTTCTCGCCTTTTGGGACGAAAATATGATTGCAGGGATTAGAGTCTATCATATCAAATCTCAATGCGTAATTGAACACATCTGAAAGAAAATTGAGATGATGAACGATGGATTTTCCTTGACAGCGGCTTTCCTGTTTTCATGTTTTTGCCATTCTTCGCCATGTCGTCAACAAAAGCCTGAATCTGACCGCGCGTTATAGAATCAACACGTAAATGCCCAAAGGCTGCATAAACTCTGATTGTAGTGTTTTTCATTCTTTGGAACGTTGTCTTTTTCAGATTGACCCTTGCGAAGTCGTTAAGCCACTTTTCGGCAAATTCCTTGAACTTAACGTTTACAGTAACAATGCCCTTTTTGCAGTATTCCTCGAACATTATTGCCTGACGCGCAACCTCTTTTTCGATTTGCCGTTCGGTCATGCCCGGCGTTGGTTTCCATGTTTTTGTATTTATAACCTGCCGATACTCCGAATCGTACCCTGCGCTGACGCGGATCTGATATGAGTTTCCGCGTTTTCTTACGTTTGCCATAAGTCCTGATTACCTCCTGAGTCAGACTTTATGACGTGCATTCACGGCTATTATTTTACCACAAAACCGCTTTTCAGTCAAGCGTAATGTGTTAGCCGTTCTGTCGTCAAAGACTGTCAAAATATTCAAGTAACGGGGATTTGGAAACGAAAACTCTAGCTCTCTTTCCCTCACCTGCCCTGAAAGACTGAATTTTGCCTCGGGCAATCAGAACACGAATGGAATGGTCGGATACCCCTTTGATAAGCTCTGTACATTCATGCACGGTGAGCATTTCGCGCGGACCGTCCTTTACAGCTTTCTGTTCTTCCGGTGTGTCAACCATCTGGTCAAGCAGAAGGGATAACTGCGAAATAAGATAAGATTTCTGCTCTGAGGTCATATTGTTGTCCTCCTAACAGTTATAATAAGTACCATTGCCATAATCAATAGCAATTCTCAAAGGGACTGCGCAAGTTGGAAATACCCTTCCTTGAGAATTGCTATAGTTACCTCCAGTTTCAGACTTATGACGTGCGTTTCACAAGTAAAGTTTAACACATTAAAGGCCGAAAGTCAAGACGGCAAAGCACAATCCCCTCACCATTTTATTGAATTTGAGCACAATTACCAATAAACCAGCAAAGATTTGTGCAAAATCACAGCAAAGAGTCTAATAAAATAACCGCAGCGTAAAGGACGAGCAGAAATGCCCGTCCTTTTCTGCTTTGGTGTGTCAATGCAGACCCAGGTAGTACGCACCCTGGCATGGGACTTTCACCCCTGCCCATTCCTGTGGGACAAGCCGTCGCCGGAAGTATCATTATAACTGTGTCCTCCGCGCTCGTTCCTTTAAGGAGTTCCCTATGCGTTTAGGGTTCCTGCGGACTGTCGGCAGGTGGCGGCGTATCTGTTATTCTCGCGCGGTAAATTGGTGGTCACGGATAATGAGATATTCCGTCAGATCAACAGCAGGAATTTTGTGGCACGTCTTTAAGGACATCAGTTTGTTGTTATCTGCATTGCTATTTAGTTGTCAAGGAACTGAGCAGGAACTAAAGCGGCGTAATGTTTCCGGATAATGAGATTAGTCCGACTCTCCGAAAAGGAGTGGTTTTGTTTCCGCCGCTTATTTGTTCCTATATCTATTATAGCACAAAATATAGTGGTTTTGTATGACAATGTGTCGTAGGAATATGACACATTGTAGGTTGAAAAACCATCGTAAATGTTATATACTAATCTCCGGAAAGGAGGTGTAAACATGGCGGTGTCTTATAAGAATAGGATTCGTTCCCTGCGAAAGAAACTTAAAATGACCCAGGAACAGATGGCTGAACAGCTCTTTATAGACTAGACCACGCTTTCCATGTATGAATGTGGAACCAGAGATATTCCCGTAAATATACTAATGGATATATCCAAAACTTATGGTGTTTCCGTGGATTATCTGATATGTATAAGCGACTTTGCCGTGCTGGACGATGAGCTTGTCCGCACCCAGACAAAGGAGCTTATCGACAGTCTGAGCGCAGTGCAGGTGATTGAGGTCAAAGGATACATTCGCAGAATGATAGAGAGCAAATCTCAGGACGACTGATCCTTATAATCAAAAAGACACCTAGCCAAAAAGAAATTAAGACTTCCGATTTCTCGAAAGCCTTACTCATTATTCTCTTTGTTATCCGGAACGAACACCATGATGTCGTTCAGATTGCAGTCTAATGTATTACATAGCTCATTGATCGTGAAAGTTGTTATTGCCTTGTTGTGCTTCATTCGATCAATAAGACCTTTGCTGACGCCGTAGCTGTTTATCAGCTTATATGTACTTATGCCATGTTCGGCAAGGTATGCCCAGAAAGGGTCGTAATTTATCATAATATCACCTATCTTATGGTAACCTCTAAAAACCCCTATGAAAAAGAAGAAAAAAGTGATATAATAAGGAAATGAAACAGAAAACACTATT
>CAKSEY010000031.1 GCA_934448295.1 uncultured Oscillospiraceae bacterium
CTGGTCAATATTTGACCAATTATGCTAAATGCCTCTATTTGTCTGAAATTTTGTGGGTTTTTAGAGGTTGCCATATGAAAGGTGGTGATACCATGAGCAAGATCATAAATCCCGATCCCCTGCGCGGCGATTCTCCGCTCCGTTGGCTCATTTTCTGGTGATTTTTCTCTGATTCCACGTTAAGGAGGTGATATTCATGAGTGCAGGTGTACTTACTGCCATTATCGGCGCTGCTGCTACTGTCGCTACCGCGATCGTCAATTCCAATTCCGATGACTGAACGCCCGTTTCGGGCAGTGGGAGGTGATAACCATGCGGCTTTTTTCGCCGGAAAACGGTTGACATTTCGGGACAAATGTGCTAAACTATACTTATAGGAGTGGTAAAAATGAAGCATAATAAATGTTTTTTCAGAAATTCAAATCCCGGTTTGCAGCATAACCATGCGGGCTCGTGGGTTTGCAGTCTGAACCACCCCCTCACCGCGAGGTGATTGAAACATACTACTGAACGGCACTTGGGCACCCGCTCTACAATGTCTGAACTCCCTCCTCACCGAGAGGTGATTGAAACATGAAGATTATTATTTTTTACAATACAATAAGGGCAAGAAGTCTGAACTACCCCCTCACCGAGAGGTGATTGAACCCCCACCCCGATATTCGGCAAATGTAACGAACATCGGGGGATTTTTTATCCATTTCCCACAACATTCCACAAAAATATTGACAAAAATTGTCGAATGTGATAAAATGAATGTTGACAAGAACAATGATTCACCGCCCGGAATTATTCCGGCGCGGAAAAGAACGGAGTTGATATGATGGCAGAAACCGGATACGGCTGCGTGACTGCGCTTTACGACTGCCGCAGCAAACAGGAATACATCTACCGCACCAACAGGATACGCGAGATCTCCGGCGGTTCGGAGCTTCTTGCAAACGTCTACGGAATGTTCTTCAGAGCCGCAGAAAAGAAGGGGCTCCGCATAAATTCGGACT
This sequence comes from uncultured Oscillospiraceae bacterium, assembly GCA_934448295.1. Classification (GTDB taxonomy): domain Bacteria; phylum Bacillota; class Clostridia; order Oscillospirales; family Ruminococcaceae; genus CAG-115. The sequence goes on from CAKSEY010000031.1 coordinate 1,002, forward strand.
GGCACAGCGGCGCGGAATTTTCCGTGAAAGCATTTGCGGAAAGCGGCTTCGACGGCGAAGTGATATACGAGGGCGGAGGAAATCTCTTTATCATGTACAAAAGCCGTGAGACCTATATTCGTGCTAACCGCATTTTCTCCCGCATGCTGCTGGAAAAGACCTACACCATATCAGTGATAGCCGCCTGCGTTGAAACCACCGATAATTTCAAGGAGGATCGCACGCGCCTTTATAAGGAAAACAGCCGGATAAAGTCCACCGACTGGATATCTGTTCCCTGCAATACCCTGCCGATAACGCAGGTAGACAGGGATACTTTTATGCCCATCGTAAAGAAAGAGGACAACTGCTCCCTTTCGCGGGAAAGCGTACTGAAACGCAAGGCGTTTGAGAAGTCTGCGGAAATCGGCGAGATGTTCCTTGACGATATCTCCGGCGAGGAAAACAAGGGCACCGAAAGTCTGCTTGCCGTTATCTATGTTGACGGCAACGCAATGGGCAAAAAGTCGAAGGCGTGCACCGAGAATATCAGCGGCTACACGGAATGCGCTTCCGCGCTCCGTAAGTTCTCGTTAAGCACGGACAAGTCGTTCGTGGAACGTCCGATAAGCGCTATAAAGGCAAAGCTCGCCGAACGAACCGATGGCAGGCACAAGTTCCGCAGAGTTATCGCCGGCGGCGACGAGATAACCCTGATATGCAACGCAAGAGCGGCGCTCGATGTCGTAACTGCATATTTCAGCGCGCTCGACGAGGAAAACCGCTCCCTGCCTGACGACCAGAAAAATTACGCCTGCGCGGGCATCGCGATAGCGCACAGCCATGCGCCGTTCTCCGATGTTTATGAGATCGCGGAACAGTGCTGTGAATCTGGAAAGAAGAAATCCAGAGCGCTGGACAGCCGTGTAAATTATGTGGATTTCCACTTCTGTCGTTCTGGTATCACCAACGATATGGAAACTATCCGGGAAACACAGGAAAAGGGACTGACCGCGCGCCCGTATGAGGTTTCGGCTGAACTGAGCGAGTTCATCGTCGCCGGACAGCGCCTGAGCGAAATAGGCAGAGCAAATATAAAGGATCTGGCGGCGGCAATGATAAAGGGCGATTCCTACTACCGCTTCGAGGTCGAAAGGATAAAGTCCAGATACCCCGACGCCGGGCTTGACAGCAGCGATGAAAAGCTCCGCAGGCTGATTTTTGATATCGCGCAGGTGTATGATATATGGTTTGCAAAGCCGGAGTCCGATGAACAGGAGGCGTCCGAATGAAATGTGAATTAAGAATAACGCTGAAGTCGGATATGTGCTCCGCAAGCGGGGACGGTTTCTCGCTGTCGATAGATACCGATGTCAGCTATGACAGCCACGGTTTTCCGGTGATACCATCAAGGCGCATAAAGGGCTGTATGCTGGAGTCCGCAAAGTACATAGGCGCACAGAATATCGGTGAGATATTCGGCGTTTCCGGTACCAGCCGCGGTTCGCTGAGAATAGGGAACGCAGTCCCGGAGGGCTACGCTTCCCTCTGCGCGGAGACTGAAAATTCCGGGAAGAACACGCAGCAGATACTTGCGCTGTTCACTTCCGTGAAAGCCTCGACCGCCATCGAGGACGACACGGCGAAGAATGAGAGCCTGCGCTTTATGCGCGCTGTGAACCACTACTCTCCGTTTGACGGGTCGGAAATGGTTTTCACCGCGCCGATTGAAATAGAAGATAAGTATTTTGACGAGCTTTCGAGAATATGCAGGGCTGTCCGGAATATCGGCTACAAGCGCACCCGCGGATTCGGCGCGGTCAGGTGCGGGCTTTTAAGGTCAGAGCAGTCCTGTGTAAGTACCATTTCCGGAAAGATAACCGATGATGAAGCGGTCTACGAGCTTCGCTATTCAATACGCAACGAATCCGCGCTGATGCTGCCGGGAAGCAGTTCTTCTGAAACCGCCGACTATATCAGCGGAACTTCCATTATTGGCTTCTTTGCAAATCAGTATCTGAAAAATCACCCTGCCGATGGCGGGTTTGAGGAAATGTTCCTCCGGCATGGTGTGATTTTCTCGAATCTGTATATCACCTCGCCAGAGGGAACAGCCGCTTATCCCGCGCCTGCCGCCATCGCAAAGGACAAGACTCAGTCAGTTGAAAGCGGTAAGACAGAATATGCGAATCTTCTGACGGCTGACGAAGATCCAGGCAGGATACTGAAACCGTTGAAAAGCGGATATTTCGCCGCCGGGTCGGAAATCAAAGTTCAGACCGAGACCGTATATCATCACAGTACGGGTAATGACAGTACTCTCTATACGCAGACCTGTATCTGTCCCGGTCAGGTGTTCAGCGGAACTGTTACCGGAAAGGGAAAATACCTGCGGAATATCGAAGAAGCTCTCTTCGGCGGCGTTGTGACCGTCGGCAGGAGCAAGACCGCGCAGTACGCGGAATGCAGCGTTCTGTACGCTGAGCTTAAACCGCAGGAGCAGAAGGAACTTGCTGTTTCCGGAGGAGAAAAGATAGCGGCGCTGTTCTGTTCTGACGCTCTTTTCACCGACGATTGCGGAGTATATACGACTGATTTCAGCGAGGTTTGCTGTCAGCTCGGAATAAAGAACGCCGATACCGTTAAGTCGTTCATGAAATATAAGACGATCATGGGCTATATGTCCGCAGGTAACTACAAGAAACCGCATATCCGTGCGATCGCCGCAGGGAGCACGATATGCTTCACGGCTGAGAGCGCCTGCACACTGTCGGAGTTCGCGTATTTCGGCGCAAAGACTGGCGAGGGCTTCGGAATGGTTCGCTTTGTAAAGGCGGGCGAGCTTATGAAACTCGGGGAATGTGGATTTGCTTCCGGAAAGGTAAATGCGGCAACGGACGGCAGGCTCACTGAACTCCTCAAAAAGAACAATACGACCGAAGAAATGCGCAGTTCCGCCATCGACTATGCGCTCAGCAACAGAAGCGCGCTTGTCGGGCTGAGTTCATCGTTTGTTGGCAGAGTACTGCTGATGGTACGTCAGGCGAGCGATTTCAACGACCTGATAAAGCGGATAGACTCCGTCAAGACAGAGGAAAAAAAGGAAAAGGCGCACGATATTGCTATGACCGCCGAAAAATACAAATACGGCAGGGACTGGCGCGAGTATCTTGAAACCGTATTCCTGCTGGGTAAATACTTCCTCAGAACAGCTGACAGGAAGGAGGAAGAATAACAATGGAGCGTGTATATTACAGGTACATTTTCAGACTGAAAAGCCCTCTGGCGCTCGGTTCCGGGATAAGCGACAATACCGATTCTGACGTTCTCCTGGACAGCCGCGGGGTGCCGTATATCCCGGCTACCTCTATTGCCGGAGTTATCCGTCACAGCGTTGACGAGGATACTGCCGGAGAGCTTTTCGGAACTATCCAGAACGGCAGCGGCGAGATGAGCAAAGTGCTGACCTACGACGCAGTCTGCACCGGAGAAAATACCATATCTGTCCGCGACAGCGTAAGGCTGAAAGACAAGGTGGCAGAGGATACAGGAAAGTTCGATTTTGAGGCAGTCGAGACCGGAGCGGAGTTCAAAGGCTGCATTGAGCTTGCGGACTGCGGAGCTGACGGCGACAGCGTAATGACCGAAGCGTTCCAGAAGATAAACGCAGGATTGCTGAGATTCGGACATAAAACGACAAGAGGGTACGGAACGGTCGCTGTTGAGGGACTCCAGCGCATAGAATTCAGCAATGTTGACGACTGGCTGGATTTCGATATGTTCGACGATGAGTGCTGGAAAAACGCTCAGGCTGTGGAACTGACGAAGCCCTCCGACCTCACAAGAATAACGCTTTCGCTGAAACAGCGGGGCGGAATTTCAATACGCAGGTATTCGACCTCTGTTTCTGACGGAGAGAATGCAGCGCCGGACTATGAGCAGCTTTCCCTGCGCAGCGGAGTTCCGGTGATACCCGGTACAAGCTGGGCGGGCGCATTCCGGGCAAGATTCTGCGAGTTCGCAGGAGAAGAAAAAGTAGATGAGCTTTTCGGCCATATCGAGAAAAATATCAAGCAGGCGAGGAATAAGAAGTCCGCGATATATTTCAGCGAAAGTATGCTTGACGGCGGTTACTACAAGACTGTTACCCGGAATTCCATCGACAGATTCACTAGCGGCACGAACGACGGCGCACTGTACACGGAGAAAACCTATTACGGCGGAGGCACCGAGCTTGAGCTGCTGTTCACGGAAAAGCAGCACACTGACGTACAGCGTGCTGTCCTCGCAGTAATAGCCGACCTTGACAACGGCTTCCTGTCCGTTGGCGGACTGACCTCGGTAGGGCGCGGGATATTCTCGGTAGAAAAGCTCTGCATCAACGGTCAGGACATGACTGAAAGCTTCAGGAATTACGATTTTGACAAGCTGCTGGAGGTGTGGTAATGTACGATTTTATCTGTGAAAACGGCAGGGTCGGGGAATCCGGACTTGAGGCGCTCCTTAACTCAAAGGCGCAGTCCGGAATGATATCCTACCGCCAGTATACCACCGGGATATTCTGTGATGGATTCAGCGGCACAGTAGATGACGCGGCGCGTCTTCTTGAAATCCGGCTGTTCAATGAAAATGCCGAGATAAGGGCTTTCCGGTCTGAACTGGGAATGCCGTTCACATGGCGGATTATCGATGACAGCAGATTTCGCAAAGCGCTTTCCGGCGACGAAACATTCGAGGACAGAACATACACCGAACAGCAGTATCTTGATATCGACTCCACTAAATCGTCCGGCAGGAATTATACTGCAACAGGCGGCGGGCGTTACACGCTCCCGGTGGAGAACGCTGAAAAGCTGGAGATACGGAATTACTGCATTTATGACGATAACGGCATACTGAAAATAGTGGATTTCAGGATAGTACGAATTCTTGCGAAAGGAGAACAGTAATGGACGACAGATTTGTTAATCCTTACACCTTCGTCCCGCTTCCAAGAGGCGGCGCTGAGCGCAGCGACTGCACCGCAGTGACCGAGCCGGTTTTCAGCGGTGAGATAAAGTGCAGGCTCATCACAAAAACGCAGATAGCCGTGCCGGATATCCTGAAAAATCCCGTTCCGGACAACGTGGAAAGAACCGAGCCGAAGAAATACGACTTCTTCACGCTTGACGGAAAAGCGGCTATCCCCGGCAGTGGCATACGCGGAGTTATCCGCAGCGTATACGAGGTGCTGACGGATTCCTGTATGCATCTTAACGACAAGGACGATGATTATTTTCATACCCGGCTGAACAAGACGAAGCCCGGCATAATAACATATGATCCTGTCAAAATGGAGTACACTCTCCACAATTCCAAACGCGTCCGCGACAAGACCGGAAGCCGGCACAAGACCGGCGACAAGGTAAGATTCGATACAAAATCCGGAAACGGTCAGGCTTCCGAGTTGGTGGACAGCTTCTCCGCCGGAGGAAGATATCAGGGCGTTTATCTGCGTGTGGATACTTTCGGCACAGGAAATAAGCAGTCGAACCCCAGCGTGTTCAGATATATTGAAACTGGAACGAAGATAGAAAAGGTATATATCGACCGCCTGAAAGTCAACGTGGAGATGTATCAGGGGCAGTATAAGAAAGATTATGAGAGCGCAATAAAGGCGATGGAAACTGCCGGAGGCTGGCTCCCCGTATGGTACTGGCAGGACATGAGCACCGGACACTACTATCTTGCGCCGTCCCAGTATTCAAGGGCGGTGTTCGTGAAAAAGCCCCGGAATATCGTGGAGAATGCCGGAATGCAGGCGTGTACCTCCCCGAAACGCTGCTGCGCCGCCTGCGCGATGTTCGGATTCATCGCCGATGGAAAGGGCGATTCCCAGAGCCGCGCCAGTCATGTGAGATTCACGGACGCAATATGCGAACAGTCCGACTGCTTTGACGGCTCATATCTGCTGCCGGTGCTTTCCGGCCCTCGGCTGTCCTCGTTCGAATTCTACCTCAGCGGAAACGAGAGGAACTCCCTCGGCCCGGACAGCAGCAACGTCACCATTGCCGGAAGGAAATTCTACTGGCACGCTCCGCAGAATGTCATCACGAAGGACGATGATTTCGCAAAGGAACACCCGAAAATGGCGACCAGAATGCAGCTTGTAAAAAAAGGCGCGGAATTCACGTTCAGCGTATTCTACGACAGGATAACGGAAGATCAGCTGAAAAAGCTGGTGTTCGCGCTTGATCTCGGCGAGAATTTCGCAGGTTCCGCACGCTGCCACAAGCTGGGTCACGGAAAGCCGGTCGGTCTCGGTTCGGTAAAAATAACCGTGGACAGCATAACGAAGCGCAGCTTTGAAAACGGCGCGTATTCCGTGAGCGACATCACGGAGGAAACTGTCAGCACCGCGAACACGGGAATGTTCCAGCCAACGCCGGAGTTCAACGCATTCATAACAAAGGTGGTCAACCTTAACTACGCTGCGAAGAAGGAAGTGGACTACCCGCGTGAGACTGCCGGAGGCGATATATTCAAGTGGTTCGCGGATAACCGCGGAAGCCTGCGCAGCGAGGGCTACATCAAGCTGAACAACCACCTTCCAAGGATAACTGACGCAGATCCGTCCCTGCCGAGAACGCCGAAATCCGACCAGAAAGGCGGCTTCGGCAGTAACCGCAATTCCGGATTCAGCAAGGGTGGATTCAATAACAGAGGTTTCAGACGATAAGCATACGGAGGTGTCATTTTGATATATCAGTCGGATTTTGTAACGGACGATATAGACGCGTCGGAGCTGTATTCCGGGCTTGGTGTTAAGCTCCACGGCGCCGCCATGAAGCTGATAAAAAGCAGCTACGCGGAATTCCTCCATCAGAAGGAACACCACCCGTTCTCTATTTACACAGTACCGGACGGAGGCAGTTTTATCATAAGGGTATCCGCGCTGAACGACGAGGCTGCGTGTATTATCGAAGGCTTCCGGAAAGCGAAGCGGCTCAGGATCTACGGCATTGAACAGCCGGTGCGTATCGTAGGGGAGAATCCAGCCCCGGCGATACGCGCCGACAGCGCCGGGGAGCTTATTCGGGGGAATTCCTGCCGGATGGCGTTCGTCACTCCGGCTATGTTCAAGTCGCAGGGGAGGGTGTGCTGTTTCCCGGAGATAGAGCGGTATTTCTATTCCGTGATATGCAAGTTTAGCAAGTTCGAGGGCGCGGAGCTTTCCTATGACGAATTCTGCGAAGCGTTCGCCGCCGGGGAGACTGGGGATTATCAGCTTCGCCGTGAAGATTACAACGTCAGCGGGAATATATTCCACGGCATGACCGGGTATGTTGACTACCGCTTTCCGAAAGATCCGGAGCAGTCGCGGCTTCTGAAAACCGTGTTTGCCTACGCGACTTACTGTGGCGTCGGCGGCAAGACCGGCATGGGCATGGGCGGTTTTGTTCTGGCTTAAGATGCTTGACAAATCAAAAAAATTGTGCTAAAATATAGTCAAAAGGATAGTAAAAATGAAGCAAGATAGATGTTTTTCTGAAATCCAAATCCCGGTTTGCCGCATAACCATGCGGGCTCGTGGGTTTGCAGTCTGAACCACCCCCTCACCGCGAGGTGATTGAAACTTATGATTAGCGCTGTTCACGCTGGCGGCATTTCCGCCGGTCTGAACCACCCCCTCACCGCGAGGTGATTGAAACTGGGTCGCCCTCCGTTTCCACCGGCACTATGGCAACGCATGTCTGAACCACCCCCTCACCGAAAGGTGTTTGACAATAATACCTTTGACCACATCTGATATTTGTGAGGTACAGCCGTGCGTATTTACATAAACGAACATGGCGCAAAAGTTGGTATATCCAACGGTAAACTGGTTGTAACCAAAAATGACGTAAAGCTTAAATCGCTTCCTGCTGAGCTTGCTGAGAGCCTGCTTGTAAGCTCTTCCGTGCAGATAACATCACAGGCTCTTATCTTTCTTTCCTCTCACAATGTAAGTGTTTCGTGGATAAGCGATCAGGGGAAAATAGTCTGCAGTCTGCTTAATAATGACGAGTGCCTTGCTGCGAGAAGAAAAAAGCAGTATGCGCTGTCAGAAAGCAGAAGGTTCTGCAATGCATTTGCCAAAAAGATCGTTTATGCTAAGATACGCAGTCAGATATTACTGCTAAGCAGGTTGAATGAAAATACCTGCTTCCCAGAAGTGGATAAAGCAATATCAATGTTATCCTCAGCCGAGAAAAAAATGCAGTTCCGGCAGTATTGCCGCCCTCCGTGGGATCGAAGGCAGCGCTTCCAGAATGTATTTTTCAGCGCTGAGTTTTTTTATTGATAAGCAGTTCGGGTTCTCCGGCAGGAACCGCCGTCCCCCAAGAGACTGCGCTAATGCGGCGCTGAGCTACGGCTATTCGGTGTTGTATAATTCCGTTGACGTTATTCTGAGGAATCATGGGTTTGATACTTTTGTGGGATTTATACACACTCCTCAGAGTGGACATCGTGCACTTTCTTCTGATATGATGGACTGTTGATAACAAAGATGTTTCACGTTTTGATCCATATATAGAAGGTGAAAACAATGCATGTTCTGGTGATATATGATGTTTCTGACAACAAAAAGCGCCGCCGTATTTTCAGAATACTTAACGGCTGCGGAACGAGGGTACAGGAATCCGCATTTGAGTGTATCATCTCAGAAGCAAGAATTTCCGCACTTGAAAGAAAGCTCTCAGTATTGATAGACAGAACTGATTCTGTAAGATTTTACAGGCTTCCCGTCAATGCAAGGATATCTGTTTATGGTGATGTGGCTGATGAGGTTTTCAGCAGCAGTTCATATGTGGTTATTTAGAGCATTTTATATTGACAATATTGACAAATCAAAAAAAATGTGCTAAAATATAGTCAAAAGGGTGGTAGAAATGAAACAAGATAGATGTTTTTTTGAAATTCAAATCCCGGTTTGCCGCACAACCATGCGGGCTCGTGGGTTTGCAGTCTGAACTACCCCTACACCGCTAGGTGATTGAAACTACCAGAAACCTTCTTCGAGTGTTTTCCACTTCTCATATGTCTGAACTACCCCTACACCGCTAGGTGATTGAAACTCATTAATAATTCTCGACGCCTTATCACGCTCAGAGATAGCAGTCTGAACTACCCCTACACCGCTAGGTGATTGAAACTGTACTCAACAGGTATACGACTCATCATATGCTTTGTAAGGTCTGAACTACCCCTACACCGCTAGGTGATTGAAACGTTCAGCCGTTAAAGGCTTGCTATCTGCTATGATTTCAGTCTGAACTACCCCTACACCGCTAGGTGATTGAAACTTTAACAGAATTTAGTCGATGTCGACCCAAGGTCTGAACTACCCCTACACCGCTAGGTGATTGAAACGTACCTCGCAATAAGCGGTCATATCACCTTCTTCAGAGGTCTGAACTACCCCTACACCGCTAGGTGATTGAACAGGAAATCCCGATATCTGAAAAGATACCGGGATTTTTTCTATAAAAACTTAAAAATTCAGCACAGCCGGGTATATATAGTGAAAGGGGGTGATAGAAATGTCCGTTCCTGCATGTATTATTGCTGCTGGTATTTCTGGTGCGTGTGCGATCACTGCCGCCATCATCAACAACGCCGGCAAGTGATTCAATGTTCCATCATCGTTCCTCAATGTGAAAGGAGTTCAATATGTCTCTTTACAAGCCCGGCAGACCTACCGAGGTCAAGCCCCTCGACCCCTCCAATACCCGCAAGGTTCCCTCGGCAAAGGGCGAATACCGCATTATCAATTCCAACACCCGCGAGGTGGTTTATGTCGGCGTCAGCAAGGACCTCAACCGCCGTATGCACGATCACATCAGATCCGGCAAGCTGAGCGGCGACAATTCCATTTTTGCCTACAAGCAGGCGGACGGCAGGGCTTCTCAGGCGCGCATCAACGACCACGAGCGCTCCAAAATCGAGCAGCACAAGCCGGAGCTGAATCAGCGCGCAGGCGGCGCCGGCAGACCCTACAAGCGCTGAATAAGGTATTGACTTTCGGCAGAATTTGTGTTAAAATAGGTATATAAGGGTGGTATATATGAACTGTTGTAAATGTTTTTTAAAAATTCAAATCCCGGTTTGCCGCATAGCCATGCGGGCTCGTGGGTTTGCAGTCTGAACCACCCCCTCACCGCGAGGTGATTGAAACTCAACGGTACCGCCGCCAAGCGCCGCTCTTGATATGATGAGTCTGAACCACCCCCTCACCGAAAGGTGCTTGAACAGAAAATCCCGATATCCGAAAGGATACCGGGATTTTTTCTATAAAAAACTTAAAAACCGCAGGGAAACTGGTATATATAGTGAAAGGCAAAGATGTCAGCCGGAAGTTCAACGGCTCTAAAAAACGTGTTGACACTTGTCTGATTTTGTGGTAAAATCAATTCAGAGTGGCATGATGTCAGCAGTACTTCATGCGGCAGAAAGGAATACCAGATGAAGAACATTCTCATTTCCTGCATAAGCAAATTCGACAGAAATAAACTTGATCAGGGCGCATATACCTACCAGAACCACGATCTTACAGTCACCGCATTCCAGACCAACGAAGCCTGCCTGAAATACCTGCTGAGCAGGTTGGGCGCAGACAATAAGCTTGACGTACATATCCGCGTGCAGAGCAACGACGTAGCCGCTCCCGGGGATTTTACAATGGAGTACCTCAACGGCGAGATAAGCCGTTTCTGCGGGGAAAACGGCTTTGCAGTCCCGCAGTACTTTGATGTGTTCCTCGGCGAGGACGAGCAGTACCACAGGTTCGACAGGGTGCTAAGCGAGATATCTAAGGAGGTCCAGCGAATTGCCGCAGACGACCCTGATATCACGATTCATCTCGATATGGCGGGCGGAAAGCGTGATAACTTCATCTTCATTCAGCTTCTGACGAAGCTGCTGTCCTATTACGGCTACTCGATACACGCTTATTACGCTGACGCAGATTTCAGAACAAAAAGCGGCACTATCGTGAATACGGACCACTCATTTCAGCATATGGAAGTGCTGGACGCAGTTAACGACTTCGTACAGCACGGCTCCGCTACTGCGCTGAGAGCGGCGTTCAGCAAAGTAGAAAGTCCGTCGGTCAAAGCGCTGCTGAAAACCATGGAGGAATTCAGCGATTCTATCCAGCTTTGTGCAACGGATCTTTCAAATAAGCTGAAACAGCTCGATCAGCAGCTTGAACAGGTCGAGAAATATGTCGAGGACGACAGCAACGGTCTGTTCATGATAAAGGCGATGATACCGCTGATACGCAGCAAGTTCCATATCTCGCATGATTCCGGCAGCCGCGGTATTATAGGTATCGTCCGCTGGTGCCTTGAAAACGGACTGGTTCAGCAGGCGCTCACCATCTACAATGAGAATATCGCAGATATCATCTATTATGAGAAGCTGATCTCAATAGATATGAAGGTGCATGGCACTGAGATAAACCGCATGATGAAGGACCGCCACCCGTCAGAGGAAAATAATACGCGTCTGCTTTATATCCTCGGAAAAACATTTGACAATATGTTCGATTCGCCGGACGAGGACGACAAGGAGCTAGGCTCTACGCTCGGCAGATACAGGAAGAAATCCAAGGAGCGCACCGACAGGTACGGTAACCGGAAATACAACAACTATGAGTGGACGATCGCCGCTATCTTTTTCGATGAGAAGTACCTTCCGGACGGAGTAAGGCTGAATGTCCCGTCGGAGTTAATGCAGCGCATATTCAGCGACAGCAGGTTTGCGGTCTGCGCAAGGAACCGTGTGAATCACGCTTCAAACATGGACACCTATGAGAATCTTATCATTTCGCTGTTCAATGAGAAGCGATATCCGTTTTCGTCTTACCCGAATACATTTACCCCTAAGAATGTGACCAAGGATATGAAGCGTGCGCTTGATAATCTTGAAAAAGCGCTTAATGGAAAGGAATGATATTTATGAAGCATTTTATTACTGCGATAAGCCTTGCAAAGGATCTGAAAACTACGGTATATAAAAACGCTGAAGGCGTTGACTTTCTTGAAAATGACCATGAATTTTCCCATCCGATACTTGTTCCTATATTGAACCTTGCAGAGAAGGGCGAGAAAATCAAGGTGACCGTGATCCTCACCAGCAAGACCAGCCCATTTGTAAAGCAGAATTACGAGCATTTCGTGGGTGAACTCAACAGACTGCGCGATGAGATAGGCTTTGATTACGGCGAGATAAACCTCATAGAAGCAAGCTATGACGAATCCTCGTCCAAGCACTTGAAGCTTTTTGAGAGCATAATAAACAGTATCGGCAGCGACGAGCTTATCACCGCCGACGTTACCTTCGGCAACAAGCCCACTTCGATGGCTCTCCAGCTTGCGCTGACCTATTCGTACCTTTACGGCGACAATACCGCTGTGAAGGCGCTGGTTTACGGTGAGTACAACCACGATACCAACTGTTCATATATTTTCGATGTTTCCGCGCTGTTCTATATCAACAATATTATGGGCAGGCTCTCTTCCACAAAGCCCAGGGATCCCCTTGCATTCATCAGACCGCTTCTGAACCACGGAGAGGACGGCGATAAGGATGAGTAATGTTGATACTATCAACCGGCTTGCAAAGGATATCGCGGAAAGATTCGGCAGCGATATAAATGCGGCTTCCGAACAGGCTTCATGTGAATTCAACCAGCTGTATACGAATATCCTGATGGAGGTGGACAGAACCTTCGGCAACAACCGGGATTATTATGAATTCTGCGAGGTTATATCAGACACATTTACGAAAGTAATGGAAAAGTACGATCCGAAATATGATTTCTGGAACTTCTATGTCAGTTCGCTCAAGAAAAAAGCCCTATCCCGTATAGATAAGCGCAATCGTGAGAAATACGAAAAAACCAAGAGCGACGACGGAGAAAAAAGCATACAGAACGTCAGAAAAAGAGAATACAGCTTAGACGAAGCAATATCCGGTGATACTGAAGGTCTGACTGTTAACGACTCCGTAGAAGATACGGCTGATCAGACTGACAGGGCGCTTTATGACGCCGCATACAATGTATTCTATCTTGCGCTTGTCGATTACTGTCTCGGGCAGAAAGCGTCTTATTCAAAGAAAAAGACGTTCAATTACACGCCGCTGTTTTTTACCGACCAGGTGGCTTTTGAAATCATCACTGAAGGCGACGATAAGATAATGGATCTCATCAGGCATAACAATATCAAATTCAACGAGGCGTCTGACATTGCTTTCCTGAACACATTCGTGGACAAGCACTGTGATGAACTTTCCGACGCTGACGGCGCAGATTATCTTCCGCTTTCACTTTTCACAGGAAAGGAAAAGGACGCCGGTAAACCCTGCCGTGCAAAGGGAAAGCTTCCATATGCGGTTATAGAAAAGTACCTTGAAGCTGCATATGGTAAGCATGTTTCGGATTCTGCCGTGAAGCAGAAAAAGGACGAATATGACGCTGTGCGTAAGTCTGTTGGAGAAAGATGGGTATTATAAATACATAATGGCATTATTGTCTTTTTAAATATCGGATAACATTTTCTCTTGCTATTCTCCACTGTTTCCCCACCCTGAACGCCTCGATCTCACCGCTCTGCACCAACCGCAGAGCGGTGTTTTTTCCTATGTGCAGAAGCTCTTGCAATTCTTTTAACGTCAATATATCTTTAGTATTGTTAAGCATTGTAACACGCTCCTTTTCGGTTTGTTTAATCCCATGTTCGCCCGAAAATTCTCCAATCACAGAGATATATTATTCTGCTGAATGGAGGTGATCCGATGAAGGAATAAGCGCACAGACGCTCGCAGCAATAGCCGAAGCAAGTATCCTGGTGATATCAGGTATAATCGGCTTAGCGACCGAGCGCCGCAAGGACGAGAAGCGTAATCAGCTTCAGCAGAAAATCGACGACGCAGAACGTGAAATGAAACGCCTCGACAGCACGGACTTCCGTCTGAAGAAGTAAGTTTATTTCGGTTTATCCTGCACCCGATTTTCACAACAGAACACTGCCCCGTTGCCGTGATGATAATTCACGGTTACGGGGCTTTTGTTTTGCTCACAAACCGCACAACAGAGCCACACAGGAGGTGACAGAAATGTTCAGCAACTCAAGATACAGCACCAGAGGAATATCGGAAACAGTCCCATTATTAACGCAGATCATTCTCTGGAACTGCATTGACAGCATGAAAACCGAGCAGAAAGACTACCTGCAGGTTTTCAAATTAACAGCAGATAACCACACCCAGCACGTCACACACAGTCAGGAGGAACCAGCATACGAACACACGTTTGAGTTCCAGACTGACAAACCCATCACAGCAAAAATCTTCGTCATTGACGACGAAACTCACACTACCATGCTTTTGGCAGAAGAATACTAATAGGAGGACTTTACACTATGGACAACAACGAAACCAACCGCCCCGTTTGCAGCTGCTGCGGAGCAACAATCGAAACCGATGATTACTACACATTTGAAGGCAGCATTTTATGCGATGACTGCTACCACAGCGAAACCGTTGTTTGCGAACACTGCGGCGACAGAATCTGGGCTGACGATAATGCAGGCACAGACAGTATGCCGCTCTGCAACTCATGCTACGATGATTACTACACGACCTGCGAATGCTGCGGCAGAATCATTCACCGGGACTACGCTAACTACGACGATGACGACGATTACGCCTACTGCGACCGCTGCTACGAGGAACGTCAGAACAGCTCCATTCATGAATACAACTATAAACCCGACCCGATATTTTACGGTGACTCAAAGCGCTATTTCGGCGTGGAACTTGAAATCGACGAGGGCGGCAAGAACGGCGACAATGCTGATACGCTTCTGGGTATCGGCAACAGGGTTGCGGAGCATATTTACATAAAATCTGACGGAAGTCTGTCGGACGGAATGGAGATAGTGACTCACCCTATGTCGCTCCGCTATCACAAGGACAAAATGCCTTGGGCAGAGATAATGAAATCCGCTATCCACATGGATTACCGCAGCCACAAAACCTCGACTTGCGGATTACACATTCACGTCAACAGAACAGCTTTCGGCAGTACCCGGGAAGCGCAGGACGAGTGCATTTCCCGGGTGCTTTACTTTGTGGAGCACCA
>CAKSEY010000032.1 GCA_934448295.1 uncultured Oscillospiraceae bacterium
CCCTGTTTCACTGCATTTTTAGCTTTGGTACGTTTTTCGGGATTATTTGCGTTTACACAGTTGTTTTTTCAGACCCGATTATAATCCAGCTCATACTCCTCTGGAGCACTGTCAATAAGATCAAAGAACTCCCGGTAAAAATTAAAATGATATATTTTTTATGATAAATAATCGTTGATCAGCCTGATCCCGTTAATATCTTTTGTATCGAGTTCTGATTCTGGACTGATTTTATCCAGGTTATCAAAAATATCCTTGTAGGTGTTGCAATATTTTGTATAAAACGTATTGAAATTAGCTGAAGAATAGGCACCGGAGTAATTTGTAATAGTTTCCTGGCTGGAATTACCTTTTGCCTTATAGCTTTCGTTCATCCGTTCCATCATGGAGCGGGCTGTTTCGTTATCTGACACGCTTTTTAGCATGATGAACCGTGCGTCCCTGTGGATATCGGGGCAATCGTAGATATTTTTATATGGACTGATATTAATGGTTTTAAGCGAGGAAAACTGAACCGGCGCAAATATCACTCTGATCGGGAGCGATACATTCTGAGGGAGTGTATCTGTCACAGTAAAAATCCTGTGCAGGAAACTTTTCTTAAACAGTCTGGTGTTCGTTTTGCTTGTCTATATTTATATTCGTTGCATTTTCTATCAGAGAGCAGCGTACTGTGGAATTCGAAAGTTCTTCTGTTGCTTTCTGAAGCAGCAGTTTGACCATGAGATATAGCAGGTCTGCATTGATCTCTTGAATTTCATAGAGCTTGTCGGAGTCTTTTCCACAGATGATTTTCCTGGAATCCACGATGATGTTTTTGAGTATCAGCAGGAGAACATATTCATTATGGCTCAGAAAGTCTATATTAAAGAACATTGACAGCTCATCTTCTATAAGATGAATATTACCCGGATCGTTCACTATGTCAGAATACAAATTCAGATACCTCTGAGGGTCAAGCCCGTATCGGTATCTGGCTGTATTGAGAGCTTCGTTAAAAACGCAGTTGTCTTTGAAAAGGCTGAAGAAATAATAGAAATCTTCGTTCATAAATGCTCCTTGGAAAATGGATTCAATTTGTTTCGCCGAAAATCCATTATTTGCTGTTAAATATTGCTGAATATAATTTTAAACTCATTGAATAAAGGAAAATAGCTGTGGCGAAAACATTTATTCCGTTTGCTGAAAATCCTTTATTTTTGTGATACAATATTTGCAGAGCAGATACATAACGAGCTGCTCACAAATATACAGGAGGAATTCAATATGAAAACAACAAACAGACAGGTTGAAAACACAACAAAGCTCCACGCAGCAGCAAAGGAGCCTTCATGCGAGAAAAAGTCAGATTCGGATAAAGAATTTGTTGTTCAGAGATTTGTAGGTAACGGCAATGTAGTTACAAGAATTGGAAACCGTAAAGCGATGAATTCGATTCCTAAAAACCGGGAAACCGGCAATGAATAAATGTATATTATTTAGTAAGTGCCCAGGAAAGGAGATACTGTACAACCAATCCGCCATATAATCAAGCGAGGTGATGAATATGGGCATGATATTATCATACACTGCTTCGTGCGGTGCCGCCGTGAATTTCAGCGACGATGGGTATATAAACTCCGGCGAGCAGGAGCTTGCCTTTCGCCGCGAGAACATGAGGAGCACTGCCGAGCAGATAGCGCAGGAAACCCAGCTTAGACATATCTGTCAGGAGAATCGGGACGACTGCCCTGAAACTGCCTGAATACTGCAAAAGCTTCTGATGTTATTTTATCACAATTCAGGGGCTTTTGCAAGGTTTAGTTGAAAGGAAGTGAAATCAATGCTTTACGCAATATATCTCAGAAAATCCCGGGCAGACCTTGACGCAGAAGCCATGGGGCAGGGCGAAACCCTGGCAAGGCACCGGGAGGCTCTTCTCGACTATGCGGCTAGTCACGGGCTGGAAATAGGCGCTGTTTACGAAGAGATCATATCCGGCGAAAGCATTGACGCACGTCCGAAAATGAAACAGCTTCTGCGGGAGGTGGAACAAGGGCGCTGGGCGGGAGTACTATGCATGGATATAGACCGCCTGGCAAGAGGAAACAGCGCGGATCAGGCAAGGGTATCGAATACGTTCCGTATCTCCGGGACGCTGATAATCACGCCGTCAAAGGTGTACGACCAGAGCCGTGAAAGCGATGAGGAATACGTTGATTTTGAGCTGTTCATGGCGCGCCGGGAATACAAGGCGATTTCCCGGCGAATAATGCGTGGGCGTATCGCTTCCGTAAAGGAGGGGCATTTTATCGGAAGCACGCCGCCATATGGTTACAATAAAGTCAAAGTCGAAAAGGGACGGGGATTTACCCTGTCGCCGAATTCCGAAAGCGATACGGTGAAACAGATATACTCCATGTGCGTCAGCGGAATGGGCTGCAACGCCATCGCAAGACGGCTCGATATGATGGGAGCGACCCCGCGAAAGGGAAAATCATGGAGCAGCGCTTCAATTCAGGATATTCTGAGGAATCCGGTTTATTGCGGCAAGATTCGCTGGCAGTACCGGAGGGAGGAAAAGAGCCTGACAGACGGTATCATCACGACCCATCGGCGGGAAAATCCCCACTGCATAATCGCACAGGGACTGCACCCGGCGCTGATAAGCGAGGAGGAATTCAATCAGGCGCAGCAATTTCTGAACAGCCGCAGGATACCGCACAAAAAAGAAAATACGGAGCTGCGAAATCCGTTATCCGGGCTGGTGTACTGCGGTATGTGCGGCAGCATGATGACAAGGCTCGGGACGGGCAGCAGGAATCACAGCGACACGCTCCGCTGCCCGAATCGGAATTGCGGCAACGTATCCGCAAAGCTGGAGCTTGTTGAAAGCGCTCTCGTTGAGGGCGTGGCACGATGGCTCAGCGACTGCTGCGTGAATGTCAGCCGGAAGCCTGCCGCAGATACTGCGAAAGCGGAGCGTACGGCAGCCGATAAGGTACGTTCTGAACTTGCTAAACTGGACAGCCAGCGTGAGAAAATATATTCGTTCCTGGAACAGGGGGTGTATTCTGCCGGAGAATTCCGGGAGCGCATGGAAGCGCTCGAAAAGCGAAGAACGCAGCTTTCGGAGAATCTGCGGCAGGCTGAGCAGGCAGTCAGCGAGGCTGAGGGCAATCGGCAGCTTTATGCGCAGATAATCCCCGGTGTGGAGCGTGTGATGGATATTTACGCGCAGTCCACACCGGAGGAGAAAAATCGTCTGCTAAAGACGATAATCAGCCGGGCTGAATACATAAAAACGGAACGCAATACCAGGGGAAACGCTGACCGCTGCAATTTCACGATTAACGTGACGCCGCTTTTCCCGGAAACAGATTAAAGGCAGTCGGAAGGCTGTCTTTTTTACTGTCGAAATCTGGTTCTTAATTTCATGGTGAAAATCCTTGACTATTCGTTACGAATATGATAAAATAAATGTGAGGTGATCTCAGTATGGAAACAAGAACAGCAAGGCTCAGCGTGGGGCATTCCGGGGGAACTGCCGGCGCTGGAAGCCATAATTATAAAGTTACACTGCCGAGTAAATGGATCGAGCGGCTCGGACTCGGGGTGAACAATCGTGAAATGGAACTTGCCCTTGACGGCGACAGGATCATTATAACTCCCCGGCTGACTGCGGAGGAGTTCGCAGAGAATGCCATAAAGCACGGACACAGCGTGTATAAGTTCAGCTTTTTTGACGGCGACAGGCTGTGCAGCGTGATTTTCGCTGATTTCACCGAAAAGCAGGTTCGTGCGGAAAACTATACGGAAAACATCGTCAAAACGGCTTTTGGCAGGAATTCCACGCCGTCATGGGAGGACTTCCGGGAATTTCTGAAAGAGCGGTGTATTCCCGGAAGCAGGAGCGGTCTGAACGAATATCTCGAAACGATAGGCGCAGACAGCAGCGACCCGCTTGACATTCTCCCCATAACCAAAGGCAGAATGGCAGGGGACGATCAGCGGCTGATAATGGAGAAATTAAAATGAGCGTGAAACTTGTGAGCGATGAGAAAATCGCAGAAACTTCCTCAAAGGGAAACCAGGAGAAATGGCTTGACAACGGCGTGTGGTACAAGCTGGACCAGTTCGGTTACGAAGCGCTTGCGGAAACGATGGTTTCGCAGCTTCTGTGCCGGAGCAATATTGAACAGGACACGCCGTTTACATTCGTGCGGTACGATATCAGCCGTGTTATTGCGCACGGTCGGGAGCGGGTATGCTGCGCCAGCGCGGATTTCCTGAAAGAGGGTCAGTCTATAATCACGCTTGCCCACCTGCTGAAAAGGGAAGTGGGAGAGAGCCTGAAACAGCAGCTCGGGAAACTCCCGAGCGACAAGGCGAGGATACGATATATTGCAGAGCAGGCCGCAGAAATAACGGGTCTGCGTAATTTCCCGCAGTACCTTAC
The DNA here is from genome assembly GCA_934448295.1 of uncultured Oscillospiraceae bacterium. Taxonomy (GTDB): domain Bacteria; phylum Bacillota; class Clostridia; order Oscillospirales; family Ruminococcaceae; genus CAG-115. The sequence goes on from CAKSEY010000032.1 coordinate 4,439, forward strand.
GCTGCTGTTTGAGATAGATTCCCTGATACTGAACGACGACCGCCATCTGAATAACATCGCGGTTCTGGAGCAGGGCGGCGCGTATGATTACTGCCCCATTTTCGATAATGGGGCAGGGCTTCTGTCGAATATGCAGGCGTATAATATGGGGATAGAGCCGGGAGGGCTGATCCCGACTGTCATGTCAAGACCGTTCAATATCAGCTTCAACCGGCAGATGGGTACTGTACGGCGGCTGTACGGTAATCAGCTGAACCTCCCGAAATTCACAGGAGCTGATATCGGACATCTGCTTGCGCCGCTGCTGGAGTACTACCCGAAGCCCCTGCGCGGATATATCTCCGACCGGGTAATGTGCTGTATACTCACAAGGCAGAAATTCCTGTAAACCCGAACACTATAATGACGCCGAACGTATACATGATACCATATATCATTATAGCATACCAATACATATTCTGTTTCCGGAATATTTCGGTGCAACGGCAGACGCCGCCGTTCTTTGCAGCCTGCTGTTCTGTACGGTACCTTCGTTCCTGACCGGCTCGCTCGATTTATTCCTGTTTTCAGCGCCAGTTTTTCTGATGACTCATTGTAGCACCTGCCGTATTTTTTTCTTCTGACATATCTTTATCAATTCAGATATTTTCCTCTTGACATTCCGGAAAAAAAGTGATATAATCCAAAATGAACAATGTTCACTTTGGAGGTAACGCTGATGAATCCACCTAATACATCAAGAGAGGAAATTATGAGAGTCAGTCGGAAAATTGTCTCTGAAAAAGGACTTCCGGCACTGAATATGCGGGTTCTGGCGAAGGAGTGCGGAATTGCGCTGGGAACGTTGTACAATTACTATTCAGACAAGGACGAACTGGTCGTTGCCGCAATAGAAAGTGTGTGGCAGGACATTCTGGAAAAAAGCGCGCCGGACAGCGGGGTCAGCTTTTCGCAGTATGTAACGCATATTTATGCGCGTATCCTCAGCGGGCTGAAATATTACCCGGATTTCTTTGCGGCGCACGCTATATCGGTCGCCGGGTCGGCAAAGGGAAAGGCGCGCGGCACGATGGAGCGCTGCTTCGGTAAAATCCGCGGGGAACTCCACGCAGCCCTGCGGGAAGACAAAAACGTTGACCGCAGCATCTTTTCAGAAACATTCCGCGAGGAAGACCTTATCGGGCACATACTTGACACCATCACGATTTCTATAATAAACGGCAAGCCGGACTGTGCCGCCCTGACTGAAATCCTTGACCGTTTATTATATCGCTGAAACAAAGGAGAACTATAATATGCAGGCTATATTTGAAACCACATTTGATGTAATATATCTTTGCACCGTGATAACCCTCGGAGTAATCATGATCTGCAAAAGCAAGGGGAGAAAACAGTATTTCCTCTACGGAATTATGGCGGTGACGCTCGGCACCGGGGACTCGTTCCACTTGGTGCCGCGTGCCGTCGCGCTGTGCACCACCGGTCTTGAAAGCTACACCACCGCTCTTGGAATCGGAAAGCTTATCACCTCCGTGACGATGACTGCATTCTATGTGCTTCTGTACTACGTCTGGCGCTGCCGATACAAAATCACCGGAAAGCGCGGAATAACAGCGGCAGTATGGGGACTTTCGGCTCTGCGGGTCATCCTCTGCCTTATGCCGCAGAACGAATGGACAAGCCCCGACGCCCCGCTTTCCTGGGGCATCTTCCGCAATATTCCGTTTGCGCTCCTCGGATCGCTGATAATAATTCTGACATTCAGAAGCGCCAGGCAGAACGGCGACCGTGAATTCCGGTTTCTGTGGCTCACAATAGTGCTCAGTTTCGGGTTCTACATTCCGGTGGTGCTCTGGGCGGACGCAGTTCCGCTGATAGGAATGCTGATGATCCCCAAGACCTGCGCCTACGTCTGGACTGTACTGATAGGGTTCAATTCCATGCGGAATGCAGATAGAAACGAAAGCGAGGCAGCCGGATGAATCGTCCTTTCTACCATGTAAAAAAACGCGCGCTGCTGGCGATTGCCGGGTGCGTATGGCTTGCAGCGGGATTCAACGTTGCACGCCTTGGAGTGTTATCTTATATCAGGCTTGATGAGATCTCGGCAGTACACATACTGCTGTCGATTGTGGTATTCTGCGTGTTCGGGTTTATGTTCTACCGAATGAGCGTCAGGCATACGAAAAGGATACGCTCTTATCCACAGGAAACAAGACCTGTCTGGAATTTTTTCGACCTGAAATCCTATCTCATTATGGCATTCATGATGAGCGGCGGTATATGGCTAAGAAATTCCGGACTGGCGCCTGATGTATTTATTGCAGTGTTCTATACGGGGCTTGGCTGCGCCCTGAGTTCCGCAGGCATTTTGTTCTGGGTGAATTTTATCAGATGGCACGAACCACAGGGGCATGCTGAATAAAGGGCGCTCATAATTACCGCGCGTGTATTTCCTTTATTATGGGAACCTCTGAAAAGCAAAAAAAACAATTCATCAGCAGTGATCGTCTCCGGCAGGCAAAGTCGCAATGAACACGGTGCCGGCTTTATTTCCAGGCTCTGCGCGGACGGAACCGCCGTGAAGAACCGCAATTTCATGCACGAGCGCAAGCCCGAGTCCAACGCCGCCCATCTGCCGGCTTCTTGATTTATCCACACGGAAAAAAGGCTGAAATATGCTTTCCCGGTACTCCTCCGGTATCCCGCAGCCGGTATCGGAAACTCTGACGACCACAACGTTGTTCTCCTTATGCACCGAAACGCTGACAGAACCGCCCCGCCGGTTATACTTGACTGCATTTTCAATAAGATTGAACACCAGCCGATATATCAGTGCGTCGCTGCCTGTTATCACAACGTTGTCGCAGTCCTGTTCCATTGTTATATCATTCTGGCTGGCAAGAGGAGTAAGGTCAGTAATGATCTCTTCTACGAGAGGCGCAAGTTCAATGCGTTCAGAGCGCGGCGCCGAACTTAGATTGCTCATTTCAAGAAGCGTATGCACCAGCTTGGAAAGCCTGTCGAGCTGTTCAGTCTGCGACCGGACAAGTTCAACCGTATCGCCTTCCAAATTTTTATGCTCTGCGGCAAAAAGCTCCAGCTTTGTCTGCATTATTGCGAGCGGCGTGCGAAGTTCATGCGCGGCATTCCCGGAAAACTGGCGCTGCGTTGCGAACGATTCCGAAAGCCGGTCGAGCATCAGGTTCACCGAAACGCTGAGCTGCCGGAATTCCTTTACAGTGTCTTCATTGAGCCGTATGTCCGAGATACTGTCCTGGTCTATCTTTTCAGCCTGCTGAGATAGCTTTCTCAGCGGTTTCAGCGCATGTCCGCTGACAAAGTAGGCTATCGCGGCGCTGGCAATAGTCACGGCAACCGTTATCAGCCAGCCTTTCCGCCCGAAATCAGCCTTTGCATCATATGCTTCATCTGAAAACCGGCTGATAAATTCCGCCATCTGACTGTCTGATATCTCAATAGCGAGACCGTCCGGATCTTCGGAAAATTCCGGCGTATATTCAAATACAAACCCATTGAGCGAATCAATGCTGCCAGCTCCTGAATGATAAAGCAGAAGATTAAGGCATATGCAGGTCCCTGCGATCAGCAGAGCTGTCAGCAGGGTTATCCGCCATTGCAGTGACAGTCTTTTCATTTGTCGTCTCCCCCTATCACATAGCCCTCTCCAACACGGTTCACGACCGGGTCGTACCCAAGCGCAGCGCGTAGTTTCCTGCGCAGAGCCGAAATGTGAACGCGTATCGAATTACTGAAGCTGTCCACACTTCCATCCCAGACGTGTTCAATAAGCTCTTCCTGGCTTACCGGGCGGCCCTCGTGCAGCATGAGATATTCAAGCACTCCGGTCTCCTTTCGTGTAAGTGCGACCGGTGCGCCGTCAACTGAAGCGATCCTTGTCCGGGTATCGTATACGAGCCTTCCGCATTTCAGGCAGACATCGCGCTGAATGAACTGACGGCGCGTCAGGCTGCGTATGCGCGCCTCAAGCTCCGCCAGATGGAACGGCTTGGACAGGTAGTCGTTCGCGCCTGCGTCAAGCCCCTCCACTTTGTCGGTTATCTCACTGCGTGCAGAGAGAATCAGCACGGGAGTTTCATAGTTCACTGTCCGAAATTCCCTCAGCAGGGTCATTCCGTCCACGCCGGGCAGGTTGATATCAAGCAGGATCAGGTCGTAACGCTCTACTGCAAGCAGCTCGCGGGCTTCATTTCCATCGCCGCAGGAGTCTGCTTCATAGCCGTCCAGACGCAGCTTTTTCGTGATATCGTCCCGCAGGGATTTTTCATCTTCAACAACAAGTAAACGCATTTTTGTCCTCCATATTTTTGTCCTCCATTATAATAGTATTTATGGCAACCTCTAAAAACCCACAAAATTTCAGACAAATAGAGGCATTTAGCATAATCGGTCAAATATTGACCAGCAAAT
>CAKSEY010000033.1 GCA_934448295.1 uncultured Oscillospiraceae bacterium
TCGGTGCCGTCCGTGGTGTAGAAGATAGACGCGCCCTCCTGCGCGGTAATGCTGACTTCGCAGGAATTGCTGAACGTACCTCCGTTGGGAGTGATAACAGGAGCGTCAAGCGCAGAGATCTCTCTGGTGAATGATGCGTAAGAAATCTTGCTGTTGTAGCAGCCCTCCTTGACTGCTATCGCCTTTACGACTGCGTCATTCGTGATGGTAAAAGGAGCGGTGTATCTGCTGCTGTCCGCCGTAGGATCGGTGCCGTCCGTGGTGTAGAAGATAGACGCGCCCTCCTGCGCGGTAATGCTGACTTCGCAGGAATTGCTGAACGTACCTCCGTTGGGAGTGATAACAGGAGCGTCAAGCGCAGGAATATCTTTGATTTTTGCCGTAAAATCGACTGAGAACGTTGCACCGTCTGTGCGCGCAGGGTCGTAAACGCCGTCCTCGGCGGTGTATGTAATGGTTACCTTAACCTCTGAATTGTATGCGGGGAACTCTCCGTTCGCACCGTAAAATCCGCTTGCAGAAACTCTTGCGTCCGTCATGGGGACGGTTTCCTTGTCGTTGCTGTTGTATGTTATCGTCAGTTCGCCGCCCGAGAGGTCAAGACCCTCGCGATATTCGTAGTCAGTCTTGGGCTGCTTGCTGATTTTTACGCTGTCGATATAATCGGCGCTGCAATTCATCTCTTTCTCAAACTTGACCGGGCTGTTCAGGAATTCAATGTCGTTCGCCTCGGCATGAGCCTTCAGCGTGATTGTCTGCGCCTTGTGCGAAGCGGGGTCAAAGCCCGATACTTCGTCGTAAACCACCTTTGCAATTACTTTACTGCTTCCGTCCGCGCTGGGAATCAAAACTCTGCTGAAAAGCGCGGTATCGTCCGTAACGGAGCTGTCCACATAAGCGCCCTCAACTTGCGGTGCTGTGAAGTCGGGATCGCGAGTGGCATTGTTTAACGCTTCAAGCAGTTTATTGGGGCTGTCAAAATCGCCGTAGCTAATTGTTGGGAGTTCGCCCAAAAGCTGAGGCTTGCCCGCCTCGATCTTCAACTTTTCGATCTTTACGGTCTGCTCAGCGCCGACGCTGTAAAGCTCAATTTCCGTAGGTTTACCGTCCGCGTCGCAATTTTGGGTATCCTTGAGAACAACGCACGCACTGGATACAAATTTGTGCTCGTTGTTTGCCCCCTCGGCAGAATTATAAGCGAACGACTTAGCGTCTGTTATTTCCTCGCCGTTAAGGAAACATTTGACTGAAGCCGACTCGCAGATATTTTCATTTGCGCCATTGCTTGTTTTCACAATCATAGTCGGCTTGGATACGCTGACGTCTGCGTTCAGCGCATATGTGCCGTCGGCGTTCTGAATACCCTCAACTTCAAGAGCAGGCGCGTCAAGCTGATAGAACGTCCACTGACCATACCAATTATAATTCTCTTCATTCATACCCGTGTCCTGCGCGCAGCCGTAGAGTATGCAGTGGTCGTCCTTGTCGTAGAACTTTATGGACTTAAACTCAACGCTTGAGAATGAACTCTCCTCAAGCTCCATCCAGAACTTTCCGCTTGCCATGCTGTCTTTATCAGCGGCAGTAAAAGAGTATTCCAGGTCGCCGGAATAAGCCTCATTTTTCACAAGTTGACCGATTTCAACCCTGTCGCCGTTTTCATCGTACCCGCCGAAATTGATGGTTGCCTTCGCAGGTATAGTACAATAAATCCGGTTTGAATAGTAGTCTTCGATATCAACGCTCAGTTCAAATCTTACCGCCTGCTTCAGCGCAGAGTTTTCCTCCGAAAATTCAAAATCATAGCCTTTTCGGTAATATTCTTTTTCTATTTTGTCATTGCCATCCCTAAAAATACCGTAACCGCCTCCGGAAGTTTCATCCCAATTGTAAGTGTAAGCGTTTGCTATCATGCCCACGCTCACTGTAACCGTTGTAACGGTAGCCGCAGCGGCTATCGCCCATTTCACTGATGATTTAAGTTTCATTATAACCTCCTAGTGTATTAATGACTGTTTTTCGTGCCTTTTTATATTATACATTTGTTTCGGGGATTTGTCAATAGACTTGGAACTAATAGTATAAGCACGGAACGAATAAAATCGCCAACATGGAACAAACGGGCTTTCGTTCCATGTTGGCGCTGTTTATTAAGGTAACCTCTAAAAACCCCTATGCAAAAGAAGGGAAAAGTGATATAATAAGGAAATGAAACAGAAAACACTATTTGATGAAGAAAACAGATTAGAGCTGCTAAGTCAGTTA